>JBKQPR010000073.1:0-28914 GCA_052144935.1 Bryobacteraceae bacterium
CTAGGTCTCAGACCGCGTGATTCGGTGCTATTCCGAAACCGCTCGCTAACGCTCGCGGCTCTGCTCAGAGCCACGACCGTCCGGGAGTGGTCTTCGGCAAAGGTACAGAATCAGGCGGTCGGAGACCTAGAGCGGCCGGCCCTACTCGCCATCTTCCGGATCCCAATGACTACCGGTCAGATACCGGTAGACCAGCGCCACGGGCAGCCCCATTACATTGAAGTAACAGCCGTCGATATGCTCCACAAACTTCGACGCCAAGCCTTGAATCGCGTAGCCGCCGGCTTTGTCCATGGGTTCGCCGCTGGCAGCATATGCGTCGATTTCGGCTTCGCTCATCGCTGCGAACCAGACTTGCGTCGCCTCCCAGTCGCGCACTCGGCGGCAGCCGCGCTTCAGGCAGATGCCCGTGAGCACCTCGTGCCGCCGGCCCGCCAGCCTGGCAATCATGCGGCGGGCATCGGCGGTGTCCGCCGGCTTGCCCAGCATCTGGCCATCGACCACCACAGTGGTATCGGCGCCCAGCACGGTCTCGTCTGACGACGCCTCCACCGCGAGGGCCTTCCACTCCGCCAGCCGGCGCACGTGGTCTTCCGGCGGCTCCCCATCGATCGGCGTCTCATCCACCTCTGCGCTGCGGACTACGAAGGGAATGCCGGCCTGACGCAGAATCTCTGCCCGGCGCGGCGATTGGGACGCAAGGACTACCACCGTACCAGTTTAGAATAAGGCCGGGATAAAACATCGGACTCGCCGACTCGACTCGCGAATCGGAGGGTTCTCTTAGAACTTCTTCAGTTCTTCCACCAACGCGTCAATGCCTTTGCGGAGGTAGATCTTCTGGCTCAGGCGCTGCTCTTCGGCGGATGGCGCCAGCACCTTTTGCAGCAGCGGATTGTCCAGGCTCTGGCGGCTGGGCACCCAGACTTTGCCGTCGGCGAACTCCACCTGGTCGATGAAGCCGGTCATATTCCGGATGTTCACCGGCTGGCCGTTGGCGGAAAACCGCAGCGCGCTATCCTGGCGCACGCTAGCCTTGCTGCCGGCAGGAAGATAGAGGGTGGATTCCGACGAAGGCAACGACCCAGCCATGTATTGGCGGCCCGCCGCGTCGCTCACCACCCAGCCGAATTCGACGTACTTCACCGGCTTCGACGACTTGTTGCGCACGTCGATCTGCGGCGCGCGGGCTTCGTTGCCGGAGATCCGCACCGAGCCATCCACCGGCTCCACGGGGGAATCGGGAAACTGCAAAAACGCAAACTGGGCTTCGTGTTCGGAAGGCAGGGCCGCGCCGGCCACCGAGGGGCCGTTGCCGCGGCCCACCCGCACGTCCAGCGCCGGCAATTCGCTCTGCCGCGCTAGGCTCTCCAGCATCTCCTTCTTCAACCCTTCCTTGCCGGATTTCAAAAGCACCTGTTTGAAGTGCTCGCGGTCGCGCTGGGCTTCCATCTCACAGGCCGTCAGGTAGCGCCGCGAGTTGAGCTTGTCCATGCCGTAGAACGAGAGATCCTGAAATAGCACGCCGTCCAGATCCACCTGCACCAGCGGCCCGGAAGCCACCTGGGTGGGGCGCACCAACTGCATATGGATATCCACGGGGAAAACCTCCCCTTGGCCGACGTTGAGGCTGACCTTAGTGACCGACCCCTTGCCGCCCAGGAAAGCTTCCTGGGAGATCACCCGCAAGGTGATGCCGCGGATACGGCTCGGGCTGGCGTTGAGCAGCGTCAGCACCATGTCGAGATCGAGCACCATGGCCGCGCCCTTGGCGGTGGCGCGCGACTGGTCGCTGGACACCTTAATCAGCGATACCGGCGAATTGGGCGGCAGGTTGACGTTGATGGAACCATTCGGCAGGGGGGCTTCCTGCGCGAGCAACCCTGCCGCAGTCGCCAGGAACAGCGCCGGAAACAATGCTGCGATCGGGTTTTTCATATCACTCCGCATAGACCCTGTTGATGGTCACGCCATCGGCTTCCGAATCCACATAGCGCGCGCTCATGGAGCCTTGCGCGCCCACCGAATAAGTCACATTCTGCGCGCCGCGATTCATCAGGCGGAAGGCCCCCGATCCTTCGCGCACCTGGATTCCGTTGACGGTGTTCTGTACCACGCGGCCTTCGCTGAGGAGGTTCGGCGCGGGCCGCTCCAGCATCAGACCGGTAACCAGTAAAGCCGCCATGCTGGCCATGGCCGCAGCCGCGCGGACCCCTGTGAACAGGGGATGTTCGCGCAACGGCCTTTCGCCGGGCCGCACGCATTCGCCGGCAGCCAGCCCCAGGCGGATATTGGCGCGCATCTCGGCGGCCAGTTGATTCCAGGGGAGATCGGGCGGTTCCGCGAGTCCCGGCAGCATTTCCCGAAAATCGCTGAAAGCAGCCACTTCATCGCGGCAGCGTTCGCAGCGAGCCAGGTGCCGTTCCATCCTCCACTTGGCCAGGAATCCAAGGTCACCACCCGCTTGCAATGCCAGGGCCGCTTCATTTGGGTGCTTCATTTTCTTACCGCTTCCTTCTTTCCATATACTTACGCAACTTGGTGCGCGCGTTAGCGATATGCGAACGCACGGTGGCCTGGGAGCAGTTCAGCCGTTGGGCCACTTCTTCCGCCGGGAGACCCTCCACGTCCCGCAGCATCAGCGCGGCTCGCTCGCGCGCACTCAGAAGCCGCAATCCATCTTCCAGGTAATCCCTGTGCTCCGACCGCAAGAGGGCCTGCTCCGGACTTTCCGAAGGGCTTTCCGGAGCCTCCTCGATTTCACAAAACGTGGCGCGTCCGCTGCGCCGCAGGAAGTCTATGGCCGTATTTGTAGCGATTCTCGACAGCCAATGAGCGGCCTTTTGTCCATCTTTGAGTTGGTCCTGGTGCTGGAGGGCCTTGATGAAGGCCTCCTGGGTCAGGTCCTGGGCGTCCGCCACATTTCTGACGATCCCGTATATCTGGTTGAAAATTCGCCGTAAGTTATCGGAAACAAAGCGGTTTTGCCGCTCCAGGAGATCCAGTCCCGGTTCGATCACATCGCTCATCTGGCACGCAATGACCGTCTCCACAGCTTCCTACCCAAAATGACGGAAGAATCTGGAAAACGTGGACTCTAAAAGCGGCAGGGCCGCTAGGGCCATTCTAACGCGGGCGGGGTGCCAGGAGGTGGCGTGGGGCAGGCAAACGGGCAATCCGGGTAATCCTGCCCCACAGACGGGGTCAGTGCAACTTCACGGTCAGAACCAGGAAGACGTCGACCGGATCGGTGATGCTCGTGCGCACTTTACCGAGCACGAGCTTCTGCCCCTCGTGGATAGTCACATCCGTCGTGATGCCGATGGATTCCGGCCAGTCTGGAACGCGCAGCGAGAACTTAAAGGGATTGACGATTACAGTCTTACCGTCGGCGGACAGCACCGTATCGCCGTAGGCGATCTGATAGAAGAATGGGGCGGGCGCCCCGCTCGGCCCCGCCTGAGCCCCCGCGACGAGGTTCTCAATCGAGAGGTGGTGACGCACCTCGGTCGCGACGGTGTCCAGCAGGGTGTATTCGACGTAAGCGAAAGTGCTTTTCATCTCCGCGATGGCGTCCTGCAGAGCTGCCGGGATGGGCTGTCCGTGCGGCGCGGATTCCCCATTACGTGTCGAGGCGCGCACGAGGTAGGCCACAAATTCGATCTTAGGCGGCGGAGGGGGCGCCACGTCGTAGCGCACCAGCAGTCTTTCGGCTTTTTCCAGAACGTCCTGTGGAACGTTATCGACGCCGTTGGGCTGGATGATGGCGGTCTTGAAAGGACCGTTAAACTGGATGATCACCCTGTGATCCAACTGCCCCACAAAGTTCACGATCTCCGTGGCGCGTTCGACGTCCACGTTCTTGAACTCGTAAATGATCCTAGATGGCCCGGCACGTTCGGGAGGCTTGGTTTGGGCCCCAGCCAGGCCCGCGATCAACAGGACTAGAGCGCATTTATTCATTGGCGTTTTCCTTTCGATTCCTGCAGCAAAATAATCGTGACATTGGGATTGTTGGTGGCGATCCGCATGACCACGGGCGAATCGGTAGCCGGCGGGGTCGCGGGATGCCGGGACTCGTCCAGGGAGCGGAGATATTCGGCAAACTGGCGGTCGAGGTCGGACTGCGGCTTCCGGCGGCGGGGCACCGCGGCGTGAACGGCGGGGACCGGCGCAACTGGCGCCACATTGGCGACAGGCGCGGCGGGCGGCGGCGCGGAGACGATGTGGACCGTCCGCGGCAGCTCGCGATGGAGGGGCAGCCGCGACGCCAGCAGAACGGCCGCCGCCACGGCCAGGGCGGCCAGCAGTCTGCGCCGACGCCTTCTCCGGAGGGCCTCCCGCCTTGCCACGGCTCGTATGGCGGCGTAATCGACTGCCGCGGCTTCCGGCGGCGCCATTTGCAAAACGCGGGTGTCCTCCGCCAATTCGCGAGCGAAGGCGGCGCAGGCGGGGCAGTTCCGCAGGTGCGCGGCGGCTTCGGCGTCCGCGGCACCTTCAAGCTCTTGCAGTATTCGCTCTTCCCAGGCAGCGCAGTTCATGGGATATTCTCCTCATGCCGGCGAAAGAACCGGCGCAACTTCATGCGCGCATTCGAAATCTGGCTGCGCACGGTGACCTCGGACGAACCCAGCGTGCGCGCCACATCGGCGGTGGTCAGCCCCTCCATCTCGCGCAGCAGGAGGGCGGCGCGCTCCTTTTCCGGGAGGGTCGCCAGAGCGGCGCGCAAACATTCCTCGCTCTCACGCACCGAGAAACGCCGTTCGGGATCGGGGAGCGCGTCCGGCACGTTGGCGGCGGCGGGCGGCATAGGGATCAGCCGGGAGCGCCGGCTGCGGCGCCCGATGTCGCGGCACACGTTCACGGCCACCGCGCAGAGCCACGGGCCGGCGCCGCGTTGGGCGTCGATTTCGCGGATGCGCAGGTGCAAGCGGACGAAGGTTTCCTGCGCGGCGTCCTGGGCGTCCTCCACGCTGCCGGTCATGCGCAGCGCCAGCGCGAAAACTCTGCGTTCATGGCGCATAATGAGCCGCTCCAGAGCGTCCCGGCTGCCGTTTTGGGCCAACTGCAGAAGATCCGCTTCGGGGATTTCGTGTGCCGCGGGCCGGTCCATAATAGCGAACGCTTGTGCCACGGTCAGTTCCAACCGTTCCCTTCAAAACGCAAAAAGATTAATTGGCCACAGATAAACACAGATGAACACAGATGAAAACAAAAGATCTATCTGTGTTCATCTGTGTTTATCTGTGGCCAATTCATTCTTTCTCACCACGCCCTCTGGTTCCGTTTCCGATGGGCGCCTGTCATAAGCTGATACGCCGGCCGGACCGGAAACGTTGAGAGCGGTTGGCGCGCGCTCTACTGCTGCGCTTCCAGGGTCTCCCGCGAGACCGAGCGCAGCGCCGCGCCGAACGGCTCGGTATTGTAGGTGGCTTTCGCCGCGATCAGGCGGAGGCGCTGGATGCGGCCCTCGCCGGGCACGAAGTCCATGAAGCCCACAAGCTGTGCGTTCACGAAATCGTCGTGCGGTTTGCCCGGATAGAAGGAGTGCAGCAATTTGAGCGAGCCTTCGATGCGGGCGCGGGCGACGCCGTTCTCGAGAGCCGTCACGGTCATGCGGAGGTCCCCTTCGTCGATGCGGCTGCGGGTTTTCTGGCTGACCTCCTCGGTCTGCGGGTAAAACCAGGTGAGCAGCTTGTCGGAGACCGCCCGCGGAATCTGCCACGAGCTGTGCCGGGCAACCACCGGCTCGGGAGGCAGCAGCGCGCTCCACTCGCCGCGGGACAACACAATCCAGTTTTCCGAGGGAAACTCGCGCCAGGAACCGTGACCCTCGCCGCGTGCCGCAATGTGGAAGATCATCGAATCGGCGGGAGCCGGCGGCGCGCTGGACCAAACTTGCGGCGGAAAGGCCGGCGGGCCCACAGGGGTCAGAAGTTCCTGCCGTACGTCTTCCAGAAAGGCGGCCAGTTTGCCCTCTTGGGTGGCGGTGCCAATGTCCATCCCGCGCATGCTCGACAGATCCGGACGAAGGATGTAGATGTGTACGTCGCCGATCCCCAGCTTCCGGGCGGCAAAGTCGAGGTAAATTCGTTGCCTCTCCTGCTTTTCGGGAGCGGGCGCCGAACCCTCGCCGACGGTCTCATAGTTGGAACTGACCACCGGCACGAAATAACGGTTCAGGGTTACGATTACATCACTTGACGAGAGCGGACCCGCCCTCAAGGCAAATGCCCCTCCTCAACAGCGGCCGGTTTCGATCTTCCCATCGTAGGTGAAGAGGAACACCGGGCGGCGGGTTTCCCTGGCGCGGGCTTCGGCGGCCAGGATGCTGGGCGCCCAGCCGATCTGGTCGAAGCGGCGCTCTTCGCGCGTGGGCTGCAGCTCGTGGACTTTCTTTTCCACGGAGGAGACGAGTGAATCGTCCTTCAACCAGACGTCGGCGGCGATCGCCGACCCAAGGAGAAGGACGCTGGACAGGGCCATTCCGGCAAAGTTCCGCATGAGGATATTGTACGGCTTGGCGGGAGGCACACGCGGTACGCGAAAGCACCGCTCCCTACGGTCGCGGCTCTGAGGCGCGTCGCGAGGCGTCGAAGCACGTCTCGCGAGGCGTTGCAAAGCCTTTCCGAGCCGCGACCATAGGGAGCGGTTCTTTCTTGAAAGGATTGGCGGCGTGGCGGCATTTCACAGTGAGTCGCCGCGGCAACGGAATGCGCCGGTAACTATTGGTCCATTGCCGGAGTCTAATTTGCGAGCGTCTGACTCAGGAGTTACGGAGGCACAATGGAAGCTCGATATGTCACGGTTGCGCTGCTGGCTCTTGCCTCGGCGGCAATTATTGGAACTTTCTACCGCACGCGCGCGGCAGATAGCGACGCGCCTACGGCCACTTACTCGCAGGGCGCGCTACACGTGGAGATTCCCTATACGGCTCCTCGCGCCGGCGCGGGAATTCTCACCATCGAAGTCGTGAATCCGGAGGACGCGGTGTTGGGGCGGTCGGAGCACCGGGTCACCCTCGCGGAAGGCAAGGGATCGTGGCGGCAGGATCTCAAACTCGACAAGCCACTCACCACCGAAGAGCTGGTGTGGCATCGCCTGCGCTACCGCTTCCTCTATTCGGGCGATACTCACGCGGTCCTGGAGGGGACGGATTCCATCTCGCAGATTCTGCGCATGCCGGTGGTCCACGTGATGGCCCAGCAATTGTATCTGAGCGGCGCGGCGGCGGCGGTGCGGGTGGTCGCCACCGATTCGAAGAATGAACCGATTGCGGGCGCAAGCTCGGTGCGGATCGAGCTGGTGAAGTCCGGCGCGCCGAACTCCGGCGTGCACAATCAGGCGCTCTTCACCGGTCCGCTCAACCAGCGGGGCACTACCGAAGCGCAGCTCCGGTTCCCGGCGGGCCTGGTGGGCGGTTACTCGCTGCGGTATGTGGTGGATACTCCCATTGGTTCGACTGAGTTTACTCAACCGGTGCGCCTGGAAGACAAAGTTTCGATCTTACTAACTACCGAGAAGCCGATTTATCAGCCGGGCCAGACCATCCACGTGCGCGCGCTGGCTTTGGACCGCGCCAATCATCAGGCGGCCGGCGCGCGCAACCTGACCTTCGAGGTGGAAGATTCGCGCGGCAATAAGGTTTTCAAAAAGTCCGTGCAGACCGATGCGTACGGAATCGCGTCGGCGGAATTCGCCCTGGCCAGCGAGGTCAACCTGGGCACGTACCATTTGCGGGCCTTAATGGACGGGGGCACGCCGGGAGGGGGCGCGCAGAGAGGGGGCACGCCGGTAGGAGGCACGCCGGCCGGGGGCACGCCGGCCGGGGGACGGATGGACGGGGCCGCCGCCTCGCGCAACACCGCCGAGATCGCCCTCAGTGTGGAACGATACGTCCTGCCCAAATTCAAAGTGGCCGTGGATTTCGCCGGGAAAGACGAAAAGACCAGGCACGGCTACCGGCCGGGCGACCACGTGACCGGCACGGTGCGAGCCAACTATTTCTTCGGTAAGGCGGTGGACAACGCCGAAGTCACGGTGAAGGCGTCGGGGATGGATGTCGCGGTGGTCGAGGTGGCGTCGGCCGAGGGGAAGACCGATGGCGAAGGGGCGTATCGTTTCGACCTGAAGTTGCCGAACTACTTCGCCGGCCGGCCGCTCAGCCAGGGCGCGGCGCGCGTGCTGGTGGAGGCCATGGTGAAGGATGCTACCAGCCACTCGGAGTCGCGCGGAGAACCCATCACGGTGAGCGAATCGCCGCTGCTGATCACGGCCGTGCCGGAAGGCGGCACGCTGATTCCGGGGATCGAGAACCAGGTCTTCGTGCTGACGTCCTACGCCGACGGCAAGCCGGCCAAGGCGGAGTTGCGCGTGCGCGCCGCGGGAAATCCGGAGCAAAACGTCAACACGGATGAGAGCGGTGTGGCGCTGATTCCGCTGGCGGCGGCATCCGCTCCCCGCACGCTGGAGGTCGAGGCCAGGGACCAGGAGGGCAATCGCACCTCCAGCTCCGTGCCGTTGCAGCTTCGCCAGGGCGCCGAGCAGATTCTGCTGCGCACCGAACACGCCGTATATAACGCCGGGGACCGCATCCAGCTTCGCGTGTTTTCCACGCGGCCGCAGGGCGCCGTGTATGTGGATGCGGTGAAGGACGGGCAGACCGTGCTGACGCGCGATCTGGACATGAAAAACGGGCAGGCCGAGCTGGACCTCACCGCCACGCCCGAGTTGGCGGGCACGGTGGACTTCAACGCCTACCTGTTCGGCCGCGACGCGCGCCCGGTATCCGACCACCGGCTGGTGTTCGTCCAGCCGGCCGGCGAGCTGAAGATCGAAGCCACCGCCGACCGGGCCGTGTACAAGCCCGGCGACGATGCCCGCATCCAGTTCCGCGTGACCAACGAACGGGGCGAAGGAGTGCAGGCGGCGCTAGGGCTGCAAGTTGTGGACGAGGCCGTCTTCGCCCTGGCCGAGAAGCAGCCCGGCTTCGCCAAGGTCTTCTTTTACCTGGAGCAGGAGGCCATGAAGCCGCGCTATGAGATCCACTCCCTCTCGATGCCGGAGGTGGTGGGGCCGGTGAGGCCGGTACATCCGGTGGGGGGAGTGCCCCGGCCGAATCAGGCTGCGCGGGCTCTGTTCGCCGCCACCGAGATGGTGAACACCAACCAGTTCGACCGGGAATTCGGGCGGACTGTGCCGCAGACTCATTACAACGAGTACGCCAACCGCTACCGGACGCAGTTCCAAGCGCAGGTTCAGCGGATCGCTGAGAGCTTCAACCACGCGAATGAGCAGCATCGCGAGCAGGACCTCACCGAACTGGCCGGCCGGCTGGCGAGCGCCGGCGCGCCGGAACTGCGCGACGCCTGGGACAACGGACTGCACATCGAGCGCATGGGCGGCATGTACATGGTGCGCAGCGCCGGCCCGGACAAACAATTCAATACGGGGGACGATTTGACCGGCTACCTGCGGGTGAGCACCAGGCCGGTGGTGCGGTCGGTCAACCCTTCGGGCAACAGCATCGATTTGCGGGTGGAACATGACCAGGGGCCGTTCAACGGCTTGGCGCAGATCGCCGGAGGGGTGCTGGACAACTCCGGCGCGGGCGTCCCCAACGCGAACATTGTGGCTCGCGAGATCTCGAGCGCAAAGACCCGCTCGATGCAGTCCGGCGCCGCGGGGCAATTCCAATTCGCTGGCCTGCCGGCGGGCGAATACGACGTGCAGATCTCTTTGGCGGGGTTCAAGACGACCTCGCGACGCTTTACTATCGCCGAACGCGATCGCGCGGTGCTGACGGTGACTCTGAACGTCGGTGCGATGACAGAGACGGTGTTCGTCAGCGCGGGAGGCGTGGGTCAGGGCATGGGCGGCGGATTCGGCGGAGGGGCGTTTAGGGTTGGCGGTGCGGTGCCCGCGGGCATGGCCGGCGGCGTGATAGGCGGGATTGTTCCGGCCCCAATGGGCGCACTGGCCGCACCGCGCCAAATGGCGCAAATGGGGCGGAACCTCGTGATTGACGGCGCTCTCGCGGAGGATGCCAAGAAAGTTCCCTTCGCGGCGGATTTCAACGGCGCCCTCGCGGTTACTACTGGCTCCATCACCGGCCTTGCGCCCGCGCCGCGCGTGCGCTCCTACTTCCCCGAGGCCCTCTACATCAATCCGGAAATCATCACCGGCGGCGACGGCCGCGCCACCATCGCCATTCCGCTGGCCGATTCCATCACCACCTGGCGCATGGCCATGATGGCCTCTACCATGCATGGCGCGTTGGGCAGCGGGACCTCCAGCGTGAAGGTCTTTCAGGATTTCTTCACCGATCTCGATTTGCCCGTCACCCTTACCCAGGGCGACCGCGTCTCCATTCCGGTGGCCGTCTACAACTATTCGGGCGGCCGCGGAGACGTCAGCCTGAAGCTGCAGAAGGACGATTGGTTTTCGCTGGTGCAGGACACGCCGGAGAAAAACCTCACGGTGGAGGCCGGCCGCGTCGGATCGTCCGGATACACCATCGAAGCCAACCGCATCGGCACGTTCAAGCTGACCCTGGCGGCGCGCATGGCTGGGACCGCTGGGGCGCCTGCTGGGGTGCCCTCTGGGCCCGGCGGGGCGCCCTCTGGGCCCCGCGCCGATATCGTGGTCCGCGAAATCGAAGTCATCCCCAACGGGCGCGAGCAGACCCAGGTTTTCAACGGCCGTCTGGAATCGGCTGTCCACCAGACCCTGACCTTCCCTCCGGCCTCCATCCCGGACGCCAGCGCGGTCCTGGTGCGGCTCTATCCCGGCCCGCTCAGCCAGGTGATCGAGGGCATGGATGCGATTCTGCGCATGCCCGGCGGCTGCTTCGAGCAGACTTCCTCGGCCACCTATCCCAACGTGCTGGCGCTCGATTACATGAAACGCACCGGCAAGCTCACGCCCGAAGTGCATGCCAAGGCCGAGGGCTTCATCGCCAACGGCTACCAGCGTCTGCTGACTTTTGAAGTGCCCGGCGGCGGCTTCTCGTGGTTCGGCCAGGCGCCCGCCAACAAGATCCTGACGGCTTATGGGCTGATGGAGTTCGGCGACATGGCCAAAGTTTCGGACGTGGACCCGAAGCTGATCCAGCGCACCCAGCAGTGGCTGGCCTCCGAGCAGCAGGGGGATGGGAGTTGGAAGCCCGACACCAATTTCATCAACGAGGGCGCCACCAACCGCTACAACAGCGACGTGCTGCGGATTACCGCTTACATCGCCTGGTCGCTGGAAAACACGGGCTACCAGGGGCCGGCCGTGGAGAAGGCCCGCCAGTTTGTGGGCCAGCACATGAGCGGGGCGCCCTCTGGGCCCACCGACGCCTACACCCTGGCGGTCCTCGCCAACTTCGCCGCCGATTACGGGAAGGACCGCGAGTTCACCGGCCGCGCCATGCAGAACCTGCTGGACGCCCGCACAGAGAAAGACGAGCAGGCCTGGTGGACCGCGGAGGAGACCGGCATGTATGGAGCCGGCCAAAGTGCTGCCGTGGAGACCACCGGACTGGCCGTGCAGGCCCTGTTGAAATGGGGGCAAGCCTCTCCCACGGCGGCCAAGGCGCTGGCTTACCTGGCCTCCAAGAAGACCGCCGCGGGCACCTGGGGCACCACCCAGGCGACCATCATGGCCCTGCGCGCGCTGTTGTTGGCCACCGGCAAGGGAGCCGCCGATGTGCGCGGAACGGTGGAGATCACGCTCAACGGCAAGCCCGTCGAGAAGCTCGTGCTGACCCCGGAAAACAACGACCTGCTGCACCAGTTCGTATTCAAAGGCGTGGACGCCACCGTGAATGGCAAGGCCGCCAACGACGTGGCCATACGGTTCGACGGCAAGGGCGGGCTGGCCTACCAGGTGGTGGGGCGCTACTTCCTGCCGTGGGCCGAGAAGCCCGCGGCCGATGCGCTTTCGATCGACGTGGCTTACGACCGCACGCGCCTGGCGCAGGACGACATCGCCACAGCCACCGCGACGGTGAAAAACAATCTGCCCAAGTCCGCCAACATGGTGATGGTGGACCTGGGGATTCCGCCCGGCTTCGACCTGCTGACCGAGGACCTGCAGACTTACCAGGAACAGAGCGCGGGCCGCAAGAGCGGGCGGCTCGAAAAGTTCAACCTGACGGCCACGCAGGCCATCCTGTACTTCGATGCGATTGGCGCGGGCGATACCGTGAAGCTGAGTTTCCGGTTGCGCGCCAAGTATCCGATCCGCGCGCGGACTTTTCAATCGCGGGTGTACGAGTATTACGATCCCGACGTGAACTCGGTGGCGCGGCCGGTGCAGTTGGAGGTGGCGAAGAAGTAAGAGGCGGCAACCGCTCCCTGACGGTCGCGGCTCCGACAATCCTTCAAAACCCCGGCAATCCTTCAGAGCCGCGACCGTTAGGGAGCGGTTGCCGCCCACTATTCTTTTTCGCTATCCAACACGCGCATCTGGGCGGCGTCGTAGCGCGTGCCGGCGATGCGGCTGGGGTCGCAGATGGATTCGAGGCGCGCCACGTCCGCCGGCGTGAGACGCACTTCCAAGGCGCCCAACGATTCGGCAAGTTGCGTCCGCGTGCGTGCGCCGATCACCGGGACAATATCGTCGCCTTGGGCCGCCACCCAGGCAATCGCCAGTTGCGCCGGAGTGGCGCCTTTCTCCCCGGCGAAGGCAGCCAGAGCTTCCACCATCGACCGGTTTTGTTCCCGGTTGGCGCCCGTAAAGCGTGGAAGATGGGCGCGAAAATCTCCTGTTCGAGCTATCGGAGACGCCGTCAACAGGCCGCGCGACAGCACTCCGTAAGCGGTGATCGCGATTCCCAGATCGCGCACCGTGGGCAGGATCCGGCGCTCGATCGAGCGGCTGATCAACGAGTACTCGATTTGCAGATCGCAGATGGGGTGCGCGGCTTGCGCCCGGCGCACGGCTTCCGCGCCCAGTTCCGAGAGACCGATGTAGCGCACGTAACCGGCCTTCACCATGTCCGCGATGGCGCCGATGGTCTCCTCGATCGGCACGCCCGGGTCGAGACGGCTCAGCCGGTAGACATCGACGTGATCGGTCCTGAGCCGTTGCAAAGTGTACGCCAGGAAATTCCGCACCGCTTGCGGGCGGCCATCCACGCCGAGGAAGGCGCCGTTAGGCGCGCGCAGGGCTCCGAATTTCACGGAGAGCAAGGCGCGGCCGCGCTGGCCGTGGAGCGCTCGGCCAATCAGCATTTCGTTGTGCCCCATGCCGTAGAAATCCCCGGTGTCGAGGAGCGTGATGCCGGCATCCAGGGCCGCGTGGATGGTGGCGATGCTTTCCGATTCGTCGCTGGGGCCGTACATGCCGGACATCCCCATGCATCCGAGCGCGAGGGCGGAGACACTGGGCCCGGCCGAGCCAAGCGGGCGCGTGATCATGAATCCAGCATAGCGTGGCCCCGGCGCCTCACTCGACCGGCTCGATCGACCGTACAAACCACCGTCGCGCCAGGGGACTCATGGGACCTATTTCGAAGGAAGTCTCTTTCTGAGCCTGCACTCCACTCACGTCACCTTCCACCACGCCGGCTGGATTGTGATGCTGGTCGGTGGTGTCGAAAACGATGTGCATCCGCGAATAAGTGCGCGAAGACCGGTTTTGGAGGGATCCGGTCAGGTAACTCTGGCCATCGCGGCTGTGCAGAGTGGCCGTGACCACTACCACGTCCGCAGACTGCACGTTCTTGCCGGTCTGCGTCAGTATCTTATTCACGGCCGCCACCAACGCCCTCCGATCGTCGGGCTTCGCCTGCCGCGGAAGACTGCTCAAATAGTGGCGCACAACGTCGCGCAATTTCCAGCCTATCGGAAGAAGCAGCAGGCTCGCGAGCGCCAGGACAATCAGACGGGTGGACTTCCGCCGCCGGTGGAAGTGTTTGCGGCGCCTCGCCCGCGCCCTATATATTTGGCCCGGCCGGCCCTGTGGCTGCGGTTCCATGACCGTGCTTGGATTATGGCACGAATCCGCCTACCGCATCTTCTCCAGAAACAGCCCGGTGGTGGCATCCACGTAAATCGAGAAGTTGGAAGTGCCCACCGATTCTCCCCAGACCACGCGCCAGACCGGATCGGGAAACTGCGGGTTCTTCTCCAGCAACAGGGTGATGGGCTTGCCGGGGTTTTTCTTGTCGTAGTCGACCGCCTGGGCGAGAGCGGCTTTGTAGGCGGCGTCCGTGTCGGCCTTGACGGCGGCGATGAGGAAGGGTTGATTGTTGGCGTCCTGCGATCCGTTCCAGCCTTCCTCCATGCTGGCGAAAACGCCTTTGTGCAGGTTGTTGGGCAGGTCCTCGACGATGGAGTAGGTGTAGGTGCGCGACTGGCTCTTGGCCTCCGAGATGAAGGTGGCCTGCCAGGCGGCCGCCTTGCCGGGCGGAACGTTGGGGACCTCGCTCAACGGCATGCTGTTCATCTTGAGGACTTTGGCGTCTGGGGCCCACGAACGGACCACCTGGTACATCTTATACAGGCCGCTCTGGCCGGTAACCGGTTCGAGAGCTTTCTCCGGCTCCTTCTTTTCGGCTCCTGGCGGCGCTTCCGAGCAACTGGTGAGCAGCAAGCACAGTGCGGCGGCCGGCAGGAACATCGATCTTGTCATAAACACCTGCGTGCCATTCTAGCAGAGGGGGCTGAGCCTGCCGCTCAGGGGCGGGTGGTGGCGATGCGGAGTTATGATGAAGTTCATGGCAACCACGACGCTGATGAGCTTCGCGGAATTCGAGCTCCTGGAATGGGGCCCCGACGACCTGGAGTTGTTGAAGGGAGAATCGATCCGCATGCCACCGCCTCAGCGCCCCCACATGTTCAATTGCGAGAGGCTTTTCGAACTACTGAAATCTGCGGTGGAGCGCTTGCGGCAACTGAATCCTTCTCGACCGCTCGGCCGGGTGCATATAGAAATGGGGTACTACTTTCCCGGCGAGCCGGCTTCCTGGCTCAGGCCGGATGTCAGCCTTACGCACCCCGGCCAGCCAGGCGACCGCTACTACATAGGCGCGCCGCTGATCGTCTTCGAGGTGGTATCCGAGAACGATACGCCTGCCCGTCTCGATCGCAAGGTTTCCGCATACCTGGCCAACGGGGCGGCGGAAATCTGGCTGCTCTACCCCGTCCAGCGGCACGCCGTGGTGTTCGAGGCCTCCGGCAGCCGCAACGAAACCCGCTCCATCCACGCCGATCTTCTGCCCGGCGTGGATATCCCGCTCGACCAGATCCTCTGAGTTCCGATGCCGCGTGGCGGCTTGGCAGGCCCCACAGGTTCCCCCCAGAGCGCCAGAGCGCTCAGTTTACAGACACAACGCCCGCCGTGTGACATAATAAGGCAGCGACGGAGGTGCGTATGCCGCTGCCGAAGAATTGGCTGGCGATTACCTTGATGGCGGCCGGCGGGTTGACGCAGGCTGCTTTTGGGCAGGCTAAAGGGGGTGGAGCCGCGCCCACTTCGCCCTCCACGGGCGGTACGTCCGGAACCAAGACCACCCTGCCAACGACCAATACTCCTACAACCACGCCCACCACCACCAATCCCTCCACGCTTCCGCCGATTTACATCAGCGGACGCGTGATGCTGGAAGACGGCACGCCGGCGCCGTTAAGCACGGTCATCGAACGCGTGTGCGGCGCACAAGCGCACGCCGAAGGCTTTACCGACAGCAATGGCTATTTCGGGGTCAACATCCAGTTCGGGAACGGCCCCGGGACGGGATCCGGCCAGATGGCCGGTTTGGAAGACGCCAGCGAGAGCGGAGGTTACGGCATGCGCGGGCCCACCATGACCTCCTCCACGACCACGGGGAGCAACGGCGGCGTTTCGCAAGCGGCCAGCGGCATGAACACCGATACGCGCCTGATGAATTGCGAACTGCGCGCGAAACTGGGGGGCTACCGCTCGCAAAGCATCAGCCTGGTCGACCGGCGCCCGATGGACAATCCCGATGTGGGGGTGATCCTGCTCCACCGGTTGACCGGCCCGGAGGGTGGCAGAACGGTGAGCGCCAACCTGCTTTCGGTTCCGAAAGAGGCGCGGAAGGCGTTCGAAAGAGGGCAGGAGGCGGCCAAGAAACAAAAGCTCGGCGACGCCCTCAAGGACTACACCAAGGCAGTGGAACTGTATCCGAAGTTCTCTATGGCCTGGTGCGAAATGGGAATTCTGCAAGCCGGGCACGGTTCGGACGAAGACGCCCACAAGTCGTTTGAAGAGGCCGTCAAAGCGGATCCGAAATATGTGACCCCGTACTTGCAACTGTCCATGCTGGAGATGAGCGCACACAATTGGCAGGCGCTCGCGGATGTGACCGCCGAGGCCCTGAAGCTGGATTCGTTCAGCTACCCCATGGAGCACTTTTTCAATGCCATAGCCAATTTCAATTTGGGCAACCTGGGGGCCGCGGAACTGGAAGCTCGGCAAACCGAGAAGCTGGACACGCGCCACGACTTTCCAAAGGCCAGCCAGTTGCTGGGTGTGATCCTCGCGCAACGCCACGACTATCTGGGCGCCGCCGACGAGTTGCGGAACTATTTGAAGTTGGCGCCGAACTCGCCCGAAGCGCCGGAGGTGCGGGCGCAACTGGAACAAGTGGACAAACTGACCGCCTCCGGCATGCCGCAAGTGGTCAGAGAAGAAAAGTAGGTTTCGATCCGCGGGGCGCCCGCGCCAGCAGCCGAAATGGGCCGGTTCGCACCGGTACAGCGAAGTCTCTGGCGGTGAACTTTGCTTCTCCGCGCCCTCGGTGACGTCTCCGGGCCTCGCGCGGCCGAGGTGGCTCCCGTTGAAACCCGCTCGGCGAACGTGGTAATCTCCCCGTCATGCGTAAATCGTTAGTTGGGATTGTGATCCTGCTGTGCGCCTGCCTTTCGGCGCAGGTCGGTTCGCCCGAGAAAATCGACCTTTCGGTGGTGCAGCAGATTCGCCATGAAGCCTTCGGGCAGAACTCCAAAGTGATGGATTCGGCCTTCTACCTGACCGATGTCTACGGGCCGCGGCTCACGGGGTCGCCCAACATCAAAAATGCCGCCGAATGGACCCTCAAGAAGCTGAACGAGTGGGGCTTGGCCAACGCCAAGATGGAAGCTTGGGGACCCTTCGGGCGCGGCTGGAGCTGCACGCGGTTTCTGGCCGAGATGAAGGAGCCGGGGTTCCAGCCGCTCATCGGTTTCGCGCAGCCGTGGTCGCCGGGGACCGATGGCGCGGTCAGCGGCGAGGCGATCTTCGCGGTGATCGCCGGGCCCGAGGATCTCGACAAGTGGAAGGGCAAGCTGAAGGGCAAGATCGTGCTCGGTACCGCGCCGCATCCTTCCGAAATGGTGTCGGATCCCTACTTGCATCGCTTGACGGACGCCGAACTGGCACAAGCGGCTGAGGCGCCGGACCCGGTGTCGGGCAATCCGTCGATCCTTCCGCTGGGTTTTTCGCGTGGTTCGATCATTCCCGCCGCACGCGGGGGCGCTGGCGCGGCCGGCGCGGGTGGACCTGGCGCTGGCGCTGGGCGCGGTGGACGGGGAGGCGCCGGCGGGCGCGGTGGGCCTGGTGGGCGCGGATTCCGGGACCAACTGAACAAGTTCCTGAGAGACGAAGGCGTGCTGGTGGTGGTATCGCCGGGCAACGGGCCGGATGGCGGCACGGTCATGGGCAGCGGCGCGGCGTCGGCGACCACCGCCGACGATCAACTGCCTCCGCCCTCGGTGCTGGTGACCAACGAGCACTACAACCGCATCGTGCGGCTGCTGGAGAAGAATATCCCGGTCACACTGGAGTTCGATATCGCCACCAAGTTCACCGAGCCGGGGGATTCGTTCAACATCACGGCGGAGATTCCCGGCGCCAATCCCAACGCGGGCTTCGTGATGGTGGGCGGCCATTTCGATTCGTGGACCGGAGGCACCGGCGCCACCGATAACGGAGCGGGCTCGGTGGTGGGGATGGAGGCGATGCGCATTCTCAAAACGCTGAACCTCAAGATGCAGCGCACCGTGCGCCTGGCCTTGTGGACCGGGGAAGAAGAGGGCACCCTGGGATCGCGCGCTTACGTGAAGGAGCACTTCGCCGACCCCACGGACATGAAGCCCAAGCCCGAATGGAGCCAGTTATCGGCGTATTACAACCTGGATAACGGCAGTGGCAGGATCCGCGGCATTTACATGCAGGACAACAATATGGTGGAGCCGATCTTCCGCGCGTGGCTGGAACCGTTCCGGGATCTGGGAGCGTCCACGCTGACCATACGCGCCACCGGCAGCACCGACCATGTGCCCTTCGACAACGTGGGTCTGCCCGCGTTCCAGTTCATTCAGGATCCGCTCGAGTACGGCGACCGCACGCACCATTCCAACATGGACCTCTACGACCGTCTGCAGGCCAACGATCTGGAGCAGGCGGCGGCCATTGAAGCCTGGTTCGTCTATAACACTGCGGCGCGGCCCGACATGCTGCCGCGCAAGCCGATGCCGAAGCCGCAGGCTGGCAGGGGCGGGCGCGGCGGAGGGGGATAGCGGCGGTCGAGACCTACTGCCTGAACCGATAGCCGCGGCCCTCGGCGCAGGGCGCGGCGGGGGCGAATAGCGGCGGCGCAGAGTGGCTGTGGCGCGCGCACCTCTCGCGGGCCGGTTCACGCTTTCGGCACGAACCGAAGTGCGGCCGAGTTGATGCAGTAGCGCAGCCCGGTCGGCGGCGGACCATCCTCAAAGACATGGCCCAGGTGAGCGTCGCACTCGCTGCAGAGCACCTCCACCCGCTTCATGAAAAGGCTTCGATCCGTTTCGGTGCCGATGTTCTCCTCGGCCGCCGGCGCCCAAAAACTCGGCCAGCCGGTGCCGGAATCGAATTTCTCGGCGGAGCGGAACAGCGCGTTCCCGCAGCAGACGCACCTGTAGAGGCCGGTCTCATGATTGTCCCAATAGCGCCCGGTGAAGGCGCGCTCGGTGCCCTTCTGGCGCGCCACGGCGAACTCCTCCGCGGATAATTCGCGCCGCCATTCGGCGTCGGTCTTGACGATTTTGCCCACTTCGACAGCCCCCTTGCGTTCTTGATTGTCCAAGAAGATGACGAGTTTAACCTTGGCCCCGGCGCCGCCTTTGGCCGCATCCGGCAACGGACGCTCCTTGCGGAAAGAGAGCGCGAGCAGGCCGGCCAATGCGAACGGCATGAAGAGGAAGGCGCGGCGGGGAGTTTGCGATGACTGGGTGGTCGAGAACAAGCCCATCTGATCTATCGGATGCGTCCGCGCCGCCCGAGGTTCCGGCATCTTGTTGCAGCGGCCCGCCGGCGGAAGTAGTCTGAATCAGATGAAGCATTTTTTCTGGTTTCTGATGTGCTTGTCCCTTTCAGCCCAGGCGCCTCCGGCGCGGCCGAAGGTTCTCGGGGTGGCCCACTACTCCATCTTCGTCAGCGACCTGGCGAAGGCGCGCGCATTTTATGAGGACTTTCTCGGGTACGAGGAGGCCTTCACGCTGCCGAAGGCCGATGGCACGGTGCAGATGGCCTTTGTGAAAATCAACGACCATCAGTACGTGGAGCTGGTTAACGAACCGAACAAGGGCGAAGGCCAGTTGAACCATTTGGGGATCTACACGGATGACGTTGAGCGGATGCGGCAGTACCTGGCTTCGCGCGGGGTCAAAGTGCCGGACCAGGTGACGCAGAACCGGATCGGGAATCAGAAGATCTCGGTGGTCGATCCGGACGGCCACACTCTCGAGATCGTGGAATACCTGCCCGAAAGCTGGACCGGCAAAGACACCGGCAAGCACATGCCGGCGACGCGCATCTCAGACCGCATGATGCACGCCGGAATTCTGGTGGGCAACCTGGACGCGGCTGCCAGGTTCTACGGCGGGATCCTGGGGTGCCACGAAACCTGGCGCGGCAACAGCCTGACCAGCACGACGTTGAACTGGGTCAACATGCGCGTGCCGGATGGCGACAACCATGTGGAGTTCATGCTCTATAAGGAACTTCCGCCGCCGGACCGGCGCGGCAGCGCGCACCACTTCTGCCTGGTCGTGCCCGATATCCGGAAGGCCGTGGCGACGCTCGAAGCGCGGCCGGCGCGAAAAGGCTACCCGCGCGAGATGAAGATCAACCTGGGCGTGGACAACAAGCGGCAGGTGGGCCTGTTCGACCCGGATGGGACGCGCGTGGAGATGATGGAGATCGAACCCGTCGACGGCAAGCCGGCGCCTTCTTCCACGCTTCCACCGCCAAGATAGGGGATGGGGCGCGAATGATTCCCCGCAGAGACTTCCTCAAACTCGCCACCGCCGGGGTGGTCGGCGCGGCCTGTGCTTGGGCGGCCCCGCCGCGGCGCCCCAACACGGTAGGGAGCGATCCGATGTCCTCTTCAATCGCGGATGCCGTCTTTCAATTGGGATTGCGGTGAGGACCGGTTCCTGGCGGCGGCCATGCCGGCTCGTTTCGCGCCGAATGCGGCTGCCGGATGCCGGACGTCACCGAAGGTATTGCCCGACGTTCTCTCGCGTCACCAACTGGAAAGGGATCAGGGTCTGCTTTTCGTACGGCTCCCGGCGAATGATTTTGACGGCGGTCTCGACCGCGGTGGCCCCTTGACCTTTGGCGTCCTGGAACAACGTGGCATCCAGGCGGCCGTCGCGGACTGCCGCAAGCCCGTCGGCGATGGCATCCACGCCGACGAGAACCACCTTCTCCTTCCGGTGGGCCTGCTCCAGAGCCATCAGCGCGCCCAAAGCCATTTCGTCATTTTGCGCGAAGACCGCGTCGATGCGGTCATAGGACTGAATCCAGTTCTCCATCAGCCCCATCGCCTTGGCGCGGTCCCAGTCGGCGCTCTGTTGCGCCAGAAGCTTTAAGCCGGGATTCTTGGCCAGCACATCGAGCGCCCCCTGGTTGCGCTTGATCTGCGCCGCCTGGCCCATATAGCCGTGAATCATGAGGACATTCCCGCGGCCGCCCAGACGTTTGGCGATGTACTCCATGGCGATGCGGCCGGCGTCTTCGTCGCGCGATCCGACGAACGCGGTAGGCGCCGATTTGGTTTCCGAGTTGACGTTCACCACCGGAATCCCGGCGGCCAGGGCCTTGTCCACGGCCGGCGCGCTGGCTTCGACTTCGCAGGGGTTGAGAACGATGGCATCCACCTTCTGCGCGACGAACGATTCCACCTGCTGCACCTGTTTGTCCGCGCTGCGCTGCGCATCCGTGACGATGAGCCGGACGCCGAGTTGCCTGGCCTTGTCGTCCATAGCCTGATTCAGCATCACGATGAACTCATTCGAAAGGTTGAGGAGGGAGACGCCGATGATGGGTCCTTTGCCGGCCGCGTCCGATGGGGAATGTGGTCCCGAGCATCCGCCTTCCAATCCTGCCGCGATCGAGAATGCGGCGATGAGAACGCCCGTTTTAATCGTCGTTCTGGAGTAACAATGCCAACCGCTCCCTGACGGGGCGCCCTCTGGGCCCGGCTCCGACGCGCTTTCAGAGCCGCGGCGATCGGATTGGTGATTTTCTGACAGTGTCTTAATCGTCACCTCTATTGCTCCTGTCCAGCCAGACCGCGCCCACGATGATGACTCCCTTGATGACCTGCTGGTAATAAGAGGATACATTGAGAAGGTCGAGCCCGTTGTTCAGCACCCCGATCAACAGCGCGCCCAGCACCGTTCCCCCCACGCCGCCCACGCCGCCGTTCAAGCTGGTTCCCCCGATTACCACTGCGGCGATCGCGTCCAGCTCATAGCCGATGCCGGCATTCGGCTGCCCGGTTGTGATGCGCGAAGCCAGCACCACGCCCGCCAGTCCCGCCAACGCACCGCATAGCGTGTATGCCATCATCTTGATCCGTCCGACTTTCAACCCGGAGGCCCGCGCCGCGTTTTCATTTCCGCCTACGGCGTAGAGATGCCGCCCGGCCCTTATGTTCCGCAGGAAAATGTGCGAAGCAAGAGCCACGCCAAAGAAGATCAGGATCGGTATGGGCACGGCCGCGACATCCCCGCCGCCGATCCGCGTGAACGCCGCGGAGAGGTTCGAAACCGGCCGCCCGCCGCTCGCGAGAAGGGCGAGGCCGCGCGCCGAAGTCATCGTCCCCAGCGTCACAATAAAGGGCGCCACGCGGCCCCGCGTCACAATCCATCCGTTCACCACGCCGCAGCAGGCTCCCGCCAGAATGCCCAGGCACACCGGCACGAAGACGGCAAATTCGCCGGGATGGGCAAAACGAGCCGCGATGACTCCCGTGAGCGCCACCAGCGAGCCCAGCGAGAGGTCCACTCCGCCCGTCAGAAGAACATATGTGACGCCCACGGCGAGGATGCCATTGATCGAGATCTGCCGAAGCACGTTCACCAGATTCGCCAGCGTGAGGAAGTTCGGCCGCGCCAGAGACAGGCCGGCCATGAGAGCCGCGAGCGCAATGGCGAGGCCGAGTTGTGCCGGCCATGGTTTCCGGGTCGCTGGCATGGGGGCTGTTCAGTTCGGCATGGCGTGCCTGAGAATCTCTTCGGGAGTAGTCTCCTCCGGCCGGACCTCGCCCACAATGCGCCCTTCCCGCATGATCAAAATACGGTCGCTGAGGGCCAGAATCTCGTTCATTTCGGAGGATACCAGCAGGATGGCTTTCCCGCTGCGCGCCAGCTCCCGGATCAGCGCATAGATTTCCGCTTTCGCGCCGACATCGATCCCGCGCGTCGGCTCGTCGAGAATCAGGATTTCCGGATCGGCCGCGAGCGCCCGCGCGATGACCACCTTCTGTTGGTTCCCTCCGCTCAGGTTTCGCAGCGGTTGTTCGCGCCCCGCGGTGCGAATCGAGAACCGGCGGATCTGCTCATCGGCAATGCGCTCCTCGGTCGAGCGGCGGACGATCGGGTCATTCCGCAGGCTGGAGAGCGTGAGGTTCTCCCGAACGGACAGGTTGGGGACGAAGCCGTATTTTTTGCGGTCCTCCGTAACCATCGCGATGCCGGCCGCGAGCGCGTCGTCCGGACCCTCAATACGTATCGGCCTGCCCTCGACCAGGATCTTGCCGGCCGCCGCGGGGGCCAGCCCGAACACAGCCGTGGCCACGTCGGAACGTCCCGCGCCGATCAACCCAGCGAATCCCAGAATTTCGCCCCGCCGCACCGAAAAGCCGATGTTCTGAAACCGGCCCGGTTTGGTCAATTCCCGCACTTCGAGCAACACCTCTCCCGGGCAAGAGCCGCCCTTGGCCACCGCCGTCTCGAGCGGCCGGCCGACCATCAGCGCAACCAGGCGATCCTCGTTCAACTCGGCTGCGGGCTGGGTGGCCACGTGACAACCATCGCGCATGACCGTGATGGTATCGGCCAGCCGGAAGATCTCCGGCATGCGGTGCGAGACGTAGAGGATCGACACGCCACGCTGCCGCAGATCCAGGATGAGCGCAAACAGCAACTCGGATTCGCGTGCGGAGATCGAGGAGGTCGGCTCATCCATGACGATCAGGTCGGCTTCCCGCGCGAGCGCCCGGGCGATCTCGACCGATTGCTGCTCGGCGAAGCTGAGGTCGCGCATCCGCCGCGCGGGGTCGACCGCCACTCCCAGCCGCGCCAGAAGTTCACTCGCCTGCCGGCGCATGGCGTTTCGGTCGAGCCAGCCGGGAAACCATCGGCCGGGCTCTTGCCCCATACAGATATTCTCGGCAACGCTCAGGTCCGGGAACGTCATGAGTTCCTGATGAATCATGGCAATCCGGCGGCCGTAAAAACGGACCTCGCCGGCATCCGCGTATTCCAGTCCCGCGACGATCCGCATCAGCGTGGACTTTCCCGCGCCGTTCTCTCCGGTAACCGCGTGGATCTCGCCTCTTCGAACCGCCAGGCGCGCACGGTCCAGAGCCTGGATACCCCCAAAAAACTTCGAGACCCCCTCGACCTCCAGCAGCATCCCGTTTTGCACCGTCCAATGCCTCCCGCGGTTACAGCTTCTTAATTAAACCGCATTTCTCACAGGCGTTCAGGCGTCATGACCTGACGCAGGCGGTCTCCAGGAACCGCGGCACATGTCGTGGGCGTGAAGCAGGGCAAGCTCATCTGTGACCCCATGGTCGCTCAATCGGTTTAGCGGCTGGACGGCGGCGGGTCGCACTTTCGTTCAAACCGGCCCAGCCGGCGGCGCTGCTAAAACCTGCCCCACCCGCAGCGCGCGAGATACTCACAGAGCACGATCATCTTATGGTCGCGATCCGCCGCGCACCCGTAATCCGCCGGTCCGCAGGTCCCATGGGGCACCCCAAAGGGCACTCCGAGCGGCGTGGCGCCCCGCTCCAGAATGCGCGCGCCCTGAAAGCCGGCCAGGAATTCCAGTTCATCGGCGGACAGCCCCGCCAGGAAGCGGCGGAGTCGTGTCCGGGCCTCTTCGCCAGCACAAGATACGAGAGCGGCTACCAACGTGCGTCGCACGGCGGACCTCCTGGCAATCCGAGCTTCAAGGGGATCTGTGCCGTATTATGCCGAAACCGGGATCCGTGCGCAAGGGTGGGGCGCGGGCATTGGATGTGGGACAGATGTCGGACACGTGTCCAATGCCGCGGTGATTTCGGTATTCTGTGGGGAGACACGATGTCTTTGGTGTTCGAATGGGACCGGCGAAAAGCCCGATCCAACTCCGGGAAGCACCGCATTGGACATTCCGCTGCGAAGCACCTCTTGCTGGTTTGCTTTACGGAGCCGGAAGCGGACCACATTCGCATCATCAGCGCCCGCCGCGCCACCAGAGTGGAGCAGCGCGACTATGAAGAACACGTCACGAACTAAGCGCAAGGCGAAACGAGTCAACGAAGTTCGAGCGGAGTACCATTTCGATTACAGCAAGGCCAAGCCGAACCGGTTCGCCGGGCGCACCCGGCCAGGAGCGGTCGCGATACTGCTGGACCCGGACGTGGCGCGGGTCTTCAAGAGCGCGGAGTCGGTAAACAGTGTTCTGCGAGCGTTAGTGGCCACGATGCCAACTCGCCGCGCGCCGGCGAAGGCGTAATCCAACCAGGCGGGGCCGCAGCGAGTTCCGGCCGGCGGATGCCGCCCCGGAACGTGGCGCAGGAGGTCCCGTTTTCGACTTCGGCTCCGGGCCAGCGCCTGCTGGATCACGCGCTTGCCGGCCAGCGCGGCTCACTGGAAGTTTTCGATCATCATGAGATTGGCGCCGGACTTCACGGTCTTGGTGAACAGAATGTCCTTTCGATCCGGAGAAACGCTCAGCCCTATGGAGATCACTCCATCGATGTTTGTAAGCACTTGGCTGGTCTGGCTGGAGAATTGAAAGAACTCAAGAGGGTATTGTCCGTTGTCGCTGCGCCTGCCGATGTAGTAGATGCCGTCATCCATCGGAACGAAGGCTTTGTACGAGACCCAATTCAGCAACTGGCGCTCGGCGCCCCCGGATAGCGGCTTCGCGAACAGCGGGGAAGACGTGGCCTTTGTATAGAACAAGGTTGTGCCGTCGGCGGATTCGTAAGCCGCGAACCCACCCTCTTTGGTAATCTGCTCCACCACACCGCCGGCAAAGGGCATGCGCCAGATCTCGTCACGGCCGGAGCGATCCGAGCGGAAATAGACCCATTTCCCGTCGCGCGACCAGAACGGCATGTTCTGATCCGAGGGCTCCGGAGTAATGCGTCGCGGTCTGCCCCCGCTCGCATCCATCACATAGATGCTCCAGTGGCCATCCTCGCCTTCGGAGTCAAAGGCGATCCAGCGGCCATCGGGCGACCAACGCGGGGTTCCCTGGTGACGCCCGAAGTTGTTCGTCATCTGAACCGGTTTCGATCCGTCGGCCTGCGCCACCCAGATCTCCTCCGATTCTCCGGAGCGATCGGATTCAAAGGCAATCCTGCTCCCGTCGGGTGAAAACTGAGGGTTGGCCTCAGTCAGCGATGAGACGATCAGCGGTTCGGCGGCCCCGCCTGCTCGGTAGCGCCAGATGTCATAGTCTTGCAGATTCCTTGAAAACACCAACCGATTGCCTACTGGAGAAACCGAAGGGCTTTCGGCGTGTGGACCGGCAATTTCCAGCCGCTGCGGCGGCCGCCGCCGGTCGATTTCCGCCCGCCACAGATAGGGAAGGATGCCGGCAAGGCGCGAGCCGCTGTAGATCACGGACTTTCCGTCGCGGCTCCATGTCAGCCCCGACATGTAAACGTTTTGGTTGGTGATGCGCAGGGCGCTACCCATCGGGACATAAGCGGGGCTCAAATCCTGGACATACACATCGCACGAAAGGACGCCCGTGCAGCCTGCGTATGCCAACTGTCGCCCATCGGGCGAAAAGCTCACAGCTCGGTCGAACCCGGGGGCCTTTGGGTTCGAGACCCGCCGTGGTTCGCCACCCTCGGCCGGCAGCAGATAAATCGCGCTCGTTGGTTCGTTGGAAGTAACCGCCAGCCACTTCCCGTCCGGCGACCAGGACATCTGGTAGTTCGCGGCAAAATCCGAAAGCTTTTGCTCCGCTCCTCCCAGAGCCGACACCGTGTAGACGCCTCTGTGGGGACCTCCACGTTCAAACGCAATGCGTTTTCCATCCGGCGCCCATACCGGGTAAAGTTCGGCAGCGGGATCGGTGGTGAGCCGCAATGCATTCGTCTCGCCGACCAATTTCACGTAGATATCGTAGTTATCGCCCTTCTCGCCGTTCCAACTGAATGCGATCTGCCGGCCGTCGGGAGAGAAGCTGGGATATACCTCCGAACCGGGGTAGCTGGTTACGGGCACCAGCCTCTCGGGCGGGCCGGCCGCGGGTCTTCGCAACAGCCATGCTCCGGCTAACGCCAGCACAATGACGGCGCCGGCCGCAGCCCAGAGCCACGTGCGCCTTCGAGCGGGCACGGGCGCACCGGCCGTGAGGCGTCCCGAATCCGATTCCTCCTTCAATTCCTCCAGGGTGACCTTCAGATCCCCCATGGTCTGCAATCGCCGCGCCGGATCTTTGCGCAGACACCGCGCCAACACGCGATCCAGCTCCGCAGGCAGCCCCTCGACCAGTTGCTTTGCGGGCCGCGGTTCCTGGTTCACGATGGCGGCCAAGGTCGAGAGCTTGGTGTCCCCCGTGAACGGCCGCCGGCCCGTCAGCATTTCATAGAGCATCACCCCGAAGGAGAAGATATCGGAGCGCGCGTCGATCTCCTTTCCTTCGGCCTGCTCCGGCGACATGTAGGCCACGGTGCCGAGAATCGACCCGTCCTCGGTCTGCCTGGCGGTCACCGTAACCGTGGCGTCGGCTTCCCCGACCGCCGCGGCGCTGGGCTTCTCGCGGCTGGTCAGCTTGGCCAGGCCGAAATCGAGCACCTTCACCACGCCCTTCGCACTCACCATGATGTTCGACGGTTTGACATCGCGGTGCACGATGCCGATGGCGTGCGCCGCCGCCAGCGCATCGGCGGCCGGAACCGCGTACCGCAGCGCGTCGGCGAAGCGCAGGCCCTTCTGCGGGATCAGTTGCTCCAGCGTGCGCCCCTCGATATATTCCATGGCGATGAACAACAGGTCGCCGGCCACGTCGATCTCGTAGATCGTCACGATGTGGGGATGGTTAAGGGCGGATGCGGTCTTGGCCTCCTGGATGAGGCGGGCCTGCCGTTCCGGAGCGGCCGCGGCCTTCCCGGAAAGCACCTTGATGGCGACCAGGCGGTCCAGGCGGTGATCGCGGGCCTTGTAGACCGCACCCATGCCTCCCTCGCCCAGTTTCTCGAGGATGTCGAAATGCGAAATCCTGGTCCCGAGTGGAATCTCCGGCACGTTGTATCTAAGGATACAGCAGTTGCATACCGCTCCCTAACGGTCGCGGCTCCGACGCGCCTCAGAGCCGGGCCCGGAGGGCACCCCGTCAGGGAGCGGTCATGCCTTCCCCGCCAACTGCTTCGTCACCGCCGCCTGCAAAAACTCGGCGATCGACTTGGTCAGCGCGCGCGGGTATTCCGAACGCACCATCGCCAGCGCCTGCTGCCGCGCCACGCGCTTGCCGGCCGCGCGGAAGATCTGATAATAGCGCGGCCTTCCATGCAGCGCGTACTCCGGCAGCATGGAGTACCCAAAACCCGATTCCACCAGCTTCTTCATCACCTCGGTATCGTCCGCTTCCATAATCACGCGCGGCGTCACTTCCATCTCGCGGAAGAATGCTTCGATTATGGTTCGCATGTTGCTGCGCTTGGGATACAGCACGAACGGCTGCCCCCGCAACTCCTCTGCGGCGAGGGTTCCCATGTGCCAGCGGCGCACCTGGCTCCTGGACGGCCGTATCAGCAGCAGCTCTTCCTCGAACAGCGGCAGCACCGTCAGGTCGTCGTGCGGATAGGGCAGCGAAATCAGAGCCAGGTCGTAGCGCCGGTCGCGCAGGCCCTCCACCATCTCCTCGGTGGGCTGCACGGTAATCTGGATGGGGGTCTGCGGAAACCGCTTGCGCAGCAGACGCAGCGGAGGGCCTAGGTGGTGGATCAGCGAGGTGGCGCCCGTGGCGAAGTGGAAGGGCAGCGCGTCGGCCGACGGGTCGCCGGCGAATTCCTGCTGGATCTGCCGCATCCCGCGCATCACGCCGCGGCCCCGCTCCACCAGGCGCAGCGCCGCGGGCGTCGGCGCCAGGTGCTTCCCCGAGCGCACGAACAGGTCGGTGCGCAGCTCCGCCGCGAGGTTTTGCAGTTGCATGCTTACCGCGCCGGGCGAAAGGCCGATCCGTTCCGCCGCCCGCGTGACGCTCGAGCACTCCATCACCGCGAGAAAGACTTCCAGTTGACGGACGTCCATGATTCACCCATTTGTCAATTCTCGCGCAAGAAGCCACACTGGAGTGATTGAAACTTCGAAGCTGGTGCAGATGGGTCAGTCTCCTATTCACCGCGGAGACGCGGAGAAAACGGAGGAAGCGCGGAGAAAAGGCAAGAAGAGAATCGTTTTCTCCGCGCTTCCTCCGTTT
>JBKQPR010000074.1:0-21603 GCA_052144935.1 Bryobacteraceae bacterium
GAATTAGGGGCGCGTGCACAGATTGGACCGGATAAGCCCACAAAAACCGGCCAAACTGTTTGGTTATAAGTCGCTTACGCTGAATATTTCGGTTCAAACAGTTTGGCCGGTTTTTGTTATCATATCGGAAACTGGTGGGAGCCGCGTCACTGCATAGTCCCCGACCTGGAGAAATGCCGGCGGTCCGGAACGCCGGCCCGGCTGGGGATGCATTTCCGATTCGCACAGAGCCATGGGGCCGGCTATTTCGACGCCTGTTGCGGACCCGCGGCATCGGCAACCGCTCCCTGCTGTCGCGGCTCTGAAGGCGCCGGAGGTGGGACCTGATCCCGCACCGCTCCCCACCCGGCCGGTTCCGCGGCCGCCGCCTCCTTTGCTAACCGCCCGCCCGGACGGTAGTCTAACGAACAGCCGGATGGAGCCGACCGATCGAACCTTCGTCGCCCGGACGCGTGCGGGGGACCCCGACGCGTACCGGGTGCTGGTGGAACGCCACGGCCGCGCTCTCTTCCGCCTGGCTTTTCGTATGACTGGCAACCAACAAGACGCCGAGGACGTGGTCCAGGAAAGCTTCCTGCGCGCCTACCGGCAAATCTCGAAATTCGACGAGCGGGCCAGCTTCGGCACCTGGCTGTACCGCATCGCCGCCAACTGCTCGCTCGACCTGGTCCGTTCGCGCAAACGGCGTTCGGAACACCAGCCGCTGACCGGTGAATCGCTCAGCGGACACGGTGGGCACCCCGAGGACCCCGTGCTCTCGCTCCCTTCGACCGATCCGACCCCGGAGCGCGTGGCCCTCAGTAGCGAGGTGCGCGACCGGCTGGCCGAAGCTATGAACGAATTGAGCGCCACCGAGCGCACCGCCTTTGTGCTGCGGCATTTTGAAGGCATGCGGATCGAGGAAGTCAGCCGTGTGCTGGAGTGCCAGCCGGGAGCGGCCAAGCACAGCGTGTTC
This sequence comes from Bryobacteraceae bacterium, assembly GCA_052144935.1. Classification (GTDB taxonomy): domain Bacteria; phylum Acidobacteriota; class Terriglobia; order Bryobacterales; family Bryobacteraceae; genus JOPF133. The sequence continues at coordinate 956 of JBKQPR010000074.1, forward strand.
CGCGCCGTGCAGAAGCTGCGGCGGGCTCTCGAGCCGGTGATGGGGGTCGCGCGATGAATCACCTGACCGAAGAAGAACTGATCCTGCACTACTACGGCGAAGACGAAAGCGAAGGCGAGGGCGGCTCGCTGGACGCCGAGCGGCACCTGGAAGCCTGCGAGGGCTGCCGCGCCTTCTACGCCTCTCTGCAACGTGTGCTCAACGTGGTGGACACGCTCCCCGTGCCCGAGCGCGGGCCGGAATACGAAACCGAGCTGTGGAGCCGCATCGTGCCGCACCTTGGGCCGCAGCTTGCGCGCAGTGCCCGCCGGCCCTTCCGGCTTACCTGGACCGCGCCCTGGCGCTGGGCCGCCGCAGCCACTGCCTGCGCCGGCCTGATGGTGCTGGCTTTTCTGGCCGGGCGCGCCTATCCGCCGCGGCATCCCGCCGCGCCGATGGCCGCCGCCGCCGATCCGCAGACCGGCGAGCGTGTCCTGCTGGTGGCGGTGGGCGATTATCTGGAGCGCTCCCAGATGGTGCTCATCGAGCTGAGCAACGCCAGCCCCCAACGTGCGCTCGACATTTCCTCCGAGCAAGCGCGCGCGGCCGACCTGGTGAGCGAGAGTCGCCTCTACCGGCAGACCGCCGCGCATACCGGCGATACGGCGGTGGCCAGCCTGCTCGACGAGTTGGACCGGGTTCTGTTGGAAATCACGCACGCCCCCTCGCAGCTTTCCGCTGCCGAGGTGGAAACATTGCGCCAACGGCTGGAAGCCGAAGGCATTCTATTCAAAGTCCGGGTGCTGGGATCGAAGGTCCGCCACCAGGAAGAACCGTCTGCGAGCGCACCGCCCGCGGCGCACGGAAAACTATAGCGAAGGTTAAAACTATGACGATCGTTTGCACTCTGACGACCCTGGGCGGTCTGCTGGCCGCCTCGCTGGCGTTGGCGCAACCCCCCGCGCCGCCCGCCCCTCCGGCGCCGCCCGCGGCGGAGGCTTCACCAACTCCGCAGGCCGCTCCCGCGCGGCCCGCCCGCCCGGCTCGGCAGGCCGCACCGGCCCTCGCGCCGGCTCTCCCAGTTGCGCCCGCGCCGGAATGGGATGCGCCGCCCGCTCCGGACGCCCCTCCCGCTCCGCAGGCTACGCCCGCGCCAGCGCCCGCTCCTCCGGCTGCCTCCGCGCCGGTGTGGGATGCGCCGCCCGCTCCGGACGCCCCTCCCGCTCCCCAGGCTGCGCCCGCGCCCGCGCCACTCCCCCCAGCCGCGCCCGCCGTGTGGGATGCGCCGCCCGCTCCGGATGCCCCTCCCGCTCCGCAGGCCGCGCCCGCGCCGCGCCCCTTCCCTGCGCCAGCCGTGTGGGATGCGCCGCCTGCTCCGGACGCCCCTCCAGCTCCGCAGGCCGCGCCCGCGCCGCGGCCCTTCCCTGCCGCAGCCGCGTGGGATGCGCCGCCAGCTCCGGATGCCCCTCCCGCTCCGCAGGCCGCGCCCACACCCGCGCCGCGCCCCTTCCCTGCGCCAGCCGTGTGGGATGCGCCGCCCGCTCCGGACGCCCCTCCCGCTCCCCAGGCCGCGCCCACACCCGCGCCGCGCCCATTCCCTGCGCCCGCCGTGTGGGATGGGCCGACGCCCCCTCCGAGCCCCACGCCCGAGGCCATGCAACAGTTGGAAGACTACGCGCGCCGGGCAGCCGAGAAGGCCGCCGATATCGAGAGCCTTATGCCCGAGATCGAGGAGCGGGTCGCCAAGGCCAAGGAACGCGCCGACGAATTCGCGGCTAACGCACCCTTCTTTTCCCCGAAGATCGCCGGAGGCTTGTTCCAACAAAGGGTCGGCGCGCCGCAACGCCGCAATGGCAGCGAGGACAGCCTTTACGAGGCCGGCAAGCGGGCCCTCGACAGCCATCGCTGGGACGAGGCGCTCGAAGACTTCAACCAAGTGGCCTCCCGCGCCGGCGCGCGCGCCGATGCCGCCTGGTTCTGGAAGGCCTACGCGCTGAACAAGCTGGGCCGCAGCGACGAGGCTGTGGCCGCCATCGCGGAGCTGCGCAAATCCTTTCCCAACAGCCGCTGGCTGGACGACGCCAAGGCGCTGGAGCTGGAAGTCCAGCAAGCCGCCGGTAAGCCGGTCTCCCCCGATCAGCAGGCGGACGAGGACTTGAAGCTGATCGCCATCAACAGCATCATGCAGTCCGACCCCGACCGCGCCATCCCGCTGCTGCAGAACCTGCTGAAAAGTTCTACCTCGCCCAAGCTGAAGGAGCGCGCGGTCTACGTGCTGGCGCAGAGCGGCTCGCCCAAGGCGCACGAGGTGCTGGAGCAGATCGCGCGCGGCGCCGGCAACCCCGACCTGCAGGTCAAGGCCATCGAATACATGCGCCAGTGGCGCCGCCAGAACGAAAACAATCCCAACCTGCTGCCGGAGATTTACGCTTCCACCAGCGATCTGGCGGTGAAACGGGCCATCCTGAACACCTACGGCTCGTACCGTGACTACGACCACCTGTTGCAGGCGGCCAAGGCCGAGAAGAATCACGACCTGCTCCTGCAGGTCTACGGACAGCTCGGCAACAATAACGGGCAGCCGGAACTCTGGCAGCTCTACCAGGCGGAGACTTCCGCCGACGGCAAGACGCAGATCCTGGAGTTCATGTACCAGAACGGCAACGTGGACAAGCTGGGCGAAGTCGTGCGCACCGAAAAGGACCCCAAAGTGCGCAGCACCGCCATCCGCGTGCTGGCGCAGCAGAAGGCCAATACCGCCGATACGCTGGTGTCGGTTTATGGCTCCGAGCAGGACGAGAAGATCAAGCAGACGATAGTGGACAGCCTCTACAGCCAGCGCAATGCCAAAGCCATGGTGGACCTGGCGCGCGCGGAGAAGGACCCCAAGATGAAGCTCAAGATCGTGGACCGGCTGGGCAACATGAAATCCAAGGAAGCCTCCGATTACCTGTTGGAGCTTTTGTCCAAATGACACGGGCATGGCGAAGTGGGGCAGCCAATCCTGGCTGCCGCCGGCTTTTGGCCGGGCTTTCGGCCGATGGCGGCGAGCGAAGATTTGCGCCTCGCCCCCAGGAGCCGCCTCAAAAGGCGGCTGCGGGCAAGATTGCCCGCCCCACGACCACGGCCAGCCGGGTCTCGTGCAACACCGGATTACTGGTCTCGCTGTGCCTGGCCGCCCTGCCCCTGGCCGCGCAGCCCAAACTGCTGGTCAACGCGCGGGTGGATACGCGCTCCGCCTCGGCGGGCTTGGACGCCGCGTTTCGCGCGCTCCTGGCGCAGCAGCCGCAGCCGGCCTGGATCGGCTACAGCGTGCCGGCGGTGCGCAATGGCGGGCTGGGCTGCGAATACGTGCGCGACGGCTTCTCTTCGCCGGGGGTGATCCATCTGGAGCCGCCTGACCACGCGGTGGTGCTGTTGCGCGTGGAATCGGGCGCGGTAACGCGCATCCGCAGCCTCTCGCCGGATTGCGAGATCGACGCCGGCGGCCTTCCGGTGCATTGGCTGACGGACGTCCCGGCGGCCCAGAGCGTGGCCTTGCTGGCTTCGCTGATTCCCACCCGCGAGGTCACCGGCGACGGCGCGCTGAGCGCCATCGCCACGCATAACGACCCCTCGGCCGACGCCGTGCTGGACCGCTACCTGGCGCCCAACCAGCCGGAGACGTTGCGCGTGCGCGCGGTCTCGTGGATGGGCTCGTGGCGCGGGCGGCACGGCTTCGAGGCGCTCAAGAAGATCATCGCCGAAGACCCCGACGGCCGCGTGCGCGAGCGGGCCGTGACCGCCCTGGCTTCCAGCAAGGAACCCGAGGCGGCCCCGCTGCTGGTCTCGCTGGCGCGCGGCGACCAAAACGCCCGCATTCGCGAGCAGGCCATTTCGTCGCTGGCTTCCAGCCGCAAGTCCATGCCGGGCGCCATCGAGACGTTGAAGGCGATCATCTCGACCGACCGCGACCCGCAGGTGAAGCGGCGGGCCGTTTCGGCGCTGCTCTCGCTGCCGGATGGCGAAGGCGTCCCGCTGTTGATCGAAGTGGTGAAGACTACCCAGGACCCCGAAGTGCGGAAGCAGGCCATGACCACCCTGGGCAACTCGCGCGACCCTCGGGCGACCGCGTTTTTCGAGGAAGTGCTGAAGCGGTGAACCAAACTGCATGGCACCGCCCTGAGCGCCGTGTGCCACTCAGCTTGATGTCCCCGGTGCGGTAGACCGTGCCGCGCATCGGGCAGAATTTCGGATGACCATCTTGCGCCGCCGCTTCAAGTCCGAATTGGCCGGCGCGGTGAAAACGGTGGGGCAGAGAAGGCCGTCGATCCGCGTCGCGGGTGGTATGGTAATGACATGGGCGTCGAGACACTGCTCCCGCTTGAGGAATACCTGGACAGATCGTATTCTCCCGACCGGGAATATCGCGACGGCGTCCTGGTGGAGCGCAACTTGGGAGATAAAGCACACGCGTTGTTACAGTTGCTGCTCGGGGCATACCTGGCCCGGCGGCGCAAGCAGTGGAACATCCAGATCTACACGGAACTGCGCGTGAAAGTGCGCCAGAAATGGTATCCGATCCCCGACATCTGCGTCTATTCGCTGCCCGACTTCGAGGGCCGGTATCCTTCCCAGCCGCCGCTGCTGTGGATCGAGATCCTCTCGCACGACGACCGGATGGTGGACGTGTGGGCCAAAGCTACGGAGCTGGTGGAGAACGGCGTGCCGTACGTCTGGATCATCGACCCCAAGACGCTCGAAAGCGAGCTCTGGACAGCCGGCGGCATTCAGCAGGTCGCGGACAAAACGCTTCGCATTCCCGATTCACCGATCGTGATTCCGCTGCGGGACGTGATGGACGAGTAGGCAACCGCATCGGGCAGGCGAGGGACGGCGCGCCCATATAATGGCTTATGGCAACCGCGCGCCATAGCCTCGCACTGCTGATACTCGGCGGTCTCGGCACGCTCGGCGCTCTCCTTCTCCGCGCCCAAACACCCGCGCAAGAGGTTGTCATCCACACTCACCCTTACTCTCCTCCCTCGATGATTCTCCGCGCCGAGTCCAACCTGGTGGAGGCTGGACTAACGGTTCGAGACTCGCTCGGCCACGCCGTCGGCGGCCTCCACGCATCCGATTTTGTTGTCTTCGATAATGGAGTTCCCCAGCAAATCACCGCTTTCTCCGAGCTCCGGCCGGAACCCACCCCGCCCACCACCGAGCGGGCCGCAGGGAAGCCACCCGAGACTGTCCCTCCCGCCAACATCCCTCCGCCACAACCGAAATTCGTCACCTTCTTCTTCGACGATTTTCATGTGCCCAACGGCTCGATGCTGTTCGTGAAGCAGGGGGCGCGGGCATTTATCGCGGAGGGCGTGAAGCCAGGGGACCGCCTGTCGATCGTCACCGCGTCCGGCCAGGGCGACCTCGATTTCACCACGGATGCCAAGGTGTTCGCCGCGAGACTCGAACACCTCAGCTCGCACGTGCGCCCCGTGGTTACGCACTACTGCGGAGTCAGTCCCATCGATTCCTACATCTTTCTCCACAATCTGGACGGCCAGATCGTAGAGGCGGCGATCGCGGCCGCCATGAAGTGTGCCAATTGCGGCCAAGGCGACTCAGCCGCGCAGTGCCGCATGACCGCGTACGGCATTGCGCAGGAAGCCGCCAGCACGACCTGGGAACAAGTACGGGCGCTATCGATCGACACGCTCGACGCGCTCGGTTACGCAGCGAAGAGATTATCGCAGATGAACGGAACGCGCATTCTTGTGCTGACCTCATCCGGCTTCCTGCTGCGGCCCGGCGTGCCGCCTGAACTTCAGCACTTCATCGACGGAGCCGTCCGCTGGAACATCGCCGTTCACGCGATCGGCGCGCAGGGTCTCGATGCGCGTATGGGCGGTCCCAAGGACTCCCTGCGCCGGTCTCTCCCTTTGATGCCCCTCCAGAACATTGCCAACGGCACGGGCGGCCACTATTTCAAGGACACCAACGACCTCGCCGGCGCCATGGAACTCGCCGCCAATCCCGAGGTCACCTATCTGCTGGCCTTCAATCCTGGCAGCCGCGACGGCAAATTTCACACCCTGAAGATCCGCTTCAAATCCAAACGAGAGGACTCCATCCAGTTTCGCCCTGGCTACTTTTCGCGGCTGGACGATCCCAAGAAGGAGCTGTCCGCGGGTGCTCCCATGGACGACGCTGTTTTCTCCAAAGAAACCTTCCGTGATGTTCCCGCGACGGTGGCGCTGGCCGCCGGGCAGCCGAAGGATGGCGCGATCGCGGTTTCCATCCGCGTCACCGTAGATGTGAATGGATTGCGATTCGGAACCGCCAACGGCCGCCACGTGCAGCAAATCGTCTTCCTGATGACGCTGCTCGACGCCAACGGCAGATTCATCACCGGCAAGGAATCCATCATGGACCTGGCGCTCACGGACGAAAAACTCGCCTCGCTCAAAGAGGACGGATTGAAGGCCGTCGCGACACTGAACGCCCCCGCCGGGATCTACCAGGTCCGCACGATCGTGCGCGAAGGGATGAAGGGCAGCCTCACCGCGTCCACAGCGGCGGTTGAACTGCGCGCCAGGTAGGCCATGAGGAGGAGGGCCGGTAAACCGGTTCTTTACTGGCCAATCTGTGCCTATTTCTCTTCAGGAGGCCTTTGGCTCAGCTTCTCAAAGAGGCTGCGGATTCGAGTCAGGCGGCGGGATAACAGAAGAAGTTGTTTGTTTGGATGGGGCCAGGAGTTGCCCATACAGACCCAGGAGCCGGAGAGCGGCAGTGAGCCGGAGCCCAACCTAGCCGCTGAAGCCGGCGGGAATGGTTCCCGACTGGCCAACCTCCCTGCCGAAGTAGCGCATGACATCGGCGCTGGAGAAACTCAGCATTCCGTGCCACACCAGCAGGGGCATCAGCCGCTTCAGAAACTCCGCCTGACGGACCGCCACGCCGGTGGCCCACTCGGATTGATAAAACGTCCAGTAGTAGCTGGCCGGATAAGGCTCGAAGATCGTCTCGTGCAGAGGGTTCAACTGCCGAGCAAATCTTTCCAGCAACTCCGTCCGGTTGGTCCGTAGCTGTTGATCCAGCAGTTGCTGTGCCCTGGCGTAGTCTTCGATCCAGACAGAGCAATTGCCTTGCTGGCGGGTATTTCACCCGAGCGACTATTACCAGACCTACAAACTGGCCGCCGTGTATCTTACCTATCCGGATTCGGCGCTGCCATAGAGGCGCTTGAGGGCAGCGAAGCCGGCAACGAAGCTGGCAGCGAAGCCGCGAGCGCCTCCAACCGGCGGCGGGCCGCGGAGACGCTGCCGCGGGCGCCGGGCTGCCGGTCCAGACGCGCGATCGCCCGGCTGATATGTGCGCGGGCATCTTCCCAGTTCTCTTCGGCGATGGCAATGGCGGCCAGCGGAGCGGCGTCCCAATTCTTCGGCGCGACGCCACCTTTCACCTTGCGCGCATTCTCCAGCCACGCGCCCGCCAACGCGGCATTCTTCCGGTAGATGCCCTGGAAAAAGCCGGCCTCGGCAAAATACGCGCGGCGGAGGTCGGGACGGATGCGGTGCGACGAGCCAAGCACCTGCTCCAAGGCGCCGGCCATGGCCTCGGCATCGCCCCAGTCGAACGCATACAAGTGGAGCAGAGTGGCGGCTTCGCCAAGGAACTCCGGGTGGTGCGCGTCTTCGTGCGCGCCGGAGGCCAGCTTGTTCAGAATCTCACGCGGCCACCGGTGCGGCTCCACTCCGCGGTTATCGATGGCCATCACGTAAAGGATGGCGGCAAAACGCTCGGAAGACGGCCCTTTGCCGGCCAGCGTTCGCAGTACTTTGACATCCGTATGGGAACCGCCGATGGTCATCGGAACCCAACTGAAAAACGCCAACACCAGGTTGGCCGGGAGCAAGCAAGCCATCGGCAGTCCCCATGGCGCGAATGCAATCGGCAGGAACAGGAGGGCCGTGACGACCGGCCCTCCGGCGGCGAATAACGCAAAGCTGTGCCGCAAGTTTTCCGTGGTCCGGGGAATCATTATCGTGTGGCCCGCCGTGGTCAGGATGCGGCGCGGCAAAAACCGCAGTTTGTAGCCGCTGGACTCTTTGGAAACCATAAAAGGGCCTACCAGGAGTTGGTGAAAGTCGAATCCGGCCAGCTTCCCGGCTGCCAGGTGCCCGAGCTCATGAAGAAGGATGCCCAAAAACAGCGACACCAGGAAGCCGAGCCACCAGAGCGGAAACAGATCTCCGGCATTGTTGGGAAGAAACTGAAAGGCGACCCACACGGCCAAGGCGATCGCGGCGCCGGCTGCCCATTGGATCACCTGGCTGCGCCGCCGTGGCTGAGCAAGCAACTGTTGGCGATCTAAAAGGGGAGTCGAAGACGGGGCGGGCGCCACGGCTTCAGTTTACAGAACCGGCCGTTACAATGAGGTCGTGGCCCGCCGGCGCTTCTTCGTAGACTCGATCCGGGATGGCATCGCCGAACTCCACGGCGACGACGCCCGCCACCTCGCGCGGGTGCTGCGCGCCGCTCCGGGACAGCAATACGAGATCTCCGACAACCACTCCACCTGGCTGGCCGAGATCGCCGAAGCCCATTCCGGCCGGGTGGTTTTCCGGGTCCTGGAGCCGGTTGCCGGGGCGGCGATTCCGCTCGAAATCACCTTGTGCGCCTCGCTCATCCAGTTTGCTCATTTTGAGTGGATGATCGAGAAGGCCACCGAATTGGGCGCCGGGTGCATCCTTCCCGTGGAAGCCGCGCGCAGCGAGAGGGGCCTGCTGGAAGCCTCCCGCAAGCGTTCGGAGCGTTGGACGCGCATCGCCCGCGAGGCCAGCCAGCAATGCCGCCGCGTCCGCGCGCCGGAGATCCTGCCGGCCGTCCGCTTCGATCGAGCCATCACCACCGCCGCCCCCTATCGCTACTTCCTGGAAGAAGGCGCCGCGCCGGCCCTGCTGCGCGTGTTGCCGGCGGACCGCCCGGCCGGCGCTGACGCCGCGCTGCTGGTGGGTCCGGAAGGCGGCTGGACGGATGCCGAGCGCCAAGGGGCCGCTTCCGCCGGATGGCAGCCCGTGTCGCTCTCCCCGCTGGTGTTGCGTGCGGAAACGGCCGCCGCAGCCGCGCTGGCGGTACTGGTGGGCGCGTGGATGTGAAGCGGGCAAGCTGAAGCATGCCCGCCAGCGGCACGGGCCGGCGCGTGGTTGTGAAGCGGGCAAGCTGAAGCATGCCCCACCAGCAGTACTAGTCACCGCGTGGATGGAGTGAGGCAGGCATTACAATAGGGATAGGGATAGAGGCTGGGTATTGAATTCACCGTTCGATTTGCTTCTAATAGCCGTTTTCTCGCTGGTGGAGTGGCGTATCACGGTGCTGCTGCTGCGCTTCGCCCGGCGGCACTGGACCGGCCGGCGGTTGACGGCCGCGCGCGCCGCCATCGTTCTGTTCAACGTCCTGCTGCTGTTGGGTTACTCCTTCAGCTTCGCCGCGCTGCTGCCGCATTTTCCCCTGAATCCCAGTCTTGGCATGTCCATGGGCGCCCTCACCCTGGCCTACCTGGCCAGCGCTACCGTTCTGCTGGTGATACATCAGGCGTTGAGCGCGGTTCGCCGCCAGCTTGATGCCGGCCTGAATCCAGGCCGCCGCCGCGCCTTGAATGCCGCCGGCAAGCTGCTGATGGCCGCCCCTTTCGCCGCCATGGGATATGCCGCGTTGGTCGAGCGCACCGATTTCCGCCTGCGCGAAATCGAGGTTCCCGTGCCCGGCTTGCCGGCCGATCTGGACGGTTTGCGGATCCTGCAGCTTAGCGATATCCATCTGAGCGCCTTCCTCAGCGAGGCGGAGTTGGCGCGCGTCATCGACGCCTGCCGCGAGCTCCACCCCCACCTCGCGGTGGTCACGGGCGACCTGATTTCCGCGCGGGGCGATCCGCTGGATGCCTGCATCCGGCAATTGGCGCGCCTGCGATCCGACGCCGGCACCTTCGGCTGCATGGGCAACCACGAACACGTGGCTTTGGCCGAAAAGTACGCCGCCGAGCGAGGCGCGCGCGCCGGCATCCGTTTCCTGCGCGGCCGGAACCAGGCGCTGCGCTTCGGCCAAAATGTGTTGAATGTGGCCGGCGTAGACTACCAGCCCGTCGGCAATCCCAGCCGCTACCTGATCGGCGCCGAGCGTATGGTGGATCCGGCCGCGTTCAACCTGCTGCTCTCGCACAATCCGGACGTCTTCCCGAAGGCCGCCCGGCAGGGCTATAATCTCATGCTGGCGGGCCACACTCATGGCGGACAGGTCACGGTGGAGATCTTCGAGCAAACTCTCAATCCCGCCCGTTTCTTTACTCCTTATGTTTACGGACTCTACCGCTTGGGCGCCGCGGCCGCCTATGTCACGCGCGGCATCGGCACGATTGCGATTCCCGCGCGCTTCGGCGCCCCTCCTGAAATCTCCCTCCTCAGGCTGCGAAAGGCATAGGCCCGCCACCCAGTGCGCTATCTGATCCTGAGCGATATTCACGCCAACTGGGAAGCGCTGGAGGCGGTGATCCAGGAGACCGAAGGCCGCTACGACCGCGTCTTCTGCTGCGGCGACCTGATCGGCTACGGCGCCGACCCCAACCTGGTGGTGGCCTGGGTGCGGCAGCATTGTCCGGTGGTGGTGCGCGGCAACCACGACCGCGCCTCGGTGGGCATCGACGATCTGGAGTGGTTCAATCCGGTGGCCCGCGCCGCCGCCCTATGGACCCAGGAGCACATCGCGCCGGAGCACGCCGAGTACGTCCGCGCACTGCCCAGGGGACCGCTGCTGGTGGACGGACTGCAGGTGGTACACGGCTCGCCGTTCGACGAAGACGAGTATCTGATGGCGGCGAACGAGGCCGGCCTGGCCTTCTCCTATCTGGAAAGCCGTATCGCCTTTTTCGGGCACACGCACGTGCAAGGCGGCTTCATCTGGAACCACTCGCGCGTGGAGACCATTCTGCAGCCGGCCTATCGCACTGATCGCGGCGTACTGGATATCGATGCCGAGTGCGCCTATATGCTGAACCCAGGTTCGGTGGGCCAGCCCCGCGATGGCGACCCGCGCGCCGCCTGCATGATTTTCGATTCCGACGCCCAGATGGCGATTTTCTTCCGGGTGGATTACGACATCGCCCGAGCGCAGAAGAAGATCCGCGACGCGGGGCTGCCGCCGATTCTGGCGGACCGGCTGACGGTGGGGCGGTAGACCAGCCGCTGCGGGAAGGGCGATTCCCAACATGCTGTGGAGACTCCGGGTGCGTCGCGAGCGAAGATGCACTCATAGCGTGGATCAACTAAACTGGAAGCATGGAGAAGACAGTTCAGGCGGTGTATGAGAATGGAGTCCTCCATCCCTTGGAACCCCTTCCACTTGGAGAGCGGCAGCAGGTGACAGTCACCATTTCCGACACGATAGATGTGTCTCCCAATCACCCGCTACTGGTTTCCTCCGAGGAGTGGCCGGACGCCGCGCAGGATGACATCGGCCTTGATGAAGTCAGGCGAGCACTGTCGACGATCCAGGGCTCTCTTTCGGAAGCCGTACTGGAAGAACGCCGAGAGCGCTGATTGCCAAAATACTTCTTCGACACGAGCGCCCTGGCCAAGGTCTATCGTAAGGAGATCGGCAGTGACTTCGTCGATCGTGTTCTTTCAGAGCCGGGTTCCCAATGTATAATCTCTCGCCTCAGCACGGTGGAAATGGAATCCGTCTTTGCACTGAAGGTGCGAACGGGAGAGATCGACCGGCAATGGTTTTACTCGCGCGCCGACGCCTCGAAGCCGATCTGGGCCGGCGCCGTTTCCTGGTGGCTGCCATTAACGACGAGCACTTTCGAACCGCCAAACAATCGCTCTTCAGACATGGCGCTGTCGAAGCGCTGCGCACGCTCGATGCGCTGCAACTCTCAGTTGCTCTGAGGCTCAAGCGAGAAGAACTCGTAACGCTGTTCGTCGCGGCCGATCGAAGACTCTGCCGAGTGGCCATGCTCGAGTGGTTCGCCGTGACGAACCCGGAGCAACCAGATTCAATCGTGATCTGAGACCCCACCGAGAAAACTGGTCCGGTCTTCCTTCATGGCGGTGGGAGTGGGATTCGAACCCTTGGGACCTGTTGATTCCACGTAAGTTATTGGTTGTAAAAAACGCACGAGTCGGACGAAACGGGCGTTTGGAGACTTTACCGCACGAAAGCCCGTACAGGGTGATATCCAAAGCGCATCTTGATTCATCCGCCAAGCTTGCGGAAAACTGGTATGGTGATGCGCGAGGTTCCGACGTGGGCGTGGGTGGTCTGCGCGTTGGTTGCCGTACCAAAACTGTACTACCTGCTTCAGGTCGGGCGACGCAAAAAGGGTGAACTGAGGTTCAGGATTCGTCGTGGTGTCTTCGGTCTGCTGTTTTATCTTGGGGGAGTTTTTACCCTCATCAAGCTCGGATACAAACCCGCGGAAGCCCTCGTTTTCGGGTTTGTTCTTGGAATCGGCGGCGCGTTCTTCTTCGTGCGGCCTCCAGCCCGAAGCCGGATTATCCCCGCACACATCAAGCGAGCCGTGATCGAGCGCGATTTAAAAGGCGCTAAGTTCGATTCGACCATTCACCACATCGACCACATCGTCCCCTATTCCAAGGGTGGCGACAACTCCGTCACGAATCTGCGGGTCATCCCAAAAACGCAAAACCTGAGGCGTGGCGCACGGTCCCCGGAGTTGCGAGATTTCGTTTTCAGAAAGAGGAGATATTAAAACATGCCGCTACCACTGTTGCCACTTTTGGCCGGAGCACTTGTTGGAAACGCCACGGCGAAAAAGCCGAAGAAACGCGTTGCCGTGAACGGCCGCATGAAAAAAGACGGGACCAGAGGAAAGGCATACACGCGGAAGGCGAGATAGCGAGAACAACATTAATCGAACTTGACCGCCTTGGCGTTCTGCCCTGACTTCACAGAAACAGGGCGACGGGACTCTTCACGCCGTCCCTCATGCCCTCCTTCCGCGCCTCGAGGGTCGCCTGCCGTCCCGTGGGCCGGATGATTCCCATGATGCGCGGGAACGGTGGCGGCGCCAGAAGGTGAGCACGATGGCTCCTTCCCTAAATTGTCGCGCAAATGTCGAGGGGAACACCTGGAAGCGATTGATTATAACGGCGATAGGCTGGGGGTGAGGGTAAGATTGGGAACGCGACCACCCGGAGCGATCTCGCCCACCATTGCCCAAAAATTCCTCCTTTCCGCTAGCCAAACGCCCGCCTCCCGTACATAATAGGGAACGGACGAGGTGACCCGTGAAACGCAAATTCTCCCCATCTTCAACGCTAAAGGTATCGGCCGCCCTCGCGGCGGTCTTAGGCTGTCTGTACGCCGCGATGGCGCAGACCGCCCCTCCGGCTCGAGACGCCGCCCAGGACGCCAAGATGAAGTGGTTCCGCGAGGCCAAGTTCGGTCTCTTCATCCATTGGGGTCTTTATTCGATCCCCGCCGGCGAGTGGAAAGGCCAGGCCATCCCCGGCATCGGCGAGTGGATCATGAATCGGGCCAAGATCCCCGTCAAGGAATACGAGCAGCTCGCCACCCAGTTCAACCCCGTGAAGTTCAACGCCGAACAGTGGGTCCAAATGGCCGAAGACGCCGGCATGAAGTACATCGTGATCACCAGCAAGCACCATGACGGCTTCGCCATGTACCACTCCCAGGTGAGCAAGTACAACATTTACGACGCCACCCCGTTCCACCGCGACCCGCTCAAGGAACTTTCCGAAGCCGCCGCGCGCCATCACATCAAATTCGGCTTCTACTACTCGCAGGTGCAGGACTGGCACGAGCCCAACGGCAACGGCAACACCTGGGATTTCGGCCCCGACGACGGCCACAAGGACTTCGACAAGTACCTCTCCGAAAAGGCCCTTCCGCAGGTCAAGGAGTTGCTCACCGGTTACGGTCCGCTGTGCCTCCTGTGGTTCGACACGCCGCGCGGCCAGATCAGCGCCGATCACGCCGACCGCGGTCAGAAATTCATCGACCTGGTCCACCAGTTGCAGCCCATGACGCTGATCGATGGCCGCCTGGGCATCCAGGGCGACTACCGCTCCATGGGCGACAATGCCATTCCGAACAGGGTGGTGAATGAAGATTGGGAGGTGCCCGCCACGCTCAATCACACCTGGGGCTTCAAGAAGGACGACACCGATTGGAAAACGCCCGAGGATCTGACCTTCAAGCTGGTCGACATCGTCAGCAAAGGCGGCAATTACCTGCTCAACGTCGGCCCCACGTCCGAGGGGGTGATCCCGCAAGCCAGCCAGGACAATCTGCGCACCGTCGGCAAATGGCTGAAGGTCAACGGCGAGGCCATCTACGGCGCGGGGCCGACGCCTTTCGGCGACGAACTCGGCACGCCGGACAAGACCAGAATGGATAAGAAGGGGAATCCGGCCTTCGTGATCGCCACGGATTGGCGCTCGACCACCAAACCCGGCAAGCTCTACATCCACCTCTTCAAGTGGCCGAACGGGTCCTTCGCCGTCTCCAAGGTCAGCGGCAAAGTTTCCAAGGCGTACCTGCTGGCGGACGCCTCGCACAAGGCTCTCAAGGTGCAGCAGAGCGGCGACAGCGTCACCGTGACGCTGCCCGCGCAGGCGCCGGATCACTTGGACTCGGTCCTGGTGCTGGAAACGGCGAAGTAGGGGCGGGACGCGGCTCGGGTGAGCGACGAGAGGCGAGTCTTGCCCGGGGCACTCCCCGCGTTGATGTGACCGAAGGCTATCGAGTACCCTGAAGACGGAGGGCCTCAATGAGCCGCGCTAAACTTCATGATCTGGTGGACCGGATTCCAGAAGAGGAACTCCCCGCCGCGAGGCGGTTCCTGGAGTACCTGGCGGTCAGTCCGGCCTATCGGGCGGCGTTATCGGCGCCACTGGATGACGAGCCGGTGACCGAAGAGGACGAAGCGGCGATCGCGCCGGCACGCGGCGAGGTCCGTGCCGGAGAGGTTGTCGCGCATGACGAGATCCTGCGGGAAGTCGGCCTGCGATGAGCGTCTGTTAGCCCTGGAGCCGGAACCACCCAACCTTCGGGCGATCGCGCGCAGGCTACCCGGCCGCCGCCGCGATATGCTACGATATGTATATACGCAATGCGATACGAATGGATCCGGCGAAGGACCTGCTGAACCAGCGGAAACACGACGGAATCTGATTTGAACCGGCGGCGCTGGTATTCGAGGATGAACTTTGCCTCATCTATCCGGACCGCATCGATAGCGAAAACGGAAGAACAACATCAGCACGCGATCGGCGCAACTCGAATTGAGCCCGATGTCCGTGGCGTGCTGCTCGTCGTTCATGCGTACCGGGAGGACAAGCATGGTGAAGAAATCGTCCGCATCGTCTCAGCCCGGGCGGCTGAAAAGCGTGAGATCCGAAGATATCAAGAACAGGCGATGGAGTGAAGGGGAGCGCCAGGCGCTGCGCCGCATTGCCGCACGCCAAGCGGCAGGGGATGACTCACACGTCAACCTCGGAGACATCCCGCGCCTGACCGATGAACAGTTGGCAAGCATGGTTCGGCTGCGGGATGCCCGGCCGCGAAAAGTCGCGGTCAGCGTACGTCTCGACGCGCGGGTTCTCGATTGGCTCAGATCCAAGGGTGAAGGCCACCTGACCCGGATCAATGACATTCTGATGAACCTGATGGAGGCGGAGCAGCGGACGAGGCCGGGCAGGTAGACCAGCCCTCCGAACGAGGAACGCCCCCTACTCGCAACGCAGCGCCGCCGCCGGATCGAGCCGGCTGGCCCGGCGCATCGGCACGCAGGCGGCTGCGAGCGTTACTACGAAGAAGAACAGCGCCACCGATCCGTACATCCACGGCGACCCCGTCACCGCCGTGCTGGAAAGCGCGCGGACCGTATTCCTGGTGGCCAGCCCCAGTCCCAAACCACAGGCCAACCCAACTGCCATCCAGACGGTGGTGGTCCCCAGGACGGTTCGGACAATCGCGCCACGGCTGGCGCCCAGCGCCACGCGAATGGCAATCTCGCCGGTGCGCTGCGAAACCAGGCACGCGATCACGCTGTACATGCCCGCCGCGGTCATGACCACGGCCAGAAGCGCGAAAGCGCAGGTGAGGAACGCGTTGAAGCGCGGCTCGGTCACCGAGTCGGCAATCAAGTCCTGCATAGTCTGAACCCCGAAAACGGCCTGATCGGAGTTGGCGGATCCGATGGCCGCCTTCACCTGTCGCAGCAACTGCCCCGGTGGAAGCGTCGACCGCACCACCAGGTAAGCGTTCGGCCAGGAGAACTGTAGAGACGAAAAATAGGCTTCCGGGAACGGCGCGGTGTCGCGGCCGCGCGTGCGCACAGTACCGGCCATTCCGACAATCGTGCAACAGATGGTCCCGTCCGTTTCTCCGAGTTGCCGGCCGACGATGTTGGCTCCCAGGCCGAAGCGGCGCGCGAACTCCTCGTTCACGATCACCACGCTGATTTTGGCCCCCGCATCGTCTTCGCGAAACGTGCGCCCGGCGAGCAGCGGAATGTGCAGCGTGCGAAAGTAATCCGGGCTGATCTGATGGCTAAACGCCATGATGCTCTTCAGATACCCGGTCCCGTCCGTTACTCCCGCCAGTTGAGCATTGCCTCCTCGCGCAGGCCGCAGCGGCGGGCCGGTCACGGTGGCGGCCGACTCGACTCCAGGGATGGCCTCGATCTTCCGCAGATACTCGCGAAACATCGGGCCGGCCTTGGGGTCCGGTTGTTCCTGCTTGCCCAGCGGCAGCCGGATCTTCATGGCCAGCACATGGTTCGGATCGAAGCCCATGGGCGCCGCGATCAGCGCCCACAAGTTCTGCGCCACGAGGCCGGCGCCGCACAGCAGGAATGCGGAGAGCGCCGCTTCGATGGCGATCATCGCGTGGCGCCAGCGGTTTCGTTCGCCCGCGCTCATCCGCGCGCCGAGGGCCGGCCCAGGCGTCCAACGGCTGCCTTTCACCGCCGGAATGATGGCAAACACGATCGCCGAGACCACCGAGATCCCCAGCGTGAAGACGATGACGCGCGCGTCCAAATGGGCCGAGGCCAGCAGCGGACTGCGCACCGGCAGCAATCGAACCAGGATGCGCGCGATCCAGCCGGCAGCAGCCAGCCCCGCCGCGCCGCCGCACACTGCGAGCACGAGGCCCTCCAGAAGAAATTGCTGGATCAGACGAAAACGGCTGGCGCCCAGCGCCGAGCGGATGGCCACCTCTCGCGTGCGCCGCAGCGATCGCGCCAGGAGAAGCTGCGCGGTATTCGCACAGGCGATCAGCAGCAGTGCCCCCACGCCTCCGAGCAGCAGCCACAGCAGCGAGCGCTGGGTCCCCACAATGGCGTCGCGCAACGGTCGAACCTCGAAGGAAAAGTGACTCGGTTCGTTGCGCGGGGTGGGGAATGCTTCCGGATGTTCGTGCTTCAGCGCTTCGGCGATGTCCCGCAGTTCGGTTTGCGCCAGGGTTAAACCGGCTCCTAGCCGCAGTCGGCCGATTACGCGGACCGGTAGGCCCAGCCCGTTGACGCTCATATGCAGGGGCAGTGAGGATTCCAGAGGGTACGGAACGTAGAGGTCCACCGGCTCCGCGATGCCCAGCGACGGGTAATCGAAATGGAATCCGGGTGGCAGCACACCGACCACTGTGGCCGCTTGGCCATCCAGGCGAAGCGTGCGCCCGATCACCCCGGGGTCCGCGCCCATCCTGGACCGCCAGAAGCCGTCCGTGAGGATTACCGAGGGCGACCGCCCCGGCCGATTCTCATCCTCGACAAACAGCCGGCCCAGCGACGGCTTCGCGCCCAGCACGGGGAAGAACGGGGCCGTCACGCGCGCCGCGACGACCCGCGCGGGGTCGCCGGTTCCGGTAAGCTGCATATCGACGTGTTCGGCAAACCCGATCTGTTCGATGGTGCGGGTGCGCGCGCGAATTTCGAGAAACCCGGAAGTGCTCGGGTTCCAGCCGCTCGATTCCCTGACCGTGACCAGCCGCCCCGCGTCGCGATAGGGCAGCGGATCGAGGAAGGCGGCCTTGAGCAGCGTGAAGATGGCCGCATTGCCGCCGATCCCCAGCGCCAGCACCAGCACGATCAGTGTGGAGATACCAGCGTCGCGGCGCAATAGAATCGCGCCGTAGCGGACATCCTGGAAAGCCGAGGCGAGCCAGCCGGCCACACGAATGTCGCTCATGGTCCCAATCTTACTCCCGCCACGGAACCTCAGTCTAACTCCGGCGTCTAACCCATACCCAACGCGCAGGTGCCCGATGCCCTCAATGCGCTCAACATGGGGCTCACGCCGTTGAAGTGGATCGTGCACACGCGCGGCAATCCATACCTGCTGAGCGGCCCGATTCAGGAACAGTTGCGCCAGGCCAGCGGATTACCCGTGGCCGAGGTCCGCACCATGGACGAAGTGATTTCGCGCTCCACCTCGCGCACGCGCTTCAACATGCTGTTGATGACCGTGTTCGCGGCCGCGGCCCTGTTCCTGGCGGCCATCGGCATTTACGGGCTGATGGCCTACTCCGTGCAGCAGCGCACGCAGGAGATTGGCATCCGCCTGGCCCTGGGCGCCGGCTCGAAAGACGTGCGCCGCATGGTGGTGTTTCAGGGCATGCGCCTGGCCGTGATCGGCGTGGCCGTAGGGGTTGGCGCCGCCATCGGCCTGACGCGCCTGCTTTCCACCTTCCTGTTCGGCGTGAAAGAAAGGGACCCGATCGTCTTCCTCACGGTCTCGCTGGCCCTGACCCTGGTGTCGTTCCTGGCCGTGTCGCTCCCCGCCCGCCGCGCCACCCGCATCGACCCGGTGGTGGCGCTGCGGTACGAGTGAATTTTTCGGCCGCGCGGGAGACACGCAGTGAGAGACAATAGGTACGTGGCGCGAGCCATCACGAGAGATCCCGAGACGATGCACGGCGCTCCCGTGTTCCGAGTGACGCGAGTGCCCGTCCAGACTCTGTTCGATTGCCTGGAGGGCGGCGACACGCTGGAAGATTTCCTGGCCGGATTCCCGGCCGTTCCGCGCGCCCTGGCCTTGCAAGCGCTGGAAGAAGCCAAGCAACTGTTGGTGGCACGTATCTGATGCGGCTTCTGACCGACGAGTGCCTTGACGTGCGCCTGCGCCTTCTGTTTGCCGGCCATGACTGCCAGACGGCCAACTTGCCAACGTGGCCGGCCTGAAGAACGGCCGCCTCCTGGAAGCTGCTGAGGACGCTGGCTTCGAGGCTCTCATTACCGTCGATCAGAGCATTCCCGATCAACAGAACCTCGCCCGGCGGAGGATTGCTGTGGTCATTCTGTGCGGACCGACAAACCGGCTGCGCGATTTACGAGCGCTGTTTTCTTGACCTGGCAGCCCGTAGTAATAGTCCAGAAAACATGTGACCTGGAATCTCTGTTTACAGATAATGGAGAAGCTGGGCTTTCGCTGGTTACTGAAGATAGAATGGGAAGCATGGTGCGTCCTGAAAGACGCGTTGTTCTAGCAGGTGCAAGTCCTGTCCGGGTAAGCGCCCGAGCACCCGGTAGCAGGCCCCAGCCGAAAGGAGAGATCCAACCGGCCAGAGCGGGGCGTCAAAAGCCTGTGAAAGAGCAGGGAGCAAAGAAGCGGGCCGCAATATCAAGTGAACGCTGCAGCCTCGTCAAATTATCATCCGAAAGGTGTGAGGGGGGGCCGAGCCGCTCATGTCACGGCGAAGGCAACAGACAGCAGCCTGGACAGGAACGGTTGCTGGACCACCCCGGGGTAGAGGGCGGTGGCACGTTTCGAAAGAAGAGCGCGGAACAGGAGAGACCCTACCTGGCAGCCCGGTCAGGCGAAGACCGCTGGTATAAGGCCGGACGGCTGAAATCGAGCGGAGCCGGGAGGGAGTCCGAGGGGTTCGTAGTACCGGAGAAGGCGTGCAAGACAACGCGCTGGAGGGAAGGGACCCTGCTTTGATCGGGCTTGGATGGAGGTAAGCACGAGGGCATGCCGGAAACGGAAAAACACCCGGTAGTAGATAAAGTGCGAGAACTCCAGCGCAAGCTATATGTGTGTGCCAAGCAGAGTAAGACACGGCGCTTCCACGCGCTGTATGACCGGATCTACAGAAGTGACGTTTTGTGGAAAGCATGGCATCGGGTGCGCAGCAACCGAGGAGCGGCGGGCGTGGATGAAGTCACGCTGCGATTCATCGAGGAGCAGGGGGTGGCCCAATTTCTCGAAGGGATACAAGCCGATCTGAAGGCAGGCCGATATCGTCCCTCACCGGTGAGGCGGCAATATATCGACAAAGGAGACGGAAAGCAGCGGCCACTGGGGATACCGACGGTACGGGACCGGGTGGTGCAGATGGCAACGAAGGACCCAGAGGGTACCCCGATCGAGCCGATCTTCGAGGCGGATTTCGAACCGAGCAGTTACGGATTCCGTCCGAAGAAGAGCGCGACGGAGGCCCTGGAAGCGATCCGCATAGCGGGGAACCAAGGGCATGACTTCGTAGTCGATGCAGACATCAAGGGCTACTTCGACAGCATCGATCAAGAGAAGCTGATGGTGCTGGTAGGGGAGCGCATCTCGGATCGGAGGGTATTGAAGTTGGTCCGCAAGTGGCTGAAGGCCGGGGTAATGGAAGACGGGACGGTGAGGGAAACGCTGGCG
>JBKQPR010000075.1:0-37547 GCA_052144935.1 Bryobacteraceae bacterium
GTTCTGCGGCAGGCAAAACCGTGGGAGAAGCCGAAGAGATTCCATTGTTGTTCACGTTGGTTCCTATTCTCGCCCTACTCAGTAATTACGACCAGGAGAACTGTCTCATTAATGTTGGCACGGAGGGTGGACTCGAACGCAACCAAAACGTCGTAACTGCGAGAAGGCTTCAAAGCCAACGCATGAGCTTCGAGCACGAGTTCCGCAAGCGGCCGCTCCCCTTGCTCATGAAAAAGGCGGTAGCTCGACCAGCGATGCAGGTAATCGGCGTTGAATCCAAGGTCGAGCAGATGCGACCCAATAGCGCCACCCAGGATTGGCCGCCCCACAACGGGGTGGCCTGCGAGTGGCGTCTTACATCACCGGGCCGATGCGCCAGGGGACGAATTCCTGGTGCCCCAGGCGTTCGGCACAGGTGCGGCGGCCGGAGGCGACTTCCAGCAGGCGGTCGAAGATTTCGCGGCCGATCTCGCGGACGGTGCGTTCGCCATCGGCGATCAGGCCGGCGTTGATGTCCATATTGCCGGTCATGCGCCGGTAGGTGTCGCTGTTGGTGGAGATCTTGAGGACCGGGATGGTGGGAAATCCGATGGCGCTGCCGCGCCCGGTGGTGAAGGCGATGAGGTTGCAGCCACCCGCCGCCAGGCCGCTGAGCGAGACCGGGTCGTAGCCCGGCGTGTTCATGAAGGCGAAGCCGGGGGTGGTGATGCGCTCGGCGTATTGGTAGACCTCGTTGAGCGGGGAGGTGCCGCCCTTGGCCACCGCGCCGAGGGATTTCTCGAGGATGTTGCTCAAGCCTCCGGCCTTATTTCCGGGGCTGGGATTGTCGTCGAACGAGGAACCCTCGAAGCGGTTCAAGTAGCGCTTGTACTCGCGGATGCAGTTCAATAGCTTTTCGGCTACCTGCCGGTTTCTTGCGCGCTTCACCAGCAGATGTTCGGCGCCAAAAATCTCGGTGGTTTCGGCCAGCACCGGGGTACCGCCCAGCTCGCTCAGCAGGTCGGAACAATAGCCCAGCGCGGGGTTGGCGGTGATGCCGGAAAAGGAGTCGGAACCGCCGCAGTTGAGGCCTAGCACGATTTTGGACGCGGGGGCCGCGGTGCGGCGCTCTTCGGCGGCACGCTCGATGAATTGGCCGATCTGGCGGCGGGCGGCCTGGATGGCGCCGAGGGTGCCACCGCTCGATTGCAAGGTGAGACCGGCCAGGCGGCCTCCTTCCGGCGCTTCGCCGCCCAGGTAGTGCTCGATCTGGTTCACTTCGCAGCCCAGCCCGAGGATCACGGCGGCAGAGACGTTGGGATGCGCCAGGACGCCGCCCAGCGTGCGGCGGAGCTGATCGAGATCGGGCCCCATCGAGAGGCCGCAGCCTTCGCCGTGCGGGAAAGAGACCACGCCATCGACGTTTTCGGGGAGCGGCTCGCCCTGGTAGCTGCGGGCGATTTCCTCGGCGGTATGGGCGGCGCAATTGCTGGCTGCCACGACGGCGATGTAGTTGCGCGTGCCCACGCGGCCATCGGGGCGGAGATAACCCTGGAAGGTGGGGCCGTCCGGACGGGGCGCCGGCAGAGGCGTTTCCGACGCGGGGAATTCGTAATCGAGCCGCAGTTCTTCGAAGGAGAGGTTGTGCGTATGCACGTGCTGGCCGGGATGGATGAGCTGGCGCGCGCGGCCGATGGCCTGGCCGTAACGCAGCACCATCTCGCCGGCCTGGATTTCGCGTAGCGCGACCTTGTGCCCGGCGGGAATGGCGTCGCGGGTTTCGAGGCGGACGCCGCCAACGCGCAATGGGGCCCCGGCGGCCAGCGCCACGCGCGCGACGGCCACGTTGTCGCTGGGGTGAAGGTGGATGGACGAATTTTCGGCGGTCGGCAGTTTGGCGATATCCAGCAGCATCGGGGTGTCCTTGGTTCTATTGTCGCTTATGCGTGAGGGAACATATTCACCGCGGAGCCTTCGCACCGACTGATGTCGATGTTCTTGGGGCGAGGAAACTTCCGTATCGGCACCGGCAAAATGCACGGTTGGCGCGTATTTTGGCCACAGCCCTCACTGAGAATAAAGGACTTGTTTGAAGTTACCGGAGAGAGACGCGGAGACGCGGAGAAAGACGCGGAGAAACACAATCCAAGTAATTCTTCTCCGCGTCTCTGCGGTGAATCCGGGGTATCCTACAGCCACTTGGTCATCAGGTCGCGGTCGTGGGCTTGAAACCCGGCGCGGCGGTAGAGCGCTTGCGCGCGCTGGTTGGCGCGGGTCACTTCCAGGCGCAATGCCTGCAGACCGCGCAACCGGCACACCTCTTCGGCAAAGGCCAGGGCTGCGGTACCGATGCCCTCTCCGCGGAAGGCCTCTTCGACGAAGAGTTCGTCCAGCAATCCGTAGCGGCCGTGGAACTCCAGGCTGTAGCCGATGGTCAGCACCAGGTAGCCGGCGGTTTGGCCGGCGGCTTGGATTATCCAGGCGGCGCCGCAGGCGTCGTTCGCGATCAGCCCCTTGATGGCGGCGCGGGCGTGAACCGGGTCGAATCGCATGCTGGCGGAATAGAGCCGCGCCATCATGCCCAGCGCGCGATCCACGCCGGCGGGGGTGAGCGGAAGAAAGGCCACGTCCACCCCTATAGGATAATGGGAGAAATGCCCCTCAAACTCCCGCGCTGGCTGTGGCTGGCGCCGCTCGCGGCTTATGCGCTGTACTTTCAGGGCCTGAGTACGGCGGGCCTCCTGGGTCCCGACGAGCCACGCTACGCGGCCATCGCGCGCGAGATGGCGCGCACGGGGGATTGGGTGACGCCGTGGTTGTGGGGCCAGCCGTGGTTCGAGAAATCGCCGCTGCTTTACTGGATGAGCGCGGCGGGCTTTCGCCTGGGATGGGGTCCGGAGGTGGCGCCGCGGCTGCCGGTGGCGCTCATGGCGGTGGCCTTCCTGGCCTTCTACTGGTGGATTCTGCGGCGCGAGTTCGGCTGCCTGGCGGCGTCACTGGCCACCTGGATTCTAGGGACCGGCGCGGCCTGGGTGGGCTTCGGCTATGCGGGCGTGACGGATCTTCCGCTGGCGGCTACATTTTCCGCGGCCATGCTGCTGGCGCTGCCCTGGATCGGCAGAGGCGACCGGCGGTGGCTGCCGCTGACGGGGGCGCTGCTGGGCGGGGCGCTGCTGGCCAAGTACCTGGTGGCGGCGGTGCTGGCGGCGCCACTGGCGGTGCGATGGCGCAGCCTTCCGGATCTGTTGCGGCCGCGCATGGTGGGGCTGTTGGTGCTGGTGGCGGCGCCGTGGTATGTGGCGTGCTTCGAGCGCAACGGCAGGGCATTTGTGAAGGTGGCCTGGGAGCACCAGTTCGGCCGGTTCACCACCGGCGCGCTGGGTCACGGGCAGCCGTGGTGGTATTACCTGCCGGTGCTCGCGGGGCTGCTGCTGCCCTGGACGCCGCTGGTGGGCCTGGTGGCCCGGCGGTTCGGTTGGGGCGATTTGCGCCGTGTCTTTTTGCTGGTGTGGGCGGCCTTCGGGCTGGTTTTCTTTTCGCTATCGGTCAACAAACTGCCGGGGTATTTGTTGCCGCTGTGTCCTCCCCTGGCGGCGTTGATGGGGCTGGGCCTGGCGGAAGCGCGGCGCGCGCGCGGCTGGCTGGTGGCCTGCGCTCTCCTGCTGGTGGTGTTTCCGGTAGCCGTGCCGCTGATTCCGGCGGCTCTGGCGGAAGGCCTCCGGCGCGCGCCGCGCCCGGCGTTTCAGTGGTCATGGCTTTGGCCGGCGGCAGTGGCCGTCCCGGTGTGGATTTTGGAAACGCGCGGGCGCCGGTTGGCAGCCGCTGCCTTGGTAGCGATGGGCGCGACGGTGGGCGCGGTTTACGTGAAGCGGGCGGCTTTGCCCGAAGCGGACCGGATGGCTTCGGCGCGTCCGCTGTGGCGCGCCATCGAGGGCCGCGCCGGCCAGGTTTGCGTGGACCGCCTGAAAAGCGATTTCGTCTACGGTTTGGGGTATTACGGCGGGCGGCCGTTGCCCGAATGCTCGACCGGCGCGCGGGCGATTCACCTGGTGCAGACGCCGGGGGAGCCGCCGCGGGCGGAGGGGCCCGAGCGGTAGGAGCGGGCCTGGGCGAGGCGCGCGCGCCCGGCATAGGGTTGACCCGCAGTCGCCCGGCATTGTACGCTCACGTTTCCGGGAAAAAATCGAAATGATACTGCCACAAACGCACGCGGTCGCGCTTTTGCTGACGATCGTCAGTTTTCTGTGCTGGGGATTATGGGCCAACACCCTGAAAATGGGAGGTGCGTGGCGCTACGAGCTGTACTACTTCGATTTCGCCATCGGGCTGGGCCTGGCAGCCGTACTGTTCGCCCTCACGGTGGGCAATCTCGGATACGACGGCTTCTCCCTGCAGGACGACCTGATGCATGCCGGAAAACGGCAATGGCTGTACGCATTCGGCGCGGGGGTTCTGTTCAATTTCGCCAATGAGCTTTTGGTCGGAGCGATCTCGGTGACGGGCATGGCAGCCGCCTTTCCGGTGGGCATCGGGCTGGCGTTGGTGATGGGCGCGCTGCTCAACCAGGTGGCCAAGCCAGGCGGCAGCGTGGCGCTGCTGATCATGGGCTGCGCGCTGGTGCTCGGAGCCGTGGCGCTGGCTGGGGCCGCTCACGGGACCATGGTATCCATCCAACGCGAGGAGCAGGCGCGCGCCGGCAAAACCCGAGACACCCGGCGGCGGCTCTCGCTGAAGGGCATCTTTCTGGCGATGGCCGGCGGCCTGTTCATGGGCACCTATTTTCCGCTGGTGCAGAGGGCGCAGGATCCCGATGTGGGACTGGGGCCGTATGCCACGATGCTGATTTTCGCGGCGGGAGTGGGGTTGTCGACCTGCGTCTTTAACATGTTCTTCCTGAACCTGCCGGTGGAGGGCCAGCCGATCGAGATCTGGGAGTATTTCAAGATCAAACCCAGGACTCACCTGTTGGGGATGGCGGGCGGGGCACTGTGGTGCGTCGGCGCGGTGGCCAACTTTGTGGCTTCCAGCGCGCCGGTGGAGGTGCAGATTGCGCCCAACGTGGCGTATGCCGCGGCGCAGGGATCGGCTCTGCTGGCGGCGTTCTGCGGCCTGGTGATCTGGAAAGAGTACAAGGGAGCGGACGTTCGCGTGAAGCTGATGACCTTCCTGGTATTCCTCTTTTACAGCGGCGGACTGGCGCTGATGCTGATGGCGCCGGTGCGCGGAGTGCGAGGGCAGTAAGAAGGGGGCGGTCTTCCAGGCTGGGACGGGTTTTGGCCGGCGCCAACCGGGCCGGCTGGAAAGCGGCTGGGGACCAGAGGGCACGACAGCTTAAGCGCTAAGAATAGCCCGAACTGGACTGCGGCTGGCACTTGTACGGGTAGGGCGTTTGAACGAAGCCGCGGATTGGCGGACGCTTCGTTCAAACGCCCTTATCGAAAACGCCCCGGCACGAACGCTGATCCTCCGCGCGCGCGCCGTCGCCCGGGGGGTCAGGATTCGAATCCTTGCGTGCCGCGTCGGCCTGCCCGACGTTCAGGCCCGCTATCGAGTCGCGCTCATCTTAGCTGCCGTGGCGCCGCGAAAGCGCCCGCCCCGCTAAACCCGGTTTCCCCCGCCCGCTATAATGGCCTCGGTACCCCGCCGTGGCAACTTTTCGCATCGCTCTTCTGGCGTTTGCCGGATTGGCGGCGGCCGCATCCGCCTGGGGGCAGACCGTCCTCACCGGTCGCGTGGTGGATGACAACGACGCCCCCATCGCCGAAGCTCGCGTCACCGTGCGCCGCGGCACGGAGCCGCTGGCGGCGAGAGGCAGCACGGAGCCGCTGGCGGCGAGAGGCAGCACGCCTCCGCTTGTGGCGGGAGGCAGCACGCCTCCGCTTGCGGCGGGAGGCAGCCCGGAGCCGGCTCTCGAAACCTACAGCGGTCCCACGGGCGCCTTTCAGCTTACCCTCCCCGGTCCCGGCGACTATCTGGCGGGCGCCGCCCACACGGGCTATTTCGAGCTGACCGGCCGGCCGGTCCACGTGGACGCCGGCGGCGCCGAAATCACTCTGGTGCTGAATCCGCAGCGCGAGGTCTTCCAAAGCGTCCAGGTGGGCGCGCTGCCCGACGCCGTCGACCCCGACCAGACGCAGCACGAGCAGCGCTTGAGCGGAACCGAAGTCAACGATGTCCCCTACCCCGCCAGCAACAGCCTGCGCAACGCCATGAAACTCATCCCCGGCGTGGTCCAGGACCCCACCGGCAGCCTGCATTTTCACGGCGGCGGCGAGTATCAAACGCAATACACGCTGGATGGCTTCGATATCACCAACCCCATCGACGGCCGCTGTGACACGCGGCTGGCGGTCGAGGGCGTGCGCTCGCTCGATCTCGCCTCCGCGCGCGAGACGGCCCCTTACGGCCGCGGCTCGGCCGGCACTCTGCAGATCCGGACCGATAACGGAACCGATCAGCTTCACTACACCGCCACGAATTTCATCCCCGGCCTGGAAACGCGGGACGGTTTCACGATCGGCGATTGGACGCCCCGCCTGGGCATCTCGGGCCCCATCGTGAAGGGCCGCGCCTGGTTCTCCGATAGCTTGGACGCCGAGTACAACAGCGGCTTCATCTCCGGCCTCCCCAGCGGGCAGAATACCAACGCCTCATGGGCCGTTGGAAATCTGCTGCATGCCCAGGTGAACGCCGCGCGCGGCAACATCGTGTACGCCGACTTCCTGAGCGACTTCGACCACCAGGCGCACGTCGGGCTGGGGCCGCTCGATCCCACTTCCACCACCAGCGCGCTGGCCGATCGCCAGTGGCTGGCGGCGGTGAAGGACAGCCAATCGTGGGGCCAGGGGGACATGCTGGAGCTTGGCTTTGCGTGGCAAAGCATCTACCGCTCGCAAGTTCCCCTGGGCGACGCTCCCTACATCCTTTCGCCCACCGGCCGTAGCGGCAACTATTTCCTGAACTCGCGCGAAGACGGCCGCCGCGATCAGCTCTTCGTGAATTTCTTTCCACGCGCGCGGCAGGCCTGGGGACGCCACCAGTTGCAAATCGGGGCGGATGGGCAGTGGGTCGATTACAGCGCGCACAACCAGCGCACCGGCTTCACCGTGATCGGCGATTCCGGTCTGCCCCTGTACGCCACCACGTTCGTGGGCAGCGGCGTCTTCGAGCGGCCCAACAGCAACGCCGCCTGGTATGTCAACGACCACTGGCAGCCCAGCGGCACCCTCGCCATCGACGCCGGGCTGCGGCTGGATTGGGACCGCCTGGTGGGCCGCACGGCGCTTTCCCCGCGCGTGGCGCTCTCCTGGGCGCCCTTCCACAACGCCCGCACCAAGCTCTCGGCGGGCTACGCCGTGCTGCGCGACTCGACTAACTTGGCGCTCTTCAGCCGGCCCCTCGATCAGCAGGCGGTGACGGTTCCCTATACCGCCGCGGGCGTGCCCGAAGCGCCGCTTCTCAACTCGTTCTCAATCGGCGGCAATCTCGGGTTTCCGCGCTACGATCAGTTCTCGGCGGGCGCGGAGCATGCCTTCGCCCACGGTCTGTCGGCCAATCTGGAACTATTGCGCAAGCGCGGGCGCGACGGTTTCGTTTACGCCGAAGAAGGAGCCGCCGGTGGGGTGCCCTCTGGGCCCATCAGCGTGCAGCCGCAGCTTCTGGGCTACGGTTTCGGCGGCCTGTACGCCCTCTCTAATTTGCGCCGCGACCAATACGACGAAGCCACCGTGACGGTGCGGCAGAACCTCGGCGGCCAGTATGGCTGGATGGCCAGTTATACGCGCTCGCGGGCGGTTTCCAACGCCGTGCTGGATACCGCCAACGATCAGCCTTTCGAGGTGTTGAACGATTTCGTCGCCATGCCGTGGGACGCTCCCAACCGCCTGCTGGGCTGGGCCTATCTGCCGCTGCCGCGGCTTGGGAAGAACTGGGCGCTCGCCGTGCTGGCCGACTGGCGCGACGGTTTTCCGTTCTCCATCACCAATGAGGCGGGTATTGTGGCGGGCAGCGTGGATGGGAGCCGCTATCCCTCCAACTTCGATCTCAACCTGCACATCGAGCGGCGCTTCGTGCTGCGCGGCTACCGCTTCGCCATCCGCGCCGGCTTCAATAACTTGACGGACCACCCTAATCCCACGGCGGTGAATAATATCGTGGACTCGCCCCAATTCCTGCAATTTTACGGCGACGAAGGACGCCATTTGGTGGTCCGCATCCGCGTGTTCGGGCGCTCGGCACATTAGGCCGCGGCATTTGGTATAGTGATCGAAAAGACCCAATGGATCGTGACGAGGCGCGCTCGCGCGAAACCGGTATCTGTTCGCGTTGCGGCCAACTGGTGGCCCCTCAAGGCAATCGTTGCCCGCGCTGTGGAAGCCCCATGAAGGTGCACCCCGATCGTCTGCCCATCCTCATCGGGATTGCCGGCGTGCTGGCGCTGCTATTCGTGGTATTCCTTATGGTGGTGGTGATCCGGAACTCGGAGTTGGACGACGCCGGCGCCACCAGCCAGAGCGTTCCAAAGTAAGTCTGGCGAGATTCTTCCTCAGGCCGGGGGGACGTACTCACCGCGGAGACGCGGAGGGCACGGAGGAAGCGCGGAGAAAAGCAAGAAGAGAATTGTGTCCTCCGCGCTTCCTCTGTTCTTTCCCTGTCTCCGCGGTGAAAAGAAACGTGACCCCAGGAGATCGGTACTAGTACAGTAGCCTCTGGAAATTCAGGCCGATTTCCTTCAGAACTAAGTTACCTATGCGAAAGCTTCTACCGTTTCTTGGACTCTGCGTTTCGGTAATCCACGCCGGGGATTCCATTCCAACTCAGCCCGTTTCCGCCGCGCCCGATGCTGTCGCGCCGGCCGTTGTGTCGCGCGCCTTGGTGGCGCCCGCCGTTCCCTCCGCCGGCAAGAATCTTTGGCGCATCAGCCTTACTACTTTGGCGGTATCCAACGCTCTGGATATTCAGTCCTCCTGGGGTAAGCACGAACTGAACTCGACGCTTGCCTCGCCTTCAGGCAACTTCGGCGCCCAGGGCGCCTTGCTCAAGCTCGGTTTCCAGGGCGGGCTGGTTGGAATCGAGTATCTGCTCACGCGCCATCATCCCAGCGCGCGGCTGTACCGTACCCTGGCGATCATCAATTTCGGAGCGTCGGCCGGGATCGCCGGAGTCGTGGCGCACAACTACACTGTGGCGCCGCCGGGACACTGAGGGCCGCACGGGTGGCGCGGGATGCGCGCCGCGCGGCCTTATTCGACGCTCTCCGGGTCCTGTACCGTGCGCCGCCGGACCACGCGTTCGGTGTAGAGCTCGTCGCCGGCCACAACGCTGTCGCTTGCCGCGGGGCGCACCCGCGGCACGGGCCTGCCGTTGTAGAACTCGTCGCCGGGCGCCATGCTGACGCCCGCGGCCGTGCGTACCCGCGGCAGGGGCTTGTCGGCATTAGCGAAGTCACCCGATTTCTCCCCCGCCGCGCCGATGTTCTGCGCGCCGGTCTCCTCTAACACGTCCTTGGCGCGTTTTACCCATTCGCGGCTGTCGCAGTGCACTGAGAGCAGCACACCGCCTTCGCGGATGCGCCCTTCGAAGCGCCTGGCTTCGTATTCGGGAATGCCCATGCCCACCAGCGCGCCGATGATGCCGCCCAGGGCGCCGGCCGCCCCGGCGCCCGCCAGCGCGGCCACAATCGCCCCCCCGGCGATGTAGGGCGCCAGCCCGGGAACGACCAGCACGCCGATGCCGATCAGCCAGCCCAATGCGCCGCCCACGATAGCGCCCACTACGGCGCCGGTGGCGATGCCTTCGGGCGCCTTGGTATTTTTTTCATGGGCCAGATCCTTGGTGCCTTGATTCTCGGGAAAAAGCGCCGAAGGGTCGGTGCTGCGGAAGCCGGCGCTACGCAGATGACCCACCGCCTCTTCCGCCGCCATCCGGTTGGGATATATGCCGAAAACCGCTGTATTCTTGCCTGCCATATTCCGCTCCTGAATGCTGGTGGAGCAAGCGCAGGGCCACGCGCGGACCAGAGCGCGGCCCATGCCGTGCGGTTTCTCACGCCGGTGGTTTTCCTGGCGATCCGGCGCCTCCGCGATCCGCCGACTCCGCGATTGACTTGCCCCGGTGGAAAGCGTTACGTTGAGGACAAGCGCGAAGGGCGCATCCAGTCCGCGGAAAGGGCCGTGCCCACCTTAAACGAAACATCGAAGGTTACGAACCTTCTTTCAGCCTGATTCGGGGCGGACTCCAGGCACAATCGGAAAGGAAGTTCGTAAATGGATCTAAAGCCACTACCGCCTCGCCCCAGCCTGGAGCAGTTCAGGAAGCAGGCCAAGGACCTCGTCAAAGCGTGCGAATCGGGCGATTCCGAAGCCACTCGACGATTCCGGAAGTACCATCCCCGCTTCCGGCCTCTCCGGAACGCCGCGGAAGCGGCCAAGCCGGGTTCGGGCCGGTTCGCGCTCGCGGACGCTCAATGGGTGATAGCCCGCGAACACGGCTTCGACAGTTGGCCGAAGTTTACGAAGCACATCGTAGGGCTGACTCGCGCAAACTCTAACGTCTCAAAATTTGAGTGGGCCGCCGATGCCATAGTTGCCGGAGACGCGGCTACGCTTCAACGGCTGCTGCGCGAAGACGCGGAGTTGATTCGAGCGCGTTCGGCGCGCGTCCATCGGGCCACGCTTCTTCATTACATCGGCGCCAACGGCGTCGAGAATTACCGCCAGAAGTCTCCCGCCAACGCCGTTGAAATTGCAAAGATCCTGCTCCAAGCCGGCGCCGAGGTCGACGCGGTAGCGGACAGTTACGGCAAGAGCACCACACTGGACCTGGTGGCGACGAGCATCCATGCGTTGTTAGCCGGCGTGCAAGAGGCGCTCATGGAAACCCTCCTGGAGGCCGGCGCCACCGTAAATCCCGACGGCCGCATCGTCCATGCTTGCCTGGCCAACGGACGGGGACAGGCGGCGGAGTTTCTCGCCGGACGCGGAGCGCGATTGGACCTGGAGAGCGCGGCTGGGGTGGGACGACTCGATGTGGTCGGAACTTATTTCAACGACGACGGCGCCTTGCAAGCGCATGCAACCGGGAAGCAGATACAGTCCGGCCTGAACTGGGCCTGTGAGTACGGCCGGAACAAGGTCGTCGAGTTCCTGTTGGAGAAGGGAGCCGATCCCGGTGCGGCCGGCGATAACGGGCAGACCGCCCTGCATTGGGCCGCTATTGGCGGACACCTGGATACGGTCGAATCGCTCCTGGAACGAAAAGCTCCGCTCGAAGTGAAGAACGTCTACGGCGGGACAGTATTGGGGCAAGCGGCCTGGTGCGTGATGCACGGCGACCGCCGCGTGGACTATATTCCGATCGTCGAGACGCTGCTCCGTGCCGGCGCCAAGGTGCAAGGGGCCGGCTACCCCACGGGAAATGAGCGCCTTGATGAGCTGCTCCGCCGCCATGGCGCCGAATCATGAGGGGATACTCTTTCGGGCCACGCGTCAGTCCGGCGCCCGGCGTGCGCCGGCTAAAAGCCGGCTGCCGCCAAGATTGGCTGCCCCACGCGCCCCCACCCGTTACCGTGAAAGGTTAGAATTGGAAGTCGAGAAGGAGACTTCGCATGTCCAACATCCAAACCTCACGCCGCGGCTTTCTGGGAACTGCCGCAGGAATCGCGGGATTGAGCTCAGTCGCCCTCGGGCCCGCTTCCGCACGCATCGAACCGGAGCCCTGGGGCATCAAGTTGGGAATCGCCACCTACTCCTTCCGCAACTTCGACCGCGCCAAAACCATCGAAATGGTCAAGGCGCTGCAGGCGCCCTGGATCAGCGTGAAGGATGTCGATAAGCAACTCTCGCACAAGAGCTCTCCCGAGGAACTGCGGCAGGCGCGCAAGGAATTCGACGACGCCGGTCTCAAGGTGATGAGCGTCGGTAATGTCGATATGAAGCAGGCCACCACGCCCGCGGCTATGCGGGCCATTTTCGAATGGGCCAAGAACTTCGGCGCTCCCATGATGGTCTGCATACCCTCCCACGAAACCGTCAAGCTTCTGGAGCCTCTGGTGAAGGAGTACAACATCAAGGTTGCCATTCACAACCATGGGCCGGAGGAGAAGGACTTTCCCACTCCCCAGTCCGTGCTGGAAGTCGTGAAGAACCTCGATCCCCGCTGTGGCCTGTGCATCGACATCGGCCACACGGCGCGCACCGGCAAGGACGTAGTCGAGAGCATCGCCGAGGCCGGCCCGCGGCTGCTCGACATGCACTGCAAGGATCTGGCCGATTTCACCTCGCGCGACAGCCAGACCGACGTGGGCGACGGAATCATGCCGTTCCCACAGATCTTCAAACAGCTCAAGAAAATGAACTATCACGGCTGCGTGAACCTGGAATACGAAATCCACGCCGACAATCCGATGCCCGGCATGCAGCGCTCCTTCAGCTACATGCGCGGCGTGCTGGCCGGTTTGGCCGCGGCATAGCTCGATGGCGGCCATTCCGGTAGGCGCCAAAGGGGAGCGGAAGCTCCTGGTCACCGGCGAGGTGGCCATCAATTTCATGGGAGTGGAGGGCGCGCGAGTGCTCTCCACGCCGAACCTGATCCTCTACATGGAACTGACCTGTCGCGAGACCTTGCAGCCTCTGCTGGACCCCGGATACGACACCGTGGGCACGCACGTGAACGTCTTCCACTTGGGCGCGACGCCCATCGGCATGGCGGTGACGTTTTCCTGCGAGGTGACCGCCGTCAACGACCGCCGCATTCAGTTTCGCGTGGAAGCGCGCGACGAGAAAGAGAAGATCGGCGAAGGAACCCACGAACGCGCGATAGTCAACGTAGCCCGTTTCGCCACGCGGCTGGCGGAAAAGAAAGCGGCTCAACGCGGGAACTGACGGGTCCGGCCAGCCGGTGGGCGGCCCTTGTCGACCGGCGCTCGCCCCTGGGGCAATCGCGGGTCGTAGGTCGGTTTCAACCCCTCACCGGTAGCGTCGAATCGCGCCAGCGCTCCATCCCCGGCCGCTGAATCGGATGCCAATCGTCCACCCCTCCCTTTGCTTTTTCCCAATATTCTGATAACTTCATATCCGTCTGGGTTGGGGATGCGCTTTCATGAAACGGAAAATCTCACTGGTTATCAATGGCAAGCCCTATACGGATGAAGTCGAGCCGCGGCTCGTGCTCATCCACTACTTACGCGAGGTGGCGGGTCTCACCGGCCCCCACATCGGCTGCGAAACTTCGATCTGCGGCGCCTGCACCGTCATGCTCGATGGGCGGGCGGTCAAATCGTGCACCATGTTCGCCGTGCAGGCCGACGGCCGGCAGGTCGTCACCATCGAGGGGCTGGCGTCCAACGGCACGCTGGACCCGATGCAGGAGGCCTTCTGGAACGAGCACGCCTTGCAATGCGGATTCTGCACGCCGGGCATGATCCTGGCCGCCAAACAGCTTCTGGCGGATAACCCCCATCCCACGGATCGCGAAATCCGCCACGGCCTGGCGGGCAATCTGTGCCGCTGCACGGGATATCAGCACATCGTCAACGCGGTGAAGGCCGCCGCGGGAAAGGCGGAGGCGTAACCATGGCAACCACCATCACCAAGCCGGAAGCCCTGGTCGGCAAGCGGATCCGCCGGCAGGAAGACCCGCGGCTGATCACCGGCACGGCGGTTTATCTTGACGACATCAAGATGCCCGGCATGCACCACGCCTGCATCGTGCGCAGCCCGCACGCTGCGGCCAAGATCCGAAGCATCGATACCGCTCCGGCCGCCGGGAGTCCCGGCGTAGTGGCGGTGTTCACCGGCAAGGATATCGCCGCTCTGGGCGCGGTGCCGTGCGCTTCCTCGCTGCCCGGCCTGCGCGTGCCGCGGCACGATCTGCTGGCGCAGAATCGCGTCTACTACGTGGGCCATCCCGTGGCCGTGGTGGTGGCCACCGACCGCTACCTGGCGCGCGACGCGGCCGACCTGGTGGAGGTGGATTACGATCCCTTGCCCGCGGTGGCCGATCCGGAGAAGGCGCTGGCCGAAGGCGCGCCCCCCGTGCATCCGCAGTGGCCCGATAACGTGTCCTTCACCTTCCACCAGGAAGGCGGCGACATCCAGCAGGCCTTCCGCGATGCCGACGTGGTGGTGAAGCAGCGCATCACCAGCCAGCGGCTGATCCCCACGGCCATCGAAACGCGCGGCGTGGTGGCCGATTGGCGGCCGGGCGAACGCTCGCTGACGTTGTTCTCCTCCACCCAGATCCCCCACCTGATGCGCACGCTGGTGGCGGGCATTCTGGGCATGTCCGAAAACCTGTTGCGCGTGATCACGCCCGAGGTGGGCGGCGGCTTCGGCTCCAAGCTCAACGTGTATGCCGAAGAGGCGCTCATGGCCTTCATCGCCATGCGCATCCACAAGCCCGTGAAGTGGGTGGAATCGCGGCGCGAGAATTTTACGGCCACCATCCACGGCCGCGGCCACGTGGATTATTTTGAATTGGCGGCGCGGCGCGATGGCACCATGCTGGGGCTGAAGCTGAAGCTCATCCAGGATCTGGGCGCTTACCTCCAGCTCCTCACGCCCGCCATTCCCACGCTTTCCGTGTTGATGATGCCGGGTCTCTACAAATTCAAGAACGTCTCGGCGGACATCGTGGGGGCCTTCACCAATTGCGTGCCCACGGACGCTTACCGCGGCGCGGGGCGGCCGGAAGCTACCCACGGCATCGAGCGCATGGTGGACATGCTGGCCGCGGAATTGGGCATGGACCCGGTCGACATCCGCTTGAAGAATTTCGTGGGCGCGGACGAGTTTCCCTTCGCCACCGCCACGGGCCTGAGCTACGATAGCGGCAATTATGCGGCCCCGTTGCGCAAGGCGCTCGAGGAAGTGGACTATCCGGCGCGCCGTCTGGAGCAGGCCCAGGCGCGCGCGGACGGCCGGCTGATGGGAATCGGGATTTCGACGTACGGCGAAATCTGCGCCATCGGTCCTTCGCCCGCGATGCCCGCCGGCGGATGGGAGAGCGCCACGGTGAAAATCGAACCCACCGGCAAGGTCACGGTGATGACCGGCGCCTCGCCGCACGGCCAGGGCGAAGAGACCACCTTCGCGCAGATTGTGGCCGACGAGCTGGGCGTGGCCATGGACGACGTGCTGGTGGTGCACGGCGACACCGCCGTGGTGCAATACGGCATCGGGACCTTCGGCAGCCGCGGCACCGCGGTGGGCGGCGCAGCCCTCTTCTACGCCTTGCAGGATCTCAAGACCAAGGTGAAGAAGTTCGGCGCCATGCTGCTGGACGCGCCCACGGTGACTCTGTCCGGCGGCTTCTGCGTGGACGAGCGGACCGGCAAGTCGGTTTCCTTCACCGAGATCGCGGCGGCGGCCTATCACGCCAAGCGCCTGCCGCCGAATACCGAGCCGGGCCTGGTGGCGACGCATTTCTGGGAGCCGCCCAATTTCACCTTCCCGTTCGGCGCCCACATCGTAGTCTCGGAAGTGGACCGCGAAACCGGCGACATCCAAATCCACCGCTACGTGGCGGTGGACGACTGCGGCAAGATCATCAACCCGCTGCTGGTGGCCGGGCAGGTACACGGCGGCGTGGCGCAGGGCCTGGGCCAGGCGCTGTGGGAGCAGGCCGTCTACAGCGAGAACGGCCAGTTGATCACCGGCGAGCTGACGGATTACGCGCTGCCCCGCGCGCACCTGATGCCGTTCATCGAAAGCAGCCACACGGAAACGCCCTCGCCGGTGAATCCCCTGGGCGTCAAGGGCGTTGGCGAGGCGGGCACCATCGGCTGTTCGCCCGCGGTGGTGAACTCGGTGGTGGACGCGCTTTCGCCGTTGGGCGTGCGGCACATCGACATGCCGCTCACCCCCGAGAAGATCTGGAAGCTGATTCAGGGAGGGCAGGCATGATTCCGCAGACGTTCGATTATTCCGCTCCGCAATCGCTCGACGAAGCGCTCAGCCTGGTGGCCTCGGGCGAGCGCAAAATTCTGGCCGGCGGCATGAGCCTCATCCCCATGATGAAGCTGCGCCTCGCCACGCCCGCCGAAGTGGTGGACCTGGGCCGCATCCCCGGCCTGAACGGGATCGCCGAAGCCGGCGGCTTCGTGCACATCGGCGCCATGGCCACGCATCATGCGGTGGAGACTTCGCCGCTGGTGCGCGCGCGCTGCCCGCTGCTTTCCGAAACCGCCGGCCACATCGGCGACGCGCAGGTTCGCAACATGGGAACCCTGGGCGGCAGCATCGCGCACGCCGATCCGGCGGCCGATTATCCCGCGGCGCTGCTGGCTCTGGAAGCCCAGATCCGCCTGGTTTCGGCCCATTCGGATCGCACCGTGGAAGCCGCCGATTTCTTCCTCGACGCCTTCACCACGGCCCTGGAACCCGGCGAAATCGTGCTGGAAGTGCGCGTGCCCGTGGAGGATTCGATCGAAGGCTACTGCTACGAGAAGGTCGCGCATCCCGCTTCGGGATTTGCCGTGGTGGGCGTGGCCGTGCGGGTAAAGCGGAGCGGTGGGCGCATCGCCATGGCGCGCATGGGCGTGACGGGCATGGGACCGCGCGCCTTCCGCGAACGCGCCGCGGAGAGACTGCTGGAAGAGGGCGCCGCGGTCGAGCAGGCCGCCGCGGTAGTGGGCGATGGCGAAGAGGCCAACTCGGACCTGTGCGCCTCCGCCGATTACCGCCGCCATCTGGCCAGGATCCACGCCCGCCGCGCTCTGGCCGTGGCGCTTTCGAGGGCTTCGTGAAACTCTCGGGCGGGTATACCATGGCGGCCTCTCCGGAGCGCGCCTTCGCGCTCCTGCAGAATCCCGAGGTGCTGGCGCGCGCCATGCCCGGCTGCGAGTCGCTCGACCTGGTGGGCGACAACGAGTACCTCATGAAGATGAAAATGGTGCTGGCCAGCATGTCGGGGCTATTCGAGGGCAGGGTCCGGATCTCCGATTCCAACCCTCCCTTGAGCTTCCGGCTGATCGTGGAGGGCAAAGGCAAGATCGGGTTTATGCGGGGCGAGGGGCTGCTCACCTTGACGCCGGACGGGGTGCCCTTTGGGGTGCCCTCTGGGGTGCCCTCTGGGGTGCCCTCTGGGCCCGGCTGCCACATACAATATGAAGGAGACGTGCAGGTGGGCGGCACCATCGCCGCGGTAGGCCAGCGTTTGCTCGACACGACGTCCCGCCTGCTGATCAAGCGGTTCTTCGAGAAATTGAACGGTGAAGCTTCGGCCGTGTCCCATTTCGTGGCGTAGAACCCGCGCGGCGCTCCTGGCTGCCTGCGCGCTCGTGCCCGCCGGCTTGCTCCCGGCCGCGCACGACGACCGGTGGGTGTGTGTCCGCTCACCGCATTTCGAGTTGTTTACCGAGGGCGGGGAAGCGGGCGGGCGCGAGCTGGTGCACTACTTCGAGCAGGTGCACAGTTTTTTCCAGCAGGCTTTCGGCCTGAATGGCCGCGGGCGGGTGGTGCGCATCGTCTGTTTCCGCTCGGCCAGGCGGTTCCAGTACTACGAAACCAGCAAGATCGCCGACGCGGCTTTTCACTCCGGATCGAGGCACGACTACATCCTCATGAAAAACGACGAGGCCGACCGCGATCAGGTGGCCGTGCACGAGTACACGCACCTGATCGTACGGGCCACCAACCACGATATTCCGGTGTGGCTGGACGAGGGACTGGCCGAGGTGTATTCCAACCTGGAGCCGCACGGCTCCTTCGTGGTGGTGGGGCGTGTGCTTCCCGCCCGCGCGGAGGCTCTGGCGGAAGGCCGCTGGATCGATCTGCGCACGCTGGTCTCGGCCAGCCGAGCCTCGCCGGTGTACAACCGACAGGACGACGCCGAAATGTTTTACGCCGAAAGCTGGGCGCTGGTCCATATGCTGGCGCTCGACAATACCTACAGCCCTCGGCTGAGGGGCCTGATGGACGCCCTGTTGCACGGGGACAGCGTGGAAGCGTTTCAAAAGACCTACGGAAAACCGATCGAGCAGGTGGAGGCGGATCTGCGGGCATACCTGGACAACAGCCGCCTGAACGCCGCGGTTTTTCAAGTTCGCTTGCCGGAAGCCGATCCTGCCCCGAAGGTGATGCTGAAGGCCGGCCTGGAAGCGCGGCTGGCGCTGGCCGAGATGCTGCTGGATTATCCCGGCCGCACCGCCGAGGCGCGCGCCGCATTCGACCTGGCGGCGCGCGACTATCCCCAACGCCCGGAGGCCGAGCAGGGGCTGGGCGAGTATCTGGCGCACGAACGCCGCGGCCAGGAAGCCGCCGCGCACTTTGCGCGAGCCGAGAGCCTGGGCGACCAGGACGCCAACATGTACCTGGAGTACGGCCGCGTGCTGGCGGCTGCCGATCGCCCGGACGAGGCTGTGACGGCCTTGCGGAAGGCCCTCGTGCTGGCGCCGGCGCTGGATGCGGCGCATCACGAGCTGGCGATTCTGCTGGTGAAGACGGGAGCCTTTCGCGAAGCGCTGGAACAGTTCCGGGCGGTGAAGAGGTTGCCGCCGGTGGAGGCGCCCCGCTACTACTACAATCTGGCGTACACGCACTTCAAGTTGGGCGATGTGGACCGGGCGCGCGCGCTGGCCGAGAAGGCCCGGCAGGTCACGCGCAATCCCGACGAGCGAGAGCGCGTGGATCGATTGCTGAAGGAGATCCAGGGGGACCGGTAAGGAGCAGATGGCGTCCAAGGAGTATCTCGCCACGGCCTAAAAGAAGGCCAACTCTTTCATCGGGTAGTGCTTCCGGTTTCGCGTCCAGAGCATGGCGCCGATTACGCCAGCGCCTGCAAGCAATCAAGGCATCGCCCAGTTCGACCCCGTGGCTCTTTCTGTAGCGTCTGAGGTACTCGCCTGCTTGACAACCGGTTTCCGCGTCCATTGGAACACAGGTCAGTGCACCGAACAGGTTGTCGAGTGCGTCGTGTTCCGCCGGACGGGCCCTGGCCCAAAGCTCGGCAACGCTGATCGGAGAGTACAGGACGGCTTCGTCGGAGCGGCTCAACCCGGTCCATCGGGAGACGAGATCGGTGTCTTTCCCGCGAGACACCTCGATCAGGATATCGGAATCGACCAGGACACTCATTTGGCGGCAAGCCTGTCGAGCCGGTCACCGCGCCGGAGACTGCGCACCATCTCGACCGCATCCGGCGATCCAGCGGCTTGCTTGCGGATACCCACGAACGCCTGCATGGCCGCCATCCGCTGGTCCCGTTTCCCGAGGTAGCGTTCCCGGAGGGCCTCACGGACCAATTCGGAGACGGTGGTTCGTTGGCTGCGCGCACGGGCGTGGAGCACACTCCAGAGATCCTCGTCGAGGTAAAGTTGTGTCCGCCTCATGATGCAGATTGTACATCGCTACTGGCGCCGCCGGGAGAACGCCTCGGCGGGGCCGTCAATCTTACCAAACTGCCCGGATTGGCGGCTTATGCGCCGCGCGGAAATGCGCGGGAAAATGATCCGAAGCCATCGAATGCGGCCCGGTTTTCGGGCATCGTATGAATGAGCGTGGCATGCCACGCGGCCAAGAAGGATGATTTGGTGCGAGGGTCTCCAAACGACCTTTCAGGAGACTTTGGTCTCCTGGAGATTGAGCCCCCGCAACGCCAGTGCCGTCCGATTACTCACCTGCAACTTTCTATAGATTCGATTCAGATATTCCTTGACCGTGCCCTCGGTCAGGCACAACTCGTAGGCGATTACCTTGTTAGCTTTCGCCTGGCGAATCAGAGTGACGATCTGAGACTCGCGAAAAGACAGGGTCGGCCCCCCCATCCTGTGCTTCGGCCGAGGCTGCCTGCATGCCGGACAAACGTACTCACGACGGACTGCGCCGAAATTGCTCCCGCAACGGGCGCACGTCTTGGGGGTGACTGCCAATGAAATATCCTGTGGCCGTACCGTTCGCTTCTGCTGCATGGATCTCCTTTTTTGTACTAGGACATCCATTACTTAGCAATTAGGCACCCGTTGCCGATCAGGACTTCTTCCACATGAGTTCCGTTACGGCTATACCTACTAAACTTTCTAGAATAAGCGCCTTACGGACCTTTTAATCGCTTCCGGCTTCGATGGCGATCGAGACCGTGTTGCTCGGCAGTAGCTGCCCAGCCGGCGTGATTACCCGAATTTGCACCCTTACCGTGTCACCGAGTACATTTGGCGTACCCAACTGAACAATGTACACGCCCGCGTAGCCGGGCGCCGCCTGAATCGACTGAATCGCCACATCGACCCCGCCAACCGTGGCGGAAACGGTAGCAGGCTGGGATTCGGCATCCGGACTCAGACCGGTGGTCCAGATTCGGATCGTGTCGCCAGGCTGTGCCGGATGGGCCGGTACCCCCGCGTTCCGCGGCATAGCCAAGTCCGCGCTGCCGGCAAACGAGACCACTCCCTGCGCCCCTTCGGCGTCTTCCAGCGAGAGAATCCGCGGGGCTGCTTCCCGCATGGTTCCCACCAGCGATTTCGGGGTCGTTCCCGAAGCGGTTTCCACGACAACCGATAGTGGGGTTCCCGGAGGCAAAGCGGGACACACGAACTGAACCTTCCTTGTGGAACTGAACACCAGTTGCGCCAATTGCCCGTTGACGCTTACCTGGGTCCCTCCCAGTTCCATAGTGGCGCCCGTGGGATCGGAAACTGAACTCAGAGACGCGGCGAGCCACTTGCCCGAGAGGCTCGCGATGGCGTTCGGGCTGCACGCGAGCTCTTGCGACTCGCTCAACACAGGGACTCCCTTGCCCGCCTCGACGCTGACGCGCGCCGTGGAAGACTGCCCAGCCGAATCGACCGCCGAGAAGGCGACCTCGTATTTCCCTGCTTGAGAGGCATTCGGCGTCCAATCGAACTGCCCGATAGCGGCGTCGAAGGAAGCCCCCGCGGGAAGCCCTGTGGCAGCGAGTTGGACCGGCAGATCGTTCGGATCTACGGCGGTTACTGCAAAACTCAGTGTTTCGCCGGGTTTGACCAAGTGCGTGGAGGCAACCCTCAGGACAGGACCCTGCGCGAGTACCACGGCGACAGTGTCCTGAACCCGGGTATCGCCCGATGTTGCCGTAATGGCGGCCGTCTGCTGCTTTGCCGCCGGGTCGATCGATGCTCGGAAAGTGACC
Organism: Bryobacteraceae bacterium; assembly: GCA_052144935.1. Taxonomy (GTDB): domain Bacteria; phylum Acidobacteriota; class Terriglobia; order Bryobacterales; family Bryobacteraceae; genus JOPF133. Next base: position 21,082 of record JBKQPR010000075.1, read on the forward strand.
TGGGTTTGGTTGGGCCGGGCCGTAACCAGCGCCGGAATTCGCACCTCCTGGCTGCTGCTCCCGATGGCAAGAGGCTGCGGCGCAGCGGTCGCCGGCACGTGCAATTCGCAGCTTACGCCGGCGCCGGCGCGCACACTCCTGGGCAGGCAGTACAGGTTCGTTACCCCGGCTTCCGAAGGCGCTTCCGCCGGCGGGTTGACGGTGCCCGTCACTTCACTCGTCGCGTGCCTCCGGATGGTGAGGGTAACCTTCGCCGAGGTTCCATTCAAGGAGGCGGTGATGGTCACGGTCTGCTTAGTGGATATCGAGGCGGCCGTGGCACTGAACACTGCGGTCGTTGAGCTTGCACCGACTGCGACCGAGGCCGGCAGCACCGTGAACAACGCGGGATTGCTGGCCGTCAATGTGACCACGACACCCCCCGCCGGCGCGGCTGCCGATAGCGTCACTGTGCAACTGGTACTAGTTCCTGAAGACAGCGTCGTCGGAGAGCACGTGACACTCGAAACAGTGGGTGGTGTGGGGATTACCGTCACGACGGTCGTTCGGGAACCTGAATTGAGCGACGCCGTAACCGTAACCGACTGGTCCGTCGAGATCGCAGCCGTTGTCGCGCTGAATGATCCCGAGGTAGCCGCAGCGGCGACGGTTACCGAAGAGGGAACCGTCAGAACGCTGTTGTTGCTGGAGAGGGTGACGACTGCGCCGCCGGCCGGGGCTGCCTGGGTCAGGGTGACGGTGCAGGCGCTGGTGGAGTTGGGTCCGAGGCTGGAGGGTGAGCAGGCCAGCGAGGAGACCAGCACGGAGGCCACCAGACTGATGGAGGCGGTGCCGGTGCTGCTGTTGTAGGTGGCCGTGACGGTGGCGGTCTGGTTGCTGGCGAGGGTGCCGGTAGTGGCGTTGAAGCTGGCGGTGGTGGCCGCCGCGGCCACGGTCACCGAAGCCGGCACGGTCAGCGAGGTGTTGTTGCTGGACAGGGTCACCAGCGCTCCGCCGGCCGGGGCTGCTTTTGTCAGAGTGACCGTGCAGGCGCTGGTGGAGTTGGATCCGAGGCTGGAGGGATTGCAGGCCAGCGAGGAGACCAGCACGGGGGCCAGGCTGATGGAGGCGGTGCCGGTGCTGCGGTTGTAGGTGGCCGTGACGGTGGCGGTCTGGTTGCTGGCGAGGGTGCCGGTAGTGGCGTTGAAACTGGCGGTGGTGGCCGCCGCGGCCACGGTCACCGACGCCGGCACGGTCAGCGAGGTGTTGTTGCTGGACAGGGTCACCACCGCTCCGCCGGCCGGGGCTGCCTGGGTCAAGGTGACGGTGCAGGTCGACGTTGAATTCGAGGCCAAAGTGCTCGGCGAACACAGAAGGCCGGTAATGCCGCTCAGAACTGTGACTGTGCCACCGCTTCCGGCGATGGTTGTCCCTATCCCGGCAGGTGACGCTCCGAGAGCGCCGATCATGGAGATCGGCACCACGGAACCGCCGGCCGCCGTGCCGAGTGTCACAGTTGCGGTTGCCACAGTGCCGCTGGCGATCGGAGTTGCATTCAGGCCGGTGGCTACACAGGTGACCGATCCGCTGGCGGCGCCGCAAGCGACCGTTTTACCCACAGCGGTCAGCGCCGGCCCAGACACGATACTGATGGAGGCAATGGTTCCCGTAGGGTAGGTGAGGGTCCACTGCAAGCCGGCTGAGGCGTTGCTCCCCGCGACAGCGAGTACGAGGTTCAACGGCACAGAACTCCCTTGAAGGGCAGATCCTGAAGCCAGGGTCAGCGAGCTATTCTGTGCAACAGCAGCGTGGCTCGCGCAGAGGAGGAGAAAGACGACCAGGTATTTTTCGGAGTAACTGAATGGTAGCATCAAGTGGCCCTGTCATTAGGGAATAATGTTTGCTAAGTTTCCACTCAATTATCGGAGTCATTAAGTATCGTGCGCCAGATTGCAATTAGTTAGGAAAAGTCGGGAATTGGCCCTTTGCTTCTTGAGATATCGACTGATATTACTGGAGGATCGCATCGGGCGGCACTGCGGTGAACGGATCTTACTTATCAAGCTGTACCCTGATTATAATAGCCATGAAATGGCTGGCGCCAGATTGCAATTAGTTAGGATCATACTATGCCTTTCGATATCTCTTGACCGGTAAGAGTTCTCCCTGCTCCCTCTCGTAGACCGAGAAGCTCTTGAACACGGAGAAATCGCGGTGGGACTGGCCGGGGCCGCGCATCGCAACCGTGCGGCTGGACATTTCCAAGGGTGTGCGCGGGAGCCTGGGTGAAGACTGCGGCGTCGATGGAATGCGTCAGGCAGTTTTCCACCGCTCCGCCCATCAATTTTGCGCTACCGTTCGGAAGGCCGCCGGTTCAGAAGCGCCACGCCCAAGTGCTCGAACCTCTTGAAGGACGCTGCTTCGGCGCGCAGCGTGTAAGGGTAGCCGGAACAACAAACTGGACGCGGACCGCGCGCGTTTACCCACTTCACGATATCAAGGCTGCGTCAAATATCCAGCTTGTTGTTCCGGCTACCCTAAGTGGCGGGAAACACCGCGGTGAAGGTGTATTCGCCCACATCGTTGCTGATGGTGGAGCGCAGTTCACCGGTGGCCTGGTCGATCGGCGAGACTTTCACATTCGGCACGGCCGCGCCGCCCTGGTCCGTGACCAAGCCGCGGACTCCACCTTGGGCATCTCCAAAGAACAGGACTAGTCCTGGATAATTAACCTCCTGAGCGCCTGCATCTGCTTGCCCGGGGCGCCTCAGGGCCACGCTGCCCTGTCAAATTCAGTATGTGAAGCGGAGGCCGAGCTGCACGATCCGAGGGTAATTCGCCTGATTCGTGATCGTTCCAAAGGCCGGGTTGCCGTATGTCGCGTTGAGGCCGTCGAACAGCGGCGTATTGGTCAAATTGAACACTTCGAACCGAAACTGGGTTTTGAAATACTCCCGAATACCGTACGTCTTGAATATTGAAAAGTCCGTGCTCGCCTGGCCGGGACCACGCATGCCAATGGTGCGGGTGACGTTGCCAAAGGTGTAAATCGGCGCCTGAGTGAATGCGGCCGGATTGATGTAGTCGTTGAGCCGCGATGTGAGCGATCCGCTGGTTACCGGACTGATCCCCGTGGCATTGGGACGCTGACCGCCCGTTCCGATGCCCGAGTTCAGATTGCTTTGCTGGATCGCGACGGGAAAGCCGGTCTGCATCGTAGTCTGTACGTTGATGGCCCAGCCGCCCACGACCAAGTCGAGAAGACGGCCGCTGCCGAGGAACTTCTCGCCATTTCCGAACGGCAATTTGTAGTTGATTGCCGTGGTCCAGCGCCATGGCGAGTTGATCAACGCCAGCCCCCATTCAGCGCCATAGTTGTAATAGTCCTGGACGCCGCTGGCCGAGGGCGCATAAGTGACGCTCTGGCTATTCGAATTGTCTTCATTCAGGGACCAAGTGACCGTGCTCAGGAAATTCAGCCCATAGCTCAGTCTCTTCTGAACCTTGGCATACCCCGAATAGTAAATCGCGCGGCCATTACTCGGACTTGATATGAGCACGGTGCCGAATTCGGGGAACGGCAGGAGGGTTTGAAGCAGCGTAGTCGTGGATGCGGCGAGGTTCACCACGCCGCCCGCCGTGCCATAAAAAGGATTGGGGACCTTGGTGGTCAGCTTACTCCCGAGCGACAAATCCGCGTCCGGCAACTGGTTGATATTGATACTGGGCGTGCCCTGGACCAGATCATGCGTGACAGATCCGGCGAATCCAAGGGTGACGACGAACCCCCCGGGTAGTTCCCGCTGAAGGTCTAACGAATACTGATGGACGCGCGTGGAGCGGGCCGTATCGCTGGGAGCGGTAATGTTCTGCCCGCCGATTCCAGCAAGCAGGCCCAGCGTGTTTCCCGACGGCTGCAGGATGCCGGTCGGAAACGGGTTACTGAGTGAGTTCGCGGGCATCGCGCCACCGTCGTTAGAGGAAACGTACGTCGTCGTGGCGGTATAGCCAAAGGCCGACTGGAGCGAGAAACTAAGCGGAGCCCAGAACAGCCCATAACCTCCGCGAACGACCGTTTTCGGCGTAACGGCCCAGGCAAAGCCGGCGCGCGGCCCGAATTTATCGCGATTGGGATTGAAAGCCGAAGTTCCGTATCCATTCTGTCCGGCATATTCGAGCACGCCTTTGGTCGTAATTCCGGTAACTTGGCTTTGGATGGGGTTGGTCGCGTTGGGATCGAATCCCGGATTGAAGCCATTGTTCGGCGAGTATATGCCGCCTTCATACTCGTAGCGAACGCCGAAATTCAGCGTGAGTTTTCTGTTGAGACGGAAATCGTCCTGCACGAAAAGACCATAGTAGTGGACGCGATCGGCCAGCGCGACGGTGGTGACCGCGCTGCCGGAGGAGGGATAGCCGAGGAGCAGGCTGGCGAGGCTCGCGCCCGTTCCGAGAATGGTGGAACCGGAGGCGTTCTCAGCACTGGTGAAACCGTTTGTGAAGCTGTAGCCGCCGTCCGTTATCGAGCCCTCTCCCGCTACGCTGATGGAGCGGAAATCGCCGCCGAACTTCAGGGTGTGTTTGCCGAGGAATTTCGAGGCCGTGCCCGAGAAACTCCTCGAATAGTAGTGCGTGGCATTCGGGCCGGCGCCTCCATAGCTCTCGAGGTCGCTCATTGTGAGCGCAGGAAAGTAGTCCTGGCTCTGGGTCAACTGAAAGCTGTTGATCAGCGAGGGCGAAAATCCCAGTGAAGCCAGATTGAAGCCATGACTGTCGGCGACGTTGCTGTTGGGGTAGCGGTTGAATCCCCAACGCAGAGCAATCACCCAGGTAGGGCTGGGTGTGAGCGTGGTGTTGGCTTGGGTAGCATCGACATTGCGGTAAAGGACCGTCTGGTTCGGCGACGCAATAGCCGACGACGTCTGGTTCCAGTATGCATAGCCGGGCTCGCGGCTGCCATAGAACAGGAAAGATGCGGACGCCCGCCACCAACTCGCGATCTCCTGGTCGAGTTTGAAATCCAACTGGCCGGCGCGGTCGTACTGCGGGGTGGTGACGGAGAAATCCGGCTGCCCGTAATAGCTCGGAGCGGAAGTGGGCGCCGGATAATAGGAGGCCAGCGCCAAGCCGATGGGACTGAGCTCGCTTGGGGGAATAATGTTGTTGGGGAAGGGCTGCCTGGTGTAAGTTCCGGTGCTGTTGTTCAACACAGTGGTCGCCGGGTCGTAATTGATCAGGGAGCTGCCATTCGAATATTTGGACTGGGAAAAGTTGCCGGCTTTCTCGAGCGCCGTCGGCACAGAGACGTCAGTCGAGGAAGTCTGGTTCTGGCGATAATTCTCGGTGGCAACCCAGAAAAAAGTCTTGTTCTTCCCGTTATAGATCTTCGGGACGATCACCGGACCACCGACGCCGCCACCGTAGTTCTTCCACATCTGCGGGACCTTGGCGATCCCAGCCGCATTGGCGAAGTAGTTATTGGCGATGAGCGGATTAAACCATTCGTACCCGAAAACGTCGGCGTGCAACTGATTGGTACCCGATTTCAGGTACATGTTGAAGGTGCCGCCACCAGTCCGTCCAACCTCGGCGTCATAGGTGCTGATCTGAACTTTTACTTCCTGCGTTGCCTCAATGGAGGGCACGATCACCGCCTGGTTCGCCGAGTTCGTGATCGAGATGCCGTCGAGCAGGTAGTTGTTCCCAGTAACCGGACCGCCGTTGATGGAGATCTGGGACGAGCCCGACTGATCCTCCATGCGATTAAACTTGGGGTCGCCACCGGGGGTCACATTCTGAGAAATTTTAACCGTCTGGTAGAAGGGATTGCGGCCCATGTTGGGCAGATCGTCCAGCTTTTGCTTGTCGATCACCTGTCCTGTGGAAGCGTTTTCCGTTTCGACAAGATTGGTCTCGGCGGTTACACTGACGCTCTGGACCATATTGCCAACCTCAAGCTTGACATCCAGGGTGGGAAAGCCCGCGGTTGGGACCACGAGGCCCTTCGCCTCAAATTTTTGGAACGAAGGGGCTTCGACCTGGACCGTGTAAGTGCCCGGATCGACGGCCGTGAACGTGTACTCGCCTGTCTCGTTCGAGAGCGTCGAGCGTCGTTCAGCAGTGGCCTGATCGATCAGCGTCACTTTGACATTCGGAATGGCCGCCCCGCCCTGGTCGGTGACGATGCCCCGAACTCCGCCTTGAAATGTTTGAGCATGCAGCCCGAGTACGGCCGCGGCGAATAGCAATAGGCTTCGGTGGAACATGAGATTAACCCCCTTTAGCAATCGAGTCTCGTGGGAAGACACACTACCGGCGAACTGGGCGTGCAACAGCTCCAAACGGAGAGCTCAATGGAAAGATGGGCGCCCCGTCATCACCCCTGAGACGAAGCGCCCCGACAGCAAACCATTGGTTGGCAGGCGAAAGCGCCTGCCCCACCAACACAACCAACTAACTCCCGACTCCTACCCCATGATCTTACTGACGGCAGCGGTGAACTTATTCATCTCCTCCTGCGTGCCCACGGTCACTCGCACCTTGGTGGGCCACACCGGCCAGCGATTGCCGCCGATAATCACCTTTTCGTCAGCCATCGCCTTGGCAAATTCCTGGCTGGGCCGCTTCACTTCCATCATGAAGAAATTGGCCTGGCTGGGAATGAACGAGATGTTCTTCTTTTCCAGAAACTCGAAGGTGTTCTCGCGAACCTTCTTGAGCTGGGCGCGGCGCTCGGTCACCAGGTTCTTTACCCTCAGGCTGGCAGTGGCGCAGGCCGTGCCGGTGACGGGCAGAAATCCGCTGGAACTGAACGGCCGCATCTTGGCCAGCAGGTCCGGCCGGCCGAGGGCGAAACCGGCGCGCAGGCCGGCCATGCCGTAGATCTTCGAGAACGTGCGCAGCACGATCACGTCCTTGTCGGCCGCCACCAGATCGGCGGAGGATTGCGCATCGTCGGAGAAGTGGATGTAGGCTTCGTCCACTACCACGACCGCGTCTGGTCTCTTGTTGGCCAGCAGGTATTCGATCCCCTCGCGGCGGGTCAGTGTGCCGGTGGGATTGTTCGGATTGCAGACGTAGTAAGCGCCCGCGTCGGGATCGGCCTTGATCATCGCCCGGACATCGTGGGAGTAATCGTCCTTCAACGGCACGGTCACCAGCTTGGACCCGATGAACGCCGGCGCGCCGCCACCGTAACCGGGGCTGGCCATGCACCAGCTTCGCGTGGGCGAAGTGAAGGCACAGCTTGAGCGGTGCAGCGGGTCGCTGGAGCCGGCCGTGGCCATTACGTAGTTTTCCTTTACACCGGTGGTTTCGGCGATGGCCTTGACGAGATCGCCATTTTCGTTGTGCGGCGAATACCGCCAGCCCATCGGCGCGACCTTGATGAGCGCTTCCAGGCCCTCCTTGCAAGGGCCCTGCGGGTTTTCGTTGGAGCTGATCCGCACGACGTCCGGGCCATAGGCTGGGCGCGCTCCGCCGCGCATCCTCTGCTCGGCATCCTGCGCCATGGCGTGTTCGTTGTAGAACGGCAGGGCTGCGCCGGCCGCCAGAAGACTGGCCATGCGGCCAATGTGGCGGCGCGTGAAACCCCGCTGTCCCAGTTGCTCGATTGTTGCGTTCGTCAGACCCATCCCAACACCTCCTTGAATCAAACTCGGTAGACTGTTTCAGAATTTCGGCAACGTATTCCAGGCGCTCTCCTCGCCCTGTGGGGCGCCCAGCGCAGCGAGCTTCGCTCGGCTGCGGGTAGCGCGGCGCCCTCTGGGCCCGGCCACCCCACCAATGTCCTGCAATACGTTACCGAACTTCTGAAACGACGTACTTAGTCAAACTCGCTTTGCAATTCCGGCAGCGGAGCAGATTGCCCAACCTCCGCCGGAGTGCCCTGTGGCATGCCCAATGGAGTGCCCACAGGGGTGCCCACTGGCCCCGGCCGCACGCAACGGTAGTAAATTGCGCGCAGGGCGTAGATCAGGCAGCCCGCGGCCACCGCGGCGATGGCATTCACCACCAGTACGGCGCATGCCGTAATCAGAAACGCCGCCGCATCGGCTCGGCTCATGCGGTCGAGGCGCCGCCAGGTGCTCCATTCCAACAGGCAGATCCCTGTCCAGGCGGTCACGCCGGCCAGCGCGGCGATGGGGATATGCGACACGAAACCGGCGCCGAATTGCAGGAACGCCACCAGGAACAGGCCGTGCATCAAATTCGAAACGCGGGTGGTCCCCCCGCAGCGCACGATGGCGATGCTGCGCGCGGGAATTCCCACGCTCATGGGCGCGGCGAACATGCCGGCGCACAGGTTCGCAATGCCGTAAGCGCCCAACTCCGCATCGGCGTCGGTCCGCTTGAGATGTTTGCGGCCCAGCCGGAAGTGCTCGACGACACGGGAGGTAATCAGCAGGTTCGCCGACGAGACCACCGCCAGCCCTAAAGCCGAAGGCAGCACCGTGAACACGTCGCCGGGTGACCAGGAAAAACCGATGAACGGCGGAAAGGCCGCGGGCAGCGCGCCCACTTCGTGTTCGTGCAGGCCGAAGATGCGCGCCAGGAGCAAAGCGGCGAGCACGCCCAGGAGCGGCGCGGGCAGCTTGTGCGAGCGCGAGGCCGCCGCGGTAGCGCCCAGCACCACCACCAGCCCCAGCGCGAAAGACGCCGCGCGCATATGGCCGATCTGTCCCAACGTCTCCACCAGCAACGCCACCGCGGATTCGCCCGCCCGGCTGAGCGGCGCCCCCACCCCCAGAATGACGTGCAATTGCGAAATGAACATCATGGCCCCAATGCCGCAGGAGAATCCCGAAACCACCGCCAGCGGGATCTGGTATATATACCGGCCCAGCCGCATGATGCCGAACGCCATCATCATGGCCGCAGCCACCAGCGAGATTTTGGCGGCGCCCCCCAGACCCTGTTGCCGTACGGCCGCTGCGATAAATGGAACCGTCGCACTGGCGGTCCCACCGACCAGCACCGGGTTGCGGCCCAGGATGGCGGTTATTGGCGCCGTTAAGATCGACGTAAACACCCCCAACACCGGGGGCAGGCCCATGAGCTGCGCCATCGCCAGACCATAGGGCAGTGCAATCAGGGCGGCGATCGTTCCACCAAAGCAATCGCCCAGAAAAAGACGCACGCTATAATTGCCGCGTATGAATTTCATCGCAAGATAAAGGAATTCGCGAAAGACAGGGGCGACCATCGCTCAAGGCGTGGAGCGCAGCGCCGCGAGGCGCGAAGAAGAACCGGGCAGCCCGACTGGCATGCCCTCGATACACTGCTGTTAGGTTAAGATAACCCATTTGTAAGCCTGGGTCGAATCGAAAATATTAATGGGGCCGATTAAATGAAGCAGTGAAGGCGTCGCCGGCAATGTGGGAATTGCTATCTGCGGCCGAATTTGCGGGTGTGGTTTTAAGGCGCCCTCGGAAGCTCCGGCGCGCCGCCGGGTTGCCAGTGTGCCGCGGGGCGCCACCGGGCACGGGCCGGAAGCGCGCACGGTTTAATCCGCTGCGCTACGGATCGAAGTGCCGGTCCACGTACATACACACCACCCGCGCGTAGCGTGTCCAGATAAAGGGCGGCGTTCCGAAAACGTCCGTACGTGCACTGCTCGGGGACAGCGCAATCAGAGGTCCAGGAACACTTCGTCCAAAGGAAGGACGATTTCCCCTTGCTCCGTTTCGAAACGCCCTCCGGTGACCTCTTCCAGCTTTCGGTTTCGGTACGTGTATGCCTTCCGCCGCCGCGGATCCACCACCCAATTGTGCTTCACGCCCATCGCCGTGTACTCTTCCAGCTTTTTCAGGAGATCGCTCCTTTCGTCGCGCCGCGACAGGATTTCGATGCAGATGAAGGGCGGTGTTTCAAAGATGTCCGTACGCGGGTCTTCCAGGGTGATGCAAACGTCGGGCAGGCGGATACGGGTCGGGGCCGTCCGAACGCGCAGTTCGGGCCAGACGCCCAAATGAGGATACCGGCGTGCCAGGGACTTGATGATGTTGAACTGCACTTTGCTGTGAGGCCGTTCGCCCACGTTGATCTCCCTAACCACACCGTCCACGTACTCCCGGTCCGGCGAGTATGAGCTGTCCAGGTATTCTTCCAGAGACACCAAAGCGCTGAACGAGCGAAAGTTCGCTAAGTAGTTGACGTGGAGCATGTTAGCTGACCCCGAATAAATAATTCCTTTGGAAAGTGCCCGGAGGCCCGTTTTGTATCAGTAATTTCTTGATACAACTGATACATGGCCGGTCCCGATCCCTGTCCCGAACTCCGGGCTCGAATTCGCACGCTGCAAGGGCAGCGGCGCGCGATCGAGTCTAAGCTTCTCCAACCTCAGGCCATGCGCGCCGGTTCGATGGTCGAACGCTATTTGGGCGCCCGCGGCGCCGCGCGGCCTCGACCGGCGTACTATGTGTCACGATCCCAGCAGGGCCGTTCCAAGCTGACCTATGTCCGGAAGGAAGAACTCCCGGAAGTGCAGCAACAGTGTGCGGCCTACCGGGCCTTCCAGCAGAACCTGAAGGTCTGGCGGCAACTGACTACCTCCTTGGAACAGAGTTGGAAAGAGTTGCAGCAAGCCCAGTCGAAGTAAACTTTTTCGACGTTGCGCTTCAAATTCCGCTGGACTTTCGGCCGGCCATGTGCGAAATCTAAAAGGGATGACAGGCCCTCTTTCCACAAAGCCGGTGGCGGCTGACGATTGGCGCGTTTGGGAGAAGGATCGTAAGCGCGTCGAGCAGGAGATCGTGGAAGGGCGTCCGTTCCAAGTGTGGGACACCGAACGGGGACGCTTCGACGCCATGTTCGACTTCCTCCTGGACAGCGGACTGTGGGACGCCGCCACCGGGATGCGGCCCTCCAAGCTGAAAAAGGACAATGGAATCTGCTACTCGCTGCTCAACGGCGTGGAGTGCTTGCGGGAGATGGCCGGCATCGACGCGCCGACCAACTGCGGCCCGCTCCTAAAAGACCCCTACCTGCTGGAACGGATCGGCTTCACTGCGGAACGAATCCGGGACTGCCTGGAGAAGGACCGGACCGTGGTGGATCCCGAGACGCTATTGAACCATCTCAGCCGTTTCACCGAAAAGGATCTGGAAGACGGTTTTCTGGAACACTTGCAGGTCATTCGCCGAAAGCGCTGGTTACGCGGCGGCGTGTACGCCGTGGATGGCCACGATATCGTGATCCCTTACGGGAAGGCCTATGAGCGAGCACGCCGCACCAGCGAAGGCGCCTACGGCTACAAACTGTTAGTCCTGCTCAACCTGCAAGCCGGCTGCGAGCTGATCGTGGGGTATGTGCTGGGCGGACTGGAGGAGAGTGAAATCACCATGCTGCGGCGCCTGTTGGCGCGCTTGGATCGGGCTGTAGGGCCGTTGCGGGAGTGGCTGAAGATTCTGCTGTTGGATCGCGGTTACTGGGGAGCGGACCTGTTTTGCGAACTCAAACAGGATTATGGGATCGACTTCGTGAGCCGGGTGCGGGACGAGAAGATGGATGTGAATGGCTCCATCCAGCGGCAACTGGAGGAAGCCGATCGCGATTGGACGGAGATCGCAGAAGAGCGCCAGTTCTCGGGGCGCTGGGAGACCCAGAAAGTGCGTTTGACGGCGTTGCGGCCGATCGCGCTATTGGGCGACAAGCCGCCGCATCGTCAAATTGCGGTGAATGTGGTGGTGGCCGTTCAATCCCATGCGGACGGCTCGCCCATCCGGGATAAAAAAGGAAAAGACATCTCTCAGACCGATTATGTGACCAGCCTTTCGCCCGGAAGGTATGGAGTCAAAGTCCGGCGGTTCTATCGAGGCCGCTGGGGCATCGAGAATCAAGGGTTCCGTTCGCTGTCGCAGACCTGGGATATCGACCGGCCGGCCGGGCACAGCTACGGAGCGGTGTTGGGGCGGTTAGTCTTCGTGTTCATGATCTACAATGCGCGTCATTTGTTCGAGCAGCAAAGCCGGCATCGGCCGGACTATGCGGAGGAGTTGCGGCAGATGCGCCGCTACGGTCCGGAGGTTAGCTTGGCAGGAGCCACGATTATCGCGCTGACGGCTTCCGGGTACTGCTGCGCGCTGTCGTCCGGGGAGATGCTCCAGTTGCAAAAGCGACGCTTGGTCAAGATGATGCAGCGGGGTTTGCAGAAGGGGAAATCGCTACAGGAGGTGATCGAGGAACTCGACCATTAAAGCGTAAAGCGATGGCCGGCGAGAGACAAGATTGGCGAGAAGGAACTTTCGATTTGTCTCAACGGGAAGGAGGTGATGACGGAAGGCGAACAATAGACGAATAAACAACGACACCACGACGACAGCGCTGTCCGGGCTGACACGATCCCACTCGCGCCGGTGAAACTCCAGAATCAGCGAAGTAGCGAGGCTAGCCGGGTCCGAGGGGGGGCTTGTTCTTTGAAAATCGAATCGCGAAAGCGCGCAAACATGAATTGCGCCCTTTTTTTCCGAGTGCTAGGCCAAGAGGGGTGGTGTCGCCATTTCTACTTTCGATTCTTCAGACCAAAGCGGCGTTCATGCCCTCTACCATACACCATTTGCTATTCTGAGAGTCTACCTTCACGATGTACATTAAAAAGCAACGCTTACTGACTCCCGGTCCGACGCCTCTCTATCCTCCGGCACTGCACGCCATGATGGCTTCGGATATCCATCACCGCACGGAGGATTTTCGCAAGGCCTACCGCTCCTGCCTCAGCGACCTGAAGGAAGTCATGGGCACGGCCCACGATGTGCTCCTGTTCGCGTCGTCCGGCACCGGCGCCATGGACGCCGCGGTTTCCAATCTGTTTTCCAAGGGCGACAAGGTCGTCGTCTGCGTGGCCGGAAAATTCGGCGAGCGCTGGGCCGAGATCGCCAAGGCTTACGGACTGGATGCCCAGGTAATCGCCGTGCCCTACGGCCAGGTGGTGCGGCCGGAGCAGGTGCAGGCAGCGCTGGATCGCGAACCCGCTACCCGCGGCGTATTCGTGCAGGCTTCGGAAACCTCCACCGGCGCCGCGCATGATGTCGAGGCCATCGCGGCCGCGGTCCGACCCACCCCCGCCATCCTGGTGGTGGACGCCATCACCGGCCTGGGCACCATGCCGCTGGATATCGATGGCTGGGGGCTCGACGTGGTCATCGGCGGCTCGCAGAAGGCCTTCATGATTCCGCCGGGGCTGGCATTTATGTCCGTCAGTCCCAAGGCCTGGCAGTTCGCCGAGACCGCCGCGCTGCCGCATTATTACTTCAACCTGAAGAAGGAAAAGAAGAGCGGCGATGCCGGCGAATCGAGCTGGACGCCCGCCACCTCGCTGATCCTGGCGCTGGACGAAGCCCTGAAATACGTGAAGCAACTGGGCATGGCGCACCTGGTCGAGAACGCACGGCTCCTCGCCGAAGCCACCCGCGCGGCCATCGGCAGCCTGGGCCTGGATCTGTTCGCGGCCGCTTCGCCCGGCTCTTCGGTGACCGCCGTCAGAGCGCCCGCGGGCATGGATTCGGGCGTGATCGTGAAAGAGTTCCGCAGCCGCTTCGGCGCCGTCATCGCCAACGGACAAGGCTCCATGAAGGGGCAGATTTTCCGCATCGCGCACCTGGGTTATTTCGATTTCGCCGACCTCTTCGCGGTCGTCGCGGGCCTCGAGATCATCCTCAATGCCAACGGCTTCCCGGTCGCCTATGGAACCGGCGTGGCAGCCGTCCAGCAGGTTTACGAGCGCGCCGCCGTGCGGCCGCACGGCGAGCCAATCGCCAAGCCCCAGCCGGTGGCGGTGTAACCGGCCCATCCCTATGAACATCCTGATTGCCGAGCCACTCGCGCCGGCTGGAATCGAGTTGTTCCGTTCCCAGCCGGGCTGGAATACGATCGTTTCCACACCCAAGGAATATGCCCGCCATCTCCCCGAGGCGGACGCCCTGCTGGTGCGCAGCGCCGTGCAGGTGACGGCCGAGGTGCTGGCCCGGGCGCCCCGGCTGCGCGTGGTGGGGCGCGCCGGCGTGGGCGTGGACAACGTGGATCTGGATGCGGCCACCGCGGCCGGCGTCCTGGTGATGAACACCCCCGGCGGCAACGCCATCTCGGTGGCCGAGCACACCCTCGCGGTGATGCTGGCCATGGCGCGCCACATCCCCCAGGCCGACGCCTCCACGCGCGGCGGCAAGTGGGAGAAAAAGAAATTCCTGGGCAGCGAGCTGCGCGGCAAGACGCTGGGCATCGTGGGCCTGGGCAGCATCGGCCGCGAGGTGGTGAAGCGCGCCCGCGCCTTCGAAATGCGCATCGTGGCGCACGACCCCTACGTGACTTCCAAGATCGCGCACGATCTGGGCGTGGAGCTGGTAGACCTGGCGGCGCTCTATGCGGCCAGCGATTACATCACCCTGCACCTGGCCTCCACGCCCGAAACCCAGGGCATGCTGGGGCGCGCGGCCTTCGCCCAGATGAAGCCCGGGGTTCGCATTGTCAACTGCGCGCGCGGCGAGCTGGTGGACGAAACCGCCCTGGCCGAGGCGCTCGAATCCGGCCACGTGGCCGGCGCGGCGCTGGACGTGTTCGGCACGGAGCCGCCGCCGGCCGGCGATCCGCTGTTCGCGGCGCCGGGCGTGCTGGCCACTCCGCACATCGGTGGATCCACCGAAGAAGCTCAGGAGATCGTGGGTGTGCGGATCGCCGAACAGGTGGTCGAGTACCTGAAAAATGGCGTCGCCATCAACGCCGTCAACATGCCGGCATTGTCCCCCGAGCAGTACCGCGCGCTGGCGCCCTACGCCATGCTGGCCGAGAGGCTGGGCACGTTGGCGGCGCACATCGCCTCCGGCAACCCTCACCGCGTGCGGCTGGTGTATTTCGGCAAAATCGGCGATGGCAACACCAACCTGCTGCGCAACGCCGGAATCGCGGGGGTGCTGAGCCGCTCGGTTTCCACCCGCGTCAACCTGGTGAACGCCATGCCCATTGCCGGGCAGCGCGGCTGGAACATCTCCGAGCGGCATGAACAGCGCGCCGGGCACATCGATTCCATCTGCCTGCAGCTCGAAACCGACCGCGGCGTGACCACCGTGGAGGGCGCCGTCTTTCTGGGCAAGCCGCGCTTGACGCAGGTGGACGGCATCTTCTGCGAAGCCGCCCTGGAAGGCTTTCTGATTTTCATGAAGAACCAGGACGTGCCCGGCGTGATCGGCCACGTGGGCACGGTGCTGGGCCGCAACGCGATCAACATCGCCAACTTCTCGCTAGGCCGCCGCGAGGCTCCCGCCGCGCCCGGCGAGCCGCTGGAGGCGTTGGCGGTCGTCTCCACCGACGAGCTGGTGCCCGAGAGCGTGCTGGCGCAGTTGCGCGAGAACCCGGCGGTCCGTTTTGCGCGCGCGGTGGAGTTTCGGGTGTAAGGTAGTCCCCGGGCTGTTACTGCCCTGCGACCGATCCGTCCTCCAGGTTGATCCGCACCGTCTTACCCCCAGAGGATTCGTGAATCGGTTGCCGGTAGTCTCTCGAGAACTCAAAAGTCCCTCCCACAAACCACTCGGGCGTATGGTCGCTCCAGACCGAGGGGATTGTGGCGAGTCTGTCAGGCGGCCAGAATTCCCGCGGGGTAACGTCCTTAATGAAGACACCATGATCGGGGCCTTCCCCTACCGGTTCGCCCGGGTGATCCCGTTTGCGATAAATCGTCAGGAGCGCCGAATCCTCGGCAAATAAAGATCCCGTTCGGAGGAGAATAATGAACTCACCGTCATCGGTGACCAGCGGCAGGGGGCACTCCGGTTGATTGTGCAAGCTGCTGGAATCCAGGACCACGCTCCAAAGCGCCCAGTTCGTCCAATACGTCGCTGGCGCAACCAATCGGTCTTTTTCGTTGATGAAATTCTCCTTTGGGAAGACCTCTAACGCCACGCGCCGAGTCTTCACCGAAATCTCTTCCTCCGGTTCGACAGGAACGTCCGTAACCACCACCATGAAGTGCCCATGATCCGAGCTGACTGCCTTGACGCATGGAAAGAGATGTCCGGCCACTCCCGGCCATGCGCAGGCAAGCATCGGAAACAGAATACGCGCCAAGGTCAACTGCTCCTTTGGGAGCACGTCGATCCGCCTCATCGTCAAGTCTACCGCGGCGAATCCAGCTTGGCCGGTTATTCCGGTCACAAAAAGCGTGAAAGAGATTTCCGAACTGGCTCAATCACTTGCAAGCCCTCGCATCCTTCACGCCAGGACTCGTCTGCTACTCTGAAACCGAAGTAGGAGCTGCTGATTGGTTGCCTGCAGTCCTCGCGGTATCGTTCGCCGGAGCCCAACCTAGGGGGCCTTAAATCCGGAGCACGAGCGATCAACGCTTCCTAAAACCTGCCGTAGGGGTTCATTAAACCTAAAACCGGCGATTCAGAAATAGGCTGAAGTGGCAAGTAGCTGGTATTGTTAGCGATGGCCTTGGAAAAGGAAGTTGCCGTTGTTCACCCGGAAGGTGAGCAGGAATTGGTGGTAGTCGGGGG
>JBKQPR010000076.1:0-15595 GCA_052144935.1 Bryobacteraceae bacterium
AATACGGCATTTCGCGAATTCCTAACCGAAGGTTAGGAATTGGCGGAATTCTACAATACGCACCCAGCGCCTGTCAACACGGCGTTTGGCGGCCTCCGGGGAGGCCGGAATGCGCCGGATCCAAGTATCAAAGCCGATCCATCGTCGGCCCAATTACTGCTGCCGCCGGGTGGATGGATCGCGGAATCCACCGGGGCGTCCGCCGGCAGTACTCGTCATAATCGGGGCCGAACTTGCTACGGAGATGCGCCTCCTCATAGAAGACCACCAGCAGATGAGCCAGCAACCACCAGGCCGGCACAAACAGAACTATGGAAGGCGACCGCTGGTACAGGCCAAATCCCAAGAGAAGGAGTGCTCCACCGATATACATGGGGTTGCGAGCATAACGGTACGGCCCCCGCGCAACCAATCGTCTCGGTGGATCGAATAATGCGGGAGTGCCGCGGCCGTGGACCACGAATGCGCTAATGCACCAGGCGGCCACGGCTCCGCCCAAGGCCAACACAAGGTATCCCGCCGTCCGGCTCCACCCCGGCAACGGCCCGCCTAGCACATCGTCAAAGGGGCGCAGGAGCAGGGCAAGCCAGGCCCATAGCCACAGGAACCCACCCGCAAACAGAGCCGATCGCAGCGCCACAAATGTCAGAGTCATCGAACTTCCAGCCTCACTACTCTTACGAGTGGCCGTGACCCATGGTCACATTTTTAGTTCAGCGCCGGGCCCGGAGGGCACCCCGTCAAGGAGCGGTCCTGGCCGCCTGATTTAATCTACTGTGAGACCGCCGGTCAAGTACTTTGTTTTCAACGCCGGCGTAAACCCTGAAAAATGCCGTGAAACGCGAAAGCCGCGGCAGATTTGGCGGTCTCGCTCCGTTCCATCCGGCCCGCCGGGGGCCCAGCTGAGCCGCGACCATAGGGAGCGGTCAGCGGCGGTGGACCGGTTATTTCCTGGCAGCGACTAAGTGGCATTAGGCTGAGAGCCAGGCTGAGAGCCTGTGCCACAAGGTCAATTCGTGATCACGCCGTAATAGCGTCCCATCCAATAGGGCAGGATGTAGTCGATGCCCGCGGTTTCGATATCGCCTTCGCCGCCGCCGGAAAGCGCGAAGGGGTCGCGCTGCCAGAGGAAGTCGGTGGTGACGCGATCCTGGACGGGCAGCGGCTGGCAGGCTTCGTTGGGGCTGCAGGGCACAAACTGGCCGGCGAAGTCGCGATACACGTCGGTCGACGGGCGCAGCAGCCAGGCGTCCAGCAGCGAAACCGTTTGAGCGTCCCGGCTCTTGTTGGCGCCACCGATGGCGCGGTCGATCATATTGAAATGCGCGTTCTGGTGGCTGGAGGTGGTCGAGCGCAGCGTATCGTAAGCCAGATCGTACCAGAGCGAGGAATAGCCGCTGCCCATCCGCTTCAAGCTGTAGAACGTCAGATAATCGAGATTGAACTTGAAGTAGGAGCTGGTCTGGTTGGCGCAATCGACCCCTATGGGGACCAGCACAGAGGGAGAGATTTCGTTCGATAACGACGAGTATTTCCCTTCGAAGGCGCCGCCATTCACGTGCTTGCCCATCAGCAGCAGGGACAACTGCTGGTCCGGGCGCACGCTGAACGTGGTGCTGACCGTGCCATCCGGCAGCACGATGTTCCAACTGTTATCGAGCAGATATTGCAGCAGGCGCGTGATCTCGTAGGAGCACCAGTTGCGCACGGTCTGGTCGGTGACCATATCGTAGGTCACCGTGAAGCCGAAGAACACGCCGATGTACTGGTCGCGCGACGTGTTGCCGACCCAGATCCAAGGCGCCCCATAGGCGGAACCGTTGTAGATTCCATTGGCGGATTCCTGGCTGGAAATGCTGGCGGCGTAGGGCGAGTCCGCCGGCAAGGCGCACCTCGACAATACATTCGCGCCGGTCACGTTGATCAGGTTGTCGATCGCGCCGATGGCATTTGTGATGTTGGTCATCGCGTCCGCCGAGCCAGTGACTTTGTAGCGGAACGCCTCGGCGGCGAGGTAATGCCCCGTCCAGATGGCGGAATCCCCGCAGCGGGTATAATCCACGACCTGGGAGAGATCGGGCAGCGAGAGGATCGGGTCCAGGATTGTCCCGTAGGGCAAGTGGCGGGCAAAGATGTTGGCCTCGATGGCAAGGGCGTCCGGCTCGGCGCCAAAGGCGGCCGGCAGGAGGGGAAGCAAAGCGATTACATGGAAGATGCGGATGGACATGGAGAACACCTGAGGACGCGCCTACCTCATTATCCCGCATTTCCGGGGCGGAAAACCGGGGCTGGGCCTGCTTCACCGCGGAGGCGCCGAGAGAACGGAGGAAGCGCGGAGAAAGGCAGCAAGAGAATTGTTTTCTCCGCGCTTCCTCCGCTTGCTCCGCGCCTCCGCGGTGAAGCAGGCCTGCCGTTTGGTAGAGTGGGGGCATGGTGACCAGGAGGTCGGTGTTAGCGGGCATGGCGGGGACCGCCTGGTCGCGCGGAGAGGTCCCATCACGACCCAATTTCGTTTTCCTGTTGGCCGACGATCATGCCGGATACGTGCTCGGCTGCGACGGCGACCGCCAGGCCGAGACACCCAACCTGGATCGGCTGGCTTCGGAAAGCGTGCGGTTCGCCCGGCACCACTGTAACTCGCCGATCTGCACGCCTTCCCGCCAGTCCATTTTCACCGGGCAGTTACCGCACATGAGCGGGGTCACGCTCTTGAGCACGCCTCTGGCGGAGGACAAGCCGACGATTGCCCGGCAGTTGCGCAAGGCCGGTTACCAAACGGCGGTCTTCGGCAAGATGCATTTCAACCGTCCCGGCCGGCCGGGACTATTCGGGCTGGATACCTGCATGACCGAGGACGCGATCGAGCGCGAATGGAGCAAGCTGGCGCCGGCTCGCGCAGTGCCCGGCGATATCCGGACCAAGCCTCCGTGGCGGCCCTTCCAGGACCCCGCCCGCATCTGGCTCAACGCCGGCAAACTGCCCTACCCGCGCTACTACGAGGACATGAAGGGAACGTTCCTCGTGCGGCAGGCGGAGCGCTACCTGGAGGAGCGCCGGAGGGACGGCCAAGCCTTCGCACTGTGGGTCAGCTTGATGGAGCCGCACTCACCGTACGATTTCCCGGTGGAAGATCGCGACCGTTTCGACCCCGCCGCTTTTCCGCCGCCGCGATTGGGGCCGGAGGACCCGCCGCAAGTCCCCGCGGTCTTCAACGAACTTACGGAGACGGACAAGCGCGGCATCCGAGCCGCCTATTACACCTCGGTGCGGTTCCTGGATCGGAATATCGGGGTGGTGCTCCGGAAGCTCGCGGAGCTGGGGCTGGACCGCAATACCTTCTTGGTGTACACCGCCGATCACGGCTATTTCCTGGGCCAGCACGGCCGTTTCGAGAAGCACAACGGCTACGACCCGGCGCTGCGGGTTCCCCTGATGATGCGCTGGCCGGGGCGCATCAGGCCCACGGTAGTCCGGGACTTCACCGAGCACGTGGACGTGCCCGCCACCATCCTGGATATGTTGGAAGCCGAGCCGCTGCCGATCCAGCACGGCCAGACGCTACGCCCATACCTGGAAGGCCGCGGCATGGCGCACCCCCGCGATCACATCTTCAGCGAGTACCTGGAAACCGAGCAGGCCTACGTGCGTACGGAGCGTCACAAGTTCATCTATTGCTCCGGCAGGCGGCTGGACTGGTACCGGCCGGCGCAGCCCATCGCGGGCCGCTGGCGGCGGCTATACGATTTGCGGAAGGATGCGGACGAGTTCCACGACATCTCGGCGCGGCAACCGGATCTGGTGCGGCGTTTCGAGGCCCTCCTGCTGGAACGGTTCCGCCACACCCACCCTGACGCGGGCAGCGAGCCGGCGGGACTTGCCGCGGAGGCCGCGCTGGATTTTTATGTGCGGCCGCGGGATGCTTGACGACGCGCCGCGCCGCAGCGGAGTGATGCCGGCGACGTAAACTGGCCACCTTCCAGGCATTCGGTGCCCGGCTTCCACTGTGAGGCCGCGCCACGCGGCCTCGCCAGTGTCCGGCAATTATGTCCAACCAGGTACAGCCCAGCCGGTTCGGAAGGGTTGCGGATTAAAAAAAAATCGGAAAACTGGCCGCCTCAGGCCCCGCTCTCCTCACATGTCTTCCGGGAGGACTGTTCCCCACTGCTCGTTCAAGTACTGGATGAACTCTTTTCTTCTTGCCCGGTCCCTGGTGTACTGCTTATCTCGCTCCTCCTGCTCTTTAGTGATCGGGCCCATCGAGGGCCCTTGTGGTTGGGGCCCCTTTCGTCGAAGACTGTCCGCGGCCATAGATCCCCCACTGAATCCTTCGTTGTATTGCTTTTGGAAAGGCGGGGCTTTTGCGAATAGGTTGCTTCGGCTCGATCGCCCATTCATGCCGTCCTCCCACCCGAGATTGAACACTGCCGACAACATTTTAGGGTCGGGATGGGCCTGCGCCGCCGCCTTCGCCGCCGCGTCCGCCGCCCCTTTCTTCTCGTGCTCTTTCGCCTCGGCGACGCCCTTCGATATAGCCACGTCTTCCGAGTGGCAGGCAGCGTCAACATCCTTCAGATACTTCGTCACGTCCTTGTTGGCTGCAACTTCCTTAGCCTTTAGGAGCAAACCAACGAGTCGCTGGACCTCCTTGAGGGCTTTACTTCGTTTCTCGGATACCTCAATGAACTTCGCATTGCCGATCTGCGGTGCGCCGTCGAGCGGCAGTTTCTCGTAATCGGCCAGGGCCTTCTGCAGGCCATTGTCTTTGATTTTGTATTTCTGCGCGGCGGCTTTCCAGCCGGCCTCAGTCAACAGCTTGGCCATTGCGGATCATCCTCTCCGTTTGGGGCGCGCAGGAAAGGCGCCCCTTTGGCCGGCAAGAGCAGATTGCTGGTCGTCCGTGTGTTGGGAATCCCGACTCCTGGACGCCCCGGCCTCTTCTGGCGAATATAACACGGGCCGCTCGGATTGCCAAGATCTCATCTGCAAAAAACTGCAAAAACGCGGGTGCCGCAGTCGGGTTCGGGCCCGGCTTTCGAGTACCGCACGGCGCTGCGCCGGGTAAATGTGGTGGACCCGTCGCAGGCATCTTGGAAAGCCTCCTTCGCCCGGCTAACACCCAGTCCATTGCCTTGCCAAAACGCGCAATCGTACCTTCCTTTAGATAGCGGCCCTACTTCTCCGGTGCAATGCTCGCGCCAGCCACCCCGCCGCCTAACTATATCCGGGAGGTTGTCGCCCGCATCGCCGGCCGCGCCGATTCCGGAGGGGCAGAAGGAATTAGCAGCGGGCCGGCGGGACTTGCCGGGGAGGCTCCGCTGGATTTCCAGGTGCGGCCGCGGGATGCTTGACTGCCAACGGCGTGCCGCAGAATCGCCCGCGAAAGGGATTCCCGCGCGGCCTCGCCAGGGTCTAAAATAACCGTTACAGGTCTTTTTATCTTATGACGGCCACCAAGACTCAGAAAGACAACATCGCGGCGCTTGAAAAGGCCAGGGAGCGCGTGCGCGCCGGCGGCGGATCGGAGCGCACGGCCAAGCAGCACAACGACGGCAAGCTCACCGCGCGGGAGCGCGTGGCCATGTTGCTGGACCGCGAGACGTTTCAGGAAACGGGACTGTTCGCGCAGCACCATGCGATGTTGTTCGGCATGGCGGACAAGCCGCTGCCGGCCGATGGCGTGGTCACCGGCAGCGGCAAAGTCGGCGGGCGGACGGTGCATGTCGCCAGCCAGGATTTTACGGTCGCCGGCGGCTCGGCGGGCGAGGTGCACGGCATCAAGATCGCCGACGCCATGCGCCATGCGCTGGACACCGGCACGCCGTTCCTGTTCATCAACGATTCCGGCGGCGCGCGCGTGCAGGAGGGCGTCGGCAGCCTGGCCGGGTATGCGCGCGTGTTCCATCACAACGTCATGCTCTCCGGCGTGGTGCCGCAGATTTCGCTGATCTGCGGGCCGTGCGCGGGGGGCGCCGCGTACTCGCCCGCGCTCACCGATTTCATCATCCAGACCGGCTACGCGTACATGTTCATCACCGGACCGGCGGTCATCAAGCAGGTCACGGGCGAGGTGATCACCGCCGAGCAGCTTGGCGGCGCCCGCGCGCAGATGAACAATTCCGGGGTGGTTCACTTCATCGCGGAAAACGACGTGGAAGCCATCAAGATCTGCAAGCGCCTGCTCTCCTTTCTTCCCTCGAACAACCTGGACGATCCGCCGCTGGTGGATCCCGACAAGCGTCACCTGCGCGACGACTCTTTGAACCGCATCGTTCCGGACGACTCCAAGCTGCCCTACGATATCCGGGAGATAATCGACCGCATCGTCGACCGCGGCGATTTTCTGGAGGTGCAGAAGGACTTTGCCAGGAACCTGGTGATCGGCTTCGGGCGCATCGTGGGCCGTACCGTGGGCATCGTCGCCAACCAGCCGAGCGTGCTGGCGGGCGCGCTGGACATCAACGCCTCCGATAAGGGCGCCCGGTTCATCCGCTTCTGCGACGCGTTCAACATACCGCTGGTCACCCTGGTAGACGTGCCCGGGTTCCTCCCCGGCGTGGACCAGGAGTACGGGGGCATCATTCGCCACGGCGCGAAGCTGCTGTTCGCCTACTCCTCCGCCACCGTGCCCAAGCTCACCGTGGTCGTCCGCAAGGCTTACGGGGGCGGCTATATCGCCATGTGCTCGAAGGATCTGGGGGCGGACCAGGTGTTCGCCTGGCCCTCCGCCGAAATCGCTGTCATGGGAGCCGAAGGGGCGGCCGAAATCGTGTTCCGCCGCGAGATTGCCGCGGCCGACGACCAGGACGCTCGGCGGCAGGAGCTCATCGACGAATATCGCGAAACATTCGCCACCCCCTATGTGGCGGCGGGCGCGCGCCTGGCGGACGACATCATCGAGCCCGCCGAGACGCGAGCCTGTCTGGCCGCGGCGCTGGATGCCCTGCACACCAAGCGCCGGCCGCGCCCGTCGAAGAAGCACGGAAACATGCCGGTGTGAGGTGATCCTATGGCGCCCGCAATGGAGTTGGAAACCGAACGCGAGAGCCGGCAGGCGATCGGCGAACAGAGCCGGCAGGCGATCGCTGAACAGAGCCGGCAGGCGATCGGCAAACAGAGCCGGCAGGCGATCGGCGAAAGAACGCGTATCCTGATCGCGGCCGCGACTGCGGCGGTGGTGGGCAGCCCCTTCCGCGTTCTGGAAATCGGCCTGGTGGCTCGGGCCGGCCGGGGCCGGTTGGAAACATCGCGGCGGCCACGTCCGGAAGCTGGTCACGCGCGCTTGCTCAGCGCATCCAAATGGGCGCTGAGGCGGCCCGCAAGGAGGAGAAAGGTGAGACTTCGCATCACGCTTGAGGACAGCAGCTACGACGTGGCGGTTGAGGTTCTCGCGGAACCGGAGGCTGCCTGGGTGCAGGACCTCCCTCTGGCGGCCGTGCCGGAGTCGGTGCTGCAGCCGCCGCGTCCGCTCGATATCAGGCCGGAAGACAAGATCTGCCGCAGCCCGATCGCGGGCATGGTGGTATCCGTTGAGGCTTCGCCGCGCCAATGGGTCCGGCAGGACGATCCGGTGGTCACCATAGAAGCCATGAAGATGCAGAACACCATTGGCGCCCCGGTGGAGGGCGTGGTCGAGGAGATCCTGGTGAAGCCCGGGGAGGCCGTGAGAACGGGCCAGGTATTGTGCAAGCTGTCCTGAGGCTACAAAGCCGGTTTGCTGGCTGCCAGGGAGCGCTCCGCGGCGCGCAATTTGCCTAGCGCCTCGCCCAGCGAAGTGTCGTTCAACTGGCCGATGGTCTGCGCGATCAGGCCCCTGGCCGCCGCCCGATTGATGGTCGCTTGAGACACCTGCCTGGATTTGCCTGGCGGCTGCATCGACTCCGACCACTCATTGAGATCGGCGATCAGGGCGGTCTTGGCAACCCCGGCCGGCTGCGCTTTTTCCAGGCGCCGGATCAACTCGCGCGTCGTTTCCAGAATAAAGCGCCGGCGTTCCACGAGTTGCGTGACCTTTTCTGGGATGCCGCTCGAAGTGCCGTCGGCGTAGATGGCGGCTTGCAGCTTCACGTATTCGGGCGCCGCACCCACGGTCATGTTCGAAACCGGGATGCGCAGCTCGACGCCCGCGGGAATCAGCTCGGAGGCGTTGTTATCCTGCCAGAACGAATCCGAGCTGCCGGGATAGCCGACCAGCTCGATGAGACAAGCGGTGAGCGCCTGGGACGCGGTGTTCTTGACGAAGAAGATGGACCCGCCCGCGGTAGGCTCGATGCGCAGGCCGGGCAGCGGCGGCTGCGCCATAAGCGCCGGAAGCACCACCAACAGGGCCGCGAATTTCGGGAGTGCCATAGGTTTATCCCCCAGGTTTATCGCCCGGCGTATTGCTTGTACAGATCCGCTACCTTGCCCGTCTCCGCGTCACCCGGATGAATCACCACGCTCCAGCGGAACGTCAGCTTCTGGCCCTTCGGCAGTTTCCACTGGCTTTCCTCCGCATTCGGGTCGAAGGCGTTCCGGCCGAACGGATTCAGCGCGAACAATCCGTAGTCGCGGGCGTGCCAGTAGGTGGGATGGCGCGGATTCCCGGGATGGTCGAACATGGCCACGCCGAGCCGCTCGCCATCCACCTCGGCAGTGTAGTCCACCCAGTTGGAACGCTTGCCCCAGACGTTGACCATCTTGCTCCGGCCGTCGGCATCCACCATCAGGCCGCCCTTTCGCTCGGTGAATGGCTCGGCCAGCCGGATCGCGAAGGCGCCCTCCTTGGTGTCACCGAAGGTCAGGTCTTCGGCCGCCGTGAGCGTGATCTCGAAGTCGATGGTGCGCAGCTTGGGATCGGAATAGAACGCCATCTTGCGCGTCTCCACCAGCAGCGCTTTTCCGTTCGGATCGCGCCATTCGTTGGTGGCGGTCAGGGTGCCCATGTGGTCGCCGTCCTTGAACTCGGTCGAGCGCACCACGATCCTGCCCATGTGCGGCTTGGTGTACGACGGATGGTTCTCCCAAAACTTGACGCCGTTGACGTCGTCGTAAGAGAACCACAGGCCGGTGTGATGCAGATGGTCGCGGCTCTCGCCGGGCAATTCTTCCATGGGGAAGCCGCGCGTCACGATTTTGCCGGACGCCGATCGCACCGGAGCCAGATACGGCTTGGCGACATCGGCGCCGTAATGATAGGTGGTGAAGGGCTTGCCATCGATGGTTACGGCGATGCTGTCGACGGCTCCATCATGTTTGTTGGCGGTGAACTTTACTTGCGCGGAGAGACAGGTCCCCGCGGCCAGGCAGACAACCAGACTGGATCGCATTGGCTTAGCAGCAAGTGTAGCGCTTTCCGGGTCTCGCGGCAGCAACGGATTCACCACGGAGGCGCGGAGAACGCGGAGGAAGCGGGGAGGAGCAACTCTCTCTCTCTGTCTTTCTCCGTGCTTCCTCCGCGTTCTCCGTGCCTCCGTGGTGAGATGCTAGCTCTCTAGGCACCCGACAGTCCTCCCTTCGAGCGTCCCGCCGCCATGGCGCGCGCGTGCAAACCGGGGAATCGAATCCGCTCGCAGTACCGCTCAAACTCCGGCCGCGGTCCCTTCCACTCGAGTTCGTCCACCGTTTCAAACACGGGCACATCCAGTTTCAGCGTCGCCAGCGTCCGATACAGAAGGGCGTTGCTCCACTGCTCCATCAACACCGCGGACAGCCGCTGGGCGCCGCGGATCGAAGGATGCCATTGCCGCCAGTCCTTCGGAACGCTTTCAAGGTGAGGATACCGGGAAAATGTCAGCGCCGCGGCTTTCGGTCCCCATCCCGGCAGCCCTGGAAAACCATCCGCGCTGTCGCCGACCACGGCCAGGTAGTCCGGAATCGATTCCGGTCTCACTCCCCACTTTGCCTGGACGCCCGCTTCATCGCGCAAAATCCCACGCATGCGGTCCAGTTGCACCACCCGGCTGCCCGTCACGCACTGCGCCAGGTCCTTGTCCGGGGTGCAGACGATCACTTGCCTCACGCGGCCGTCTCGGGCGGCGTTCACCGCCGCGGACGCGAGCGCATCATCCGCCTCGTAGCGGACCATCGGCCATACCACCACCCCCATGGATTCCAGCGCCTCTTCCAGCACGGGAAATTGCGCCAGCAGCGGCGCCGGTACACCCTCGCTGGTCTTGTATCCGGGATAAAGATCGTTCCGGAACGACTCCACCATATGATCGGTGGCCACCCCGACGTGAGTCGCCCCTCCTTCGATCAACCCCATGACCGACCCCAGAACGCCGCGCACGGCGCCGACTTCGTTTCCACTGGTGTCCGCCGCGGAGGGCACCGCAAAGAAGTGCCGGAACAACTCATAGGTTCCGTCTACCAGGTGTACATCCATACTGCTTCCATTCTCGCCTCAATTCTCCGCGCTCCGTTTCCCTGGCAAGTCATGCTTCTTCGTGACCGATTCCATCGCGATGTACGAGCCGGACCGGAGTCGCTCTCCGCATCCCAATTCGATCGTATTCAACAGAACTGTTGTAACATGCGCGACACGTTGTCCTTACATAGCTTTTACAATTCCTGCACCAGATACTGCCTCAGCTATGAGCACAATGAGTTGAGGTTCACTTAAATGAGACAGAGAAGTCTGATTGTGTCCACCGGACTATTGCTGACGTTCTTGGCGATCGGCGCCGTGGGAGCGGAGCGCGGCGCGTTTATCGGCCCTCTAAACAAGGTCGCCACAATCGCCTCAACCGTGCCCCTCAACGGCGATCAGAACCCGTATGGTGTTGCCGTCGTCCCGCGCACGACTGGCCAACTCGTGGCCGGACACGTATTGGTGAGCAACTTCAACAACCATGGTCCCAATGGTGGAGAGCAGGGGACGGGGACAACCATTGTGGATGTCGCGCCCAACGGCCACGTGGAGTTATTTGCCGAGATCCACTCGGGAGCTTTGCCGGGACCCTGCCCTGGTGGGGTCGGTCTGACTACCGCCCTTGTGGTGTTGCAGTCGGGCTGGGTCATCGTGGGTAGTCTGCCCACTGCGGACGGCACGTCCGCGACCGCACAAGCGGGTTGCCTGATCGTATTGAACCCGCTCGGCAAAGTTGTCGAGACTCTTTCGGGAGGTTCCATCGACGGTCCGTGGGACATGACCGCGCTCGACCTGGGCGGTGCGGCGGTGCTGTTTGTTGCAAATGTCCTCAACGGAACCGTCGCAGCTCAAGGCAGCGTCGTGGATGACGGAACTGTGGTGCGCATCGTTCTCGCCACCCCCTTTGCGGATAGCGGTTTCGGCGGGATGCCGCGCGAAGTGCAGCGAACTGTGATCGCGTCGGGCTTCGGCGAGCGCACGGATCCTGCGGCGCTGGTGATCGGTCCAACGGGCGTGGGTCTCGGCTTCGATGGCAGCCTCTACGTGGCCGATACCTTGGGAAATCGAATTACCAGGATTGCGAATGCCCTGTTCCTCAACACCAGTGCGGGCGCCGGAGCCGTGGTGTCGGCGGGTGGGCTCCTGAATGGTCCGCTCGGATTAGCCATAGCTCCAAACGGGGACGTTCTCACCACCAACGGCGGGGATGGCAACCTTGTGGAGACGACCCCGGGCGGGGTGCAGGTTGCGGTCCAGCAGGCGGACACCACCGGCATCGGCGGCGGTACTCTCTTTGGTCTGGCCGTGGTTCCCGGAAGTCCGGGGATTTACTTCGTCAACGACGGCAACAACACGCTGAATCTGCTGCATTAAGAAGGTCGCAACGGAGTTGGTTCGGTGTGTAGCGGTTCGCTGCCGTGGCAAACCAGGCAAGGACGGCTCACTGGATTTGAGCGGCGCCGCCCGGCAACCTGCGCGTAGGCGGCGCCGCCCGGCAACCTGCACGTAGGCGGCGCCGCCACGGGGCGGCATCCGGATCTCAGATCGGGGACGGCGGTTCCTACGCTCTCTTGATCAGCCGGACCAGGAACAGCAAGACTATCGCCCCGATGGTGGCCGTGACCAGGCTCCCGATCAGCCCGCCGGCAAAGATCCCCAGCGCCCCCAGGAGCCAGCCGCCTATGAAGGCTCCAATCACGCCGATGACCAGATCTCCGATGAGGCCGTAGCCGCCACCCCTCATCACCTGTCCGGCAAGCCAACCGGCAACCATACCGATAATCAGAAACCACAAGAGATGCATGTCGCCTGCTTTCTGTTCGAGCCGCTCGGGAAAGCATCCTATCGCGAACTCATCGAACAATCATGACCGAAATGGACGGCGTACGCAATACCGTTCGTTCTTTTTCTTTCAACCCGGAATATGGAGGTGGTGGCACAGCGTCCATCGGAGTTCCGTCGCGGTAGGATTCGGATAAGTCTGTCTCGGCCGCGACGCGCCGGTGCGTGCCGGAGGCCCGCGGCGCGGTAGGCTGAGCGCAACCCGAGCGTCATCGGACACCGCCAACGGCGGCTCGCGCGAGGACTTCATAGGGGCGAACCTGGGACCTGCCCCCGGCCGGCGCCACCAAAAGATCGATACCTGCGCCAGGCCTGTCGCGCCCGAGCGGACACAAGGCCGGCGCGGCGTCAGAGACGGCATGTGTAGACGGTGGCCGGCGGCACGTTCCAAAGGACCCGTTCCGAGGACACCTCGCGGAAGTACCGGCCCAGGAATTCTCTCTCCGCGAACGGACAGAATCCGAGGGAAGCCAGCAGGCGTGAATTAGAACCGGCAGGCATGTACTGGTACTGAGTCAGAAGGCCATTCGGACCCAGATGCTCCGCGGCCTGGCGAAGGATTTTCGACCTCTGCTCCGGGGCCATGCTGGTAAGACCTAGAGAGGAGACAATGGCGTCGACCCGCCGGACGCCGCGCTCCCTGAGAAGCGAGCTCAGGCATTCCGCCCGGCCTAAAATCGGGAAAAAGCGCGAGTCGCTGATTCTGTGGCGAACATGCGAAACAAAATGTGGATTGACATCGACTCCGTAGAGGACCGTCCGGGGCCCCAATCGCCGCAGTATTTGCTTAGTGATCGCCCCGGTTCCGATCCCCAGCTCAACGATGACGAATGCGTTGCTGAAATCGATTTGCCGCAGCAGGGCCGCGGCTAAGAATCGGGAGCTTGGGAAAAGAGAGGCCGTTACGGGCAGGGACCGCATCGACTGAGCAAGGAACAAGGCGGTGTCCGATCCGTGCGGAAGAATCCTGGGCTGGCGCAGCCCGCGTGCCGTCAAGTCTATTCGGTGATGGTTCAGCATGTGAGTTTTCGAGCCCCGGGGGTCGCGCCCGAGGGCCGATCGGCGGTACCGTAGGCACCTTGTAAACCAAGACTGCTAGCGTGTTGAGGCATAATTTGAGAAACTCGTTTCTTCCGGAGATCAGGACACCGCCGCCAGGTGCGTGTGCAGCTCGGGCACCTCGATCTGAATCCGCGTGCCTTGGCCGGGTTGGCTCTCCACCCACATGCGGTAGTCGTTTCCAAATAATACCTTGAGCCGTTCGTTGACGTTGGTGACGCCAATCCCGCGGTCGAGCAAGGTGGCCAGCTTGTCTTCCGGGATTCCCACCCCATCGTCCTCCACCAGCACGTGCAGCCTGGCCGCGGTGCGGTGCGTGCGAATCCGGATGGCGCCGCCCTCCACCTTGCCTCCGATCCCGTGCTTGATCGAGTTTTCCACCAGCGGCTGCAGCAGCATGCTGGGCACCAGCATGTCCAGCGTGTCGGCGGCCACGTCCTTCTCAAAACGCAGCTTGTCGCCGAACCGCACCACTTCGATCGAAAGATAATCTTCAATGAAGCTCAATTCTTCGCGCAGGGGGCTGAAGTTCTCGTGCTTGCGCAACAGCCGCCGTAGCACCTTGGAAAGCCGGACCACCATCAGGCGCGCCTGGTCGGGGTCGGTGCGGATGAGCGACGACACGGAATTCAGCGTGTTGAACAGAAAATGCGGGTTGATCTGGCTGGTCAGGGCCGCCAGGCGTGCCTCCGCCAGCAGCCGCTCCTGCTCCTCCAGCTTCTTCTCGTTGCGCGTGTTGTTCCAGATTTTGAGTGGAATGGCCACCGCCAGCAGGGTGGTCAGGTAGACTGCCGCGTAAGAGATCAGGCTGGGATGCGGATTCACCGGGGTCTTGGGGGTCAAACGGAAGACGGGGTTCTCGGGGGAAAAATCCCCCATGGTCTGGCGCAGAAACTCGGCGCACAGAATGCCCGCCAGCGTGAGCAGATGAAAAGCGGCCCGGCGGTAATTCCGGCTCTCCGTGAAGAAGCGATAGATGTTGAGATCGGGGAGCGGCGAGAAGCGCCAGATCTCTTCGGGGTCGGGCGCCCAATCGCGCAGCAGGCCGCCCAGCACCCCCACGCCCGCCAGCAGCACCATGGTGGGGTGCTGGCCTCCGATCACCGCGGGGAGGGAAATCAGGACACCGGCCAGCAGGCCCGTCACGTAGCCGCCCAGCAGGCCCGCGAGCAGGCTGCCCTCCAGGCCCAGATCCACCGCGCGATAGGTGGGGCTGGCCTCGCGCATGGCCACCGACGCGCCAAACACCACCGCCAGCCATAGCGCTAACGCCACGCGCTGGTTCATGGTGCGCGTTTCCCGCATCAACATGCGTTGGAAATGGCCGGAGCGGGCCAGGATGCTCGCAATGGCGGCCACCACGCCCAGTCGGACCAGCAGCGGAAGGTAGTAGAGTTCCAGCATTGGCCGTCGGAAGCCATTATAATGGAAGCACTAAGGTTCCCATAACAGAGCATGAACAATTCCACCCCTCTGAAGCTGGAAAAGGTGGCTGAAGCGGACTTTCCTACCCAGTTCGGCTTCTTCCGCATTTTCGGATTTCGCGGCCTCGCGGCCGGCCGGGTGGAAGAGGCGGTGGTCCTCAAAATGGGCGACCTGGCCCACGGCGGCCCGCCGCTGGTGCGTATTCATTCGCAGTGCCTGACCGGGGATGTATTCCACAGCCTGCGCTGCGATTGCCGGGCCCAACTCGAAATCGCACTCGAAAGCATCGCCCGGGAGGGCCGCGGCCTGCTGATTTACGAGCACCAGGAAGGGCGCGGCATCGGCCTGCTGAATAAGCTGCGGGCTTACGAATTGCAGGATCGGGGGGCCGACACGGTGGAAGCCAACGAACGGCTGGGGTTCGATTCCGACCTGCGCAGCTACCTGCTGCCCGGCGCCATTCTGCGGTATTTCGATCTGGCCGCCATCCGCCTGCTTTCCAACAATCCGGACAAAGTAGAGGCGGTGGAAACCGCCGGGATCAAGGTAGTGGAGCGGGTGCCCTGCCTGGCGGACGTGCTCGACACCCGCCAGGCCTATCTCCGGACAAAGCAGGAAAAGATGGGGCACCTGCTGGATATCTTCTGAGAGCGCCTTTTTCACCGCGGAGACGCTGAGATAACGGAGGAAGCGCAGAGAAAACTAAGAAGAAAATTGGAGTTCTCCGCGCTTCCTCCGTGCTCTCCGCGTCTCCGCGGTGAAAAGCAGATCCCCTAAAAGCAGAGCCCCTAAATGTCGTAATACAGCGCGAACTCGTACGGGTGCGGCCGCAGCCTCACGGCCTCCGCTTCGTTCTTCCGCTTGTAGTCGATGAACGTCTCGATCAACTCTTCGGTGAACACGTCCCCGCGCATCAGAAAC
>JBKQPR010000077.1:0-13318 GCA_052144935.1 Bryobacteraceae bacterium
GACACACCTGAAGCAGTTCAGGCGCGCCTACAGGATTATCACACTAAAACACAACCCATCCTGGAGTTGTTTCGCCGTAAAGAGTTGGTCGTTACCGTTGATGGCACCCGCTCTGCCGCCGAAGTGCAACAGGACCTTCGCCGTCAACTTGTGCAGAAATCGGAACGGACGGTTGCCAGTTGACCCCTCAATCCTGACCGGTCAGTGGTCGCATCACCCACCCTCAAGTCCTCCTGGTGGCCTGCTGCTACCAGGAGACCCGTGCCGTAATCGCCTGCAACGGGCGGGCGCCGGGGTGCTGGCGAGACTGGTTCGGCTTGGCGGCCGGCAGTCGCCGGGCAGCGATCGGAGAAGCCGGCGCCGCCGCGCGGATGGCCGCACTCGGCCGCGGTCGCGTCGCCGCGGCCCACCGCGCGGTGGGTCGGGCGCCGGGCGGCGATTCGCTACGCGCGCCCGCGCCGGCATCGGTCGTGCGCGCCGCCCGGCGCCACGTCAGGATCGGCCCGCCAGCTGCCGCAGGAGAGCGAGGAGCCGTCCACCTGCTTGCTGCCCCGCACCAGGCCCTCGGCGTCGCAATCGCAGATCGTGGGCCCGTAGGCGTGGCCTTGCCCGAATGCCCGCTCTCGGCCCGCGGTCGCAAGGCCGCCCCACCGCGCCGCGGGCGGGACGCCAGGCAGCGATTCGCCCCGCGCCCCCGCGTCGGCATCGTCGTGCGCACCGCCTGGCGCACGTCGCGAATCGGCCCGCCGGCAGACGCAGGAGACCGAGGAGACATCCACCAGCTTGCCGCCGCGCGGACGATCACTCTCGGCCCGCGCTCGCCTGGCCGCCGCCCACCGCGCGGGACGCCGCGCTTGAAACGGAAGACTGGTTAGGCTGGTTCGGCCACGCGACCGGCAGTGGCGCCGGGCGCATGCCCGCCGCCCACCGCCTCGGGAATGAGGCCGGTCTGGGGGCCGGCCCGTGGCGCCGGGCAGCGATTCGCCACGCCGCCCCCGGTGCCGCTATCTCGCAGCAGTCCGCGATCTGGCGGAGGCACGGGCCTCTGTCGAGCACATCCGGGAGCGGCCCAAGGCTATTGGTTGGCAACGTTGATCGTGTTGTCGTCCGAGATACGGTCAATCAGTTTATTGTAAGGATCGATTCCGGCCAGAGTGGGCTTCTGGTCAACCGTGATGGTGAAGGTCTGGCGCTCGTGCGTGAGCTTCTCCTTCTTGATATAAAGAGGCTTCGGCTCATCCTTGTCGCCCGAAAAAACACCGATGTCGATATAGTCCGCCAGCGGTACGGCCGACTCCGCGCCGTTTTCATCCACCTGGAACTTGCGGGCCTGAACGCCGAGTGTCACCCGGTATTTTCCGTCGGGAGTCTTCTGGGATGTTGCCGAGATGGCCTTGTTGTCGTATAGCACGATGCGGTTGAATCCGTCGTCCACCAGGTAACGCAGCTCCGCGGGAGTCTGGGCGTAGAGCGCGTCGACCAGCATCCGGGTGTCGGGATACGGCTGGTCGTCGGCGCTATGGGAGTTGTCGGCTGCATCCACCTGGTTATTGGCGTTGGCGTAGCGATATTGCATCAGGAAGTTATGCAGGGCATTGTCCACCTTGTCCTCGCCGATATAATCCGCCAGCGTATACAGGACCTGCCCGCCCTTTTCGTACCAGACGTATGGCTCGCGCTGCACCAGGGCCAGGGGCGGCTCGTGCCGCACCTCGGAGGAGCGGCCGCGCAGATAGCGGTCGAGAAAATGCCGCAATACCTTGCGCATGTAATCCTTGCCGTATTTTTGTTGCATGACCATGTAGGCCGAGTACTGCGCCAGCGTCTCCGACATCATGTTCGACCCCTGCACCTGCGCTCCGATCAACTGGTGGCCCCACCACTGATGGGCCAGTTCATGCGCGGTGACGAAGTAAGTCAGGTCGACGTCGTTTTTGTGCAGTACCCGCCCGATGAAACCAATGCCTTCGGAGAACGGCACAGTATTGGGAAACGATTGTGCGAATCCCCGGTAGCGCGGGAACTCCATAATCCGATATTGTGCGAATTGATACGGGCTGAAATGCGTCTGAAAGTAATCCAGGCCCGCGCGCGAGGCCGCCAGCATGTCGTCGATATCGTAAGTGTGGGCCGGGTCGTAGTAAACCTCCAGGTTCACGGAACCGTTTGGACCCGAGTAAACCTCCTTGCGCGTCTGGAAGCGGGCGGAGAGGTAGGCGTAGAAATCCAGAATGTGCGTGCCGCCCATGCTGTACTCGTAGAACCGCCTGCCATTCTGCTCCCAGGCGCGCTGGAGATAGCCGGGGGCGATCGCCATCTGGCCGCCTGAAGTGCTGACGATGGTGTGATACGTAATCCAGTCGGAGGTCGTCGTGAAGAGATTGATGCGCGAATGAACCGGTTCTCCGCGGGGAGCCATCTCTTCGAGCGCTCCCAGCTTCTGTTCGCGCCGCCGGCGCGGATCGTCGAGTTCGAAACCCTGGTCGTAACCCACTTGCGGAAAATAGCCGGCATCGAAAGACGTGCCGTTGTAGGCGAACTCCGCCAATTCGTGCCCGTCGCGGAAGCCGCGGGTGGTGTGCCCGACCGAAAACGTCAGCGTCAGTACTTCCCCTGGACCAAGGGGCTGTTCCAGTGCGTAAATCGAATAGAGATTACGCGGCGCGCGGCTCACCAGGTGAAAAGGCCGGTCGAACTGCACGTTGGACACCGACTCGTGCTCGTCGGTGAGATGAATCCGGTCGATGGGCGCGCTGGTCTTGTTCTGCAGGGTGAACCGGCCGCCGCCGTCGAAGGACCGACGCTCGGGATAAATGTTGATGGCCGCGTCCACAGCGGTCACCTTCGGCTGGGGGAGGAGTTCGTATTTCTTAAAATCACGCTCGTAATCGGCCTGGATCCGGCGGCGATCATCGGCCGTCTGATACTCGTTCAGGACGTGAGCGTTGTAAAAATACCAGACGCCGGAGCCGGCAGCGGCCAGAAATAGAAGCGCGGCCGCGGGGGCCAGACGCGGAGCACGGCGCCATGCGAGACGCATGCGGGCGCGGAACGAATCATCGGCGCCGCGGCGCGTCAAGGCAATCGACGCGACTCCGAAAAGGGCGAACATCGAGAGCCAGTATGCGACGGACCAGAACAGAGCGGGCACGAAATGGCCGTAGCCGTTCATATCGGAGTAAGTGTAAGGAGGAGTGGCGCCCGGAAGATACAGCGTGTTCTCCCATCCGAAGTTGAACAGGATCGGCTGCAGAACAAAGACGCCGATCACAATTCCGTGGCCGAGGAACTTGTTCGAGACTACCGTCTGGATGAAGAGAGCGAACAGGGTGAACGCCAGAATCTGCGGCAAAACCACGAGGTACAGCTCCTTGAGGTACTGTCCGAGCTCGTAGCGGTAGTATCCGGAAATGGTCTGCATGACGATGCCGACCAGCATCGCCACGGCCAGGAGGAAGGCCTCGACCAGCATGATGGCGGTTAGCTTGGAGAGCCAGTCGGGGACCACACTCATGGGCAAGGCGTCATGAATGCCATCGAAGCGGTTGTCGCGTTCGCGCCAGACCAGCTCCGCGGCGTACAGCGTGGCAATGATGAAGAAAAACAGCATCGCGCCGCCCTCCACCGCCTGTAGCATGAGGTAGGTGACGGGCCAGACGTCCACCCCTCCCACCTTGCCGGCGAACTGCCCGTTGTTTACGGCGAAGACGATCAGCAGGCCGGTGATGGCCCAGAAGGTCGCCTCGCCGGCGATCGTGCGGAGTCGCAGGCGGGTGAGCGAAAGGTACTGCGCGAAGGTGGTGCCCGGGCCGAACACCTGGTGCACGCGCGGCAGACTGGCGGCCACCAGCGACCGGACAGGCCGCTCCTCTTCCGCCTCCTGCTCGCGGGCTTTGGCCGCGCGCTTTCCCTGCGACCGGGCGGTGAGAGCCTCGACCGACATCGGGAAGAATGCCCACAGGCCGGCCAGGGAAGCCATGCCCGCGCCGATCCACAAGAGGCGGTTGTACAGAAACACGCCCGGCGAATTGCCACTGAAATCCCAGGGAAGCAGCAGCGTATTCTTCTCGATCACGGTCCAGTAGCGCGTAATGTTGTCAAACAGAATGAAGCCAACCGGATCGAGAATGCCGGACCAGAAATGTTCCAGCGAGCGGGTCGAGTAGAAGATCGTAAACCCAATCAGGTAGACCATGAAAAAGGCAACGCCTTGCAGATACACGACCACGATCTTACGGGTCAGCGCGGCCACCAGGAAGAACAGCGATCCCATGAAGAAGATCTGTACGACCACTATGGATAGGAATGGCTGGATATACCAGGCAAGGTGGTTCGGCGCGATACGGACATGATCGGCCCAGGGCGCGAGGGTCCCCATCCACGTTCCGAACAGCATGCCTGAAAAGGCGAAGGTCGTGGTGACAAACGAACCGGCCCAACGTCCGCCGAGGTAGGCGAACTTGGAGACCGGCTTGGTGAAGAGGATCTGATGTGTCCGCGTGCTTCGCGGAAGACCTGGAACTGCTGCAGCAACTGGCGTATTTCCTGGCGCAAGAGCATCCCGAATACGGGCGCGCGCTGCCGGAAACCATCATGGAAGTGCGGCGTCTGCTCGAACACGAGGTGGACTTTGCGCGCGAGCAGGCCACCTTGGTGGTGGCGGCGCGGGTCTATAAGGGAGTGCGCGGCGTGCGCGTGCCGCGGCTGATCCGGCCGCTCTCGGCCGCCACCATCACGGCCCTCAGCGAGGAAGACGGCGTGAAAGTGACGGCGGCGCTGGCCGGCGCATCCGGCACGCAGCGGCGGCGCGCGGCCGAGCAGTTGATCGAGGCGCTGATCGCCGTGCCCCTGTTCGCGCGCGGCGAGCGGAGCATCTTTCACGCCGATCCGCACGCGGGCAATCTGCTGTATGACAAGCGCACAGGTGAACTGGTGCTGCTCGACTGGGCGCTCACCGAAAGGCTGACGCGCGAGCAGCGGCGGCACGTGGCGATACTGGCGCTGATGCTGGGCTTGCGCGACCCGGTGGGGGTCTGCGGCGCAATCGAAGCGCTGGCTCTGGGCCGACGCCTCGACCCGGCGCACCGCGGCTTCATGCGCGACCACGTCGACCAGTTCATCGGCCAGTTGCCGCTCGCTTGTCTGCCCAGCAGCATCGACGCCATGCGCCTGCTGGACCGGCTGGCGCTGGAGGGCATCCGATTCCCATCGGGACTGATGATGTTCCGCAAGGTGCTGTTCACCCTGGATGGTATCCTACACGACATCGCCGCGCCCAATCTGCGGATGGACCTGACCCTCGCGCGCCACCTGCTGTCCCGCTCCCCGCTGTCTCTCATCGATTGGATCGGCGTGGAAGCCAGCGCGCTGCTGTACGGCGGCCGGTTGTGGGTGCAATGGGCACAGGCGGCGCTGAGCCGGGCAGACG
Organism: Bryobacteraceae bacterium; assembly: GCA_052144935.1. GTDB lineage: Bacteria > Acidobacteriota > Terriglobia > Bryobacterales > Bryobacteraceae > JOPF133. The sequence continues at coordinate 5,429 of JBKQPR010000077.1, forward strand.
ACGCCGGGCTGAAACGGTTCGGCTTGGCGGCTGGTATTGGCGCCGGGCAGTGATGCGCCAGGCGTCACGCGCCCCGCGTCGGCATCGTCATGCGCGCCGCCTGGCGTGCGTCGGGATCGACCCGCGGTCGCATGGCGCCGCCCACCGCGCCGCGCGCGGGCGGGCGGCGGGCTGAAACGGCACGAGTGGTTCGGCCTGGCGCCCGGCAGGAGCGCCGAGCAGCGATCGGAGAACGTCGCGAATCGGCCCGCCGGCAGCCGCAGGAGACCGATCGCGCGTTGCGCGGCGGGCGGCGCCGTCGCGCGGATAGGACGCTCTCGGCGCGCGGTCGCAGGGCCGCCGCCCACCGCGCACCGGGCGGGACGTCAGGCAGTGATTCGCCATGCGCCTCCAACGCCGCCATCCTCATGCGCGCCGCTTGGCGCACGTCGGGATCGGCCAGCAGCCGAAAAGGAGACCGTAAGGAGCCGGCCGCCAGCTTGCTGCCGCACCAGGCCCTCGCTGGCGCGAATCGCAGATCGTGGGCCTGTCGGCGCGGCCCGCCGCGGGTCTGATGCATCCGGCGCGAAGCGGGCCCACCGCGCGGATGGCCGCTCTCGGCCCGGGTCCAGAAGCTTGCTGCCGCGCACCGGGCCCTCGGGTACCGCTCCCAGGTCGTGGGCCAGTAGGCGGGGCCACCGCGGATCTGATGCATCCGCGGCGCGAAACGCGCCCGCCGCGCGGCCGGCCGCTCTCGGCCCGCGGTCGCAGGGCCGTCGCCTGCCGCGGCGCGGGCGGCCCGCAGGGGCGCCGGCAGCGATCGGAGAAGCCCGCGCCAGCGTCGCACCAGGCGGCGCCGCCGCGCGGATGGACGTTCTCGGCCCGCGGTCGCAGGGCCTCCGCCCAGCGCGCAGCGGGCGGGACGCGGCAGAAACGGCTAGACTGGTTCGGCCCGGCGGCCGGAGGCGGCGCCCGGCAGCGATTCACCACGCGCCCCGGCCGGCATCGTCATGCGCGCCGTTTGGCGCATCATGATCGGCCCTCCGGCAGCCACAGGAGACCGAGGAGCCGTCCGCCAGCTTGCTGCGCCGCACCCGCGCATCGGGCGGGCGCCGCCCCGCCGATCGACGATCCCGGCCCGCGACCGCAGGGCCGCCGCCCACCGCGCATCGGGCGGGACGCCGGACAGCAACGGCAAGACTGGTTCGGCCCGGCGGCCGGCACGGGCGCTGGGCAGCGACTGGGAACTTATATTCCGCCTGCGGGGTCTAATTTCATCGTGCAACCGGCGATCTGACGAAATTGCTCCGTACAATAAAGCGAGGAGGTCAAAGATCACATGATCCCCAGAATGCGTTGCAGATTGTTCGTGTTTCTGCTCGTGGGAGTTAGCTGCGGACTGGCTCAGGTGACCGTTCCCGATACTCCTGCCGGACATACGCTCCAGGCATGGCTGGATGCCTTCAATAGCGGCGACCGCGTCAGGATCGAGACGTATGTCAAGACAGTGGACCAGTCACAGTCCGTCGATGGGATGATCTCATTCCACAACCAAACGGGCGGATTCGAGCTGCTGTCGATCGAGAGCAGCGAGCCGCTGCATATTCGCTTTCGGGTGAAAGAGAAGGCTGGGCCGACCACCGCGCTCGGAAACCTCTTAGTGAAGGATGGCCAGCCGCCGACGGTGGGGACGTTTGGGCTGCGCGCTCTGCCCCCGGGAGTGGTGCTGGAGAATGTGACGATGGACGCTGGCGAGCGTAAGAAGGTGATCGATGGCGTGAATATCGATCTGAAAGAGTCCTACGTGGAACCCGCAGCGGCGCAACAGATGGCCGATGCGCTGAAAAGGCACGAGACCAACGGCGACTATGATGCGATCTCAGATGGGGATGCATTTGCGGCGCGACTGACCAAGGACCTGCAGGATGTGAGCCACGACAGGCATCTGCGGGTGGACTTCAGCCCCTTCAAAATGCCTCCGCGGACTGAGCCTACGCCGGAAGACGAGACGCGATTTCACCAACAGATGGAACACGACAATTGCGCGTTCGACAAGGTTGAGATCCTGCCGAATAACATCGGCTACGTAAAATTCGATGGGTTTATGGATGCATCATTCTGCGGAGCGACAGTAGTTGCGGCGATGGGCTTTGTGGCGCACGCCGATGCAATCATCTTCGATCTGCGGCAGAACGGTGGCGGCCAACCGGCAATGGTCACGCTGATTGCGAGCTACCTGTTCGATAAACCGACGCACCTGATCGACATATACAACCGCAAGGAGGACTCGACGACGCAGAACTGGACGCTGTCGTACTTGCCGGGACCGAGGCTGACGAAGCAGCCGGTGTTTGTGCTCACGTCGAAGCGGACGTTCTCCGGCGCCGAGGAGTTCGCGTTCGATCTGAAGAATCAGAAGCGCGCCGCGGTCGTCGGTGAGACTACCGGCGGCGGCGCGCATCCGGTGTCGGGGCACGCGGTTGCCGACTACTTCATGGTCGGCGTGCCGTTTGCAAAATCGCTCGATCCAGTGACGAAGACGAACTGGGAAGGAACCGGCGTGGAACCGGATGTGAAAGTGCCGGCGGCCGATGCTCTGACAACTGCAGAGAAGTTGGCCCTGGAGAAGATTCAAGCGAAAAAGGCCAGCAAATAGCTGATTCATTCGAAAACCAGATTAGACGAGAAGCCGGCGCCCGGCAGTGGCGCCGGGCAAGCGATCATCCGCCCCCCGCGCCGGCATCGTCTCCGCGCCGCCCGGCGCGCGTCGGGATCGGGCCGCCGGCAGCGGCAGGAGACCGAGGAGCCGTCCAGCAGCTTGCTGCCGCACACCGGGCGCACCGGTCGGCACCGCCCCGTGGATGGACCGCTCTCGGCCCGCGCTCGCAGGGCCGGCGCCTACCGTCAAGCGGGTGCAAACGGTCCGGCCTGGCGGCCCGCAGTGGTGCCGGGCAGCGATCGGAGAAGCCGGCGCCGCCGCGCGGACGTACGCTCCCGGCCCGCGGTCGCCTGGCCGCCGCCCACCGCGCAGCGGGCGGTGGCAGCCGGCAGTGCCGCCGGGCAGCGATCGCCCCGCGCCCCCGCGCCGGCATTCGTCATGCGCGCCGCCTGGCGCACGTCAGGATCGGCCCGCCAGCAGCCGCAGGAGAGCGAGGAGCCGTTCACCAGCTTGCTGCCGCACCAGCGCACCTGGCGGCGCCGCCGCGCGGATGGCCGCTCTCGGCCGCGGCATGCCCCGCGAAGGTCGCCCTCGGCGTTGTTCCCGTCACCGGCCCTCCTCCCGCTCCCGAGTTCGCGGAAAGAGTCACGTGCCCTGCACCGTCAAGTACGACGTCTGCGGCACCCGGTTCCCGTTCTGCGTCACCTGGATCGGATAGTCGCCGCTGCCGAGGCCCGCCGGCACGGTGATGAAAAACTCGTAGAGTCCCACGAATCCGCCGGCCAAGCCGGCGTAGGCCACTGCCGCGTTCGTCGAGCCGAACGAAAACGTCACCGGGTTCACCAGCGTGTTGCTCTCGCCCACGATGACCCCAGGCAAGATCGATGGGGTCACGTCGCCAAACCCGATCCCATATGCGATGATCTGGTCGCCCGGCCGGGCGGGCCGGCTGTTCAACCCGAAGGATGCTCCGAGGCTGCTATTCAGCACATACGCGCCGTCGGAAACGAACGTGGCTACCATGTACTGGGTGCCGCCGGAACTGTAATTGGATGGCGCCAGCAGTCCCGGCGCGAGAGACTGCCGCGCGAACTGGAACGGCGCACTGGTGGCTTTGCAATTGGTGACCGTGATGGCGACATTCCCCGTCGCGGAATCCTCCGGCGCCTGCACGTTGATCTGCTCCGGCGAGAGATACCACACGTAGGCCGGCTTCCCGTCGATGCTCACGCCGATTCCGTCGAGCAAGGTGGGCGCGTTGGCTCCGCTGAAGTCGCCCGAAGTCCACTGACCAGGATTGGTGGCCGCCGACAGCCGCGGGTCGTTGGGATCGGCCAGGTTGGCCCCTTTGATTTCCAGCCACGAGCCGGAAGCGAAATACGGGTACCCGCCGTAAGCGCTCGCCGAATTGACGGAGGCGATTAGAGGCGGCGTGGGGTTGGTGCAGGTGTAAGCGCCGGGTGCCGCCGCCAGTTGCAGGCGAAAAACGGTACCCAGACCATTGGCGCCCCCGCTGACAGTTGTTCCATAAAGGTTTCCGTCCGCCGCCTGGAGGAGCGTGGTGCCGGGATTTGCGCCATCCGAGGAGTTGAAGCTGTGAAGGGTGGTGAGCGTTCCGCCTGGGGTAATCCTGAAAATCGTCCCAAGATCATTCAAGCCACCCTGCGACGTGGTTCCATAGAAATTTCCATCCGTGGCCTGCACCAGCCCGCCCAAGGGATCGGAGCCATCCCCATTCGCCGTCCCGAAGCTGTAGAGCGTAGTCAGGGTGCCGCTGGAAGTGATCGTGAAGATCCGGCCCATATCGTAAGCCCCGCCCTGGGTCGTGGTTCCGTAAAAGGCTCCGTCCGTGCCCTGGACGAGTCCGCTGGCTTCCCCTTGGTCAACGCCGGAGCTCACAAAGCTGTGGAGCGTGGTCAGCGCGCCGGCGGCAGTCGTCTGGAACACCGTGCCGGCGAGAGCGGTGCCGCCTTCGCTGGTGACTCCATAGAAGTTCCCGTCGGACCCTTGAATGATGCTGTCCGGCTCCCGGCCTTCGCCCGGCTTTGACCCGAAGTTGTATACAGTGGTCAGTACACCGGAGGGTGTGATTTGGAAGATCGTGCCGGCGCTGTAGGTTCCGCCCTCTAGCGTGGCTCCAAAGAAATCGCCGTTCCCCGCCTGGATCAGGAGGCCGCTGTTACTGCCGTCACCCGGAGTCGTGCCGAAGGTGTATAGCGTGGTCAGGGTGCCGCCCGGTGTAATCCGGAAAACCGTACCGTAACCCAATGTGCCTCCGGCCCCCGTGGTCCCATAGAAGTTTCCGTCGCTGCCTCTTACCATCCCCTTGGGGAGGTAACCGTCGGCGCAACCGGACTGGGAACAGAAGTCGTGAAGATCTGTCAAGGAACCGCTAGGCGTAAGTCTAAAGACATACCCATAGTTGCCGCCCAGGGTTGTCCCATAGAAGTTCCCGTCGGTACCTTGCACCAAGGGGCCGGCCGGGCCGCCGCCACTGCCGGCGAAACTAGCCAGGGTTGTCAAAGTCTGGGCCTGCGAGCCGGCCGCCGCGCAGATTACCAGGAGTGCGGGGAGCCTCCCGACCCTGCGCCACACGGTTTTCCGCTTGCTGACGTTTCCCGTCTGACCTGTGTTCGGAAACTGACTTGCGGGCATTCGTACGTTCTCCTTCCCAAGGGGTAAATCGCCAAAGCTTACCACGGGACCTCAGCGCCGATGAGAGCGCCCGCTCACCAAACTGTTTCAATTATGTTCTTCTCCATACAGGAGCAAGCACCGCCCTTGTGACACCGGGCAGATTTTCCCGGCTGGCTCCGTCACGGCCCGATCGCCGCGTACCGCCCGCCGCCGGGACCACGAAACAACCGAATCCAAGGCCGACGGCAAAGCCTGGAACCTTGCGCCTGCTAGTGTATGGACGGTGATTGCGAGTGAATCCTGCTTGGGAGCGTAGGCGCTGCTTTGCGCGACGAGCGCCATGCAAATGCCGGCATCCTCATGCGCACCGCCTGGCGTACATTGGGATCGCCCTGCCACCAGACGCCGGAGGAGACCGAGGAGCCATCCACCAGCTTGCTGCCGCGCGCTAAGCCCTCGGTTGTGCATCTGCGGAGCGAAACGGTCCCGCCGCGCGGACGGCCGCTCTCGGCCCCCGCTCGCATGGCCGCCGCCCACCGCGCCGAGGGCGGGACGCGGGGCAGCGATCGGGAAGCCGGCGCCGCCGCGCGGATGGACGCTGTCGGCCGCGGTCGCGCGTCGGCATTGTCATGCGCGCCGCCTGGCGCACGCCGGGATCGGCCCGCCGGCAGCCGCAGGCGACCGAGGAGCCGTTCACCAGCTTGCCGGCGCACCAGCGCACCGGGCGGCCCGGCGCCGCGCGCCTGGCCGCTCTCGGCTCGCGGTCGCACGGCCGCCGCCCACCGCGGGTAGCCTCACCGTTGAGCCGAATGCTCTTGGGAGTCTTCGCGCCCCATCTCCTATGCGAAGTTCGTTCTACATAACTCACGCCCCGCGCCGATGCCGCTCTATGCGACACCGAGGCCTACCGCGACACGGGCGTGAGGTTGTGCCAGTTGAAAGGGTCGCCGGGGCGCAGGGCCGAATTCACGGACACGCCGGTGTTGGGGTTGTAAAAGTAGTTCGGGTTAGGACCGAGAGGGGCTTCGTGATGCTGGCCGGTCGCGGGGTCGGCGGTCCACTGCACGCCGTTGATGATGTCATCCATTTGCATGGATTGGCGATGCCGTTCCGCATCCATCCTTTCGAAACGCTGTTGCTGAGCGGCCATGGTCTCCTGCGTCTGTTTCAGAACCAGGGCGGTGGATTGACGGCTGAGTGCGGCCTGGCGAGCGATCCACTCGGGGTTCAGTGTGAACGACCTCGCCGAATGGTCCAGCATTCGCAGAGCCTGCGGCGCCTGGGCGCGCGGAGCGATCAAGCTCACCAGCCCGCTGACTGCCCAGTTGCGGATGTCGGAAAAGCTGGAAGTAGTCAGCGTGGTTTCGGACCAGACATAGGCAGCCAGCTCCTGCCCGTTGGCGACGCACCGGAAGAGCGCCTCGCCCGCGGCCGTCGTACTAACCACTTGGCCTTGCGGAGTGCTGGCAATCACCTGCCGTTCGGGGGATAGCACCGGAGGAAGCAGGTCCGCGCTCTTGAGCTGCATGTCCTGGCACATGCCGCGGAAACGTCCCTGTGCGTACGCCACGGCGAAATCCTTGCCTGGAAGATACCTGGCTGCGATGCCCCAGTCCACGCCTGTGGAGTAGCGCGTCCCCTCGGGCGCGCCAAAATGCGGAACGGTGAACGCGGGCACGGCCGAGTCGCCCACCCGCAGATTGGTGTGGCCGTCGGGAGACGTCATGTCGATCAGGAAGCGGGGATTGTTGGCGCCCAACCGGTAGGCGCCTCCGCTGATCTTCCACCCTTTCGGCACCTCGATGGAGAAAGCGTTCTCCTGGGTGTCGTGCACGACCACCCAATCGGCTGACGGTTGCCCACCTCCCTGAGCCTTGCCGCTGGCGGCTGTGGGGGCCGGCTTGGCGCCCTGCGACACAGCGCTTCCGGCGCAGAGCGCCAGCCCGGATACCAGAAAGACCATCGTTCGCATGCCGCGTCACCTCGCACGGTCGCCATTCTATCGCGAGGGGGCACTGATTGGCGAATGCCGAGAGCCGCTTACGGAAGCGCTGTAACCGGCGGAAGCGCTGCCCGCGCCGGGAATGGCGGTAGGTTGGTTATCCCCAAGTGACCCGCAGAGACCCGAGATCGTGTGCCAGGGAGGCGAGGCTCGCCGCGGATCTGGTGCATCGGCAGCGCGAAACGGGCCCGTCGCGCGGATGGCCGCTCTCGGCCCGCGGTCGCCTGGCAGTCGCCAACCGCAGCGCGGGGCGGGACGCCGAGCAGAGACTGGCGCGGCCTGGCGGCCGCCAGTGGCGCCGGGCAGCCATTCGCCATGCGCCCCCACGCCGGCATCGTCATGCGCGCCGCCTGGCGCACGTCGCGGTCGCGGCCCACCGCGTAGCAGGCGCCGATGGTCGCCGGTGACCAACCGGGCGCGCCGCGCTCGCCGACGCCGTCCCGGCTCGGCCCACCCGTCAAATCGGACTTCGCGGTGTAGTTTCCAGAAAGATAACAAAAACCGGCCAAACTGTTTGAACCGAAATATTCAGCGTAAGCGACTTATAATCAAACAGTTTGGCCGGTTTTTGTGGGCTTATCCGGTCCAATCTGTGCACGCGCCCCTAATTCAT
>JBKQPR010000078.1:0-24754 GCA_052144935.1 Bryobacteraceae bacterium
CGTCGATGTCGTAGATCACCACGATGTTGGGGTGATCCAAGGTCGACGCGGCGCGCGCCTCTTCCTTAAGGCGCCGCTTCAGCTCTTCGTCGTGGCGCAGATGCGGCGGCAGGAATTTCAGCGCGACCAGCCGATCGAGCTTCGTGTCGAACGCCTTGTACACCACTCCCATGCCGCCGGCGCCGAGCTTTTCCAGGATCTTGTAATGGGAAACCGTCTGGCCGGCCCAATCCGGCTGCGCGATTCCCCGTGCGGCCACTTCGATCGCCGGGCTCTCCATGAAACTTCCCGCCTCCTCCCCGGAGGCCATCAGCGACCGGACTTCCCGCTCCAGCGCCTCATCGCCCGCGCACGCCTGCCGCACAAACTCCCCGCGCTCGGCAGGCGGACGTTCCAACGCGGCCTGCAGCAGCTCATCGATCCGTTTCCACCGTTCGGAATCCATCGCCTATCCCTGCGTCAATTCGCGATAGAGCCAGGCCTTGGCGGTGCTCCAATCGCGCATCACAGTGATGGCCGAGACTTTGAGCACCTCGGCCGTCTCTTCCAAGCTGAGCCCGCCAAAAAAGCGCATCTCGACCACCTGCACTTTGCGTGGATCGAGCCGCGCCAGCGCATTCATCGCGTCATCCAGCGCCACCAGGTCCGCGGCCCGGTTGCCGCCCACCATGGCTGCCTCGTCCAGGAAGATTCTCCGCAAGCCACCCCCGCGTTTCAGGTTCTGGCGCCGGGCATGCTCCACCAGAATGCGCCGCATCAACTGGGCCGAGACCGCGAAAAAATGGGCCCGATTCTGCCACTGCATGCGCTTATAATCCACCAGCCGCATGTAGGCTTCATTTACCAGGGCCGTCGCCTGCAGGCTGTGGCCGGGGCGCTCGTATTTCATATAGCCGCATTCCAGGCGACGGGGCTCGTCATAAACCATGGGGGTCAGCCTTTCCAGCGCGCCCTGGCCTCCCTCGCTCCAGGCACGGAGGAGCGCGCTGATTTCGCCTGCGGGCAGCTCACCCCGTTGTGCCGCCCTCTCCATCGCTGATTGGCCTGATTATACCGTGGGGCAGGCGCTTTCGCCTGCCAACCGCTCGCAATGCACTCTCCTGGCATGATAGTTTCCGGACGCATTCCGCGCTTAATGGTAGCGGAGCCTCCTCTGCAAATAGGGGCTGACTGCCGAAAGCCCGACCGCCGATCGCTTCAATGCAGCGGGATCCGGAACAGATTCCCCTGGAACGTCGCGGTCGCAAAAGCGTACGTTTGGGGATCCGGTCCGGGCGACATATCGGCTTGCGGAATCGATTGGATGCCGGCAAGCTCCTCGTCGGTGGCGAGATCTATCCCGGATGCCGGCAAATCCACAAGCCCGACGCCGTGCGGGATCCGAACGATGTATGTGTGTACGGTGGATCCCGCTGCCGAATACCGGCTGGTGGGGGTAACGTACATGTACTTTCCGTCGGCGGACCACTGCGCAAAGCACACTCCGGCGCAGATCCTCCGTTGAGCGTGGTCGCGCAGCGCTACGGCGAAGGCTCCACGCCCGGATTCGTTGCGCCACATGATCGCCCATTCTCCGTCCGGGGAAACGCCGTCCACCTCGGTAATCTTAGTTTCCAGAACGCGAGCGAGGCCGCTCCCATCCTCTTGCACCCGCGCCAGGTGATCCGCCTTGCCGCCCACCTGCCGGAAAAACAGTTGTCCTCCGCCGAAACTCACCTCGTCTCCCCCTCGCACCACCAGGCGCGGAGGCGAGCTTCGATCGGCCGCCGCGAGGAAGATCTGCGATTCGTCTCCTACCTGGACAGTAAATGCCACCCTCGCCTCGTCCCGCGAAACGTCATAGTCCGCGATGCGCTGACCGGTGAGCACCGGATCGGACTTACCCGATAGCAGATCCCTGCGCCACAGCTCGCTCACGTCCGACGAACTGTTTCTTCGCAGCAGATAGTACAGCCGCTTGCCGTCCGGCGAAAGCCGGGGCGCGCTCGCCGACCCTTCCAGCGAAACCGCATGATCGCCCGTGGCGTCATGCGTCCAAACGGAACTTCGCCGCACGCCCACCGAGGCGATCAGCGACTTCCCGTCCGGCGCCACGGCCAGACCCTCCTCTTCGGTGGGGCCAAAGGTGATCTGCTCCGGATTTCCCTGCGGAGCGCCGTGTCCCCATCGCTGCCGCCACAGGTGCGTACTGCCGTCCACCTTCACGTTGAGGTACATCCATCGTCCATCCGGCGACCATTGGGCGGCCGTGCAGGCGCCCTGCGGCCCCACCTGAACGCCCGCCGAGTTTCCGGCCATCGGGACCACCCGGCAGCGCTGCCAATCCGCGGCGCCGTTCATCTCCACGATCAGCACCCAACCACGGTCGGGTGACAGCCAGGAGTAGTGCGCCATGGCGCGCTCGTGTGCCGGAAAGTAGATGCGGCGCTCCTCCGCCCGGCTCTCTTTGGCCGTCACGATGCCCATGTGCACGACGCTTCCGGCCATAATCTCGGAAAACAGGACCAGGTCCGGTCCGATCCAACTGAGGCCTGCCGCGTTCACCATCAGGCGCGTGGGCGGCCCTCCCAGGACGGGGACGGTCCAAGTATCCCAGCTTGGGTGCGTGAAGGACACGCCCGTATACGCGACCCGGGAGCCGTCGGGCGTGAATCTGGGATCGTACCTGAAGTTCGAATCGAAGGTCAGTTGCTTCGATTCCCCGTCCGGCAGCAGCTTTACATACACCTGCCCTTCGCCAAGGAAATACTTTCCCCCGCGGAAGAAGGTCACCATGCGCCCATCCGGCGACAGCGCGGGAGCGGTGGCCGAGTCATTGAAGTTAGTGAGTTGGATGTACTCGCTCGCGGAGGTCGCCGGCCGGCGGGGAGCGCCGAAACGCCAGGCCAGGAGCGCACCGGCCAAAGCGATCGCGAGTGCAGCGGCCGCATACAGCGCCCGCCGGCGAATGGCAGGAGCGGCCGGCACGGCCAGGCGTCCACTGCCCGCCGTATCGAAGCCCAACACCGCCGATAAATCGCGCGCTATATCTCCGGCCGATTGATATCGCGCCGCCGGGTCCTTTTCGAGCGCGCGCGCGACAATCGCCTCGATTTCCGCGGACAACTCCGGTCGTAGCGCGCGTAGCGCGGCCGGCTCGTCCTGCGCTACGGCGCGCATCACCTGAAGCTGCGTCTCTCCATTGAACGGCGGCCTCCCCGCCAGCATCTCGTAGAGCACCGCCCCCAGACTCCACAGGTCCGTGCGGTAATCCACGGGCTTTCCGGAAGCCTGCTCGGGTGACATGTAGAGCGGAGTCCCTTTCGCCGTGCCGTCCAGCGTCGCGGTGGTGTCGTGCGATTTCGCCAGCCCGAAGTCGATGATCCGCGCCACCCCATCCTTCGCCACGATCACGTTGCCGGGCTTGATGTCGCGATGCAGAATGCCGCGTTCGTGAGCCTTGGCCAGCCCCAATGCAATCTGCCGCGCGATTTGCAGGGCTTCGGAAACCGGCAGCCCGTTCGGCTTCGCCCGCTCGATCCCCTCACGCAGGGTGATGCCCTCGTGAAACGCCATGGCGATGAACAGGTCGCCGCCGGGAGTTTCGTCGATATCGTAGATCACCACGATGTTGGGATGGTCCAAGGTCGAAGCGGCGCGGGCCTCCTCCTTCAGCCGCTGCTTCAGCTCCTGGTTGTGGCGCAGATGCGGGGGCAGGAACTTGAGGGCTACGTGCCGCTCCAGCTTCGTATCGTAAGCCTTGTACACCACGCCCATACCGCCTGCGCCGAGCATTTCCAGAATCCGGTAATGCGAAATGGCTTGGCCGGCAAGGTGCGTTACCGTGGATTCCTCTGCCCGCTCCGCCGGCGGCCGATCCCGAATCTTGCCGCGCGAATCCTGGGCCAGCAGCTCTTCGACTTCCCGCCAGCGTTCGCTAACCCTCATCGCCCCCGGCGGCCTATCCAGGAAACTTCCCGCCTCCTGCTCCACGGCCAACAGCGACCGGACTTCGCGCTCCAGCGCCTCGTCGCCCGCGCAGGCCTGCCTCAGAAACGCGTCGCGGTCTCCCGGCGGACGCTCCAGTGCCGATTGCAGCAGGTTATCGACTTGTTTCCATCGATCAGAGTCCATCGGCCACCCCGCCCGCCAGCTCGCGATAGAGCCACAACTTGGCGGTGCTCCAGTCGCGCTTCACGGTGACCGGCGACACCTTGAGCACTTCGGCCGTCTCTTCCACGCTGAGTCCGCCAAAGAAGCGCATTTCGACCACCTGCTCTTTGCGTCGATCGAGCCGCGCCAGCGCGTTCATCGCGTCATCCAGCGCCACCAGGTCCGCGGGCCGGCCGCCACCCACCTCGGCCGCTTGTTCCAGGGAGACTCGCTGCACGCCACCCCCGCGTTTCAGGTTGTGGCGCCGCGCATGCTCCACCAGAATGCGCCGCATACCTGGGCCGAAACCGCGAGGAAATGGGCCCGATCCTGCCACTCGATGCGCTTATAATCCGCCAGGCGCATGTACGCCTCATTCACCAAAGCGGTCGTTTGCAGGCTGTGGCCCGGGCGCTCGCGTTTCATGTAGCGGCGCGCCAGCCGGTGCAGCTCGTCATAAACGATCGGGGTCAATCTTTCGAGCGCGCCCTGGTCTCCGCCGCTCCAGGCACGCAGCAGCTTGCTGACATCGCCCGCAGCCGCGTCGCCAGGTTGTGCCGCCTTCTCCATCGATTGGCCTGATTATACCGTGGGGCAGGCGCTTTCGCCTGCCAACCGCCCGCAATTCACCCTCCTGGCATGGTCCTTCCGTGGCGCATTCTGCGCCTGCCTGGATAGGAAGAACACATGAATTGAGAATTAGCTTGACAGGCCACGCCGGCCAAACAACCTGGGAAGGCCACCTGCGTTTCCTGTTGCCGGCGCCCCTCCGCGTCAGCGCGCGCCAGAGCGTGACATCATCCAGATGTTGCCGGTCTGCTCGACCAGCAGCATGGCGATTCGGCCGCCCGCCGCCGACCAGCCATATCCTGGTGCATAGGACAAGCGTCCGTGAAGATGTTGCACCGCGAAGGGATCGCCCACCGGGTGGTGGGAGCTGGCTTCGATCCGCTGCCCCCACAGGCAGTTGTGTCCATCTCTCGGGGAGGGAAAGTATAGAGTATGGCCATCCGGCGACCAGTTGGCCCAGTCGTTAGCCCCCACCTCCGCGATCATGATCCAGGCGCTTTCGGGAACCGGTTTCGGTCCATCGATGGGCGCGATCATAATGCGCCCGCGATTTGGCTCGGTCCGGAATGTGAAACTGACCCAGCGGTTGTCGGGCGAGAACCGGCCGTGGAGCACAGCGTAATCGGGATGCTTCAGCAGCGGCGTCTTCCGATGCGAAGCCAGATCGAGAACATCGATTTGATAGGGATTGCCGTCGAACACCAGGAGCGACTTCTCGTCCCGCGACCAGTCCGTGGCTCTCAGGCACGCTTCACAGAGCTTCTCGGGCGTTCCGCCGGGCGAGGACACGTACACCGGAATCTTGTCGCCTTTTTCGAACATCGAAAACGCGACTCTACTGGCGGACGGACTGATTACCGGAAACCGTTGCACGAACGATGAGCCGGCCACAGTCGACTCTTTCCCGGTTTTCAGGTCTCGCACCCAGATATTTCGTTGCCCCGACTGGTCGGAATCAAACGCTACGTAGCGCCCATTGTTCGAGAGCGATGGACGCTCGCGGAAGGCTGGATTCTCTGTGACACGCTGCAGCGCGCCGTTCGGCGTTCCGCGGTCCAAATCGAAAGGCAGCAACCAGACGTCTCTTCTGGTCTGGGTGTTCGTGAATGCCATGGAGCCGCCGCCGGACGCGCAGGACGGATCCACTTCGTTCCCGGCGCCCGCTGTCAATCTCCGGAGCACGTCGCTCACCTTGCCCGTTCGCGGCGATATCCCGATTTCCCATAGATTCTGCGTGTCGCCGCTCGCCATTGAGAAGGTTGCTGTGGTTGCCGGCCGCCGGCCAACACCCTGGCCTTGGGCCGCCACTTACGCCGAGTTCAGGTGGCCTCAGTCCTGCGTGGACCAGCGCTTCGTACGCGCCTGTCTTTACCGCCTCGCCTCCATTTGTGGCGACCAGCCACCAGTCGAGGCTGGCGCTTTCGTATGCTTTCGCCGATGTGTACCCGATCGAGAGCAGGTGCTTTCCGTCCGGGGACCAGATCGGGTAGCGGGCAGACGTGAAATTCGGCCCCACCCGCCGCGGCGGACCCCCAGCCACCGGGACCACCCAGAGCCTACCGCTCCCGGGCACCGATGTGGCTATGAAATCCGTGCCAACCCAATAGGCCACTTGCGAGCCGTCCGGGGAAAACTTGGGATTCAAGCCTTCCCGCGCCAATAACCGGGCCTCTCCACCAAACGCTGGAATCTCGTAGATGCCGCCGCCATCCCGGTTCGACCGGAATACGATCTTCGTGCCGTCCGGCGAAAAATCCGGCATGGTGTTGCCCGCGCCATCCGCTGTCAGGCGGATCGGCTGGCCCCCGGCAACCTGCTTGATATAGAGATCCCGCTCGCCATCCAGGCCGCGATCGGAAGAGTAAGCCACCAGCTTGCCATCGGGCGATAGCGCAGGGAAGCCCGAGAGCCCGGCGTCATTAGTGAGCTGGGCCAGTTTCCAGAAAGCCGGCGCGGCCGGAGGAACATGGATCCGCCACCACACCCCGAACGAAACCGCCACGCAGGCGGCGGCCGCCGGCCACCACCAACGGCCCAGGCTCCGTCTCCGCGGCCTCTCTTCGCGGATCGCGGAACCACCGGCAGCTAGTTCTTCCCTGGCCTGCTCCAAGTCGATCTTCAGGTCGTCTGCGTGTTGGTACCGCCGGTTGGGGTCCTTCCGCAGGCACCGCGTAACGATCTTGTCGAGATCGCGTGGGAGACCATGGACGATCTCCGCCGCCGGCTTCGGATCGTCGCGCGCAATGGCCGACAGGATCGAAACCATGGTGTCGCCGGCGAAAGCGCGCCTGCCGGTGATCATCTCGTATAGCACTGCGCCGAAGCTGAAAATGTCGGTCCGCGCATCCACCTTCTTCCCCTCGGCCTGTTCCGGCGACATGTACGAGAAGGTTCCGACAATCATGCCCTCGGCGGTCTTGGGCGCCTGTCCCATCGTCTCAGTGCGCGCGAATTCGCTGGCCCCGCCCTGCTCGGTCAGCTTGGCCAAGCCGAAATCCACCACCTTCACGCTCCCGTTCTCGTTTACCATGATGTTGCCCGGTTTGAGGTCGCGATGCACGATGCTCGCCGCGTGCGCCGCCGCCAGCGCGTCGGCCACCTGGATCGCATAGTTGAGCGTCTCGTTCAGCCGCAATCCTTTGCGGGGGATCAACTGGGCTAGCGCCTTGCCGGGCACGAACTCCATAGCAATGAAATCGGCGGCGTGCCCTTCGGGCCCGGCCTGGTCGATCTCGTAGATGGTGATGATGTTCGGATGGTTGAGCGCGGAGGCGGTCTTGGCTTCCTGGACGAAACGCCGCTTGCGCTCGGGATCGCTCGTCTTTGCGGCGGGCAGAACTTTGAGCGCCACGAAGCGGTCCAGGCGCGTATCGCGGGCCTTCCAGACGACACCCATTCCGCCGGCGCCCAGTTTCTCGATGACGCGGTAGTGGGAGATGGTCTGGCCGGCCAGGGAGCCGGAGGTCTCCGGTGTTTCTTTGCTCTGCTGAAGAGCGAGGTCCCGCGCGGCCACTTCCATGGCAGGGCTCTCCAGGAAGCTTCCGGCGTGCGGCTGCATGGCCAGCAGCGACCGGACTTCACGCTCCAGCGCCTCGTCGCCTGCGCATGCCTGCCTCAGAAAGGCGTCGCGGTCTCCCGGCGGACGATCCAGTACGGACTGCAGCAGGTTATCGACTTGTTTCCAACGATCAGAGTCCATCGGCCATAGTTAATGGGCCTAATTATACCGCGGGGCGCTTCAGCAGCCGAAAGCCCCTGGCCCCCCCCTGGCCTCGCAAACATGTCGATCCGGCGAGGTGGGGCAGGCGATTCGCCCGCCAACCGTCCGCAATTCACCGCCCCTTGCGTGATCCTTTCGTGATGCATCCTGCGCCTACCTGTATAGGAGGGACACATGAAAACGATTCTGACTTCGATTGTTGCGGGCATCTTGCTGGCCGCGTTGGCAATCGCACAATCACCACGCTACACCGTCACCGACCTCGGCACCTTGGGCGCGGCCGGGACGAATAGCAACGCTTTTGAGCTTAACAATGCGGGCTGGGTGGCCGGGTCCTCGAGCCTGACTGCCAACGGCCCCCAACACGCCTTCCTTTGGTACGGCGCCGGCCACTTGAAAGACCTCGGCACCCTGGGCGGACCACAATGCCCCACCTGCAACAGCGGGGAGGACGGGACTAACGCGAGTGGCCAGGCGGCGATTAGTTCCGAGACTTCCCAGACCGATCCGAATGGTGAAGACTTTTGCGGATTCGGCACTCACCAGCAATGCCTGGGGGCCCTCTGGAAAAATGGGGCCCTGACGGCGCTTCCCACCCTCCCGGGCGGCAACAACGCCAGCGCTGTCGATCTCAACAATTCCGGCCAGGTAATCGGGTTTGCGGAAAACGGCACTCCCGATCCAACCTGCGCGGCCAACACGCCTTTTCAAGTTCTCCGTTTTGAAGCCGTGATGTGGGGATCCACCGGCCAGATCCAGCAACTCCCTCCGCTCCCTGGCGACACCGTCGGATTCGCCTCCGGGATCGACGACAACGGCCAAGCTATCGGCGCGTCGGGTTTGTGCTCGAACACCGGTCTGGAGCCGATCCCGTCTGGGGCGCACGCCGTGCTCTGGGAAAGCAATGGCTCGCCCACTGACCTCGGCCACCTGGAGGGCGTGCCACCGGGCGTGTATAACGTTGCTACCGGTATCAATAGCCAGGGGGAAGTAGTCGGGTTTGCGCAAGCATCGGACGGCACCCAACACGGCTTCCTGTGGACCAAGGAAACAGGTATGCAGGACCTCGGCGGGTTTCCCGGGGCCATCGCGACCGGGCCCCCCTACAGCAGAACCATTAACAACAGCGGCGAGATCGTTGGGGTTTCCATAGACGCGAACTTCAACGAGCGCGCCATCGTCTGGCAAGGCAAAGTGCCGGTGGACCTCAACACCCTCATCCCGGCGAGCTCGGGTTGGGATCTGCAGTGTGCTCAATCGATCAACGATGCGGGAGAGATCTCTGGCTTTGGCATGATCGACGGCAACGTTCACGCATTCCTGGCGACCCCCATAACCCACTACACCGTCACCGACCTCGGCATGTTCGGCGGGACGTCCGCCGACGCTTATGGCATTAACGCGGCGGGCCGCGTGGCCGGGGCTGCGACTCTCCTCAACGGGGACCAACGCGCCTTCCTTTCGGGGATCGGGGGCACCAAGTACGACCTCGGCACGCTCGGCGGACCAAACAGCGAAGCGAGCGGGCCTAACGACAGCTTAGCGCTGGCGATTCTTGCCGAGACCTCCAGGAAGGATCCCTTCGGCAACGACTTTTGCGGTTTCGGCACGAACCTCATATGCCTTCCGGCCATCTGGAACGGGACCATGACGCCGCTTCCCACCCTGGGCGGCAATAACGGCCAAGCTCTGGCCATCAACAATCAAGGCCAGGTGGCCGGGTTTGCGGAGAATAGCACTAAGGACCCAACCTGCGCACCGCCTCAAGTTCTCGATTATGAAGCCGTGCTCTGGGGGCCAAACCCGGGCCAGGTCCAGGAACTCCCTCCGCTCCCCGGCGACACCGTCGGATTCACCTTCGCGCTCAACAACAACGGCCAGGTGGTCGGCTCGTCGGGTACTTGCGCGAACACGCCACTTCTTCCGGCGCCATTTGGGCCGCACGCAGTGGTCTGGCAAAACGGCACGCCCACGGCCCTCGCCAACCTGGGCGGGTCGATGGTCGGCGTTGGCGCCGCCATCAATGACCTCGGTGTAGTGGTCGGTGGGTCGGATATGCCCAGCGAACTCCCCGGCTTTCCTTTCGTCCAGATTCACAGCACCCTGTGGACCCCGAACGGCCCCGTGGATCTCGGGACGGTGGGTACGGACTTTTCGACCTTGCCGACATGGATTAACAACCATGGACAGGTGATTGGCGCATCCTGCGACGACCAGGGGAACTGCCGCGCCTTCCTCTGGCAAGGCGACACGATGACAGACCTCAACACCCTCATCCCGGCGAACTCGCCGTTGTATCTGGCGTTTCCCCAGGCGATCGACGATTTGGGAGAGATCGTGGGTATGGCCATCCAGACCAGCACCGGCGACGCTCACGCTTTCCTGGCGACTCCGAGCAAGGCTGCCGCCGCCACCGCGAGCTTCGAGCCTGCCGAACAACGCGTGACTGCCCCGATGGCTCTCCCCGAAAGTGCCCGCAAGCTGCTTCGCCACCGGCTGTGGATGGGTAGACAATATTAACGCTAGGGCGGGGCGATCGAACGGCGCGGATGTGAGTTTCAGGAAACACACCGCGCCCTCGATTTTTCGTTCGTCTCCGCGCTTTCCTCCGCGTCAACTTTCGTGTTTGTCTTGTTCCCCCCTTTGCGTTACTTTGCGCCTTGGCGCCTTGGCGAGAGATTCTTATGTGTTGCCCGCGCGCAAAACCGTTCACAAACTTCGCCGAAAAAATGCCGAATATTATCAATCCCTTACAGACATGGCCCGCAGGTCACCCCAAACCCGCGTGGTAGTTTGAAACTGAAGAAGGAACTGCTTGTTGGGCGAGAATGCAGTCCTTCGCGGGGATGTCTGCCGGAGCCCAACCATGGGGGCCTTAAATCCGGAGCACAGACATTGCAACGCTTCCTAAGCCCGGCCTCCAGGGGCGTAAAACCTGGCCTGATGGCACGTTCCCTGCGGGGAGCGCTCCCCCTTACGGGGAGTACGGAACCGGTTCCAAATGTCGGGGCGCGGAAAGCGCCCTCAATCGCAGCGAGAACGAAGGAAAAGAAAAAGTCATTCAAGGCCATCCGTCTTTTTGTCCATCTCCAATAGCCCCACCTTCGCCAGGAACGCGTACTCGAAAGCCGTCTCGCGGAACTTCCGATACCTTCCCGAAGGGCCGAAATGGCCGGCGCCCATATTAGTCTTCAACAGCAGGAGCCGGTCGCCCGTCTTCCGCGCCCGCAGGCGGGCCGCCCATTTGGCGGGCTCCCAGAAGCCCACGCGCGGATCGTTCAGGCCGGCCGTGATGAGTAAGTGCGGATAAGTCTTCGCCTCCACATTATCGTATGGCGAGTAACTGAGTATATAGTCGTAGTAAGCCGGATCTTCCGGGTTGCCCCATTCTTCGTACTCGATGGCGGTCAAAGGCAGCGTAGGATCCAGCATGGTGTTGAGCGCGTCCACGAAAGGCGCTTTGGCGACGGCCGCGTGAAACAGGTCCGGGCGCATGTTCAGCGCCGCGCCGATCAGCAGTCCCCCGGCGCTTCCGCCGCCGATGGCCAGCCGGTCGCGGGAAGTGTAGCCCCCGGCCACCAGCCGCTCGGCGCAGGCGATGAAATCGGTGAAGGTGTTGCGCTTGCGCAGAAGGCGGCCGTCTTCGTACCACCCGCGTCCCATCTCCTCGCCTCCGCGGACGTGCGCGATGGCGTACACGAAACCGCGGTCGACGAGGCTCAGGCGGTCGGAAGAAAACCTCGGCTCGCTCGCGGCGCCGTAAGCGCCGTAGCCGTAGACGAGCGCGGGGGCTTCCCCGCCCCGCGCCAGGCCCTTGCGGTACACCAGCGAGATGGGCACGCGCGCGCCGTCCGGGGCGTCCGCGAATATGCGCTCGGAAGCGTATTGCGCGGCGTCGTAACCGCCCAGCACTTCGGCCCGCTTCCGCAGCTCGCGCTCACGCGTGCCCATGTCGTAATCGAATACCGAGAGCGGCGTCACCAGCGACGTGTAGCCCAGGCGCAGCCGCGTGGTATGGAACTCCAGGTTGTCCATCGGCCAGGCGGTGTAGACCGGCTCGGGGAATTCCACGCGGTGGCGCTCTCCGGTCGAGAGATTTTCGATGGCGATCTGCCGCAGCCCGGCTTCGCGCTCCACCAGCACAAGCTGATCGCGGAACGTCTCGACGCCTTCCAGCAGCACCTCCTCGCGATGCGGCCGCACTTCCACCGCCGCTGCCCCATCGAGGTCGGTGCGCAACAACCGGAAATTGCGTCCGTGGTCGTTGATGCGCACGTAGAAGTGCCCGCCGTGGTGAGCCACGTCGTACTCCACATCCTGGCGGCGCGCAAGCAACACGCGGAACTGGCCGCCGGGGTCGTCCGCCGGCAAGTAGCGGTACTCGCTGGTGACGTTGCTGGCGATCTCGACAAACACATAAGCCCCACTGCGGGCGCGCAGCACCTCCATCTCGAAGCGCTCGTCATCCTCCTGGTACAGCAGCTCGTCCTCTCGCGCGCCCAGCCGGTGGCGGAACAGGCGGTAGGGCCGCTTCGCCTCGTCCAGCGTGACGTAGAAGCAAGTGCGGTTGTCGTTGGCCCACCCGAGCGGCGCGCTGGCGCCGGTCACCGCGTCCGGCAGCAATTCCCGTGTGCGCAGATCCACAAACCGCCCGGTGTAGACCTCGTCGCCGGCAAGGTCGACCGCATACGCCAGCAGGTTGTGATCGGGGCTGGGCTCGAATGCGCCCAGGCTGAAGTAGTCGTGGCCCTCGGCCAGTTGGTTGCCGTCCAGCAAGATCTCTTCGGCTCCGTCCAGCCTTTCGCCGGCAGCGCCGCCACGCTTGCGGCAGTGGATGGGATACTGCTTCCCGCGCTCGGTGCGCGTGTAATACAGCCATTGGCCGCGCGCGACCGGCACGGAGACGTCGGTCTCCTTCACCCTGCCCAGGATCTCCTGGTAGAGCTTCTCCTCGACGGCGGCCATTGGCTGCATGAGGGCTTCGGTGTAGCGGTTCTCGGCCTCCAGATAGGCGATGGTTTCAGGGTCGTTCCGGTCGCGCAGCCAGGCGTATTCGTCGATCCGGCCGTGCTTCACGGCTTTCGGAATGCGCCGGGCCACGGGCGGGGCCAGTGAGGATGGGGAGGATGGGGCCGACGTGTGCAAACCGCGATTGTACCGTGAGTCAGGCCGGCGCCCGCTGGATCCCCCACGGCCTCCGCCCGCGCCGCCCTCCCGCGCCGCCTCGCCCCCGCAGCCCCGCCCCGCGGCCCCTACACCACGCGCGGCAGCCGTTGCCGCCGGGTGGTCCACTGCTCGCTCGAAAACAACCTCGGTCCCACCTGGATCATGCGCGGCAGCAGCGTGAACAGGTCGCTGGGAGTCCAAGCCTTGCCGGCGCGCGTCTTGTGCCCGCGCTGGTTAAGCTCGGCGGCCACTCGTGAAAGCGGGCAATCCTCCACGATCATGTCCAAAGACAAGGTGATGATTTCCTTTTCCAGCGGGTTCTCCACCAGCCCGCCGCAATCCGGCGCCACCTGCAACCCATAAGGGATTTCCTCGGCATAAACCTGCCCGGCAGCGCCTTCCGGCACAATATCCCGCTCCCATTCGATCGCCGCCGGGCGCCAGCCCAACTCGATCCGCTCGATCAGATACTCGCGGCTTGGCAACCCCGCAAGCGCCTCGCGAATCCGTTCCTTCTTCGCCATTGGCCACCTCCCGGCCCGTGCGTAGCACGCCGCGTACCGCGCCTGCTCCCCGCCATTCACCGCAGAGACGCAGAGATCGCAGAGGCTACGCAGAGAAGAACAAGAGTTCTCGGTTTCTCTGCGTAGCCTCTCTGATCTCCGCGGCTCCGCGGTGAGGTCTGGGGCCCCACTGTCCACCCTTGGGACGACAGCGTCCTATCCTGGGACGCTCTCACTCCCAGCGCAACGCCACCAGCGGGTCCACCTGGCTGGCCCGCCGGGCTGGGATGTAGCAGGCCAGCAAACCGGCCGCCAGCATCAATCCGGCGGCGGCGGCATAAGCCGCGGGATCGAATGTGCCTACTTCAAACACCAGGCTGGCCAGCACGCGGCGGAAGACCCAAGCCCCGCCCAGCCCCAGCAGCAGCCCGATGGCGCACAGCGTCAGCCCTTGCCGGATCACCATGCCGAGCACCCTCCCGCGGCCGGCTCCCAGCGCCATGCGAATCCCAATCTCGCGCGTGCGTTGCGCCGCCGACCAGGACATCACGCCGTAAATCCCCACCAGCGACAGCACCATGGCCAGCGCGGCAAACGCCACCAGCAGCGCCATCGTCCAGCGGCGCGAGCGTGCCGATTCCGCCAGCACCTCGTCCATGGTGCGGACCTCGGCGATGGGCATTTCGGCATCGGCATCGTGGATCTCGCGGCGCACCGCGCCGGCCAGCGCGGCTGGGTCTCCGGCCGTCCGCACAATCAGATAACGCGGCGTCAGGCTCGGTATGTAGAGATCGAAGGTTGGCTCGCAATCCAGGCCGAATTGCTTCACGTCGCCCACCACTCCGGCGATGGTGGCATATTGCGGATTGGGTCCCCAAGGGCCCGTGATGAATTTCAGCCCCACCGGATCGCGGCCCGGCCAGAAGCGCCGCGCCATGGTTTCGTTGATGATCACGGCATCGCCGGTCAAGTTGCGTTCCGTGAAAGCGCGGCCGGAGCGCAACGGGATCCGCATGGCGCGGAAATAATCGGGGCTAACGAACCGGAACTGCGCACCCGGCAGCGCGTCGGGGTTAATCAGCGGGCTGCCTGGCACGGAGAAGCGCGCGGTGTTGGCGCGGCTGGCGACCAGCGGCAAGGCATTCGCCACCGCGAAGGATTCAACGCCCGGCAGCGCGCGCACCCGCTGCTCCACGCGGTGGAACCACTCGGCGGCATTCAGCGATGGCGGCAAGCTCGATGGCGGCAAAGAGACCCGCAGGGTGAGCAGGCCGTGCGGCTGGAACCCCGGGTCCACATTCATCAGCCGCAGAAAACTGCGGGCCAGGATTCCCGCACCAATGGCCACCATCATCGCCAGCCCCACCTCGGCCACCACCAGCGCGCCGCGCACGCGGGCCGAGCTTCCGCCGGCCAGCGACCCCGCTTTGATGACGGCGTTCAGATCGGCGCGCAAAGCCTGCGCTGCCGGCGCGAGGCCGGCCACCACTCCGGTCGCCGCGGTGATGGCCCCGAGGAACAACAGCACGGACCAATCCGCCGCGGGCGCCAGTGCAACCTCCGGCCGAACCGCGGCCAGCGCCCACTCGGCCAGCGCAAGCCCCAGGCAGCCCCCGGCGGCAGCCAGCAGCAGGCTCTCCGTCACCAACTGGCGGCTGAGCCGCCAGGCGCTCGCTCCCAGCGCCGTGCGCAGCGCCATTTCCCGCGACCGGCCGCTGGCGCGCGAGAGCAGCAGATTGGCCACATTGGCGCAGGCGATCAGCAGCACCAGGCTGACCGCGCCCCACAACAGCAGCAGCGCCGGCCGCATCGAGGCCGTCAGATCCGCCTGCAGGCCCGCTACCCGGATTCCCCATCCGGTGCTGGTCTTGGGATGCTCCGCGGCCAGGCGGCGGGCGATGGCTTCGAGACCGGCCGCGGCCCGCGCTTCCGTCACCCCCGGACGGCAGCGCGCCACGAAACCGAGGGCGTGGCGCACCGGATTGGTCAATTCGTCCGCCAGTAGCGGGGAAGGCGGCAGCCACACATCGGCCCAATCGGGAAAAGCGCCCGCGCGCGGCATCACGCCCGCGACGATGTATTCCTGGCCGTTGAGGCGGACACTTTTGCCAGCGATCCCGGGGTCGCCCGAAAAGTTCGTGCGCCATACCTGCTGGCTGAGCAGCACGGAATTGGGAGGCTCACCGGCCCCAAAGCCGTGTCCGAGGGACGGCGCAACGCCGAGCAGGGGCGCAAGGCGCGGAGACACAATCGTGGCATGTACCGCCGTGGCCTCGGCTCCCGGCACGGCGAGCGTGAGATCGAGCGGCACGTAGCGGTACCAGGCGCTTTCCTCGAAGAGGCCGGTCTGCTGCTGCCAGGCTTGGATCTCCGCGGGCGAAATCCCCAGCTTCGCGAATTGCGGCATGTAAGTGTCCCAGACGGCGATCAGGCGCGCCGGATCGCGAAACGGCAGCGGCTTCAGAATCACCGCGTCCACCAGGCTGAAAATCGCCGTATTGGCGCCGATTCCGAGAGCCAGCGTGGCCACCGCCACAGCCGTAAACCCCGGCGCCCGCCACAGCATGCGTAGCGCATATAGCAGATCGCGCCTCACTGCAATTTCCCTCGCCCCTCCACTTTCCAGGTCTCTTCCACGGTGTCCCCGCGCACTCCGTACACCTGCTCGTGCAAGTTGACTGCCACGCAGATGTGGTTGGGGATGATGTGTACCCGGTCGCCGATCGAGAACTCCTGTCCGGCGTGCGCGATGTCGATGTAGCCGTGCTCCTCGTTCATCTTGTGGAAACGCGCGGCGGGGGCCTCCACCAGGTAACCGAAGGTCACCTCCGCGGAGTTCACCAGCCGGTCGGAGGAGAAGGTCTTCGATCCGCCGTCCACGATCATCTGCCCGGGTTTGGCGGTCGAGACCACCGTGGCCAGGATCGAAGCCGCGCAATCCGCCAGCGCGCAGCCCCCGCTGCGCACGGTGTTGATGTCGTTGAAGACGTACGTGCCCGGCCGGATTTCCGTGAGGCCATCCAGCTCGTGCGAGTGGAACAGCGTAGGAGTGGAGCCGCCGCTCACGATTCTCACTTCCAGCCCGGCGCGCCGGAACTGCCCCAGAATTTCGCGCAGCAGCTCGCGGAGCTGGGCCAACGCCAGGAGGCCCGGCTCCTCCAGATCCTTGATGTGGCCCGGATAAAACGCGATGCCTTCGAATGCCAGGTGCGGCAGATTGACGATGGTTTGCGCCAGGCGCAGGAGCGGCTCGCCCGGCGCCACCCCCACGCGGCCGAGCCCCACATCCACTTCCGCCAGCACCCCGATCTCCACCTGTGCCGCGCGTGCGGCATCGGAAAGCTGGCGCGCGGCGAAAGCGCTATCGAGCGCCACCGTCACCCTCGTGCGGCGGGCCACTTCGATGAGCCGCGCCAGCTTGCTGTGCCCGATCACCGGATAGGCCACCAGCAGGTCGCCCGATCCATCATCCGGTCCGGCGCCCAGCATGACTTCGGCCTCCGAAACCTTGGCCACCGTGAGTCCCGCCGCGCCCGCTTCCAACTGGCGGCGCCCTATGCGCGTGGATTTGTGCGTCTTGGTGTGCGGGCGCAACCGCAGGCCGTGTTCCCTGGTATAGTCGGCCACGCGGCGCAAATTGCGCTCCAGGATGTCCAGATCCACGATCAAAGCGGGCGTATCGATTTCCGAAACGTACATGTAAACAGCATATGACGCTCCAGCGGAACCTGCACAAGGCCCTCGGATTCTGGTGGGCTAAGCTCGAAGATCACCTGCCTGGCGGCTCGTTGCGGCGCGCCGCCCGCCGCGGTGGCGCGATCGCACAGGGATGGCGTCGAAGGGCAACCGCGCGGCCCTGTCTGACGGCGCCGGAGCGGAGGCCGTCATTCAAACACCAGGATCGCGCGTGCCTGGGACTCCGATTGGAATCGCGGCGGCCCATTCGTCATCCAGTACGACCTGGTTGAAGTCCAAGCGAGAATTTAAGACGTGCCGCTACCGAATCCCCATGCTCCAGTAGTATTTAAGAAGACAGCCATGAAGACTCTGCTGCTCGGGCTTCTGCTCGTCGCGCCGCATGCTTCCGGCGCTTCAGCGGCCGGCCGCCAGGCCGACCTCGATTTCGTGGCCAACCAGTGCCATCCCTCTCCGCCGCGCAGAGGCACGCAGCGGCACAGTGTGGCCATGCGGTAGTCGATCCTGCCGGCACATTTGGTAACCACCCGCAGTTCCTGATCGTCGCGCGGATCTCCATTTGCCTTCCCGGCCAACAGGCAGTATACAGTTGGCCGCTAATTTATGGTACGCAGCCCGAATGTGCCTTTCAAGTGCGCCACCGTCTGGGCAAGTCCACTGTCTTCCAACTCCTTAACAGCCTTATCGTAGGGGGCCTTAGCGAGGTCCATCGCGGCTTTCTCTTTCTCGTAGGCAGCCTTAGCGAGGTCCAACGCGCCTTTCTCTTTGTCGAGGTCAGCCTTGGCCTTGGCGAACGCAGCATCGGCCTCGACCTTCTTATCCGCGGTCGCGGCCTTTTTCGCTTCCAACGCTTTCTTGTAAGGTTCGACCGTGGCGTTGTACGCCGCCGATGCCTTTTTGTAAGGATCGACTGTGGCGCTGTACGCCGCCTTGGCGTTGTTGTAAGGATCGACCGTGGCGTTGCACTTCTCGATCGCCTCGTTGTAAGGCACCCTGGCCTTGTCGACCGCGGCATCAAGCCTCTTCTTCTCCACGTATTCCTTGGTGCCCGGAATGTTCGCCTGCACGTATTTGTCGCCCGGCTTCAGTGGTGTTCCGCCGCTATCTTTGTCGCCGGCTTTTGCTGTAATGGACGGCCCAGGCATGCCCACGACGCTGACTTTCGAATAGCCGTTGTTGCGCAAGAGTTGAAGAACCTTTGCGGCGAACGGATCATCCTGCTTGCTCGCTTCGGGACCACCTGAGGCGGTGAAGCAGCCGCTTAGGGTGACGATGCCGTTGTAGTCCTTGCCAATCCGTTTGTTCGGGTCACGGTCCCCGGCAATGAGCTTGAAGATTTCTTCCGGGGTCTTCTTCCCGAATTGGTCCCCGATTATGCGTCCCGAAGGAACCGCGGCAGGCCGTCCATGCGCGCAGAGAATGATGTTGCCGGTAATCTTGCCGTAGTCTTCTTCACCCTCGTCCGAGACTTTAGTCCCGAACTTCTGCGCCTGCCGCTCCGCTGCCGGGTCGATGACCGGGTCTTTCTTATCCAGGTTTGTAACGGCAGCCGTGCTCTTGGCCAATTTGTCGCGCACATCCTCATAGTTCTTCACCGCGTAGGCCATAGCTTCGAATTTGTCGTTCTTCTTATCGCGTACAACCACCACCAGGTGCTTCTGTGTGGTGCCCGCCTGAATATACGGCTCCTTGGCGCGCTGGTTGGTTTTCTCGTATTTTATGAGACGCTCGATGTCCGCGCCAAGGACCTTGACACCCTGAACGCCCTTTTCGCCGAACTCTTCGAGGTCGTTAGAGACAGCTTCGATCAGGCTGCCCAAATGGAACTTGGCGAAATTAATGTCCTTTTGCGCACCGAAAATGACTCGGTCGAGATGAGTAGGCATAAACCCTCCTTTCCAGCCAGGATTTCCATTTTGGAATCCGCTGTTTCGGTCAGTATACACCGATCCGCTCCCATTTGAAGGGGCGCTTTCTCGTATTCATTTCATCCCGAGCGGGCCAACGATCCAGGCGGAGAAAGTCTCGAACATCCCGGACGGCAGTTGGGAGGTGGCCTAAGGTGGCCTCACCGGCGGCGCGCCAGAGTTATCGAAAGCCAACGAAGCTTGTGAACGGGGCCTACGTGTGATACTTCTCCATGGTGCGCGGATTGTACCCCCAGTGGAATTCCAGCTCGTAGCCCATGGATTTGGCTAAGCCGTCCAGGTCCGGAAAGAGGGTGGCGTAAGTGATGTTCATGCGGTACAACTCGCGCATGCCGACGTCGCGCACGGCGTTGGTCAGCACCAGCTTGGCCATGATGTTCTCCTGGTCGGCGGCGCCCAGGATCTCCTCGATCGGCACGTCCAGCACGCCGGGCACGGCAAAGGTTCCGGATTGCGCGATCAGGCGGCGGTTCATGATGAGCGGCTCGCCCATCCAGATGAAGCGGTGCGTGCCTTTCAGGAAATAGCGGCGGAAGTTGCCCTTCGGCCGCGGGTCCATCTGCCGATGGCGGGGCGCGCGGGTGCTGTCGATGCGCGCCGGATTCATGGCCCACACGACGCCATCGGCGAGCGACCGCTCCAGCGCGAAGAACGCCGCCACGTAGGGCGACCAGGTGAAGTCGATGAGGCGCGTCGGGGCGCCGTGATGCTGCATCAGCGCCAGCCATTGGAAATCGTCGTCCGGATCGGGCGGCTGCGCCAGGAACTGGTGCGCCTTGCGCTTGAAAATGCGCAGAATGCGGGCCTCCTGCTGGGGCCAGGCCAAGGGCGACACGCCGAAATTCCGCAGGTAACGCGACAGCGAGCTGTAGAGCGGCCAGCGCTCGTCGCGCTCGCCGCGAAAGGCCCAGTTGGTGTAAGGCTGGCTGGTGATGAGCTTCAAAAACGCATCCCAGGATTCCAGCCGGAACTGGCGAAAGGGTTGGCGGGCCCGCTTGCGAGGGGTCATTCCGGCTCAGGCTAGCACACCGCGGCGCCCTGAGGCTGGGGCCGCGGAATGGCCCCATCCGGCCGGCCAGGGGGCGGAGGGGCGAGAAGGTTTCGCGGATCGCGTAAGCCGCGATACGGATTCCGCCTGATCGTGGGCAAGCCCCGGACCGTGTTTCTGCCCCTCGTCACCGCACAAAAGACGCTGCTTCAGAAGACTGAGCCATAGATCTCAGCATCGCTGCCCCACATCCCTCCTTGCGTCTGAAAACGTCCTTTATCATACGCTGCAAAGAAAAAGCGAATATTGGGCGGCTACCGTGATTATCTACTTGACAACAACGACGGAAAGTGGCATACTACATCTAGAAAGCAAGAAAATGAACCTGATAGACGTAGCCAAAGAGTTCGGAACCCCGGAAGCCTGCAATGATTTCCTCGAAAAGATGCGCTGGCCGGATGGCGTCGAATGCGTCCACTGTGGGAGCAAGGCGGTATCCAAGTACGTAAAGGAACGGGGCGTGCGGACCAGGAAGAACCCGATCACCGGAGAACCGGAATTGAAGCCGGTTCCAGCCCGAATTCTCTACGTCTGCCGCTCCTGCAAAAAGCAGTTCTCCGTGACGGACGGGACGATCTTTAACGACACCCACCTTGCGCTGGAAAAGTGGTACATGGCGACGGCGCTCATGGTGAACGCGAAAAAGGGCCTAAGCGCCCTCCAGTTGAAGCGGGATCTCAAAGTGGCGTACAAGACGGCGTGGTTCCTGAGCCATCGTATCCGCAAGGCCATGGGCCTAATCGAAGCTGCCGACGATACGAAGCTGACCGGAATCGTGGAGGCAGATGAAACCTACGTTGGTGGAAAATACGACAAGCGCCGGAAGCGGGCGAAGTACGACAAGGAGCCGGTGTTCGGCGTGGTTGAGCGGGACGGACGGGCACGGACCCACCACATGCGCCCGGTAACCCTAAAGAACGTTGTCGAGAAGATTAAGGGTGAGGTTTCTATTGATGCGGACGCTATCTATACCGACGATTCGCAGCTTTACGGGACCGCCGCCGGGTGCATCAAGAGCCACAAGCACGAAACGGTTGACCATTCCGCCAAGGAGTGGGTCCGGGGCGATGTCCACACCGGGACGATTGACGGATACTGGGGACTTCTGAAGCGCGGGATCATAGGCTCCTACCATCAGGTTTCGATAAAGCACCTCCACCGCTACCTGAACGAATTCCAGTTCAAGTGGAACCACCGGAAGGCCCAGGACATATTCGTGCTGGTGATCGCGGCGCTGGCGATAGGTACCGCATTGCCGTACAAGGTTTTGATCGAGAAGTTCGAAGAGCCAACAGCCGAAACCCCGGAAACGGAGTCGGACAGGGAACCCTTCTGAGAATTTTGAAAATCTATCCAGGCTCTTTCTTAGACTTCACGCTCATCTGGTCTAGCCCGAATTATAGCAGTTTTTTCGAAGTCAGCGATTGCTTGCTGGAGTGCGATGCTCAATGCTTTTAGATGTTCCCATGTTAGTGTAATTGCTACTTTGTCCTCAATATATGGGGCATCGGCTGAGAAACTGCTCTGGATCTCACCAAAGACTAAATTTACATCATAGAAATTGGCTCCCAAGCCAGAGTTATTCGAATAGACGAATCTGAAATCCGGAGCTTTCTTGTGGACCAATTCGTTAATGTTGAATGTCTTAGCTTCCCGTTGCTTCATAACGTTTGACCTCCCTAGCGCCTATGTTAGATGGGGGTACCAGCGTGATAGAACTATCCTCCGTGGGAATGTTGAATACGGCATCGTTAGTAGCCACTTGATATACTTTTCCCACAGCACCCCCTTGAACACCTTCATTAATCTGCCAATAATGTGGAGCCGGACGATCAAACTGCCCTGCTGTGTCCTCCTTGTCAAACCAATCCACCGCAAGAGCATTTGGATCTAGGCCATGATTGAGCCGCGGCGTCCCGCTAACCCAGTCAACCAACTCGCTGAACGGGACAAATCTAATAATCAACCCTACGTCGAAGGCAGCAGCTAGGCGCTTGAGAGTTGTGATAGTGGGCTTTCCGTATTCTGCGGACTCTAACCGGGATACAGCATTTTGGGTCATGCCGACACGGCTAGCTAAGTCATCTTGGCTCCAACGAAGACGATTACGGATGGCCCGGATCTGAAATCCGATACCCTTGACGATATGGGAAGAGACGAATTGCTCTCTTGCAGTCTTCCCACGCCGTAGGCGCTTAATCAGTGTCTTCCTTCCATCTGAATACATGGACTGAACCCTCATTTCGTTTAAGTTGCTTCTTCCGCTCTTTGGCGACTTTCTTCCCTGACTTATCGTTCTTCACGGCCTTACTGCCAGCGTTGAGAAACGTGTACTCGTGTCGTTCTGGACCGTAATCGCCATATATCCGATACCAGATGCCATTGACCTTGAATCGAAATTCCGATATCCCCTCGTCCCCCAGTTCATCGAATAATGGCCGCCTCCACAAATTGCGTTCCAGCAGTTCGTGGTATCCCAATGAATCGCGAATGGCATCTTTGAGTTCTTCTCCACACGCGTCAAACCACTCCTGAACCACCTGATTTTGGGCCGGGGTCACGAACCCGTAAAAAATCCAAGGTAGCTCTTCTGCCATAGTATCACAAAAAACGTCTATATCAAAATTGATGTACGGGCCGTTGACATGGCCATATCAATTTTGTGATACTGGAGCGGTAGATGCAACAGGAAAAAGGGGCCGTCTGCATAACGGTGGTGGTGGCCCCTTTCTTTGGGGTGAGTTGGCAGAGTGGCTTATTGCACCGGCCTTATAAGCTGCGCAACGGGTGTTCACGGCACCTGTTCGCGGGTTCGAATTCCGCACTCACCGCCAAACCTAATTCTCTACTGAAATCAACAGGATTGCAATCTTTAAATTCGCGGTATAATAGTAGTGTTGATGCCTGATCCCCTCAAAGTTCCCCGCGCCGAGTTCGAAGCCGTGATCCGGGCGCTCCTGAGCGCCCCTCCGATGCCCGCCGACAAAATAGAGAACAAACGTCCGCGCAAGGCGGGAGCGTTGAAGCCGGGGCCAAAGAAACGCAATTAGTTTAATGCGCAATATTTTTTTATTCATACCTACTTGTAAGACCGCCAGGGCCGCCGCTAATAATTCTTGGGACAGATCCCCAATTTTGCTTCGTCTGTAGGTACGGCATTACTTCTGTGAAACGCAAGATGCCGGGGAATGCGGTCTCTTCGATTGGAGCCATCAGTGCCATTCCACTCGGGTCCATACCATAAGCATGAATCGACGAGAAGTCTTTGCCGTCCTCTATTCTTCTGAACTCTAGGAGTATTCTCACGCCCTGAATGCTCGGAATACCACGGCTGAGGCTGCGACCGGAAACCTCCTGAACAATTGGGACGAGATTGGCAAACCTGATCGGAACTGGATGGGGAATATTCTTGGACAGCCTATCAATGATCTGGTTAGGGACTGTGAAGATGGGGCCTACTTTCCTTACGGTAATCTCGTTCGGCATTTGCTGAGCAAAAACCAGGTCAAGGAAGATCCGCACATGCGTCACATCCGGAAGTCCGGTGCTTACGACGTTGAGGTCAAAATCGCCCGGCACGCCGTTAGCGCACATAACCATACCAGTCTCCGGCTCCACTTGTAGTACAGGTTCATGCGATACCACACTTGGAGCCTGATAGTAGTTATGTGTCTCATCACCAACCCTGATTGTTCCGGTATTGTCCCGAAATCCTTGCGCGACTCTTACCTGCGCGTTGACTCCACTCGTATCGACCGCATTATGGAGAGGAGCAGGCAGATCGCCAGAACCACCATCTTCATGGCCGTGCTGCCTGCCTCTACGTCTCAGTTCAGCCGCTCCAACGACTATAAAAATTGTGGCTACGATTATGACGGATATCTCTAGAGGCTTCCCGACGAGAAACAGGTAAAAGGCAGGCAGGTTCTCTTGGATGTAGGCGAGGCCGTGCAGAGCATCGAGGAGATGAACCGCGCCTATAGCTATGAACAAGGCGATGCCTCCGATGAAACTGCGGATTGGCGAAAGGTGCATCCCCATCCCCACAGTCTACCGCCGACTGATCTCGATCTGTGCGAATTCAAACACCACAACCTATTGTGGTCCATTTTGAGCGTTGTTGTCAAGTAGATAATCACGGCGGCTACCCGTCGCCCCACATCTCACAGGTTGGCCGCCTTACTAGACGGCAACATATCGGCTAGCGAAGGCTTCGAATGAACGCGGCCACTTTTTCGGCTGTCACTTTGCGAATTATTTGGCGAACCGCCCGCAGGAAAGCGCTCCTTCCGAGTGGCACGTAAACCGCCCGGAACAGGTTCTCCGATGACTCGAAATGTCAGTGGGCCGGCCGACGATTGTGGGGAGTAACAATCCTCCGGCAGAGCCGGAGGCTTTTGCGGTTGCTGGCCCCTCAAAGGGGCCTGATCGCAACCGCTCAAAAACCGGTCCCGCGCGCCGCACGCTGCTGATCGGGCCGGTTGCGCCCGAC
>JBKQPR010000079.1:0-26517 GCA_052144935.1 Bryobacteraceae bacterium
ACCGCGTAGCCTCCCCGGACAGATCTTTAGCCCTGGATATGGGCCACTCGCAAAAGGCTCTAACGGCCCAATGGGTCATTCTTAGAAAGCACAGGCGGGTCACTTCTGGCGAGCGCCGAAGGGCAAGGCCCTCTACACCAACTCCGGCGCCGATCCCGAACTGATCCAGCCGCTGGGCGTTTACCTGCGCGGCGGGCAGACCCTGGCCGTCTACTGGATTCCCGGCGATACGGCCTACACTCTGGAAGTCTGCTAGAGGTCCGCCGCCGTATCCGCAAACCGCTTGCGGGGTGCCCTCCGGGCCCAACTCCGATTCACCGGTTCCCCAGCGCCTTGCTTAACCCCGCCAATTGATCCAGAAAGGGTTGTGAGATCGTGCCGTTGAGTTCCACGGGCACGTCCCAGGTGACCGCTCCGCCCGCTTCGCGAACCTTGCGGGTATAGGCGATCGCCTGGTCCGTCGTGAACCTCGGCGCGCCTTTGCCCCAGGTTTCTCCCAGATAGCTCAGCATGTGGATTTGCACGCCATCGATTTTGCCGCCGCCAGCGCGCCGGATGGTGACCAGCTCGGGCTTGTCGATCTCTCCGGCGGTGAAATCCTCGTAGGGGGTGAGCGAAAGCATGCGGTACACCACCCCGGGGTTGAACGCGATCGCGGCATCGGGGTTGCCGGCGCGGGCCGCGGTGGCGAAGCTGGCGAAATTGGGCGGCTCGGGAGAACGGTACATCGAGCTGGGAAAATAGCAGCCGTCGAACCACCATCCCGCGACCTTCTTGCCCCAGCGCTCCGACCATTCCTTAATCACCTGCTCCCATTTGCGTTGAAACTCCCGGTTGGCGACCGGGCCGTTGCGCCATTCCAGAGCGGCATCGGCCGCCTTATCCTGGCCGGGCGCGCCGGAGGGCAGGTAGACCATCAGCCGGATGCCCCGCTTGTGAAGAGCTTCGTAGAGGTCGGCCACCAGATCGCGGCGCGAGCACTTGCTGGGCTGGATCCCGGTGATGCGGTCGTAGGCCGCGTTGGGCGCCAGGTAGTAGCCCGAGTTCTGGCCGATGCTGATCTGGTAGTAGCCCGCGCCCACCGATTCGAGCTGCCGGGCGATGCCCTCGGCGTCGAAGCCATCCACGAGCTGGTTCCACCGTTCGACCGACGGGTCGACGTGGTGAACCTGCGCCTGCCAGTCGGCCAGGTAGTGGGTCATGACGCCAAAGCGCGCCTGGGGCATCCAGGCGGCGCGGTCCTGGGCGGCCGCCGCCAGACACAGCCCAAGGGCCCATGAGAGGAG
Organism: Bryobacteraceae bacterium; assembly: GCA_052144935.1. Lineage (GTDB taxonomy): Bacteria > Acidobacteriota > Terriglobia > Bryobacterales > Bryobacteraceae > JOPF133. Next base: position 1,287 of record JBKQPR010000079.1, read on the forward strand.
CGCGATACGCTTTTGCCAGCTCATCTCTGAATCGGTACCGTTACCGTTTCTAGTCTGCGCCGCCAGGTAAGCGCTGTCAAGCGCGCGTCCCCACGCTATAATCGTGTCTTGTCAAATCCCGCTCTCGATTCCGGAGGCCCGTTCCCTTTTGCCCGAACTGCGTAAGGACCCTGTCACGGGACGATGGGTGATCATTGCCACTGATCGCGCCAAACGCCCCAACGATTTCATCCGGCAACCGGTGCCGCCCGCTTCCGCCGGTGTCTGCCCGTTCGACTACGGCAACGAGCACAAGACCCCTCCGGAGGTGCTCGCGTACCGCAACAGCGGTGGCCGCGACGAGCCGGGCTGGCGCGTGCGCGTAGTGCCCAACAAGTTCCCCGTGCTGGGCATCGAAGGCGAGCTGAGCCGCCAAGGCGAGGGGATGTATGACAAGATGAACGGCATCGGCGCCCACGAAGTCATCATCGAAACGCCGCAGCACGCCCTCACCTTCGGCGAGCTGCAGGAGAAGCAGATCGAAGAGGTCCTGTGGGCCTTCAAAGACCGCGTCAACGATCTGAAAAAGGACCGGCGCTTCCGCTACATCCTGCTGTTCAAGAACTACGGCGAGGCGGCCGGGGCCTCGCTGGAACATCCCCACTGCCAACTGATCGCCCTGCCGGTGGTCCCCAGACGGGTGAAGGACGAAGTGGACGGGGGCAAGCTGTTCTACGACTTGAAGGAGCGCTGCATTTTCTGCGACATCATCCGCCAGGAGTCCGCCGCGGGCGTCCGGCTGGTCACCGAGTCGGACCGCTTCACGGTGATTGAACCCTATGCGCCGCGGTTCCCGTTCGAGACCTGGATTCTGCCCAAGCGGCATCTGTCGCACTTCGAGGATTCCGACGTTCCCACCCTGCAGAACCTGGCCTGGGTGCTGCGCACGACCATGCGGAAAATCGAGAAGGTGCTGGAACGGCCGGCCTACAACTTCATTGTGCATAGCGCGCCCGTGCAGGATGAGCCGCTCCCGCATTATCACTGGCACATCGAGATTATCCCCAAACTGACCAAAGTGGCGGGCTTCGAATGGGGCACCGGATTTTACATCAACCCGACGCCCCCGGAGGAGTCAGCGCGGTTCCTGCGAGAAGCCGGCCTGGCTTAGGGAGCCGAAAAAAGGGATCTCTCTTGCCCCTACCGCGCGCCGCTGCGCGTGGCGCTCTCGGCTAGTTGAAGCAGGGCCGCGCGCTGTTCCCGGTCGCTGCGCGCCTTCAGATTCAGTTGCACCGTGTAAAGCACCCCGTTGAGCTTCCACTCGATCGCCGGGGGCGCGCAAGTTCCGCTGCAGACCGCCGGCTGGAACCGCCCCTGGACGACCTTGTCGATCTGCACCGCATCCGGAAACGAAAACGCCCCGCCCTTTTGAGCGCTCAATACTCCCACGAAACAGACCTCGGCCTGATTGCAATCCGGCTCGGACTCCAGACGGATCTTGTATGTGGTCGCCGTGCCTTCCGCGCTGGCAAACACCGCTCTTCCCAACAGGGGCGGTAAGTGCGCGGGAAGCAGGATGGCAATCTGCGTCCGCTGCTTGAGTTCCCCAAGAACCGTGGCAAAGACGGCGGCCGGCTGGGCGGGCTGTTGAGCCGGCGCCAGCGCCGCCATCAGCAGCAGCGCCGCCAGCGAGGCACGCAGCCGGAAAGGCTCGCCCACAGCGGGATGAGTCAACCTCCCGCTTTGAGCAAGCACGCAGCCTTCCGGCCTGCGTGGCCCTTTTCGTCCGTGGTCGCCGCTTCCTCCCTGCCCTCGGTATTGAGTTCTTCTCTGCGTTCTCCTCAGCGTCTCCGTGTCCTCCCCGTCAAAATCCAGGGCTTCCGTGCGGAATCGATATCACCCGAGAGCCAATGTACACCGAAACGTCCGCCGCTGGCAAGAACGGCCGGGCCGCCGTTGGCATGGCTGGGCTGCCGCGGGCAAGAACGGCCGGACCGCCGCGGGCAAGAATGACCGGGCCGCCGCGGGCAAGAACGGCCGGGCCGCCGCCGGGCAAGAATGACCGGGCCGCCGCTGGCAAGAACGGCTGGGCCGCGGCTAGCAAGAGAGCTGGGGCCGCCGCCACGAAATTCGCACGTTACCTCTGCATTCGAATGGACCGCAGAATCTCACAGGCCACCGCAACGCCCGCGCCAATGGCGGGGCCCAGCCGCAAGTATCGGGAATCGGTCACATCCCCGGCCGCGTAAACCCCGGGAACCGACGTCCGCATGTGGTTGTCCACGATGATATGGCCGCGGTCATCCAAGCGCGCTTGCCCGGCAAATAGTTCTGTGTTGGGCAGGCTCCCTAGCTTCGCTACCACGCAATCGCTTGCGATCGAGACGGTTTGTCCGGTGACGCGGCTGCGAAGTTCAACGGCCTCGATCCGGCCTGATCCCTTGACCGCCGCAACCTCAAAACCGATCAGTACGTGCACGTTCGGATGATTTGTGACCTCCTGGACCAGGTCCGGTCTGGCCCGTAACGGACTCCGGCTGACGACCATAACCGTTGACGAGTGTTGGGCAGCCGCCAGGGCTTCGATCACGGCGTTGTCCCCGCCGCCGCACACCGTGACATTCCTGTTCCACAATTCCGGTTCCCTGCCCTCCACTTGGTAAATGATCCGGCCCGCCAGTCCCTCATCGTACTCCGCGCTCAGCTTGGCGGCTCTCACGCCGGTTGCGATCGCAATGTTCTCCGCTTCCAAGAGCTCAGCGCCGATATAAATCCGCCGGTTCGCAAGATCGGCGCTCTTCACGCTCGCATTCGTCCGGCAGGGCACGGCGAAGCGCTCGACCGAGAGAATCATGGAGCGCAGCAGGTCCTGAGCGTCCTGGTAGTAAGCGCCGCCCAGATTCCGTATGGGACACGTAAAGGAGCGCAATTGCCCGCCAATGCTATCGGAGGCCTCGAGCAAGATGAAGTTATTCTCCCGCTCGTTGACCAGCTCCAGAGCGCAGCCGAGTCCCGCCGGTCCGCCGCCCAAAATGATCGCGCTGTACTTGTGTTTTGGATCTTCCAACCGCTCCTCCAGTCTAGAGATCGTCTTCGTCCGCAAAGCTGTAAACGTGAAGTTGATAGCCGCCGCGATTAAACCCGCAATAAATACGCTGCCGCGTCGCGGCCATATGACCGGCTCCCAACACCGCCGCGCTTTCGCTCGCCCGCGGCTCGAAAACGCGTTGCAGCTCGAACGTTCGAGCGTCGAAGGCGTAGAGGTTCGCTCGCCGGTCCACGCCGAAGAGCATCTCGCGTGCCGGAGCGAGTACCAGCGGAGTAGCGCCGTTGCCCCACGCCAGATCCACCGCCAGCGCCGCGCCCGCCAGCAGCTCACCATCGGAAAGCCGAAGTTTTGCCAATCCCCCTCCTCGGAGGTGGCTGAAATCCCCTTCACCCAAAGAGGTGGGCCGATAGCCCGACACCAGGAGGCAGGGGCCCGAAAACGAAAAGAGCTTGGCGTGAAAATCGACCCTTTGCTCCCAGATCAATTCCATGGGACAAACGCGGCCCTGCTCCGGCACACCCAGTTCCAGCAGACCGACTCTGGTTCCCGCGGCAAAAGCCAGCCTGGAATTGCCGTCGAACGCCAGCGCGCTGATAGGTCCCCATTCGCCAAAGTGACAAGTGTAAGCCAGCCTTTTCCGGTCTCCAAACAAGTCCGTCCGCGAATGAGCCGGCAAATCCTTGCCCTTGTCATCCAGACCGCTGTACAAGTTACTCGATAGGAACAGACCAGGCTGCTGGCCGTCGGCGGACATGTATCCGCCTGGAGAGGAACTGATCAGCCGGTCCTGAACCAGGACGGTTCGCTCGACATCGCCCAGCCATATGTTCTCCTGCTCTGGCCGGAGGAGAGCGCATTCGGCCCGCCCGATATCGGCGAACGGCGGAAAGCGGCGCAAATGCCCAAAATGATTCAGCGCGAACAAATTTCCGCGGGCATCGGGAAGAAAGCCGTGAAAATCCAGATCGAACTGAGCGTTCTCCCCGGCGGGCGGAAACTCGGTGAATTCGTAGCGAGCCAGCGGTTTCAAGCTATTGCCTTGATAGGCGGTAACTTCAAAGTTGCGATCCAGGTTGCAGATCGCCAGGAAACTTCCGTACGAGAGGACGTTCCCGATGCCGGGCGGGTTAGGACCGGAAACGTAGCCATCCGGATGCGTGCTTACGACCTGGTGCTTCATGGCTAAGTACATCATTTCAGAAATACGGCCACGTATTCTGATGCTGGTAGGGCAGGCGATTCGCCTGCCCTGGCTGGCGCTCCGCGAAGCGGCGGCAGCGAGCTGCGCTCTGCTGCGGGCGGCCGAATCGGCCGCCCCACCAATGCCCTGCGATAAGCCGGCGATCTTCTGAAACGGTGTACTAAGACCCGCGCGCCGCCAATAGCGTTTGATTATCTATGATATCGAGCACCTGGAAAGGCCGGATGGTAGCCATGCAGCTTTCGGCCGGAGCCCTGCCGCAGCGCCACGACCGCGGCTGAAATCCCACAAATGAGGTAACATCGTTGCTCCGGCAAGATAGCTCCGCCTGGTAACATGCGTCCGCGCACGGATCGCGCGCCTCGACCTTGAAGCAATGCGGGTAAGGCCGCCAGTAAACGGGGCGGCTGCGGTACAGGCAGATGGTGGGAATACCCTGATGGACCGCCAGATGCGTGAGACCTGTGTCCACGCCAATGACGGCCGATGCGCTGCTTATCGCGTCCAGGCAAGCGGTGAGCCCGCCGGATTCCAGGGCGATCGATCCAGCCAATGCATGCACGGCCTCCGAACGTTCCGGCTGGCCCAGCATCAGCACGCGTCTTCCACGTGCGGACAATTCTCGGGCGAGCGCAAGCCAGTGATCCGAAGGCCAGCACTTGAAGACGCCATCGCTGCCGGGAATAAGGATCACTGTGTCCTCAAGGCCCGCCCGGTTTCTAGATTGTAGAGGAACCAGCCTGTCAAAATTGACTCGAATGCCCAGGTCGCGGCAAATCTCCGCGAGAAGATCGTTGATCCGGCGGTCTCCAAATCTGGCGTAATATTCCGGGGAGCCCCACCACCAATCCTTCTGTAACGGGTGCTCGCGCGGATTGAGATAGATGCGAGTTCGCCGGTCCGGATGCGACAGGAAGCTCTCCTCCAGGACGGCTCCACGGAGCCCCGCCATCCTCTGCGCCAGAGCTTCGTGGAGCCGCGACCGGATGACCAGGTAGGTGGCCCAGCCGTCATCGATCAGACCTTGCGCGATCGGGAGCGAAAAGATCAGATCGCCCAGACCCCAGGAAATGGGCGCGAGGTAGACGCTGGTGGGATCCTTTCCGGCGGAGGGCAGGCGCGTCGCGAGTGTATCCATGCGAAGGGCTACAACGGAGCCGGATCCGGGCCGGAGGCCTCTTGAGCACCGGCGCCAGGAGCCGTCACGACGACCGCGCAAGTCTCCGTCTCCCACAGTTGCACTTCCAGAACCAGCATTCCCTGCGACCGCAATTCATCGAAAATCAACTGGGCAATGTTCTCCGCGGTTGGATTTACTTCAAGTACCGTAACGGGCTCCCCCAGAAGGCGCAGGTGCGGCAGAGCGGGATCGTCGCGATGCAGAAGCAGGCGATGATCCAGGTGTTCGTCTATCCACGCGCCAGCCGTACGTTTGACGTCGGAAAAATCCACCACCATACCCTGGGCATCCAGGTGCTCCGCCCCCAGGGTAATCACCGCTTTGCCGTTGTGGCCGTGCAGATTGCGGCATTTCCCCGGATGGTTGAGGAGCCGGTGTCCGTAACAGAACGAGAACTCGCGCTTCAGCTTATACATAGCGGCTCTTTCGCAACCCGGGGCGCCGCATAGGGAGTGGGATCCAGCCGGTTCGCGTCTTCGAAACCGCGCCTGCGTTCCTCGCACTTATTGCAGACGCCGCAATGGATGGATTCGCCGCCGGACACCCTGACCGGATCGATGCAGGAAAACGTGAGTTCCAGCGGGTAGTGAGCGCCCAGCCCGATCACATCCGCTTTGGTCAGGTCCGCGAAAGGCCGCAGCAGAACCAAACGGCGGCTCAATGCCAGCGAAGCCGCCCCTTCCAACCGGTCGAAGAACTCCTTGCTGGCATCCGGGAAAGGATTCCCCGAAAGGATCCCCATGGCGATAGCGTGGACGTCATTAGCGGCGCACCAGACCGCGGACTTGGCAATCAGGAGAAGGTTGCGCCCGGGGAGCTCGACGGCGCGATCTTCGGTGGCCGCATCCGGCACTCCTTCGCCGGTGAGGCTCCAGTGCGAACCGTAGAGATCGTTCATCGGCACGGAAAGCGTGACGACTTCGCGAATCCGGCTGGAATGGACTGCGGCCAGAAACTTTCGGAAGTGCGCCATCTCGGCGTCTTCCCACACCAGGCCAAAGCGGATAAACAGGGGGTGGACGCTCTCACATTGGGCGGAAAGCATCGCGCAAAGAACCGCGCTATCCAGGCCGCCGCCGGCCAGCACCGCGACCTTAGCGACCTTAGCCAGATTCGTTTCCAAAGGATGGCCCTGCATTTACAATAATCCCCTCGATCCCGTAGCCTCGTAATAGTGTACCTCCGACAAACCTCCAACTCCAAGGTTGGGTCCTCGAGGTTCCTCGAGGTACGGCGACGAGCTCGTCGGTAAGCACGCAGCGCTCCTCCGGCCTTCGGTAGAAAAAATATCAATGGGGACGGGGCGGCCGGTGTCGAAATATCTTTTACAGGCGATCCCGGAAAAGTCGCGCTGCCTAATTTCTCCAGCTAGGCAGCGCGTTGCCTCATCCATAGCATCGTTGGTTTCCGCTGGAGCGGAATGCCCAACCTGCCGATATCGGCATACCGCAAAATCACTCCTCGTACTTCAGTGCGGTGATTGTTTTGATCGCCGCCTTCAGCCAGCGCGGCGGTGGATCTGGGATGTGGTGCATCGAGCCTTTGCTGGCTTCGAGAACCAAGATGGGGTCGGCGGCAAGCGCAGTATTATCAAAAACAAAAACTTCATCAAACTGCCGGATCGCGATCGGTAGGTGCCCCAGGCTCAGGTGATACGTCTCGCGGAGAACTTTGCCGGGCGCCGAATGGCCGCCGGCGTCGGCTCTATTCGCTACGCGCTCGATCGCGAGACGCGCACTGTTGACGGCCACGTACACCATGATGAGAATAAAACCTTGGGTCCGGGCGCGGTGGGCTTGTCTGAAGGCGATGTGGGTCCGCAGGGTTGTTTCAATGGCAAAGCTTTTTTCTGTTGCGGATGTGTTCCGCGACGAATTCTTCGCACTCTCGGTTTGCCTGCTGCCTGACCTGTGGTGAAATGCTGACGTAGCTGCCGCCGTTAAGAGCAGCAGCTACGTCGTCGACGTTGAAGTGATCAACGCCAAAATCTGCAAGGGGGAACGCGGATGATTTGCCGCTACCCGGAGGGCCGGCAACCACGATCATCTGGGGACTTGGCACCGGGAGCCGGGCCGCATGTCCGGCGGGAGTTCCTTCCGTATCCGTTTGCCGCGCTCGTCGATGATGCCGGCATCCCGGAGCTTTTTGACGGCGGTGCGAATGTTCACTCCCGCCTTCCGTTGCAGCTCCCTGATGTACGCCGCCTTCTCGCCAGGGTTATCAAAATCAACGTCGGCGATGGTGGGATCTTTCCCTGCGTCGGTCTTCCGGACCATGTCTTTTTGGCGCGCAGCGGATCTACGCTCCCCTTTTTTCCTCGGACGTTTTCTGGGCATTTGAGTTTGCTTCCTCCCAAAAGGGTTGAAACAACCGCCCTTTTGTGGAAGAAGCAAAAACGCACCCCTTCCGTCAAAGCCCAGGGGAGGCCGCTCGAAACGGGATTCCCCCGACTTTCATCCTTTCATGATCCGCGACAGGTTGCAATAGCGGCGCACGCCTAGCCTCGAGGTTCCTCGAGGTAAGCCTGGGAACGGCTTGGGGCGTTCCGGCAGGCGCAATTCAGGCTAGCGCAATTTTGAGAGAAACGTAAGGTTCCCGACACTTCTTGAAAAGCCGCCCTCTAATGTCGGAGAATAGGGGCACGCGGAGGGGTCTCTCGCGATGGGTAGTTTACTCGATAGCGGCAATGTGCATAAAGATCTGGCGGAACTGTTCCAGGAACTGTTCCGGAAGAGTGAAAAAATGGTGATTGCCCTGCTGGAATCGGCCTCTCAAGCCATCCTCAGCATCGACAAGAGCGGCCGGATCGTGCTGGCGAATCGCCGTTGCGAAGAGATGTTCGGCTACAGCCGCGAAGAGCTCCTGGGCGCCAGCATCGAAACCCTGCTGCCGGAATCCAAGCGGAGCGTGCACACCCACGAACGCGAGGACTTCTTCCATCGCCCGCACGTCCGCCCGATGGGCCTCGGTATCGACCTGGCTGCCCGCCGCCGCGACGGCACGGAGTTTCCCGTCGAGGTGAGTCTCAGCTACATTGAAACCGAGGAAGGCGTTTTCGGCATCGCCTTCGTCAGCGACATCAGCCGGCGCAAACTGCTCGAGGAGCAGTTGCTGCACGCCCAGAAAATGGAAGCGGTCGGCCGCCTGGCGGGCGGCGTGGCGCACGATTTCAATAACATGCTCACCGTGATCGCCGGGTACAACCGCATGATCCTGGACGAGCTTTCCACCATGGACCCGTTGCGCGGCTATGCCGAGGAGATTCTCAAGGCCGCCGACCGCGCCGGCGCCATCACCAACCAGTTGCTGACCTTCAGCCGCCGCCAGATCGCCAAACCGCGCGTCATCCATCTCAACATGCTGATCGCCCAGACCGACAAGATGCTGCGCCGCCTCATCGGCGAGGATGTGCATCTGCAGCTCAACCTGCGTCCGGATGCCGGCAACATCAAGGCCGATCCCGGCCACGTGGAACAGGCCATCGTCAACCTGGTGGTGAACGCGCGCGACGCCATGCCCGGCGGCGGCCGGCTCACCATTGAAACCGCCAACGCCCACCTGGATGAACACTACACCCGCACGCATCTGGGCGTGCTCCCCGGCGAGTTCGTCATGGTGGCGGTGAGCGATACCGGCCATGGGATGGACGCCGAAACCCGCCGCCGCATCTTCGAGCCTTTTTTCACCACCAAGGAAAAAGGACGCGGCACGGGACTTGGACTGGCCACCGTCTACGGCATCGTCAAGCAGGCCGGCGGCGACATCTGGGTGTATAGCGAACCCGGCGGCGGCTCAACCTTCAAACTGTATTTCCCGCGGGTTGCGGAACCCCTCAGCGAAGCGCCGGCCGACGGCGATGGGGAAGCCGTGAAGACCAACGGCCGGGAAACCATCCTGCTGGTGGAGGACGAAACGGCGGTTCGCGATCTGACCTTGAAAATACTCCTGCAGTTGGGATACTCCGTCCTCACCGCCCAGAGCGGCGACGATGCCTTGCGCGTCAGCCAGGCGCACACGGGCGAACTTTCGCTGCTGCTCACCGACGTGGTGATGCCCGGTATGAGCGGGCGGCAATTGGCCGACGCTATGATCGTACTGCGCCCCAGCATCAAAGTGCTGTTTCTATCCGGCTATACGGAAGACACCGTGGTGCACCACGGGGTGCTCGATTCGGGCGTGGATTTTCTGCCCAAGCCGTTCAGCCGCGAAGTGCTGAGCAAAAAATTGCGCGAGATTCTGGCGCGATAAGAGAAGCGATCAGTTCACCGCGGAGACACGGAGGAAAACGCGGAGAAAACAAAAATCTTGATCTTCTCTCCGCGTCTTCCTCCGCGTCTCCGTGTCTCCGCGGTGAATCCTGGGTTACCTCAACTCCGCCGTTCCAGCGCAGGCGAGTTCCGTTTCGGGTGCCGCCTCCCGGTTCACCTCCCACAGGTAGATCTCGTTGCCATCGGGATCTTCCAGATGAACAAAGTTCCCGGCCTCATCCCGGATGATCGATCCCTTGACTTGCACCCCCTTTTCGCTGAGGCGCGACACCACGCGCTCGATGGCGTCATCGATTTCCAAACCCAGCATCACGGCTCCCTTGGTTCCGGGCGCCGGATACTTCGGCGAAGCCGGATGCAGACCGATGGTGAGCCCCTTTCCAGCCTCTACCGTGGCCCAGTGGTCGCCAAAGCGATTGGTGAGCTTAAGCCCTAAGACTTCCGTGTAGAATCGGACAGCCCGATCCATGTTGGAGACGAATACGGTTGCGTTGCCGCCGCAGATCATACTTTTTGCTCCTCCCTTCCTACCTCATCATATTCGCCGAATGGGTGCACAATGAAAAGAGCCACTGGAGAGGGCCACTTATGAGCCGGCGCCGGGAACTGTTTGTGCCGCCGATCGAGCTGGACAGGGCGTCCGGGATTCCGCTGCACCGCCAGATCTATCGTCAGATCGGGCGGACTATCCGGGGCGGCGCGATCCACAATGGGGCCCGCCTGCCCTCGACGCGAGTCATGGCAAGACTATTGCACGTCTCCAGAAACACCGTGCTCGCCGCTTACGAGGATCTCGCGGCGGACGATCTGCTGCGGGGAGAAAGAGGCGCCGGTATGCGAGTCAATCATGGCGCTCCAACCCCCGAGTTGACATGGCTCGGGCTGCGGGATGTGATTCGAGCGGCGGGCTACCCGGCAAGAGTTCTGGCCCTCGAGGATCAGGACGGAAATTCCCTCTATATTCGCTGTTGAGGCCCTCTACCCCAGCGCCCCCGGATTCGCCACCGTGGAGAGGTCCCCCAGTTCCTCGCCCAGGTACTTCTGCCGCAGCAGGCGGCGAACAATCTTGCCGCTCTGTGTTTTAGGCAGCTCGGCGGCCACGATCACCTCGCGCGGGCGGAACGTGGGTCCCATCACTTCGACCACCGTGGCGCACACCGCCGCCGGATCGAGCGCCGCGCCGGGCCGCGCCACCGCATAGCCCACGATGGCCTCGCCCTTCAGTTCGTCAGGCACTCCGATCACCGCCGCTTCCGCCACTCCCGGATGCTGCAGCATGGCCTCCTCCACTTCCGCCGGACCCACCTTGCGCCCCGCCACGTTCATGGATTCGTCCGCCCGCCCGTGCAGGAACCAGTGCCCGTCGGCATCCACGCTGGCCCAGTCGCCGTGGTACCACATGCCTGGAAAGCGCGACCAGTAGGTGTCCAGATACCGCTGCGGGTCGCCCCAGATGCCGCGCGTCATGGAAGGCGCGGGCCGCGTGCATACAAGGTAGCCGGTCCGCCCGCGCACCGGAATGCCGCGCTCGTCCACCACCTCGGTGGCCATGCCGGGCGCGGGACCGCCCAACGAGCACGGCTTCAGCGGCTGAATCGGCAGCGGTAACAGGAAGCAGCCCACGATCTCCGTGCCGCCCGAGATGTTGATGATGGGACATCGCCCGCGTCCCACTCGCTCGAAGAACCACAGCCAGGAAGCCTCATCCCACGGCTCGCCGGTGGATCCCAGCAGGCGCAGCGATTCCATCGGCGGCAGCTCCCCCGCCCTCCTGCTCAGCATCCTGACGGCGGTGGGCGAAACGCCGAAGGTGGTGATGCCGTGCCGCTCGATGGTCTCCCAAAGCCGGCCCGCGGAGGGATAATCCGGCGCGCCATCGTACATAAAGATCGTGCCGCCGAACAGGTGGTTTCCCAGGATGCTCCACGGTCCCATCATCCAGCCGATGTCGGACAGCCAGAAGAAGCGGTCGCTCTCGCGGTGGTCGAAGCCCAGCCAGATTTCCTTGCCCATCTGCGCCAGGCAGCCGGCATGCGTGTGTACCGTGCCCTTGGGCTTCCCGGTGGTGCCGGAGGTGTAGAGCAGGAAGGCGCGGGCTTCGGAATCGAGCGCGGCGGTGGGCGCTTCGGCGGGCTGATCCGCGAACAGCGGTTCCGGCCCTACCACGATGGTATGCTCCACCGTGCGCGGCGGCATGCTGTGGAGCATGCTGTGTAGCTTGGCGGCCAGCGGCAGCGCCTTGCCGCGCCGCATCAGCCGCTCCGCGGTGAACAGCACGCGCGCCCCGGAATCGTTCAGGCGCGTGGCGATGGCGCCCGTCCCGAAGCCCGCGAAGATGGGCACCACCGTCAGCCCCAATTTGAAGCAGCCGTACAGGATCGCCAGAATCTCCGGGATCATGGGCATCGCCAGAGCCACGCGGTCGCCCGGTTCCAGGCCCATGGCGGCCAGGCCGTTGGCCACCCGGTTGGCGTCGCGGCGCAGATCCGCGAAGGTCACCTGGCGAGTGGCCCCGCTCTCGGATTCCCAAATGCAAGCCACCCGTCCGTGTCCGGCCCCTGGTAAGGCCCCAGTTCCGGCTCCGGCTCCGGGGCCGGCTCCAGGGCCGGCTCCAGGTAAGGCCTCGGCTCCGGGTCCGGCTCCGGGTCCGGCTCCGGCTCCGGGTCCGGCTCCGGGTCCGGCTCCGGTTCCGGTTCCGGCTCCGTGGATGGCCCCGGGTAAGGCCCCGGTTCCGAGTCCGGGTCCGGCTCCGGCGCCGGCCGAGGTCTCGGCCCAGCGGTCCAGACAATTGTGCGCGATATTGATTCGGCCGCCCACGAACCACTGCGCCCACTCGGGGCCGTTGGTCAAATCGAGCACCTGGCGGTAAGAGTGGAACCACTCGACGCGCATTTCGCGCATCATTTCGTCCCAGAAGCGCTCGGGGTTTTCGCGCGAGAAGCGCAGGAAGTCGTCGCGGTCCGCAAACCCAAGGCGCCGCATGAAGCGCCAGACGTTGGTCCGTTCGATGAACTCCGGTGCAGGCTCCCAGATCGTGGCAGGCGCCTCCCCGCCTGTGTCCTGTTGTAGCACAAGCGGGCAACCATGCCACCGGCAAGCTGGTCTATGCTAAGGGGAAGAGCCGTGCTTCAGGTAAACAGACGATTCCGCCGGACCCTCCTTCCACTGGCGTGGTCCGTGGTGTTGGCGGGCGGCGCCAATTCCGGCCATGCCGGCGCCGACGCCCCCGCGGCTGCCCCGGTCACCCCGTTGACGGTGTGCGAGGTCCTTCGCGATTTGCCCGCTCACACGGGCAAGAATGTGGCCGTGCTGGGCCGCTACTCCTTTCGCGAAAAGGGCGGCAGTTGGGTTTCCGAGGACGCCTGCGACCCGGCCGGGACCGCACAGCCCCAGGGCGGGTCTCCGGAGCTTTGGATGACCGTAGACCGCACGGGGCCCAGGTTGCCCGACGACTACGAGCTGGACGGCCCGGCGCTGCACCGTAAATTGGCCGAGATCGAGCGCCACACCACCCTGGCCAAGTTCCGTTTCGGCACTCCGGATTACGACCGCTGGGCAGTGATCTGGGGCCGCGTGGAGCCACGCAAGGGCGAAGAAGCCCGCAAGGCCGCCGCCAACCTGCTCTACCGCGGCGAGGGCGTGATCTACTTCATCACGCAGTAGGCAGTACCTGGCCCAGCCGGCTCCTGGCGTCTCCACCGTTCGCAACGGTTCGCGCCAATCGTGGGGCAGGCGCTTTCGCCTGCCAACCGTACGATCGAGCAGCCAACATGGCCCCCGCGTGCTCATCCCATCGTCGCTAGCGCCTACTCGAAGTCCACCACCAGGTCGCGCCAGTCTTCAATCCCTACCGGCACCCGCACCAGTCCGTCGGTCACGCCGGATTCGGCCGGTTCCAGCGCCGCTGTATGCGGCCAATGCAACCCGGAATGTGATGGATATAGAGGCGGTCGTCCTTCACAACGGAATCGCTTCTCGCAGCACGCGGTCCCTGATCAGTGGATCCAGCGCGGTCTCTTCGGCGACATCCACTGGCCGCCCCAGTTCTTCTTCCAGATCGGCAAGCATTCCCCGGGAACCACGGCGGCGTTTGCGGGCCTGCCTCGATCAACAAGTCGAGATCGTTGTCCTCTCGCTTCTCCCCTGGCGAAAGAACCGAAAACGCGCACACTCGTGACACCGTGCTTGGCTGCAATGGTGCGAATCGCGGCGAGTTTCTCATGGCCGAGCGCATCTAATGTCATGGATTCCCATTCTCGCACCACGGAGACTGCCCTACCCACCGCCAGCGGCTGTTCGCAATTCCGTCAGCGGGTCGCGCGAGTCGTCAATTCCCACCGGCCTTTGTTCGGTCTCTTACGGGAAGGAACCGATTTATGCGAAGGGGACGGTTGGGGTTGAGACGCGCGACGGTCGCGAAGGCTCCGTCCCCCTGGGCGCGCTACTCGGCAAAGACCTCTTCGCGGGTGAGTTCCAGGCGGGGATGATACTCTGTTGCCAGGTCGCCCTCTACCTCCGCTAGACAGTTTTGGCGGAACGTGAACATCTGCTTCAGCCGGGGATCGATGACCCAGATGTGCGGCGTGCCCTTGGCGGCGTATTCTTTCAGCTTTTCGATGAGCGCGCTCACCCGGTCGTCTTCGGAAAGGATCTCGATCGCGATGTAAGCGGCATCCAGCAGATATTTTGTGGCAGGCCACGCCAACAGCACGCACACGTCGGGAAGCCGATAGCGGGTGTCCCGGGTCTTGGAGCGCAGCTCTGGAAGCACGCGGACATGCGGATATTTGCGCCGCAGCGCGAATATGATATTGCTCTGCACAAGGGAATGCAATAAGTCTCCCACGTTCCGCTCCACCAGAACGCCGTCCACGTACTCCACATCCGGATCGTAGGAGGTGTTCAGGTATTCTTCGACCGAGATCAACGTCCCGACAGCCATGATCTCACTTTACCCTACCGCCGCCAGCGCCTGCTCGAAATCCGCCAGCAAGTCGCGCCAGTCTTCGATCCCTACCGACACCCGCACCAATCCGTCGGTCACGCCGGATTCGGCCAACTCCTGCGCCGGCATGCCGGAGTGCGTCGTGCTCCTGGGGTGGCAGACCAGCGTCTCCACGCTGCCCAGCGAGACGGTCGCACCGCACCACTCATGTTTCGGTTCACTTTTCGATCTGCTTCCGCTACAGTTGTGCGCCAGTGCCTGCGTGAGCCTTATTCGGGCGGATCTACCTCTTCCAGGATCGCCTCGATTTGCGGCCGCAGGACCGGCAAGCAGTGGGAACCACGGCGGCGTTTTGCGGGCCTGCCTCGATCGACAAAGTCGAGATCGCTGTCCGCCCTCGCTTCCCCTCGCGCGAAGGAACCGAACACGCACACACTCGTGACACCGTGCCTGGCTGCAATGGCGCGAATCGCGGCGAGTTTCTCCTCGCCAAGCCCATCCAGTGTCTTGCACTCCCATTCTCCCATTGCGCAGACAGTCGCGAAACCAAGTTCACGTGGCGGCCCGAGGACTAGCCCGAGGACTACTTACGGTAGCCGGAACAACAAGCTGGACATTTGACGTAGCCTTGAATATCGTAGAGTGGGTAAACGCGCGCGGCCCGTGTCCGGTTTGTTGTTCCGGTTACCCTTAATCGAACTCCTTTACCCTGCCGCTGGCGCCCGGCGCTACTCTGCGAAGACCTCTTCGCGGGTGAGTTCCAGGCGGGGATCGTCCGTTACCAGATCGCCCTCTACCTCCGCCAAACAGTTTTGGCGGAACGTGTACATCTGCTTCAGCCGCGGATCGATGACCCAAATGTGCGGCGTACCCTTGGCGGCGTATTCTTTCAGCTTTTCGAGGAGCGCGCTCATCCGATCGTCTTTGGAAAGGATCTCGATCGCAACGAAAGCCGCATCCAGCAGGTATTCCGTTGCCGGGGGCGCCAGCAGCACACACACGTCGGGAAGCCGATAGCGCGTGTCCCTGGTTCGGGAGCGCAACTCCGGGACTGCGTAAACATGCGGATATTTGCGGCTGAGCGCGATAATGACGTTCCTTTGGATAAGACTATGCAGCCAGTCTCCCACGTTCCGCTCCACCAGAACGCCGTCCACGTACTCCACATCCGGATCGTAGGAGGTGTTCAGGTATTCTTCAACCGAGATCAACGTCCCGACAGCCATGATCTCACTTTACCCTACCGCCGCCAGCGCCTGCTCGAAATCCGCCAGCAGGTCGCGCCAGTCTTCGATCCCTACCGACACCCGCACCAATCCGTCGGTCACGCCGGATTCGGCCAACTCCTGCGCCGACATGCCGGAGTGCGTGGTGCTCCTGGGGTGGCAAACCAGGGTCTCCACGCCGCCCAGCGAGACGGCGTTGCGCGCAATCCGCAGATGCCGCAGAAACTCGAAGGCCGCCGGCTTCGCTCCGCGGAACTCGATCGAAAAGATACCGCCGGGGTAAGCGCACTGCTTCTCGAAAATGCGGCGCTGTTCGGGGTCCGTGAAGAGCGTCGGGTAGATCACGCCGCTCAAATGCCTGTGCCCCGCCAGCGCTTCCGCCAGCCGCTGGGCGTTCTTGCTCTGCCGGTTCATGCGCAGCGCCACCGTGGGCAGTCGGCCGTCCAGCATCCAGCACTCGTCCGGCTGCAAAATGTTGCCGAACATGCCGCGCCGGCTGCGGATCTTGCGGATCGTCTCCGCCGATCTGGCGATGGCCACGCCCGCCAGCATGTCGCTGAAGCCGGAAAGATACTTGGTGGCCGAGTACAACACCAGGTCCGCGCCCAGCAGCAGGGGATGCTGAAAGGTGGGACCCAGAAACGTGTTGTCCACCATCACCACGGGCCGGGCCGGGTGCTTCAGTGCGGCCGTGGCGGCGCGTTCGATATCGGTCATGATGAGGGTCGGGTTGGCGGGCGTCTCCAGGAACACGATCGCGCAGTCGCCGGTCGCGCGAATCGCCTCGTCGAGAGCCGCCGCATCCCCCGAGGGCACCGCCACGCCGCGCACGCCGAAAGGGTCCAGAAAGCTGTGGATCAGGCCGGTGGTGCCGCCGTAGAGAGGGGTGGTGTAGACAATTGCGCTTGCGGGGCGGGCGCAGGCGAAGAAGGCGGTCATGATGGCCGCCATCCCCGAGTTGAACACGGCGGCATCGGTCGCGCCGGCTTCCAGAGGCACAATCTGGTCTTCCAGGATCTCGGCATTGGGATGCGAGAAGCGCGAATAGATCAGGTCGGCTCGCTCGCCCGCGGCCGGGTGGATCTTCCCGGTGGTGATGGCGAAGGCGTGCTCGGCCGCTTCGGGGCTTTCGAAGGCGTAGGTCGAGCTGCGAAACACGGCCGGCCGGGCCGAGCCGAACGACAGGCGGGGGTCGAATCCGCGGGTCAGCACCGCGGTTCGCGGGCGTACCTCCCCATGGGATTTTTCATCGAGCATCCGATCGGGCATGGGACCTCCCAATCCGAGTGTAGCCCCATTCGCGTGGATACAGGCGCCGGGCCGAGCCGCCTGGAGGCGATAGCTCCCAGACCGCCCGCCGGCCGCGGCACACCACGAGCCGTCGGTGCCTGACAGTGATTGGTAGAGAGGTATGTTTCGACCTTCCGACCGAGCCGCCTATTCACATTACGAAACCCCTCAGCTTAGGGGTGTGGGCGAAGGTTGAGGTGGCGGCGAGGATGCGCAGACTGCCGCAGAGGTTCAGAGAATTCTAGCTATCCTTGTGGACTAATTTGTGCCTAAACTCTTCCGCCATGCTAGTTTGCAAGATAACCACTGCAACACCAATCATCAGCAGTAGCGCTACGGCCTTGATAATGGAGTTCTCCCATTCTTCAACTTTGGAAGCACCCCAGAGCAGCGCTGAAGCCAGCATCTTCGTAGTTATAGCGCCAAAAGCTATACCGACCGCTACGATGGGGCGGGAATACGTCAGTGATATTGCTGTGAAAAGAAAAGCCAAGACAAACATTACAGCAAAACTGAACTTGAGATAATCGAGTGTTGTGCCTGCTAAGCGCCTAATCACGGTATGTCCTCATGGTGCGCCAGATTAATCGACCGACAACAACGATATGGCCCGCATCGAAGACCCACGCCACGGGGATAAGGTTAAAGAACTTCTCGCCCTTCCCTATCAGCAATTCTAACAAATAGTGCGCCCCGGCGATAATCGCGATGGTAAGGCCGGTCGCGACCGCCTCAAGTACCATTTCTTCAACGACATCGCGGAGTCGCCGTTTGAAGTTTTTGCCGGGGGCTTCACGCTCATTGCGGATCGGCGGTGGTTGTTGCGCTCGCTGTTGCCGCGGCCTGTTCTTCCCCACGATTCGTTAATTCTATACCCGCTCCATTCCGCTTTGGTTCGCTTCCACGTTTCCCTTCGACCGTACGGCTCATCCCGTAGCCGCTGGTGACCGGCCGGAATTGGCGTCAAGGACGGAGGATGTTGGCGGAACGAGATCGTTGGATCGATTCCAACCCAAAGACCCGATCTCGGAAGCTGCCCAAACTGCCTCCCGCCGCGTCACGCGCCACTTGGATACGGGCAGTCGGCCGCACGTTGACGATTGAAGCCCATCTCGTTGGTGGGCGCGGTCCATGCGGGTGCGAAGTCCTTTTATACCGGCCGATCCTTTGGATGAGGTCCTCCGTTCGACGAAGAGCCCAATGTCCTATGGATGGGCTCCCATTTTTTCCTTTCGTTCGAATTGTCCTACCTGAAGAGCGGCCCCAAGGCTGTCTGGCCGGAACGCCCGGGAGGTTGGCTCTGTTGGCACAAAAACCTCTTGCTATCCGCAGTCCCATTGTGCAGAATGGTCCTGCGTGGTCTTGCGTGACCCCACCGCGACACCGCGTCAGATTGGGTAAGTATTGGCCGGTTAAGTCCCCTTCTGGGAAGTTGCGGTCGAACGCGGGATCCCGCAGCAGCCCTACGGGAGATGTCGAGACCCCGCGAGACCGGCGGTACCTACCGGAGATGGATGTCGGGCCGACTTGCTCTTACCTCTTATTCGCTTCCGCCTCAATCGCCTCCAACTCCTTGCCGGCTTCCGACCAGCGGCCCTGTGCCGCCAGCTCACGGTACTTTCGCAAGTGCTCGCGGATGGCGTTGAGGCGCGTGTCACTGGTGGGCCCAGAGGGCACCCCAGCGGGCGCCCCGGCGGCGGGTGGCGCTCCAGCCGCGGCGGGAGCTGCCGGAGCGCTTGCCTGTTGCACCAGTTGCTGCGCGCCCGCCGACAACTGCGCCAGCGCCTCATCGTAGGTGTCGGCGTAGATCAGCCGGTCGCCTACCACCAGCACCACCTTTTTCAATTGCGGCATGCGGGCTTCGGTGGCCTGGATGTAGATCGGGTCCACGTAGAGGAAGGTGTTGCCGACCGGAAGCACCAGCGTCTGGCCGCGCAGCACCTGCGATCCCTGCTGGTTCCACAGCGTGAGGTCCTTGGAAATGGTGCCGTCCTGGTTGATGCGCGCGGCGATCTGCATGGGACCGAAGATCAGTTTCTGTTTGGAAAGCAGCAGCACCACGATGTCGCCCAGCTTGTCGCCGTCGCAGCGCGCCACCATCAGGCCGATCAGGTTGTCCTTGGTGCGCGGGGTGAAGGCCGTCAGCAGCAGAAACTCGGCCTTCTGCTCGCCCGGCAGCGAAGCCATCACGTAAGTCGGCTCCACGGGTTCGGCGCCTCCGCTCTGCGCCGTGGAATGGCGCGCCAGATCCCACAGGTCCTCCTTGTTGTAGAAGGATTGCGGGTCGAGCATGTGGTAGGTGCGGTAGATCTCGGCCTGAATGCGGAAGAGCGTTTCGGGGTAGCGGGCGTGGCGCCGCAGATCCGCGGGCATGTCGGAGGCCGGGCGGAACAGGTCGGGAAAAAGGTTGCGGTAGGCGCCGATGATGGGGTCGTCGGGGGCGAAGACGTACATGTGGGTTTCCCCGTCGTAGGCGTCCACCGTGGCCTTCACGGCGTTGCGGATGTAGTTCATGCGGCCGATATCGGCGTCTTCCACGGCGCGCGAATAGGGGTGCGCCTCGGAAGTGGTGTAGCCGTCCACCATCCACACCAGGCGGCCGGCGTCGGTGATCACCAGGTAGGGGTCCTTCTCCCATTCCAGGAAGCCGGCCAGCTCCTGCAGGCGTTCGCGCACGCGGCGGTGGATCATCATGCGGCTGTTGCCGGTGAAGTAATCGGTCAGCATGATGTTGGGCTCGGCCTCGTGAATCGTCGCCGCCATGCGCATAAGGAACGACGAGATGGGGAAGCCGCCCTTGCCCTCATAGTGCGCGCGCACGTTCTGTTCGCCGGCGGGGTAATTGAATTCGTCCTGCGCGGTGTTGACGAAGACCGGCTCGTGAGTCACTTCGCCGTAATAGATTTCGGGCCGCGTGAGCTTCAGGCTGGGCGTGCGGACCACCGCCGGAGCGTTATCGATCAGCAGCACCGGCAGCCCGTCGGGCGTGATCTGGCTGACTTCGGCCAGCACCAGGCCATAGCCGTGCGTGTAAATGAACGCCGGGTTGATCCAGCTTGCCCGCGCCGCCGGAAGCTGGCTGATATCCAGCTCGCGCGGGGCCAACATCACCTGGCGGTACTGGCTGTTGATGGTGTAGCGGTCCACGTCGGTGTCGTGAAACACGTAGTAGGGGCGGAGGGCCTGGATTTGCGAGACGGTGTCGTGGAAGGCGCGCCAGTCCCACAGCCGCACGTTGTCGAGGGTGTCTTTGTTCCCCGCCACGTCGATGGGCGCGTCGGGGTGGGCCTGGAATTCCACCTCGCGGACGCGCTGTTCGATGCCGTAAGCGCTGCGCGTGGCGTGGATGTGCGTGTCGATGTACGGGCGCTCCAGCGAGATTTCGTTGGGCCGCACGTACAGAGCCCCCACGGCCGCGGGGACCAGGAAGGCGACCACCAGCAAGATGGCCATGCTGGCGGCCAGCAGCCATCGGCCCATCCACACCAGGACGGCGGCGGCCAGGAAGGCAAGGATGATCAGCCATTGCAGCGGCAGCCCGAAGTTCTGGTCCACGTAATCCACGCCCACCAGGAAGGAGCCGTGTTCGTTATAGACCATCTCATAGCGAGCCAGGAAGAAGCGCACCGCGAACGCCAGCAACAGCACCACCCCGGCGCCGCGCAGGAAGCGCGATTCCAGGCCGCCTTCGAGACGGAAGAAATTGGGTTCGATTTCCGGAAACCCGGAGGGGCCGGTCTTGTGCGAGCCGCGCAAATCGGCGATCCGGTAGCGCAGTTGCCAGGCGCGCGCGGCCACCCAGAAAATCAGGATGCAGAAGATCGCCAGCGCCAGCACGTAACTGCGCAGCAGCAGATAGAACGGCAGGTCGAACAGGTAGAACGAGAGAGGCTTTTGAAACACCGAGTCGCGCCAGGCAGTGGCCGCGGCGGGCAGGCCGCGCGAGCCGGCAAAGCGAACCACCGTCCACGTGTCGATGCAGGCGGACGAGATCAGATAGCCCAGCAGCAGCAACCCGAGCGCGGACAGCCGCGCGTAGAGGCGATTCTCGCCGAGCGACGTGCCGGCGAAGCGAAGGGCGCGCGCATGGGCCATCCACAGCACCGCGAAAGCCACCAGCGTGGCGATTGCCAGCGGCGCCAGGCTGTAATACAACATGCTGAGCCAGGTGCGGAACTGGCCCAATTCCTTCCACCATTCGATTTCAATGGCATACGAGGCCATCGACCGGGCGCCCAGCAGCAGCAGGACGAGGAGTACGACGAGCGTGATTTTCCAAGCAGACGGGCGAAAGGCTCGGCGCCCGCTTTCAATCTCATACCGGGCCATGACCCAAGCGTAACACCACGCGGGCTCGCGCGCCCCGGGTTGGCGGCGCCGCGCACGGAGGGTCGGGCCCAGCGGGTGCCGCGGGCGCCCCGACAGCGGGTGCCGCGGGCACCCCGACAGCGGGCGCCCCGCCAGTTGACGTCCACAACCAAGGTGTGTACACTTCAAATTGCCGGAGGACCGGCGATTTTCAAGGCCATGAGTAAACGCATCAACATTGTTTTGCCGGATAAGACTCTGGCGGTTCTGGATCGGGTTGCCACGAAAGGCAACCGGAGCCAGTTCATCTCCCGCGCAGTCCTGCACTTCATCGAGTCGCAAGGGAAGGAGATGCTTCGCGAACGGCTTAAGCGCGAAGCCATCGCCAATGCCGGGCGCGATGTCGAAATGGCAGCCGAATGGTTCCCCTTGGAAGAGGAGGCGGCAACCAGCCCGGCCGTGACGGCGGTAAGCAGGCGTGCAAAAACTCCCCGGAAAAGAATCATCGCATGACGCAACCGCGGCGCGGAGAGATCTACCTCGTCGCCTTCGATCCGGCGGCGGGCTATGAGATCCAGAAGACCAGGCCCGCGGTCGTCATCCAGAATAACGTCTCCAACCAGTACAGCCCGATCACGATTGTGGCTGCCATCAGTTCGCAATTTGGCGACCCTCCCTACCCGCGTGAAGTGGTGATCTCGCCCGGGAGCGGACTCTCGAAGCCCTCGGCGGTCATCCTCAACCAGATCCGATCCGTGGACCGAAAGCGGCTGATCAAACGCCTCGGCGCCGTGGATGCCGCCTCCATGCGAAGAGTCGATGAGGCATTGAGGATCAGCCTCGGCCTGATCGAGTTCTGATGGGTCTCCCCCCGGCGCGCGCTCAGGAGCTGCAAAGAAAACGATTATGGCCACCCACGCCCGGATCGCCGCCGCGCGCGGACGAGCAGGCCCAGGGGGCGCGCCGCCATTGGTAATGCCTGAAAAGCGGGTTGACGGAATGTGATACCGTGCCTGCTCCAACATGCCCGAAGAGCGGACTGTTCCCGGTGGATTTCCAGATCGCCCTCAAGGGACTGGTCGCGATTCATCATTCGATCTATGCGGCAGTTCCTCCCCAAGGCATCTGTTTCGAAGCATTGGTAGAGAAGGCGCTCCACCAAACGCGGAGGCCATCTAAGCCGATTGAGGCCAGTGCCCGGAATCAGCCCACGCACGATTTGCTCGTCCAGAACGCACGATTATCACTGAAGACCGAAACGCCAACGCAGGCGAAGGATTTGGCCGTGGCCCAAAAACTTTAGGGAGATCTCGGAGAATGTGACGGGAGCGCGACGGCAAGTTGGCACGGCTTGAAACAATTCATCACGAAAGGAGCATGATATGCAATACCGGCTGTTGGGCAACAGCGGGCTTCGGGTTTCCGAAGCAGCGCCCGGCACGATGACCTTCGGCGACGGCTGGGGTTGGGGCGCGGCCAAAAGGAGGAGGCACAAAAGGTGTACAACGCCTTCCGCGAGGCCGGCGGCAACTTCATTGACACCGCCGACATTTACACGAACGGGACGAGCGAATCGTTCCTTGGCGAGTTTATGCAGGGCCACCGCCAGAGCGTGGTGATGGCCACGAAATACACCAATTCCGTTCCGGGCACGGACCCGAACGCGGCCGGCAACCAGCGCAAGAATATGGTGCAGGCGGTGGGAGCCAGCCTCAAGCGGCTGCGAACCGGCTATATCGATCTTTATTGGGTCCGCATTTGGGACCGGATCACGCCGGTCGAAGAAGTCATGCGAGGGTTGGACGACCTCGTTCGCGCAGGCAAGGTGCTTTAAACGGGCATCTCCGATGCGCCGGCCTGGTGGATCGCACAGGCGAACACGCTGGCGCAGTTGCGGGGTTGGTCGCCGTTCATCGGATTGCAGATCGAATACAGCCTGATCGAGCGAACCGTGGAGCGGGAACTGATCCCAATGGCCCAGGAGTTGAACATCGGCGTGACCGCGTGGTCACCGCTGGCCAATGGCGTCCTGACCGGCAAGTACCACGGCCACGGGTCGTCCGAGCCGGGCCGTATGAGCGCCGACATGATGAAGGACTCATGCCAGAGCAAGAACGGACCGGCCGCATCGTCGCCGCGGTCAAAGGTGTGGCCGATGAGACCGGCCGCACCAATACATTGCGGACAAGGGTTCGTTCAAATTGGTGTCGGGCGTCCTGACTGATGAACCCCCAGCGAGACCGCGGCTCAAAGCTCCGAAGAGTCGCAGTCCGTGGCAGAATTTGATGAGATGGGCCACCTGAATATTAGAGAGTTGATCCACCTGGTCGAACGCCACGGGTACGCACTTCTGTTCTTCTGGGTACTGGGTGAGCAGGGAGCGCTCCCTATTCCTTCGGCTCCGTTGCTGGTCGCGGTCGGGGCGCTGGTCCGCACGGGAAGCCTGCATGCTCTACCGGCGATGCTGTGTTGCCTCGCCGGCGCTCTGGCCGCAGACATTGTGTGGTTCTGCTTCGGACGCTCCCGCGGCAAGCGTGTTTTACGATTCATCTGCCGCGTTTCGCTCGAACCCGACTCCTGCGTGAGGCAAACTGAAAACGCCTTTACCAAATACGGTTTGAACACTCTTCTCTTCGCCAAATTCGTGCCCGGTCTGAATGCGGTAGCCGCGCCCTTGGCGGGCAATTCCGGAGTCGGAGTCGTCCGCTTTCTAGCCCCCGACAGCCTGGGAATCGTGATGTGGAGCGGCGCGTATTTGGCCGTTGGTTTGCTCTTCAGCGACCAAATTGAGGACGCCCTTGGCTATGCTCAACGGTTGGGTTCTGGTGTGGTAATTCTGCTGGTGGGCCTGTTCGCGGCTTGGATCCTCTGGAAGTTCATCCAAAGACGGCGATTCCTAAAGAAACTCGCAGTAGCCCGGATTACGCCCGAGGAATTGCGGGATCGCATGAGTGCCGGCGAAGATCTGTATATTGTCGATCTGCGCACTACACTGGATAACGATTGGCCGCCCGTTCCCGGTGCGGTCCGCCTTTCCATTGAGGACCTCACCAGCAATTCGAAGCGGATTCCCCGTGACCGGGAGATCATCCTGTACTGCACTTGACCAAACGAAGCTTCCAGCGCCCGTGCGGCGCTGCTGCTCAAATCCCAGGGCATTAGCCAGGTGCGTCCACTCCGGGGAGGTGCGGAGGGGTGGGCCAAAATGGTGCAACTCCGCGGCTGACGGCAGCATCGAACTGGCCGGTCCACTTTATATGGCACGCATCCAGCGCAGATTACACATCACCAAGCTATGCACGACGGAGCGGGAGCCATGGAGTGCCGACGTGCTGTTATCGCGCCTCATGGAGCATCTCTCCCGTTACGATCTCATTTTGATGCTGCGCACGATCTGGACGCTTCCGGTCGTTCGCTATCAGCTCCCGATCCGTGGACCGAAAGCGTCTGATCAAACGCCTTGGCGCCGTGGATGCCGCCACCGTGCGAAGAGTCGATCGGGCATTGAGGATCGGCCTGATCGAGATCTGAGACGTCTCACCGCCCCGCGCGTTGATGGTGTAGGTACCGGCGGCCAATAGTTCTTGCTCCGTTCTTGCTGCCGTTCTTGGGGAGGGGTATCCGTCCGCGCGGCGCAGCTTACAATGAAGAGCAGTGCCGGGCCTTCTGGAGCGCGTCGTCCAAACCATCCAACGCCACCGCATGCTGGCCCCTGGCGAACACGCCGGCGTGGCCGTTTCGGGAGGCGCTGATTCCGTCTGCCTGCTGCACCTGCTGGCCTCGCT
>JBKQPR010000080.1:0-26209 GCA_052144935.1 Bryobacteraceae bacterium
GATTCCCACTTCTATGTCGCCCGCCCCATATCGACCGCCGCCAACTTGAAGCTCTTCGAGGTAAGCCCAGCACGGGACGCGCCGCTCCCTCGACCGCCTGGACGTCGTTGGCGAGGACGATCTCAAAATGACAGGATCGGCGTAAGATGAGGAGGTTGCGGCAATATATTCGAAATATGAAACGTGTCCATTTTGGGTGGGTAGGCCGGTATCTGACCAAGAGATTGGGCTTCCCGTTCGACGAACTGCTCAGCAGCGTGGCGACGTCCGGGCGCTCCGCGATTATGGGATTAAGTCGTGTCGGCTGCAGGCCGAAAGTGCTAACAGATTGCTAACAGGAGATCCGGAAACAGTCGATAATATCAAGTACATAGAGACCGTATGTGATTGATTCTTCGCAATAACGCTATCCACCCAGAACCAAGTATTGAACTCATAACCCAAAGGTCGAAGGTTCAAATCCTTCCCCCGCAACCACCCGAACGCGCTTTTCGGTGCCGCCTTGGCTTCCGTCTCCTTCCGCGTATCCTCCCAACAGGTTCCACTCGCCTTCGGCGATGTAGTACCCTTTCTTTCCTTGGCCTTGGGGTAGCATTTGGATTCCAGCTACATGCTTCGCCAGTTCGGCCTTGGCCCGCTGCACGTCGGCGTTCAGCAAATGGCGAATGTCACCCAATCGCTCTGACACGAAACGGCGGATTTTGGCGACGTGCCCAGACACAGAATCCGGGTGCGCAGTCAATAGGCGCTGTGTGATTTCGCTGATCTCCTGTTCCCTGCTGTTGATGGCTTCCACCAGGGTACCGGAGTGTCCGCACGCTGCGACCGTCTCAACCAGGCGCCGAAGCTCCTGCTGGATCTGCTCTCGACGTTGGCGCATCCGGGAGATCTGGTCCGAGAGTCCGGAGAGCGAAACTGTCAACTGCCGCTCGAATTCATGAATGGCGTAATCAACAATTTCGGGCTGAAGCACTGCCCTTTGCAGTTCTGAAAGCAGGTGGTCTTCCAGCCAGTCGGCGCGTTCTTTTAGTTTGTTGGGGCACGCGTCGCGGTAGTAATTCTGTGGACACCCATACTTGTGGTGACCGCTTTTGCCTCTTCCCGTCACGATGACGAGGTTCGCCCCGCATAAACCGCATTTCAAAAATCCGGTCAAAACGTGCGGGCTGGATGCGGCGCGATGGTAAAGGCCGGCGCGTGGGCCACGGCTGAATTGTTGCGCCACAAAGGCAAGCCGACTCTGAACGCGTTCCCAAAGCTCTTCGTCGATGATCCGCAGCTCTGGCTGTTCCAGCGTGAGCCATTCGCTCTTCGGCCGTTCGCGTCTCAGCCGCTTGTTCGTTCCTGGCTGCTTGACAAATCGGGAGCTGTTCCAGACAATGCGCCCCGCGTAAAGTTCACGCCGAAGCATCTCCCTGATGGCAGTCGGGCACCAAGTGGCGTATTGCTTTCCAGAACGCGGCCGCGGTGAGGGAACGTGCTCCCGGTTTAAGGTCTTTGCGATGCCCTTGAGCGAGCCACCATCGGCAGCCATTTCAAAAATGCGTCGGACGGTTGCAGCTTCGGCCGCGTTGATGCGCCGCCGAACCCCGACACCGTTTGCCTCGGCCACGTTGTCGTATCCGTAGCAACGCCCGCCAGTGTGTAGACCGAGGAGTGCACGGCCCTCCAAACCCCGGTGGGTCTTCTTCGCCAGTTCCTTGATGTACAACGAATCCACCAACCCGTGGACCGTCATCAATACGTCGGCCTGCTGGTTCTCGCTGTCGATTCCCTGCGAAACCGCCACGTAGCGGACACCGAGAAAACTCAAGATCTCGAAGGTTCGGGCTTGCTCGCCCTGGTTACGTGAAATTCGGCTTGTGTCATCGAGAAGCAGCGCGTCGAAAGGTCGGGGTTTGCGCGCGGCGGCCTCCAACAGCCGAACAAACGCTGGCCGATCCGCGCCGGCTCCGGACAAAGCTTCGTCAGCATACACGTGCTGGTCGAGAAACTGCCAACCCTCCTCTTCGGCCTTTTCCCGACATTTTCGCAGTTGGTCCTGAATCGAAGCCGGACTCTGTCGGTCGCTGGAGTATCGGGCGTATGCGGCGCAACGCAGTGTCATTGGACGCGCTCCGGGTTTGTGGTATCCGAATCCTGGGAAGGAAATGGACTCAAGCCATTATCGCCCCCGTTGCCGCAGATTGCCAGATACTCTCGTACCATAATCGGAACGAGCACATTGTCCAGCCATTGCTTCAAGACCCGATCGATCTTCTTGTCTCGTTCCATCACGCAATCTTGATCCAGACGATTGGCAGCGCACGGAAACGCAGTTCCCTGCCTCAAACGCAGCCCGTTTTAACCAATCAGCTTAATGCTCCTGTCCGACAGTCCTGAGGTCCTCCGTCCAGACCCCTGCCGCCAGATTCAAGGAATGTCCGCAGAATTGAAGGATTGATCCGAATCTGACGGCCCAACTATACTCTGCCCGGCACCAGGTTGAGCCGGAGCAACTCGTACATTCTTGGCCTGGCGACACCCAGAATCTTCGCAGCCTCCGCGACAGTTAAGAGCTTCTCCGACACCTCAGCCGACCTCAATGAGGACTATAAGGCTCCAACCGAAGGAAAATCGAGGGATAAACGGAGGGAAAATCGGGGAGAATCGAGGAGAATCAGGGAAAATCAGGGAATCTCCGAGGGTGCCAGGGATCTTAGACCTTTGGAGTTTCGCGGATGTACTTGGAAGCCTTGTTGAGTGTTTGCTGGTGGACCGCTTCCTGGCCCTTC
Organism: Bryobacteraceae bacterium; assembly: GCA_052144935.1. Lineage (GTDB taxonomy): Bacteria > Acidobacteriota > Terriglobia > Bryobacterales > Bryobacteraceae > JOPF133. Next base: position 2,775 of record JBKQPR010000080.1, read on the forward strand.
AACATTTTCCTCAATGTTTTCGGATCTATTCCGTCCATATCCCCGCATGCTTTTTCAAATCCATGGCCGCGATTCTCCATGGCCTTCCTGAGTTCCGCGCCGAAGCCTGGGGGTATGGGCACTCTCTTGCCGTCGCCTGACGGCTGAAAGTGGACCTCTCGACCCAACGGCCGGTCGATATTCTGAACCATGAATCCGGGCCCGATGAGTTTCACAGCCAGCGCGATGATAAGTTCCGTATTTCGAACACACGAGGAAGCGAGCCGGTCGAAGAAATCAATATTCTCCCTTGCTTCCCGGATGTCGGGCGAGAGGGTAAAGATGTGCGGGCGCATCTTCTTGCACGCAGCCACAATTGCAGCTTTGGCTTGCCTGGTTTGCCCGCGTTGCAACGACTCTAAGGCATCCTCAAGATCCGCGAGGCAGTTTTGTACGGCCTCCGTCGCAGAACCAAGGGTATGCCGCTCCAGCATATGTTACAGAAGGCGTGAGCGGTCCCTCAGTAATAGTACACCAGAGGTTTTGGCCGTTCAACCCACTCGTACTCGGGTAGTGGTGGAGTTCAAACTGCACCACTACCGATTCTCGATTCCCCAGCGGCGCTGGTAGAAGGCCCGCAGTCTCACTCCGTGCTGCCCCGGCTTCAGGCTGGTCACGTAACACGGTCCGGGAGATGTCCTTGATCAGTGGATCGGCCCGCCAACAGCTCCTTCCAATGAACAGGCTGCCCGGCCCGCGGTCCCAGGGCGGTCGCGCAGCGCGCAGCCGGCGGGGCGCCGGGCTGAAGCGGCAAGACCGGTGAGTGAGGTGTGGCGGCCGGCAGGGGCGCCGGGCAGCGACTTGTCATGCGCCCCCGCGCCGGCATCGTCATGCAACGCCGCCTGGCGCACGTGAGAATCGGCCCGCCAGCAGCCGCGGGAGACCGCGGAGCCGCCCACCGTCCACCTGCTTGCTGCCGCGCACCAGGCTCTCGGTGCCGCTATCGCAGATCGTGGGACTGTAGGCGTCAAAGGCATCGAGCGGCACCGCCGCGCGGGACGTACGCTCCCGGCCCGCGACCGCATGGCCGCCGCCCACCGCGCCACGGGCGGAAACGGCAAGACGGGTTCGGCCGGCAGCGGCGCCGGGCAGCGGTGCGTCAATGCGCCCCCACGCTGGCATCGTCATGCGCCGCCTGGGCGGCCACGTCGGGATCGGCCCGCCAGCAGCGCAGGAGACCGAGGAGCCGTCCACCAGCCTGCTGCCTCGCACCGGGCCCTCGGGTACCGCAAGCGCAGATCGTGGGCCGTAGGGTGGCCGCCGCGGATCTGGTACATCTTGCGGTGTGAAATAAGCCCAAAGCGCGGAGGGAAGCTCTCGGTCGTGGCTACGCCCGTTCCGAACCTCGAAAAGAGCGGCGGCCGCAACCTCCTATAATAAAGACGGCCGCCTAGTCCCGGCCCGCGAACCGGGGCGAAGCGCGGGAACCTTGACCTGCTGGCGGCCAACTCCCTGATCAAGGATCGCTGCAAGGAGCGATGCCGTGGAGTATCTAAGGCTTGTTTGCTCTCGCGCTCTCCGTGAAACGAAGAAGCTCTGGACGCCGCAAAGAATGTGGGTAGCTTTTCTATCGCCGGTTGTCACTGTTCCGATACGAGGCCTCTTTTATGGGTGGACCATGAAGGACCTAGGTTTCACGGCGGTTGTTACGCTACTTGTAGTGTGCATCCTCTGGGGCCTGACTTTTTTGTTTGACTGTTTTCGTGCCCCCGCTCTGATCTACCGCGAACAGCGGATGACGATCCAGGAGATACCCAGATCTGGTACCCCATCTGAACGGCCTCAGCCCGCGCCAAGACTTGTCGTTCGCGGGCCTCTGAATAAGGCCTGCCCATTTCCGGTTCCCGATGAGCGATACACTACAAGGCCACTGGATTGCGTGGTTCTCGCTGTAAGGAATTCAGCCGACAGCTCAGCAGACGAAGCTGACAACGTCATTGCGCATCTCGATTTCGAATCGGACACAGCTCCCACCGTCCATATCGACGAAGGGTGGTGGTGCGAAGACCAAGAAGACACAGGATCTAATTATTCTTCTATTGGCAGGGACGAAACCAGGCACCTCGTAATCGCTATCCAAGCAGATCACGGATGCTTCGCTGTACCTAAAGAGTTCAAAAGCTACCACGGTCGGAACATGCCCGGCGATCCAATAGCGCTTCCAGTCGGACACCACAGAGTCACCGTGGAAATAACCGCGGAGAGCGTTAGAGAGAGCTTTTACCTGGACGCCAAGATATCTGAAGATGGCAAGATCTCGTGGTCCACTCCGATGACTGCGCGGCCTTCAGCATGGCCGAAACTAAGGTAGTCCGGCTCCCCATTCTGCCAATGCCTCACAGGCGCCAGGCCGGGCCGTCAACCTCGCCGGCCGCGCCGTCAACCTCGCCGGCCGCGCCGTCAACCTCCGAAAATCCCGAAAGTAGGGCACACCGAACATGGAAGTCGTCGCGGCGGGCGCCGCCGCGCGCATGGGCGCTCTCTCCACGGGGTCGCATTGCCGCCGCCCACCGCGCGGGGCGGGCGGGACCTCGAGCTGAAACGGCACGACCGGTTCGGCCTGGCGGCCGGCAGTGGCGCCGGGCAGCGATCGGAGAGGCCGGCGTCGCCTGGCGCGACGAGCGCCATGCGAATGCCGGCATCGTCATGCGCGCCGCCTGGCGAACGTCGCGGCCCGCCAGCCGCGGCGGAGACCGAGGAGCCGGCCGCGAGCTTGCTGCCGCCTACAAAGCCCTGGCGGCGCCGCCGCGCGGATTGACGCCCTGCCCGCGGTCGCGTCGCCGCCGCCCGCCGCGCCGTCGACGGGACGCCAGGCACGGCACTGGACCGGCCTGGCGCCCGACGGTGGCGCCAGACAGCGATTCGCCACGTGCCCCCTCGCCGGCATCGTCATGCGCGCCGCCTGGCGCGGGTCAGGATCGGTCCGCCAGCAGCCGCAGGAGACCGAGGGGCCGTCGACCAGCTTGCCGCAGCGCGGACCAGGCCCTCGGGTACCGCGACCGCAGGTCATGGGCATGTAGGCGTGGCCGCCGCGGATCGAGGTGCCCAAATGCGGCGCGCAACGGGCCCGCCGCGCGCGTGGCCGCTCTCGGGCCGCGGTCGCATGGCAGCCGCCCACCGCGCCGCGGGCGGGACGACGGGCGGAAACGGCACGACCGGTTCGGCTTGGCGGCCGGCCGTGGCACCCAAGCGCGCGATCGTCACGCGCCCCCGCGCCGTCATCGTCATGCGTGCCGCGTGGCGCACGTTGCCATCGGCCCGCCAGCAGCAGCAGGAGATCGAGGAGCCGTCCTCCAGCTTGCCGCCGCGCACAAGTCCCCCTGTACCGTAATCGCAGATCGTGGACCCGTAGGCGGGCCGTTGTGGATCTGCGGTGCATCGCCTTTGCGCGCCATGCCGCTCCAGCGCCGGACCAGGAGCACGGCATCCAACGGCGACGCACCAGGCGGCGCCGCTGCGCGGATGGACGCTCCTCGGCCCGCGGTCGCGGGCCGCCGCCCACCGCGCCGCGGGCGGGACGCCGGGCGGAAACGGCACGAGCGCCTGGTCGCCGCCCACGCCATGCGCCCCCACGCCGGCACGGTCATGCGCGCCGCCTGGCGCACGTAGGTCGGCCCACACTAAGATTGTGGGCGTTGGCCGGCTAAGTGACGTGGGCGGCTCACCAGGAGTAATCCCGACGGCCGCGTCCCCGGCAGAATCGCAGCAGCAGATTCGGGGTATTCTTGGACTGTTGCCGAAATTCCAAGGCGTCAGTCCGGGGAGGGTTGAGCAGTGCCAGAGCGGGAATGTGAGGTTTTACGGGATATTCAACTCGGCAATGTTGGGCTTGAGGAAGCCTTCGAGGTTTCGGGTATTTCGCCATATGCAGTGCGCCGGCACCTGCTCGTATGCGCCGCCTGTGCTGCCTCTATGGACGAGGTCCGCGTCCAGCTTCGGCATTTTGACCGGGCCCGATTGGCGGAGATCGATCAAGACCTGCGTTCAAAACTTGACGAAGCTCTCCACTGGGCAGAATCCTCAGCTAGAGGTTGGGCTGAGGATATCGCGGAGGGTATGAGTGTTGGGGAGAGCTTTGTCGAGGACGCGAGCGCGGGTTTTGTTTCGCAAAACAGGGAAAGGGTGCAGCTTGAGATTATCAGACTGCACTCTGACATCGGGAAGCGGGTCGAGGGTTGGTTCGAAACGTTCCTTCCACCTGACTTGGCGGGCAATTGGCTCCAAACGCTGAGTCTTGCGCCCGACTTGGTCCGCCTACTGTGTAGTACGAACCAGGAAGCTGCCAAGGTATTGTTGCGTGCGCTCCTTCTCAGGGAAGCATTCGGCTGTCTTACGGAAGATATTGCGGATGCCGTCGCCCCGAAGATGAACTCTGGCGAGCTTTTTGGGGGAGACCTTTCGTCGCCGATCGCCTGGAAAACTGTCTGGAGGCATTACTCTGCCCTCGCCGGTCTGTCAATCGGTCGGCTCTCAGAATCGCTTGTAGGGATTACCGAGCCGCGCTCTGCGCCCCGGCCCGAAGGCTTCGATAAGCTCCTTCAGAGAGTGGAAGAAATCTCCCAAAGAACGGACGAGATCTGGCAAGGCCAAACGGCAATGATGGAGAGGATCGATGAGATTGAGAAGGCCGAAAGGCAGCTCCTGACCGCCTATGATAATGCTCCAGACCGCATCAAAGAGTCGTGTCAGAAGACGCTTCGGGCAGCATTGGGTTCTCTCTACGACGACCTCGCGACGCGGACCTGTGCATTTCTTCTCGCGGCCGAGTTGGGCTACGCGCAGCTGCCAGCGGAGATTGATTTCTCCACCGTGATGGTGGGTTATTCAAAGGCATTTGAGTGCGAGTTCAGGCGAGCCATTGCGCCGTTACGAAGTTGCGTCGAGGCAGTCAGCACTAACGCAGGGATAAAGGGCGATTTTGACCGATACACCCTTGGCGCATTCAAAAAACTACTGGAGAGCGGTAGGGGGAGTCTCGAAGCGCCATTCCGAGAACATGGCCTTGCGTATGACGACGTGCTGAAGGCGGTCACACGAGTCAACCGCGAAGCCGAAGCGAAGCATCTCGCGGCAAAGAACAAAAGCGAGGCAACAACGTTTCGGAGCCTCTTCCTCGGGACGCCATCCATATTTGCTTTCCTCGTCTCAACCGGTGGTGAGAGTACATGAGGGGTCGGTTTTTGCTGGGCTTTTGGTTTCAATGAACCCTTAGGGGCCAGGGGCCAATGCCCTTGGCGGAAGTCACCAGTCCGAAACGTCGACTCGCGGAAGTGCCTGTAACCGGTACCTGGCCGCCGATCACTCGCGAGTAGTCGGCCAGCGTTTACTAACCGAGCTCCGGGCAGTTGACGCCGACTTGGAAGGAACGGTGCCGGCCCTCGAATCGCCGAGTAGATCAACGTCGCCACCATCGAAAGCAGGACCCACCTGATCATCGCACCGCCCGGCGCCGCCGCCGCACGGATGCACGCTCTCGGGCGGGACGCCGGGCGGAAACGGCACGACGGGTTCGGCCTGGCGGCCGGCAGTGACGCCGGCAGCGAATTGTCCTGCGCCCCCCGCGTCGTCCTCGTCATGCGCGCCGCCTGGCGCACGTCGGCGGCCCGCCAGCAGGCGCAGGAGAGCGAGAAGCCGTCCGCCAGCTTGCCGCCGCGCGGATGCCCGCTCTCGACCCGCGGTCGCATGGCCGCCGCCGACTGCGGCGCGCGCACGACGCATTCCGGCGCCGCCGCGCGAATGGACGCCCTCGGCCCGCGGTCGCAGGGCCGCCGCCTACTGCGCAGTGGGCGGGAGGCTCCACCGCATAGGTCCGAAGTTCATAGGGCACGCCCGCCCCATCCAGGATGCGGGCGGCATTGGTCTTGGTCACTTGCTGGATTATACTAGCGGCTGATGAAAACCTGCGCCACCCTCCTGCTTTTCCTGCTCGTCGCCCTTCCATCCGCCGGGCAGTCCGACAAGGACAATCTCTTCAAGATCCGGGACAACAGCCGCAAGTTCGGATTTATCAACCGTGCCGGCGCAGTGGTGATCCCCCCGAAATATGACTCCGTGGGCGAGGCGCACGAAGGACGCATTCCGGTGTGGCTCGCCCAGAAGGCCGGCTATGTCGACCTCTCGGGGAAGGTGGTGATCGAACTAAAGTACGATAGCGGCAGCGAGTTCGCGGACTCCCGCGCGGTGGTTCGGGTGGGCGAAAAGTACTCGCTGATCGATCCCGCGGGCAACCTGGTGGCCGAGCTTCCGTATCGCGTGCTGGGCCAGTTTCATCAGGGCTTACTGCGGCTGCAGGCGTCTGGCCTGACGGATAGCTCCGGCAAGCGGCTTCCCACGCGCTATGGCTTCGTTGATCGGCAGGGGAAGATGGTGATTGAACCGCAATTCGGGACCGCCGCCGAATTCCCGGACGATCCCGCCGATCTGCCCGTGGGATCGCTGGCTCGCGAGTGGTGTTACTTCGATCGAACCGGCAAGATTCTGATCCGCATCCCATTCAGTCCGCAACTGGACAATCCGGACACATTTGCCAACGGGCGGCTGCGCTTCAAAGAGGGATTCAACTGGGGCTATAAAGACGCCTCCGGCGGCTGGGCCATTCCGCCGAAATACAATGATGCCGAGCCCTTCAAAGATGGCTTTGCGCGGGTGCAGGACGGGGACCGCTGGATGACCATCGACGTGCATGGCACTCCGCAGCCGCAGAGGAGGCTGCGGATGGTCGGGCCGTACTCGGAAGGCCTGGCGCTGGCGAGTGATAACGGCCTGCTCGGCTGGATCGACGCGCAGGGGCAGCTTGCGTTTCCCCTGCGGAAGTACGATGAGGCGTTCGCGTTTTCGGGCGGCCTGGCGCGCTTCAAGCTGGACGGCATGTACGGTTACCTGGACAAGGCCGGCAACATGGCGATCAAGAATCAATACGACAACGCCAGCGATTTCGATCACGGCCTGGCGATGGTCGTGACCAGGGCCGGTTGGGCTTACATCGACACCAAGGGCACGGTCGTCTGGCAGCAGTCCGCCAGGCAATAACGCGGGATGACTCGGGCCCCGTTGAGCGCAAGCGGATGCCCAAGGCCAAGGCGACGGTGGCGCGGCTCCAGGAGTGAAGCCGCCCGCTCCCGCGCGGATGGACGCTCTCGGCCCGCGGGCCGCATGCCCGCCTCCCACCGCGAAGCGGGCGGGACGCCGGGCGGAGACGGCGAGACTGGTTCGGCCTGGCGGCCGGCAGTGGCGCCGGGTCGCGATTCGCCATGCGCCCCCGCGCCAGCATCGTCATTCGCGCCGCCTGGCGCACGTCAGGATCGGCCCGCCGGCAGCCGCAGGAGACCGCGCAGCCGTGTGCCAGCTTGCTGCCGCACCAGGGCGCCGGGCGGCGCCGCTACGTGGATGGAAGCTCTCGGCCTGCGGTCGCAGGGCCACCGTCCGCCGCGGAGCGGGCGAAACGCCGGGCCGGAAACGGCGAGACTGGAGGAGAGCGAGAAGCCGTCCACCAGCTTGCCGCCCCGCGCATGGCCCCGTCTCGGCCCGCAGGCCGCATAGCCGCCGCCCCCCGCGTGGCGGGCGGGGCGCCGGTCGGAAACGGCACGCCTGGTTAGGCCTGGCGGCCGGCACGGGGCGCCGGGCAGCGATTCGCCACGCGTCCCCGCGCCGGCATCCGTCATGCGCGCCGCCTGGGGCACGTCAGGATCGGCCCGCGGTCGCCTAGCCGCCGCCCACCGCCCAGCGGGCGGCGGCGGGCGGAAACGGCACGACTGGTTCGGCCTAGCGACCGGCCGTGGCGCCGGGCAGCGATCGGAGAAGCCGGCGCCGCCGGCCGAGACCTCCACGCCGTCCATCACGAGGGCAACCAGGCTGCCCGCCACCACCGCACCAGGACCGCGCCACCAAAGGCGTCGCGGCCGGCGCGCCGCCTCGCGCATGGACGCTCTCGGCTCGCCGTCGCAGGGCCGCCGCCCACCGCGCCGCGGGCGGGAGGCCGGTCTGGGGGCCGGCCGTGGCGCCGGGCAGCGAGTCGCCATGCGCCCCCGCGCCGGCGTCGTCATGCGCGCGCCTGGCGCACGTCGGGATCGGCCCCGCCGGCAGCCGCAAGAGGCCACACAAGGCTTGCCGCCGCACCACCGCATCGGGCGGCGCCGCCGCGCGGATGGCCGCTCGCGGCCCGCGGTCGCATCGCCGCTGCCATCGCACAAGGGCGGGACGCCGGGGCCGAAGCGGCAAGCCTGGTTCGGCCTGGCGGCCGGCGGCGGCGCCAGGCAGCGATCGTCACGCGCCCCGGCGCCGGCATGGGTCGTGCGCGCCGCCTGACGCACGTCGGGATCGTCGTCCAGTTGCTCCACGATGAATCGTGCATGGACTCCCGATTCTGCAATCCGGTTGCACCTAACGTTTGGGCTATGTTTTTGGGGGGGGTGAAAAGAATCAGACTCGTGGCGGGAAATGGAAGCTGATTTCAGGGGCGATAACGGGCCAGCCACCAGCGCCGAATTGACTAACTACAGGGTCGCGGTGGACCCTGCGGACAATGTTTACATCGCCGACATTCACAGCAGTCGAATCCGTGAGGTCGTAGCGCAATGAACTCCGCAGGACTACCCAGCTCCAGCACGGCTCATCGCCTCAACAGTTGGCACGCTCTGTATCAGGATGAATGGTAAAATATTGTGAGCTTTCGAACATTCGCTTGCGCGAACCGTTGGCCGAGCACAGGTTCGGCCCGGCTCCTATGAAAGAACCGTCCGCCGGCCGATCCTGAGAGAACTTTGAAAAAAGGCGGACCACGGCAAACAGATGTGGGAAGCGCGGGGCTATTGACGGAGAAACCATGCAAAGCGAGATCCTACAGAAGTTTCTTGATCGCGGGCTCCTGGACCTGGGCGAAGACAACAACAAGTTCGATTACGTCACGTCCGCAGCGGCTGATCTTGCCAACAACCTCAAGGAAGATCGACGAAAGCTTGTGCGCGGTTCGTCAATCCTGGTCGGGGGCACTCTCGACGAACGCGAACCGCTGTTGGAAAGCTGTGCCGCGGCAATTAAGGAACACTGGCCCACATATCGTGGGCGGTTTGGATCAAATACAACACAGTTGTTTCGGGCAGCCCTGCTGCAGGCCATTTCTAACGTGACGAGGGACGAGTCGACCCTCGATTACGCCGCTATCGTCTTCTACACGAACTGCGGGCTTGAACCTTACCTTACGGCAGAGAATGAGGATGATATCTTTCGCGATTTCCTTGAGCCTCTCGGCAATACGGTGGAGACAGAAGCCGTAAGGCTGTGGGGATCTTCGAAAGGTCTAGGTGCGCCGGCTGTTCAATATGGTGAAGTTGGACTCGCGCCGGCGAACATCGATGAAAAGTTGCTCAAGGAGGCTCTGAAAGCCGCGGCCGGAAACACAGGCACCAATCCCAACCCACATGGCATCGGTAATGCGGAATGGTTGGAGCACTTTGGACAGAATGCGGCGAAGGCGATTTCAGCATCGCTCGCACCGGTCTTGCAGGACCTTGTGTCTAAAGTGATTGGTCAGACCCGAACCGACGACAAGGCGTCCTTGGCAGGGATCAACGACATCATCAATAAGCTCAGATCCGACAACCATAGTGCCGAGATCCTGTATTGGAAGGAGTCGCTTTTCTCGCCCGCGCGTTCGACAAGTTATCGCCGGATGTCGGCCGATGCGGCGGTCTACTGGGCCGCTTGGGACCTTCTCAATCTCGTGCCGCGGCTTCATCCCGTAAGCGTAGAGTACTTTCTCCGCGAAACGATACGGACGGCCATCGGCCAGGACGAGGCTACCAGCGAATTGACGAGCGTGGATTTCTGTCAAGCACTCGCTCGAACGCCTGAATCCATCGGGCTGTGGCACGAGATCATTCCTGGCCAGCGCCTTACGTTGCTGGATGCCGTACAAGCCTCGGCCACTGGGCAGATGGATGTGCAGACGGCTGCCGGGCGAACAGGCCTTCCCCACAAATCCCTGATCCCACGTGAAGAGCTGGCTGTCTGGTTGTTTCGCGACATGCAGGTATCGCGACTTGTAGGAGGCCAATGATGGCGTCCGACAGAAAATGCGAACTCGACACGTGTGTCGATCCCAAAGAGATTGGGTGCAACCGGGGTTTTGAGTTTCTTGAGGAGTGCCCGCACTGGAACAATGGGCGGGCTATTGAGGCATCAGATGGCCTGAGTCCGGAGCGGGCGGACGCGCGAGAACTCGGTGACAGCACGTCCCAGAACGCCAATAGACATCTACTCCTTCCCTGGACCGGCAACTCGTTAGGGCTGCTTGATGTGGAGCTTGTTACGGCGTGCAATCGCACAACGCTTGTCGGTCTTGTCGGCCCTTACAACGCGGGCAAGACGACGCTTCTAACGCTGTTTTACCTCCTTATCCAACGCGGCGAGCCGGCATCAACCGGAAGATTCGCGGGGTCATGGTCGCTGAACGGATGGGAGAATCTCGCGGCAAGCCTTCGTTGGGAACGGGGGCAGGGTGGTCCGCGCTTTCCGCCGCATACGAGCCGCGGAGCGGGCCGTCGCCCCGGTTTATTGCATTTGGCCTTTCGCGATCCGGAGCTAATCCGCCGTGACTTTCTTCTTACCGATCCCCCTGGGGAATGGTTCAGTGCCTGGGCTCAGAAGGAAAACGCCGAAGGGGCTGAAGGGGCGCGTTGGGTGCAGAAATATGCGGATCGGTTTTTGTTTCTTGTAGACCGGGAGGCTCTTTCTGGAAACGAACGGGGAAAGGAGCGAGAGACATTGCGGGATCTCGCGCGGCGGCTCTCGACCAGCCTGCGGGGTCGCCCAACGGCGGTGGTTTGGACCAAATCCGATAAACCGATCTCACGGATGATCGAAAGCGACTTGCAGGAGTGTTTTGCCGCCGAGTTCCCGGGTCACTCCGAATTTCGTGTCCGCCTGCGTTTTGGGGATGAACCGCGAGACGACGTTGAAGAACCTTGTCTTGAACTCATGCGGTGGACATTTGGCGCTCGACGCTCAACACGGCGCCCGCCTATTGTTTTGCCCCTCGCAAACCCTGAGGACTTATTTCTTTCCTACCGGGGGCAAGGGGGACGGCCATGAAGTCGGATTCGACTCTTCCATCGCTCCTGGTGGTTGGCGGAACAAAGACCGGCAAGACTCACTACGGTGGACAACTGCTACGCAGGCTTGATGCGAAGAAGCACCGCTTGAGAATGGCTGTGGCGGCGAGCGACCGTACCCCTTTTCAGGAAGTGCTCGACAAGCTAGCTTTAGGACGTTCGGCGCCCCACACCCCAACGAGCATCTATCGCGAGAGTGTCTGGAACATCTGGGTCGATGGATCAGGTGATCGGTCCCAACTCATTTGGCCCGATTATGGCGGTGAGCAGATCGAAGACATCGTTAGGAAACGGCAGATCAGTGAGCCGTGGATTCAGCGCGTTCGCGAGGCGGGCGGATGGTTGTTCTTTGTGCGTCCAAGGCTGATCAACATGCCCGAGGATATTCTGAATAGACCACGCACAAAGGACCGAATGCAATCTGTTCCGGAAGAGGCGCAGATGGGCGGCAATTCGGCGAAGGAATCGACTAATGTCGGGTCCGAACAACAGGCTCGGCAGGAAACTTCCTCGCAAAATCCCGCTTTGCGGACCCAGGCGAGCCTTATTGAATTGCTGCAGGCGCTGCTCTTCGTGAAGCAGGTCGGTCGAAACGCTCAACTCTCCCATCCGCCTCTGGTTGTGGTTTTGTCGTGCTGGGACGAGATTGCCAATGTCAAAGTCAATGGGCACTGGCTCGATCCGACGCGATTTCTCGCGGAGTACTTGCCTTTTCTCGGCCAATTCATTGCGTCCACCTGGAAGCAAGATCGGTTTCGGGTGATTGGCCTCTCGGCTTTGGGAAAACCGCTGAAAGAGGACGTCGATGATGATGCCTTCATGGATGACGGCCCCGAGCGCCAAGGGCGGTGTGTGATTGACGGCGGCGCGCAAGATGATGATCTCACGATACCCGTACTGACGCTTACGGAATTGATGAGGGATGAGGGGTGATGTGTCCGCGGTACATCGAGCCATCTTTGGTGATGTTAAGGGTGCGCACAACCTGATCGCCGCGAGTGCCGACGCACCTGATCCGGTGATTTCCGACCTCGCATCCTACTATACGGACAGGCTTCTTCCCGTCGAGGTGGCCCGGGAATCTTACACCTGCGGGTTTCCGGTCCAGGACCGGTACGTGCTAACCCGGACCTTTCCGGTTCGGGCGACACGCAGCGGCATGGTACAGACCCACGCATTGATCTTTGACCAGCAAGAGATTGCCCAACATGCGCTTCCAACGCTGTTCGGGCATCTACCTCGTGAACCTGTTGCTGGTCCTAGGGCAGACTTGCTCGAAGCCTGGATCTTGGAGCCAGCGCTGGAGTCCGAGACGGCGCCGCCGATGCCCTCTGGATATGCGCAGGTCGTTCGGTTGTTGCTTGCTGGCGCTGTACCTGTTTGGCTCGACCAAGGCGGGTTTGAGGAAGTGGTGGCTCTGCTTTGGCATTATCTCTGGGCTGATGCCCGCCGCAATCTGCGTTTTCGCGTTAGCAGCGAACCCCGTGATCTGGTCGACTTTCCGGCGACTATTGTCTGGACACCAAGAGCTCTGGTTGGCAACTGGAAGGAAGCTGTGGTGGTCAGGCCAAATGGCGTTGCCCTCCAGAATCCATCTCTGGCCGAAGCCTATTTGTTGGGAATTGAGGAGGGGCGCCAGTTGGCAGCTCTTCGCGACCGGCTCCAGTTTCAGCCGCCGGCACTCGCGGGTCTGAAACGCTTGGAGCAGTATACGATGCTCGTGCAAGCGGACACGGCGGATAGCATCAGGGGCGCCGTGAGATTGTTGAATGCGTTGGCGCCGCAACCGAGCCAAGCACCCGATGAAAAGCGAAATCTACTCGATAGGCTGGTGCAGAAGACAATAGAAGGCACAGAAGATGACGTCTTAGGTTTGCGGAACATGGAGTTGCCCGGCTTTGCGGAAAGCCAGCAAAGCGTGCGACGCGCTATTGCGGAGTGGTTGTGCGTCCGGGTTGGGCGGCGCGGCGGCGGTGCTCGTGTTGCCAAAGGGATCCTCTTGGCGTCCCTTCCTTGGAGCAAGATAGCCAACGTCGCGCTCATGGATGTTTTTGAGTCGTGGACCGACGAGCATTCGGCGCTGTTGTGGGATTGGTGGGAAGCGGAACCTCGGTTGATTCCCGCATCGCTTCCGCTCGCCGCACGTCAGTCGGCCGGAGCCGAAGCAACCATGGTGCGAATGATGCCCGCCCAACCCCGAAGCGAGATTTTCGAACCAGCCCTTGAATGGTCGAAGAGTCTCAATTGGCTTTCGCTGCACGCCACATTGCTTGCATGCAATTCGGCGCTGCCTACAGTCGACAAATTCCGGCGCCAAATCGAAGTCGATGCCGAGCTCGGTGGGCGAGAGGGATTGGAGGCGCTTGCAGGGGGTGTGCATGAGAGCGAAATGTTCGCAGTCTGCCATCGAACTGAATGACGACCGTCTCTCCAAATTGGCCGGACATGCTGCTGCGCGAACGCCCACGCTGATGACAAACCTCGATCCAGCGATGCCCAGTTGGCGCAACGTTTGGCTGGCCCGGATTCAATCGGGTGGGCACCTGTTCGACGGCGTTGCACAACCGGCGAGTGCCGCTCACATCCTGTTTGATGCGGTCATTGGTGGCGCAATCATCGCTCCGGAATTACTTGACCGTGTTGCCCGAAGCGCCGAGGCTGACCTCTGTGGATATCAAAGGCGGCCGGACCTTTGGCAACATTTGCCCGATTCAGCATCGCAGGAGATTTTGGAGCTTACCGCTCGGGAGTGGCTGGAACGGTTCTTCCGTGATCCTGAATTTGACAGACCGGCGATAGAGCCGGCGCTCAGAGACCGGGTGCTCGAATACTGGCGCCAGATGCCTGGGCGGGCATCTTGGACGAATGTCTCGGCTCTCTGGGACCGGTTCGAACCACAACTAAGCGAACGGGACATGTTAACTTGGCTCTCGGGCTATCCGAACCGGTTAGCGACGATCGAATCCCGCGCGTTTGGGGAGGTTGTTGCAAAGAAGGGATGGAGCAGGACGGCCAACGAGCTTTACACGCTTGCGCTCTATCGCGGGCGTCGGGATTTGTACGCAGCCCTCTGCGAATGTTCAGGCCTGCTCGGTTTTTGGGCTCAATGCAACGTATCCCTCTGGGCCACAAGACCGGTGATCACCAAGGATCAATGGTGGGATGCGTGGCTCGAACTGAGCCAGGGTCTTTATCCCAAAGGCGTAGATGAAAATGACATTTGGTGCCGCGCGGACGGTGACCTGTCATGTCAAGGATCAATGATGGGCCGGGGAGAGACCAATGGGGTCAAGGTCTCCGCCTTCTTCGTAACGGCGGCGCCGGCGGCAGTATGACCATCGAAGGTCTTCTTCATCAAATGCGGCGGGATTACTTCGCAAATTCCCAACTGGAACTGCTGGAGCGCATCTACTTGGAACAGATTCGATATCGATAGGAGAATGATGACCCACGAAACGCCTACCAAAGTCGCCATTGTGACAGCCCTTCCGGTCGAACACGCCGCAGTTCTTCGGCACCTCGTGGACGCGCATCAAGAACGACATCCGACTGGCACCGAATACCAGGTTGGACGCTTTGGCACATTGACCGTATCGATCGCGCAAATTGGGGCCGGCAACGCAACATCGGCGCTGGAAACCGAGCGCATGATGTCCTATTTCAAACCGGATCTGGCTTTGTTCGTTGGGATCGCAGGCGGTGTTAAGGATGTCGTATTGGGCGATGTCGTCGCCGCTACAAAAGTCTATGGATATGAGAATGGCGCTGACCGAGACACTTTCGAGCCGCGTCCCGAAGTTGGTCTGGCAAGCTACCCCTTGATACAGCAGGCGAATGCTGTGGTGCGCGAAAGCAAGTGGCTAGGGCGGATTCAACATCTTGGCTCCAAAATGCCTCAGGCTTTTGTGGGAGCGATTGCGGCCGGAAGTAAGGTGGTTAAATCATCGCGCGGCGCCGTTGCTAACCTGCTTCGCCAGAACTACGGAGACACCCTGGCCGTCGAGATGGAAGGCGAGGGGTTTATGCGCGCCGCCTATACAAACCGCGTCGATGCTATGGTCGTCCGGGGGATATCTGACGTTCTAGACGGCAAGAGGGAAGCTGATCTCAGCGGTTCCCAGGAAGTCGCCTCGGACCACGCTGCGGCCTTCGGTTTCGAGCTCCTCGCGCGACTGTCTGGCCAAAAAGTCGTGGATGTCGCGCGTGAAGCCTATGCCATCGAGCGGTGGGAAGCGGTCGAAGATCGATCCGAGTTCTGGCTCCGATTACGCGAGCTTGCGCCACGCCTTTATCCACGTGGGCCTGATGAGAATAGCGTATGGGAAGATGCGGGTGGCGATCTCTCCTACTTGAATCTATTGGAGATCGGACGGACGCAATGGGCGAGAGCTGTTCGGCTCTTGGAGAAGGGCGGGGGAGGGGACATCTCGGCCACGCGTTTGCTTGATCGGATGCTCCAGGAATACCCGAAGAATTACGAGTTGCAATATCTTCGAGCTCGGTTGATCGCATGATTCCAAAATCTACTGCGTCACGGAGATTGTCCGCCGAGACCAGCGCTGACCTCGACGGGGCGCGCGCTCGCAAATCAAGCACGCCACCAAAGCCGTCGCCGCGGCCGGCGCGCCGCGCGGATGGACGCTCCCGGCCCCGCGCTCGCACAGCCGCCGCCCACCGCGCCGCGCGGCGGGCGGTACGCCGAGCTGTTCGGGCCTGGCGGCCGGCAGGGGCGGGCAGCGATCGGAGAGAGGAAGCCAGCGCCGCCTTGCCCGCGCCCGAGCCCAGCGAACGCCGCCGTCGTCACGCGTGCCGCCTGGCGCACGTCGGAATCGGCCCGCCGGCAGCCGCAGGAGACCGAGGAGCCGTCCACCAGCTTGCTGCCGCGTAGACGGACGCTCTCGGCCCGCAGTCGCAGGGCCGCCGCCCAACGCGCCGCGGGCGGGACGGCGGGTTGCCGGCCGGCAGTGGTGCCGGGCAGCGATCGGAGAAGCCGGCACCACCTCGCGGATGCACGCTCCCGGCCCGCGGTCGCTGGGCCGCCGCCCAGCGCAGCGGGCGGGGCGGCGGGTTGCGCTCTTGCGCCTTCTCGGTCTCCTCCACCGCCTGGCGGCCGTTAGCCATCAGCGGTGCTGATCGGGCCGCGGGCGCCCTGTGATCACACTCGGAAACAGCGGCCCGGAAGGGCCTTCCAGGGCAGCGCCATCCGAGCTTTGTACGAGTGGCCGACAACACGCTCGGAGTCGGCGATACGCCACTTCCGCGGTTAGGGCGTTGCCCGTCATGGTTGAAGTGGTCCCGACGTTACAGTTCTATATCGCGGTACGGCCGGCCTTCCTGGTGGAGGTCCTGGTTCAAAACCTCATGCCGAATTCCCATTCTGGACGCCGCGCAGGCGCGACGCATGTCGCACCAATCCTCGAAATATTCGAGAGTGACCGCGCCAGTCCGTCAAGGTCGGGAAATAACGAAGCGTCGTTCACGTTCATCCTGTGTAGTTCTCGAAGGACATGCGGATGAGCCTGCGCTTCAACGACAACTTTATGCAGCACTTCAGAATCCTCAGTGCCTTTGGATCCCATCCAATCCAGGACGCTGATAAGTGTCTCTTCGAATGCCAACTGATGTCCCACTGAGAATTGACAGAGGAACAAGCCCTGCTGCAGCATCATCCTCTTATTGAATCTAAACGGTTCCACAGGGGCGACAATGCTCGGCATCGGGCCAACTCCGCGGAAAAGCATGTCGAAGATCTCGGGTTCGCTAAAGCTCGCCCCTTGCAGACACTTCTTTGCAACCGCACAAACCCATACTGTTATGCGTTCCGTGTTCAGAATCTCGGCAGCATGCTTCTTCAGAGCGGTCGCATTGACGGCCCAGACCGCAGATGGATGCTCCATGGCCGCGTCATCGGTGGCGGCGAAAAACGCCGCGATGTACGGCGACTTTGTGAAGTCCAGGAGCCGCGTTGGAGAACCATGATGACGCATCAACGCCAGCCACTCCAGCGTGTTGGTGGCCCCCAGCAAATTCTCCGAGTAATGATCTGCGCGGCGCTGGAACTCCTGCAATGCATCCTTCTCAATCTTTCCTGCTAGATCATTGATAGATCGGGCGAAACGCTCCAGCCTTGGCTGGAGCGGCCAATTCGCGTTACCTTGACCGCGAAAGACCCAGTGGGCAGAGTGAAACTGGTCAGACGCGAGAGCAGCGAACAAGTCTTTGGCAGTGCTCACCGTCGTGACCTTTGCGAAGTCTCCAAGCGTTTTAGTTCCATTGTGGCCTTTAATTTCCCAGAGTACAGCCGCGGCTACTGACGTGTCATGCCAGCACTGAAGTTGCGCGTGGCCAAGTTTATCGGAATTTCAAAGATTCATCGTGTAGTCGCCATCTCGTTGATTGGAGCATCAACGGCCGGCTGCCCTGGCCGCATGACGCGCCACTCGGAAAGAGCGTCTTCCCGCGTGGGGATCTCAGCACGCCAAGCAGCGCGCAAGACTACTTGGACTTGGAACTGGGCCCGCCGCGGTCACATGCCCGCACCCACCGCGCAGGGACGTGGGGCGGAAACGGCAAGACTGGCTCGGCCCGGCGGTCGGCAGCGGCGCCCGGAAGCGATCGGAGAAGCCGGCGCCGCGAGCACGCCACCAAAGGCGTCGCCTCGGGCCACGCCACCGCGCGGATGGACGCCCGCGGTCGCCGGGCCGAGCACCGGGCCGCGCTCGCGTGTCCGCTGCCCACCCCGCAACGGGCGGGACGGCGGGCCGAAACGGCAAGACGGGTTCGGCCTGACGGCCGGCAGGGGGCGCCGGGCAGCGAATGATGCACGCCGCCGCTTAGCGCCCGTCGGGGATCGGCCGCGAGCAGCCGCAGGAGGCTGAGGGAGCCATCCACCAGCTTGCTGCCGCACCGGCGCACCGGGCGGCGCCGCCGCGCGGATGGCCGCTCTCGGCCCCCGCGCTCGCAGCGCCGCCGCTCACCGCGGCGCGGGCGGGGCGGCGGGTTGCGCTCTTGCGCCTGCTCGGTCTCCTCCACCGCCTGGGGCGGCCGTTAGTTAGCCATCAGCGGTGCTGATCGGGCCGCGGGTGCGCTGTGATCACACTCGGAAACAGCGGCCCGGAAGGGCCTTCCAGGGCAGCGCCATCGGAGCTTTGTACGAGTGTCCGACGATGCGGACGGAGCGAAGTTCCCCCTCGACTAGCGTGGTATCACGGTACCCTCCCCGGCTCCATTCAGGGCCTTTTCGCTTACACTAGAGGGCAATCATGGCGCCCCTCTATGGATTCCACATTGGATGGGAGAATGAGCAACTCGCCCACTTCCTTCTTTCGAGGTTCAGCTTCGTCGCGCACCCTGCAACAATCGGCGATGACGTCGGCTCGGATTTCTACTGCACAATATTTGACATCCTCGACTCCGATCCGCCGAAGATTGAGCCACGGATCTCATTCGCCATACAGGTCAAGAGCAACGCCGACAGGATCAGCGCTGGCCACCAGATCGCCTACCTCGATCAGCAGGAGGTTCCGTTCTTCGTTGGCGTAGTTGACCAAGCCACGGCTTCGCTCAAGATCCACTCCGCCGAATGCTTGCCTATGATGTTCGCTAACTACGGATACCCTGGGAGTCTATCGCTACGACTTGTTGATAAACCGCATAGGTACCAGTCGCCAGAAGCTTATGTCGAAGCGCAGGGAGCCAGCCCGGAAGTCGGCTATTGGGAAACTGAACCGGCGGCGAGGAAACTCGTGCTGAACTGCTTTCATGTGTGCACCTTCAGCACTTCGGAAAGCCGAGGAGAAATCCGGCCCAAGGTCGAAGAATTACTGACGGTCTGTCGAAGGGCCACAATGAACATAGGGTCCAAACGCGTCGACGAAAATCTATTTGACTGGCCCAATGAGGGTATCACGGTTTCTGCCGGCCCGGAATCGGCCAAGCACTTTCGCGACAACACGCTCAAGCGACTCGCGGAGGCTTTCTACAACTTCGCATGGATTCTTGGCAAAGATCCATCGAAGTTCGACCTCGCCGAATTCGAAGAGTACGAGAAGTTCTTCCTGTCGCTTAGACGCTTCGGCGTAACGAAGGCTTTCAGCGTGGCCTACGAATCTTATAAGCATGCGAGACATCTTGTGGATCGGCGTTTTTCCTCACCAATCGAGTCGACAGGAATTCCTGAATAGCCTGATATGAGGTCGTGAAACCGGTGGCGTGTGGCCGCTCCTCTGCTATGGTCGGATCACGCGCAAACCGGACTGTGTTTGCCCCGTTGGGCCATGATCGACTCGTGGCTAAGGAGGCCACGGGTCATGAAGCAAAGGCAGCGCAACAAGATCAGAGGACGTTCCGCCAAATCGGTCCTGCGGCTACCAGACCTCGAAGTCCGCGAAGTCCGCAGTTCTCAGCAGTCTGTCATGTCCAGATGCGCAGCGGGGGTATCGACATGCCATCGACGAATTCGTGGATTGGTATTGCTCCGAGCCGCGGCTCGCTTTCGACAAGACGGTTGTCGTTCGCTATCGAATGCACCTTGAATCGCGACATCTGGCCCCTGGCACGATCAACCTACGGCTGGGCGCAGTTCGGCGTTTGGCGTACGAGGCGGCGGACTGCGGCCTCCTCAGCGCCGATTTGGCGGCTGGAATCAGGCGCGTCAAAGGCGTAAAGAAACTCGGCGTCAGGCTGGGCAACTGGCTTACAGCCGAACAAGGGGCCGGGCTCTGGCAGGCTCCGGACAGGGAGAGGCTCAAGGGCAAGCGTGACCGGGCTCTCCTATCCCTCCTGCTTGCGTGTGGGCTCCGGCGCCACGAGGTCGCCGAGCTGAACATTGATCACCTCCAGCAGCGGGAGGGACATTGGGCGATCGTGGACCTGAGCGGAAAGGGCGGTCACGTCCGCACGGTCCCGGTTCCTGGCTGGGTCTATGGCGAACTCAGCGCGCGGATAGAAGCCGCGGAGATCAAAACGGGAAAGGTTTTTCGGCGCGTCAGTAGCGCCGGCAAGCCTTGGGGAGATGGCGTCACTGAAAAGCTTGCCTGGCATGTCGTTAAGGAGTTCGCCAAGAGAACCGGAATAAGCAACCTTGCGCCGCACGACCTGCGACGGACCTGTGCCCGACTCCTGTCGCGCTGCGGGCGGCGAATTGGAACAGATCCAGTTCCTCCTTGGGCATATTTCGGTGCAAACGACGGAGCGTTATCTCGGCTGCACCCAGCGAATCGCGTCAGCCGTGAACGACAAGATCGGAATCGAACCGGTGCCCTGAGCTCCGCCTTTGGAGGGGTTGGCGACATCCGCCCAGCCGCGTCCGTGGTGGCAGTTTTTGAGCCAATGTCAAGATTGCCAAAGCAGCGCCACAACTGGGTTACCATGATAGTTCGCATCGGATCTTGAGACTCACAGATGGGCAAGCCAAACGACCTGAATACTCGGCCAAGAAGTGCGCCCGCAAAATCTGGCGGCTGGTTCGTGCAAGGCTGGGGTGCGGTACCCCTTATCATTACCGAATCCCAGTTCCAAGACCTTCGGGATTATTTGTCCTTGGCGCGTGATTTTGTAATACGCGAGCAACAGACGTTTCTCAAACGTGTCGAGGATGCCATCGCGGCCAATTCGCTTCAAGGAGAAGACAAGGACGAATACTATGGCGCTCACGAGGAGGAATATGATCAGTTGCACAGCCGATTTCCTCGTTTGGCGTTCTCCAGCACCTTCCTCATGGCGTGCTCTTTATTCGAGAGTTCCCTGGTAGACCTCTGCAAGGGGTTTGAGCGGGAGTCGGCACTATCCACACCGAGATTATGGAGCGACTTTCCTAACGATAAGGGGAGGATGAGAGCTGCCGAATTCCTCAAGGCTAATTTCGGCATACACCTGTCCAACTACGCGCATTGGGATGAGATCACGGTTGTTTTTAAGGTTCGAGATTGTATAGTCCATGCGGACGGAGACGTATCAAATATGCAACCGAAGCACGCGGCTCAGGTCAAGGTGTCGGTCAAGGCCTATAGCCATTTAGACTTGAACATAACGCATGGAAGCTTGGTGATCGGAAGCGCCTTCGTTTCTTATGTAATCGAGGTTTTGGCGGGTTTGTGGCCCAACCTGCACACAGCTTGCTTTGAGAACGAGGTGCTGGGCCCACACTACTGGCCATGATGATCTGGTTAAGCGGACAATTCACACCAGTTTTCGCCAGCTTGCGTGTGGAAGAAGGATTTGAATGTGAGCCAAAACTTTAGCCTTGGAACGAAGTATACAAGGGCATATATTGCGGGAGTCCTGGGAGGCGATCCAATCTCCTACTTGCCTCAAGATTCCACGGGACGCGTCGTCGCCGGGTGCTATCGGCCGGATCTCAACCCCGATGTTCCCGACATTGTTCTTCCCGGTAGCGGAAACCAAATCGAGTCGTCAGCACGGGAATACTGCAACGGCAGATATGCGATACCGACCTTTGTGAAGCTTACCGAGAACGAATGGATCTATGTCGGCATGTATTTCGTAAAGGGCTCGACCGGGAAACGCGCTTGGCTCCGCGGATCCGGTTCCGGCGGATACCCGACGCCCACCAAGTCCGCCGACCGCGCAGGGGGCGGGACCTCGGGCTGAACCGGCAAGACGGGTTCGGCCTGGCGCACGTCGGGGCCGCTTTCAACCGAAGCAGGATCACGGGCAAAACGGAAGGCCCCCATCCTGGTATCCTGCGCAGTGTCACTGGACGATAGGCGCGTCACGCTTGGCTTTCTCTTCCGCCACGCGCTGCCGGCCGGCGTTCAGTTTCTGCATGGTCAAGTTGATATCTACGTCGCCCTGGGCTCCCCGCTTGTCGGTCCACTCTACGCCATCATTCGAGAGTCGCCATGCCCGGTGTTCGGTGTCTGAGCGCGGACTATCGCTCATAGATTCAGTGGGTTCCGCCGACGACCCTGGGTTGATTTGACGCAACTGTCACGCTAGCAGTTCGCCCGGCGAACAACATCGACAAACCCAGCGCAAGCACTTCTTCCACCAAAACCTGACCTCAATCTCACGACTGCCATCTCCAAGTCCGGTAACCTCATACTTCAAGAGGTTCAAGAGTCTTAGCCAGAGATGAGGTGCCAAGATGGGTTGCAGCAACATCGTCGTTTTGGAAGAACGGGAGGCGAACTCCTTCTCCCGATCTTCGCGTAGCTTTGCGGGACTGTCGCCCAACGCATTCAGGGACCAGGGCTCAGCCACTCCAATCGAGCCACCGGTTGCACTGGATTGCTGCGCCACAGAAAAAGAGGTCTTTGAAGGCATCGTGGGACGCAGCGCGGCCTTGCGCAAAGTGCTGGACCAGGTACAAACCGTGGCCCCGACGGACTCCACGGTTCTCATCGAAGGAGAGACCGGGACGGGCAAGGAGCTAGTCGCACGCGCCATTCACGCCCACAGCCTGCGGCGGGCCGGCGCTTTCGTAAAGATGAACTGCGCGGCCATTCCGCATGAACTGCTTGAAAGCGAAATCTTCGGGCACGAAAAAGGCGCCTTTACGGGGGCGGTGGCGCGCAAAATCGGCCGTTTCGAGTCGGCCGACGGCGGTACGCTGTTTATGGATGAGATCGGCGATATGCCGCTCGATCTGCAGGCGAAGCTGCTTCGTGTCTTGCAGGAACAGGAGTTCGAAAGAGTCGGCGGCACCATCACGCAGCGTGTCAACGTGCGAATAGTGGCCGCCACCAATCAAGATCTGGACGGCCTGGTTTCAGAAAAACAGTTCCGGAGCGATCTTTTCTACCGGCTCAACGTGTTTCCAATTCTCGTTCCCCCGTTGCGCGACAGGCGTGACGACATTCCCTTGTTGGTATCACATTTCGTGAGCACCTATGCGCAGCGGATGAACAAGCATATCGAGAAGATTCCCTCAGATGCCATGGAGGCGCTCCTGGACCATGAGTGGCCAGGGAACATTCGGGAACTGCAGAACTTTGTGGAACGATCGGTGATCCTGACCACAGGCCGCATCCTGAATCCACCGATACCGGAACTATTCAGGAGAGGAAGAGTCGCCCCACCGACCACGCTGAGGGAATGCGAGCGCGAACATATTCTGAAGGCCGTTGAGGCGGCGAATTGGGTGATCGCGGGACCGCATGGAGCGGCTGCGCGCCTGGGAGTTGCGCGATCGACACTGATGTACTTGGATCCGGCGCATTCCGGCCTCCCCGGAGGCCGCCAAACGCCGTGTTGACAGGCGCTGGGTGCGTATTGTAGAATTCCGCCAATTCCTAACCTTCGGTTAGGAATTCGCGAAATGCCGTA
>JBKQPR010000081.1:0-4501 GCA_052144935.1 Bryobacteraceae bacterium
CTTTCATAGTGACGCCTTTCCCAGTTCTATTTTGTTGTCGTCGATGGGCCCTGTTTTCCCATCGTGGCGTCACCATAAGCGTCAGGGTCTAAGATCAGTTTAAATAACAGGCTAAAAATACGGTTTATTGGCGCGAGTGGACGTGTCGGTTAAGCGTTGATTTGCAGGGGGTTTCGCTACGCTTTCTTCACCTTCCGCGGGCCGCTCGTTTTGCCCCAAATTGGGCCCCTGGGGCCGGCGCATACGGTTGACACCGCGTTAGCATCGCGTGCTAAACACCGCCCACGGATTTCTCGTCTTCTGGCGGGTATCGCCGTTTCCACACGTCACCCGACTGCGTGAGACGTGCGGAGGAGTGTCCCGAGCGGCAAAGGGGGCGGACTGTAAATCCGCTGGCTTACGCCTTCGTAGGTTCGAGTCCTACCTCCTCCACCAGCCAACATTTGATTTCCTCACTGCGAGCCCGCCGCAGCGGGCATGAGGCCAACTGACGTGCGAACGCCGCGGCCCTGGCGGCCGGCGCGCGAGCCTTGTCCATCGCCTTGGCCTGGAAATCTCGCCGCGCTATGGGTGCCTTCCATGAGCGCGAAGCACTCGTTCGGCCGTAGCGCCCGCGGCGCGAGGTCCGCAACGCGCCCCGGTCTTGCGGAAAAGCAGTAAAAGCGCGAACATTCACGCAATCGAGGATTGCGTCTGGGAAATCCCGTTCCAATGTGGCGCGTCATACCGTACGGGCGGGCGCACACTCCGAACCGTCACAGGTGTTCAGATGTCGCGCACGCCTCTGCTTGCCGTCCTGGCTTCGGCCCTCTGCTCCATTTGGCTTTTCCCAACCGCCGCCGCGGCCGTCGACTGTGGCCCGGAAGGAGGCGTCTCGCCCAATGTGAGCTATGTCCAGCAGGAAACCGGCAACCATTTCAGAGATGTCGTCATCGGCCTGGTCGGCCATATTCCCGAGGCTGGATCGGCTCTCCAGGAAGTCACCGGCTTCTTGTGGAAAGCCCCCGACTCGGAGGCCTCCGCCGTCTTCGACCAGATGAAGGCTTATGTCGACGAACTTGTTCCCGAACTCATCGCGCAGGAACGGGTGCGCGAGCTTGAGCAGCGACTGGCGGGGCTCCATCACGTGCTCCGGGACTACAACCGGACTTCCTATGGGACCCCACAGAAAGGAGAGTGGTTCACCAATCTACTCGCTCTGCTCGACCAGGCCGAGCCGTTCTTTTTCGATGAGCGCAATCCCGAGAAGACGCTCACTTATTTCGTGCCGCTCGGCACACTGAGATTGCTCGCGCTTCAGGAACAGTATCTCTATTACAGCCGAATTTACGACCGCGCGGATCCGGACCGCGGCAAGCATCTGGAGGACCTGAGGACCGCAATCGCCACCTATTCGGCAGCGCTGACACAGGCGAAGGCCGCTGCCGTCAATTGGCGAGTGCAGATGAAGACCGGCATCGACACTCGCACGCAACAAACGGTGGGCGTGCTCGGGCCGACCACCACCACGACCTGGACGGCGATCGACCGTTTGTGCTCGTGGCAAGTCAGCTATCAGCACAATTCGCTCAGCGGCGGCGATTTGTATGGTGAGGAGCACGCGAAGCGTGATCTCGAACAGCGCCGTCAGCAAGTCACCTTTGCCTATACTGCCAACCTTGAGTTGCTGCTCGCTCCTGCCGAGCTCTGGCAATATATGGATCCCACCAACCAGAATCGGCCATCGCGCAAGCCGATTTCCGTCTACGTTACCTCCGGGCCCTTCGGCTCTTCCGCCAACGAGCAACCCTTCGACGACAATTCGCAGGGTCAGCCGATCACGCGTGTCGTGGTGTACGCTGGCCAGCGCGTCGACGGCCTCGAAGTATTCTATGGCGGCCGCTCCGGCGGACTGCACGGCCAGAGAGGTGGAAATACTTATGCGCTCGACATGCAACCGGGCGAAGCGATCGTGTCTGCTCACGGCCGCGCCGGTGATGCCATGGACGTGCTTTACTTCAAGACCAATATGGGGCGCGAAGTCGGCGGTGGAGGCGTTGGCGGCAACCCCTGGACGACCGCGCCGCCGCAAGGTTCAAACGCGACTTTGTTCAAGGTGTCCGGACGCCAGGGCAGCAATCATCTCGCCGGCTTGACCTTCACCTGGCGCTACTTCCGGCAGGAAGCGCCATCGCTGAACGCAACCGTCTGTGGGCGAGCCAGTCTGGATGCACTGACCGTCAACGAGACCGCCGACGTGATCTACGCGCGATGTTTCTACTCGTCCGGCGGCAATCAGCGGACCAACTGGCTCGAGGCGGTCGACATCCGCGGCGGTGGCGCCAGCACGCGCGTTCAAAACCTGACCGACAGCCATGAGAACTATTTCGCGTCGGTCGGCGGCCTGGCGTTCAACGAGGCGACACAGACTTTGTACCTTCCCTTCGAATATATCCCGATGAGCGATCCGAAAGTTCTGGCGATTACCGCCCTGCAGATGAAAGGGGCGGCAGTCGCCGGCCGCTATCAGATCGACCTACCGGCGAGTTGGCGGATGCCGACCGCGGCCAATGTGAATCCGCAGACAAACCATATTCTGCTCGGCATCAGCACGGGTAGGGGTCAGTTCGGGGAGATGAATGGACTGCTGCGGATCGATGCTGCGGCACGCAAAGTTATTTCCGGTCAGTACGGCGCTGGCCCCAATTGGGTGCGATTCATCGCCACGGACGGAGGCACTGGAGTATTCCACTTTGGGCTGAGCGGTTACGCACCGAAGATCCCCAACCAGGTTTTTCGCTGCGACAGCCAAGGCGGCGATGAGCGATGCGGCTTCATGACCGGCCCGCTCGCCGATGGCAAGTGGCCCGACTTCGTGGCCGCCGCAAGCGATTCAACGACCGGCGATTTCGTCGTCCTCAGTCGGCCTGCGACGCTTTATGTCGCGACACGCTATTCGAACATGACCGTGCGCCAGATCAGCGTGCCGAATTTCAATCCGAACAACGTGATTGCTGACGGCGGAAAGGTTTACCTCACCGAGGGCTTCGGCGGTGCGGCGGAGGTCAGGGCCTTCGACCTGAACACCGGTGTACGCATCGGCACCTGGAAGCTCGATAAATCGGGCGGAGCGATGCTGATCAATCACGTCACCAAGACGCTTTTTGTCGCAAGGGAGTCGCATGCGCTGGCGGAAATCTCCTTGGCCGATCCGCCGCCTTTCCCTTGATGCGAGCCAACGCCGCTGGCGCTGGCGGCCGACGAGCGAGCGTTGTCCATCGCCTTGGCGCGGAAAGCGCGCCGCGCTATGGGTGCCTGCCATGAGCGCGAAGCACTCGTTCGGCCGAAGCGGGCGCGGCCCGCGCCGCTTCGGGAATTTCGGGGGTCATCGCTCGCGCTCGGACCGCGACGGCCCCGTCATCCTCTCTGGCTGGCACCCGGTGACCGCGGCGCTCGGCAATCCGGCACATCGTATTCGCAGGCTGTTGGCGACCGAGAACGCCGCGCGACGCCTCACCGAGGAGGGCATCACGCTGCCGATGGCGCCGGAACTGGTGCGGCCCGACGCCATCGCCGCCCGGCTTTCGCCCGATGCCGTGCATCAGGGGCTGCTCGCCGAGGCCGATCCCCTGCCCTCGCCCGGCGTCGAGGATTTGGCCGCCGCCGGTATCGTGCTGGTGCTCGACCAGATCACCGATCCCCACAATGTTGGCGCCATTCTGCGTACTGCTGCCGCGTTTTCCGTCGCCGCTATCGTCACCACCGCGCGCCACAGCCCGGAGTCGACCGGCGTGCTCGCCAAATCCGCCTCTGGCGCGCTCGAGTGGGTGCCGATCGTCACGGTGCAAAATCTTGCACGCGCGCTGTCCGCCCTGAAGGAGCGAGGATTTCTCGTCGTCGGATTAGACAGCGCCGCGCCGGACGACCTCGCTGCGATCGCGCTTCCGTCACCGTTGGCCCTGGTGCTCGGCGCCGAGGGTAAAGGCTTGCGGCAAGGGACGCGCGCTCAGTCCGATCGGCTGGCGCGGCTCGATCTTCCCGGCGCCATCAAGAGCCTCAACGTGTCGAACGCCGCGGCGCTGGCGCTTTACATCGCGAGCCGCGCCGCCGCACAGATTTCGGCGAACTGAAAAAACGAAGGCCCGCGCCAGGGCGGGCCTTCGCAACTCGACTGACTGGTTGTCTCAGTAGTTCCGCATGCCGACCGGGCGATGCGGATACCCATAGCGGTGACCATATCCAGTCGGCCCGTAGCCGTTAGTGGTGCGGATGAACATAGGCGCGTTCGCCATAGGCGAAGCGCGAACCAGCTCCGTGATAGTAGGGGTGCGCGTAGCGGTGGCGGTAACCGTAGCCATAGCGATGACCGTAGCCGTAGCGGTGGCCATAGCCGTGACCGCGGCCCGAAATATAGGGATAGTCGTAGGGAGCCACGAAACCCGCCTGCGGCGAATAGGTGTGGTAAGGGACCATAATTCCCGGACCGGTATATTCCGGCCCCTGGTTCACCACGTAGATCGGG
>JBKQPR010000082.1:0-43740 GCA_052144935.1 Bryobacteraceae bacterium
AGTCGTCGAGCGACGGAAACTGCTTGTCGCTGGCGCTGGTGATCCGGGTACGATCCTTCTTCGTGATCCCGCTCTCGAAGTCCTGGTGCACCATCACGCCCTTGAACGGGATGCGCCGCCGCTGAAATTCCAGGCAGGAAATGGTGGCCAGCCGCGCCTTGTCGTTGTCTTTCACTCCGAACAGAAAGACCGGGCGCGGGCCGATATCGAACTGGTAATCCACCTCGTATTCGTCGTGGTCTGGAATCGGCAGCGTGTTCCTGCGCGGGTTGTACCCGGCCAGTTTCTCCTCGACGAACTCGGCCAACTGCTCGTAGAAAAGGTTCTGGATTACCTCCCGCCTGTAGTACTGCATGCTGGAGACCTTGGCGACCGTCTGCGCAAACTGAAGCAGCGCCGGATACAGCCGCTCGGGTTCGGCCTCGATATATAACCGCCCGTCCTGTTCCTGAATCCGGTTTTCCGACAAGATGCGATTGAAGATGCGCTGCTTGTTCTCGGTGTCCAGGTCGTAGGTGTAAGTGAGACGCATCAGCGTCAGCCCATGATCGCCGATCCGAACCTTGCCCGAACCGTTCACAGGCTCATCGAGGAAGATGTCCACCATGTCGCCGTCCTCGTGAAACAACGGGGCCAGGACCTGGAGCACGCCCGGGCGGCGTTCTCGGAAGGCCACGTGGCCGTTGAACTGCTGCTTCAGTAAATCCAGGCCAGTCATCGGGTTGGCTCCTCATTCGGGAAGGGCAATGTTCCCTGGGCGAGCTCCGCGAAATATGTCCTCGCGTCCGTGATGTCTGTCGCCCTTAGGAAATACTGTACCGCCTCTTCATAAGACGCAAAGTCTCTGTTGATAGTCGCGACCTTTTCCGGCCGCTGGCCGGCGTCGATCATCTCCGCGCTGGCGCGGTGGACGTGGTAGTCCCAATGCGGATGTTCGGGGTCGAACGAGTCGTTGTAGCCGCCGTGCGGCCCGTTGCAGCGTAGCAAGACCACTTCTCCAGACCCGTCTTTTGCCAGGAACGCTAGGCCGATGGAGAAATTCTCCGGCAGGTCCTCGCTGCGCCTCATGAACACGCGAAACTCCAGCTTGCCATCGGTCGACTTCAACCGCATGTCATTGCGGAGGTGCCCGCGATCCAGCTTCATTTCCCGCTTCGGCGCTTCGGAAACCACCTTGGGGCCGGCAATGAGATCGTCAATCTCCCGCTGGGTGTACCGGCGTGGCGACGCGGCCATCTCAGAGTCCTCCTCGGTAGGCTTGGTCGCGGTCCAGTTCAGGCGGCACGGATTCTGCCCGCGCCAGGTACTCCATCTCCTTGCCCAGCAACTGGGGGTTCCGGCAGACATGGAAGGCCCACTTCCGCAACTGGCCCCAGTTGTTCACCGCCTCCACCCAGCGCCTCGCGGCGGTGTGCTTGGCTTTTGCCTGGTCGTCCTCGTAGCCCTTGATCTCCAGCACCACAGTCACGCCGTTGCTCAGCCGCACAAGGAAATCCGGTTCGTACGCGTGGTCGATCTCCATGTATTCGTAGGGGATCGTCAGCCCCATGTGGTCGTTGCGGGCATAGAACTGCACTGCGTCGCTGGATTCCAGCCGGAAGCCCGCGCTCGATTCCCACGTCAGGTTGTCCAACACGACTTGGTCGATGTGGCTCTTCATGGTGGCGTGGCAAGCGCGCGTAGTTTTGAAATCGACTTCAGACGTGGCGCCGATCGGTTTATAGCGATTCGTGATGGGCATCAGCGGCGCCTCGCCTTCGGATTCATCCGGCACCATGGCATCCCGCAACCGGCTTCTGCTTCTTGGCCATATTCGTAATCGGTCTCTACAATTGTATTTGGTTGCCGGCCCGATTGTCCGCCAACGGCGCGGGCCAGCGAGGGAATAGCGCCGGATATGTGAACGGATCTGGCGCCGGATCGCATGCGGGAACGCCTGGCGCGCTGGCGCGACCGCACGCATGTGGGATCGCTTCTTTGACGGCGCCGCGAGAAAGCAACTCGCCCCTACTGCCCCCGGTACCACTCCAAGGTTCTGCGCATGCCTTCCTCAAAGGAAAAGCGCGGCGCATGCCCGAGGTCCCGGACGGCCGCCGTGACATCGGCCTGGGAATCGCGCACGTCGCCGGCCCTGGGCGGTCCGTACAGGGCGGGAATCTCGACTCCTTCGATCTTCTGCAGCAGCGCCCAGGCCTGGTTCAGAGTGATCCGCCCGCCGTTGCCGCCGTTATAGACCTTCCCGGAAACGCCGGGCGCCCGCGCGGCCTTCAGGTTGAGGTCGGCCACATCTTCCACGTAGGTGAAGTCGCGGGAGTTCTCGCCATCGCCAAAAATGGTGGGCGGCCGCCGTTCGAGGATGGCTTTCATAAACAGCGAGAGCACGCCGGAATAGGGACTGGAAGGGTCCTGGCGGGGGCCGTAGACGTTGAAATAGCGCAGCGACACGGTTTCCAGTCCGAAAACCGTGGTGAACACGTGGCAGTAGTATTCGCCCGCCAGCTTCTGCAAAGCGTAGGGCGATTTGGGTTGCGGCGCCATGGTCTCCACCTTGGGCAGCACCGCCGTGTCGCCATAGGCCGATGAGGAGGCCGCGTAGACCACCCGGCCCGCTCCGCCTTCCTGCGCGGCGCGCAACACGTTGAATGTGCCGGTGATGTTGACCTCGTGGGAGGGGATGGGGTCCTCAATGGAGCGCGGCACCGAGGGGATGGCGGCCTCGTGAAACACCACCGCGGCGCCGCGGATGAGCGGGGCGATCTCCTCGTAGTTGCGGATATCGGCACGATGAAAATCGATGGCCCCGCGGACCTCTTCCAGGTTGGCTTCCTGGCCGGTGAGCAGGTTGTCGATTACCACCACCTTCCCCGCGTTTTCGCGCAGCAGGCTGCGCACAATGGCGGAGCCGATGAAGCCCGCGCCTCCCGTGACGACGTAGTGGCTCATGATGGTAGCTTGGCGATTTCGCCCTCTAGGTAGCGCAGCGACTCGGCGGCCAGGCGCTCGGCGCCGGGCGAGAAGTCGAAGGCCTCCAGCGAAATCCAGCCGGCGTAACCGCGGCGGCGGAGGGTCTCGAACAGCGGTTTGAAATCGTAAGAGCCGGTTCCGCAGTGGCGGCCGTCCATTTCGTTCACGTGGACGTGGCGGATCACGTCGAAGTAGCGGTCCACCAGCACGGCGTGCGGTTCGGTCTCGTCCACCGCATTGTGCACGTCGAACATGGTTTGGACCGCCGGGCTGGCGATTTCGCGCACGATGGCGGCGGCTTCGGCGAGCGACTGGACCACATCGGACTGGTTGGCGGGCAGGGCTTCCACCAACACGGTGACCCCGTGTGCGGCGGCGTCGGGCGCGACCTCGGCGAGGCCGGCGATGTAGTGGCGGGTGGCTTCGGCGCGCGTGATTCCGCCCGTGGTGGAGCGCTGCTGCGGCGATCCGAAGACCATCACGCCGTGGGGGCCGAGATCGGCGCACAGGTCGATCAGGGCGCGGATATGATCCCAGCTCCGGCGGCGCAGGGCGGCATCCGGAGTGGTCACGTGCAGGCCCTTGGGGCTGACCATCAGCCAGTGCAGCCCGGCGAAGGCCAGCCCTTCCGCTTGCATGAGGGACCGATATTCGGCGCGCTGGGCAGGGCTGATGGCGGCGGGCGTCTCGGCCAGGGTGAAGGGCGCGATTTCGATGCCCGTGTAGCCGGCCTGGCGGACGGCGCGGCAGGTTTCGGCGAAGGGCCGCTGGCCGAACGGCTCATTGCACATGGCATGGCGGAAAACAAAGGGCATGAAGATTCAGTGTACTGCGATGTGGGGCAGCGGGCGGGCCCGGAAGGCACCCCGGCACCTGGGCGACCCGGCACCCGGGAGACCCGGCACCACGGGCGGCCCCGTCGGCCAACCGCCGGCCAACCGCGGAGTAGACTGGAATTCTCTTGCAATGAAACCATTCTTAGCGCGCCTGGCCGCCCGGGAGCTTCCCTGGGTTGCCGCGCTGGCGTTCCTGGCCACTTACGGATTCTTTTGCGAATACCTGCCCCCGATGGAGCGGGTGCACATCTATTCGGACATCGAGGGCTATCATTTTCCGCTCCAGCGCTATGCTTTTCAGTCGTTCAAGGAAGCTCGCTTTCCGCAGTGGGACCCTTCGATCTATTGCGGCGTTTCGTTTGTCGGCAACGTGCAGGCGGCGCTTCTGTATCCGCCCTCGTGGGTGATGTACGCGGCCAGTTGGCGGCGGCTGCGGATCAAGTTCAAAATGCTGGAAGACTTCGTCTTCGTGCACATTTGGCTGGCGTATGTGCTGTGCTATGTGTGGCTGCGCGGGCGGCGTCTGGGCAAACCGGCCTCCGCTTTGGGGGCGGGCGTGTTCGCCTTCGGCGGATACATGGCCTCCCAGTGCGTACACATGGGGGTGGTCACGGGCTTGACCTGGATGCCGCTGGGGCTATGGGGCATCGACCAGGCTGTGGAGTTGGGCGGCTGGCGGCCGCTCTGGAAGACCGCCCTGGCCTCGGCGCTGTGTTTCCTGGCGGGCTATCCGCCCACGTGGATCGTGTTTTGCGTTACCACCTTGGTCTACGCGCTGGCCGGCCGCGCGCACTGGCGGGCGGCGCTAGGCGTCTGCGGGGCCCTGGCGGCGTCGGTGCTGCTGGCCATGGCGCAATGGTGGCCCATGCTGGAGGCCAGCTCGCGCGCGGCGTTGGCGGACAAATACGGCTCGGGAGTGTACAACTGGCGGGCCATGATTCCGTACTTCGTGCCCAACTGGTTCGACGCCAACCGTGGCTCGACGGTCCTTTACCCCGCCGACACCATGTACCTTTACCTGGGTCTCCCGGCGCTGTTCGCCATCGGCTGGGCGGTGCGGAGAGGCGCGTGGCGGCCGTACGTCCAGCCCTTGGCGGCGGCGCTGGTGTGCCTGGCGATCGCTACCAACCCAGGCTGGCTGGTGTACAACCTCATAGTGCGCGTGCCGCTCCTGGAGCGGTCCGTGCAGAGCTACAACTTCTACGAGGGAGTGGCGGCCATGGCGGCGCTGATCACGGCGCTCAGTCTGAATGACTTCCTGCGTGGGGCAGGCGGGCCCGGAGGGCGCCCCGCCTGCCAACCCACTCGCCCCTGGCTGATGCCCGCAGCCACCGCTGCCTTGGCCGGCTGGACAATCCGCCAATGGTGGATCTGGGGGCACGGCGGCAGGTTCGCGACGGGGGGCCGCGCGCTCGCGGGAACGGCCCTCGCGCTGACCATATTTTCGGGGGGGATGTGGGTGCTGCGCGCCGAAACCGGGGCGCGTAAGGCGTGGCTGGCGGCGGCGCTGCTCTTGATGGCCTTCACCGACTATAAAGTATTCGGCGCCAACCGCCGATTCAATACCGTGGATGGAGATGTAGACAAGCTGCAAAATCCGATCGGCATCCACGGCATGAATCTCACGGCGTACTGGGCCTTGTGGACGAATCGGCAGTTCCGGATCGCTTCGGATGAGCGCGGCGGGCCGAGCTCGACGGACTATCGCATGTGGGGCCTGGCAACTCCGCTGGGCTTCGACCCGTTTCTGCCGGAGGCGTATCACCAATTCATCCAGCAATGGGTCCCCTTCGACAGCAACCGGGAATTCCGCATGGTTGTCCGCAACGAGGGGATGCTGCGGGAGTTAGGGGTTCGCTACGTGATCACCCATGAGGGCGCTGTGCATGCCGCCTGGCTGGCGGCGAACCCGGCGTTTCACCGGTTGGGGCCGGACGATTCGTTTTACCGCGTTTATGAATTCCTGCGGGCGAAGGCGCCCTATGGTTGGGTGGATGGCAGTGGACCGGATGGCAGTGGAGAAGCCCGGCCCGTCGGCTGGCTCCCCGAGCGCAGAGTGTTCCAGGTGGATTCGGGGCGGGGAGGCCGGTTCTTCCTGGCGGAGCAGTTTCTGCCGGGATGGAGCGCGTCCGTGGATGGGCGTCCCGCCGCGGTAGAGCGCTGGAATCGCGTCTTCCAGGCGGTCGCCGTGGAGCCTGGGGCGCACACGGTGGTTTTCGAGTACCGCTCGCGGGGTTTGCTGCCCGGCGCGGTGATCGGGATTGCGGCCGCAGCGGCACTGGCGCTGGTGGCCGGCCGCAAACCAAAGAGCTATTGTAAACCACGATAATGTGGTGCTAAAATCTGAATTGGGCGAACCCGCCCGAATCTGGACGCTGAACCTACCCGGTTCAAGGAGATATTCTATGTTACGGAAATTCGTTCTAGCCTTTGCCATTCTGGCGCTTGCCGCCGCATTTGCAGGAACCGTGCCGACCCATGGGCCTGGTTGCTGGATCACCGTGTTGCAGCCTTCCGTGGTGCACGGTACGCCGCTGGCCCCGGGTGACTATCGCGTCACCGTGAATAACGACAAAGCTACCTTTGTCAACGGCAAGCTGTCCTGGACCGTGGACGTGAAGGTCGAAAATGAAGCGACGAAATTCGATACCACCGCCGTCCGCTATACCGATCAGGCGGGTCGGCAGAACATTACCGAGATCCGCATCGGGGGCAGCAAGACCAAGCTGCTGTTCAACTGAACTAGAAGGCAGAAGACAGAAGTCGGAATGAGACCCGTGCCGCCAGGGCCATTCTGACTTCTGGCTCCTGACTTCCGGTTCCTGCTGAGGGCCCGTCAGGAAATAACCGGTGCAATGGCCGGCAACCGCACGCCGCAGGGAGCGGTAGGTACGGCTATTTCGGAACAGGCCCTTATTGCCGCGGTCCCTGCTCCGCCTGGCGCGCCGCAAAGGCCGGCAGCAACCCATCCAGGGCTTCGCGAAGCTCGCTGGTGTCGATGGGCCGGGCGCGCAGGGCGACTTCCAAACCGCGGGCCTTTTGGCTGATCTCCGGATAACCCAGCAAGCCCGCGGCGCCAACCCATTGGTGGGCCGCCTGAGCGGCGGGCTCGGGATCGAAGTCTCCGTCCAGTTCGACCTCCCATTGGCGGGCCCGGGCGTAGGCTTCCTCAAGAAAGCGGCCGCGAAGAGGCCGCAGGTCGGACTCGCTCAACGATGCGGGCCTTTCGGCTTTCACGGCCGGCCGAGAGTCCTTCCGGCGATCCAGAAACTCCCGAACGCGCGAGCCGAGCGCGCGGGTGTCGACCGGCTTCGAAATGCATCCGTCGCAGCCGGCCCGCAAAGCTTCCTCTTCTTCGCTCTGGCTGGCAAAAGCCGCCAGGGCCACCACGACGATGTCGCGCGTGTCGACCCCCGATTTGATGCGGCGCGTCAATTCCAGGCCATCTATGCCCGGCAACTGAATGTCGGTGAGCACCAGCAGCGGACGATCGGTTCGGAGAACCTCTACCGCTTCTTCCGCGCTGGAAGCCGTTAACACGCGGTAACCCTCGTTGGCGAGGACTATTCGCGTCAACTTCAAATTTACTAATGTGTCATCGACAATTAGAACAGGCTCGTCTGCCATGACGTTGGTATTTTAGCCCAGAGGCGTGTGTGTTTACCCCCGTCACAAGTACCAGGTTAGGGAAGGTTAGCTCTACTGGGCATAGGATTACCTTGCGCTCAGCCGGCCTATTACCCTGTTTACATTACAAGGGTACCGGTAGGAACAAAAGTACTCGGAATTTCGTAAATTAGAAGTATCATCATGGCAGCTCGCAAGAAGCGCTCGGTGTACTGGATAGTGGCGGTACTCGTTCCGTGTCTGGCGGCGGTGGCCTTCCTGTCCTTGAGGGCCCTCAGCCGCACGCCATCCAAGATCGATTCGGAGAAGCTTGCGCGTGTGGAACGCATGGATCTGGCGCGCTCGGTGGTGGCCACCGGAAAGATCCAGCCCACCACCCAGGTGGAGATCAAATCCAAGGCCAGCGGCATCATTTTGAAGCTGCCGGTCAACGTGGGAGACGTGGTGCGCCAGGGCGAGATCATCTGCGAGCTGGATCAGAACGACCTGCAGCCCAAATTGCGCCAGGCGCAGGCGGCCCTGGGAATGGCCGATGCCATGCTCAAGAGCGCCCAGGCCGACTATGAACGCAATAAGGTGGAGGCCGCCGGACCGGACATTCCCTTCCTCAAGAAAGATGTGGACCGTGCCCGCCAGATGTTTCAGGAAATGCTGGTGCCGCAGACGGCCCGCGACGATGCCGAAAAGAACTACCAGATGGCCTTGAACCGCCAGCAGCGGTGGTCAACCTGGGGGTCTCCGAAGCCGCCATTCGCAAGGCCGAGGCCCAGGTGGAGCAGAATAAGGCCCAATTGGCGCAATCCGAAGAGGACGTGCGCAACGCCACGATCATGTCACCTATCGACGGCGTGGTGCTCTCGCGCGACCGCGAGGTGGGCGACGCGGTCAGCTCCATCCTGGTGATGGGATCGGGCGCCACTCTGATCATGACCGTGGGAGATTTGCGGGAAGTGTACGTCAAGGGCAAAGTGGACGAGAGCGACATCGGCAAAGTCTACCTGGGGCAGCCCGCGCGCATCACCGTGGAATCTTACAAAGACCGCGACTTCACCGGCCACGTCACCAAGATCTCCCCCATGGGTGTGGAGAAGGACAACGTCACCACGTTTGAGGTGCGGGTTTCGATTTCCAACGAAAGCCGCAAGCTGATGGCTGCCATGACGGCCAACGCGGAGATTCTGCTGGAGGAACATAAGGGCGTACTGGCGGTGCCGGAAAGCGCGATCGTTTACCGCAAGGACCGCTCCACCGCGGTGGAGACGCCCGATCCGGGTACCGAATCGGGCCGGCGCACGGTGACGGTGGCAACCGGCATCAGCAACGGCTCGAAGACGGAGATCGTCAAGGGATTGGCGGAAGGCCAGCCAGTGATCCTCCAATAGCGAGCCCGCCATGTCCTTCTTGCGGGAACTCTTCAGCCAGGTGTTTTCCAGTCTGCTGCGCAACAAGCTGCGCAGCGTCCTCACCATGGCGGGAATCGCCTGGGGCGTGGCTTCCATCGTGCTGATCGTGGCCATGGGCGAGGGCTTTCAATCCGGCCAACGCGACCGTTTCCGCGAGCTGGGGGAGAACATTGTCATCGTATTTAACGGCCGCACCGAAATGCAGGTGGGCGGAAGGCGGGCGGGGCGGCGCATCCGGCTCACCTACGACGATGTACACGACGTTCGGACGGAGTGCTTCCGGGTGCGCCGGATCGCCGCCGAATTGCAGAATCCCGCCCGCGCCGTCACCCCCTTCAACAGCGGGACATTCTCGGTGATGGGCGTGGAGCCGGTGTATTCCGAAATCCGCAACATCCCGGTGGACCGCGGCCGCTTCCTGGTGGACCAGGACGATGCCGAGGCGGCCCGCGTGGCGGTGCTGGGCGACAATGTGCGCAAGCAGTTATTCGGGGAGCGGCCGGTCTCGCCAGGCGATACGGTGGCGGTCAACGGGCTGCCGTTCCGCATTGTGGGGCTGATGCCTCCCAAGACTCAGAACAGCGGCTACAACGGGCTGGACGCCGACAAGATCTACATCCCGTATTCCACCATGGTGCGCGATGTGCCCCTGGCCGACGAGAATTTCCACCCGGGGATCGTCAGCGACCTGATATACGTGCCTGCCTCCCTGGACCAGTGGAAGGCCGCCCGCGACCAGGTGATGCGGGTGCTGGCGCGCAATCACCACTTCGACCCCACCGATCCCAGCGCAGTCTTCATCTGGGACACCGTGGAGAACGCCGAGCTGGTGGACCGCATCTTCACTTCCATGACCGCCTTCCTGGTCTCGATTGCGGTGGTGACGCTCAGCCTGGGCGGAGTCGGAGTCATGAACATCATGCTGGTTTCGGTGACCGAGCGAACCCGCGAGATCGGCCTGCGCAAGGCCGTGGGCGCGACGCGCCTGCGCATCCTGGTGGATTACCTTCTGGAAGGCATCCTGCTGGCTGTGTTAAGCGGGCTGGCCGGCTGGGCGGGCGCTTTCGGGCTGGCCACACTGGTCAACAGCATGCCCAAACAGGAGATGTTCGGAGGGCTTCCGGTGAGCGGATCGACCACCGCGGTGGCCTTCGCGGCATTGGGCTTGATCGCGGTGGCCTCGGCCGTGTGGCCGGCGTGGCGGGCGGCCAGCCTGACTCCCGTGGAGGCGCTGCGCGATGAGCGTTAGCTCCATCGTTCGCGAGGCCGCCCAGGCGCTGCGCTTCAACCGGCAGCGAAGCATCCTGACCACCATCAGCCTGGCATGGGGCGTGGCGTGCTTTGTGATTCTCTACTCCTACGGCGATGGTTTCCACATGGCGCTGCGCAAGGCCTTCCTTGAGGTTGGGCAGGACCTGGTGCTGATGTTCGGAGGCCAGACTTCGGAACAGGCCGGCGGTGAGCGGGCCGGACGAAAGGTCCGCCTGGAACGGCCGGATGTGGAGGCCATTCGCGACACCGTGCCCATGGTGTTGGCGATTTCCCCCGAAATGATGATGGGAGGCATGACCGCCACGCGCGGTTATCGAACCGAGACCATGATGGTGCGGGCCGCCGAACCGGCCTACGGTGGCATCCGCAACCAGACCATGGCCGCGGGCCGCTGGCTGGAGCCGGAAGACGAGTCGCAGAAACGCCGCGTCACGGTGCTGGGCGCCGATGCGGCGGAAAAACTGTTCGGCCAGATGGCCCCGGATGGCGAAGAGGTCTCGATCGACGGCCTGCGCTTCACGGTGGTCGGCGTGCTGAAGACCAAGACCCAGGTGGCCAATTACAACACGCCCGAC
The DNA here is from genome assembly GCA_052144935.1 of Bryobacteraceae bacterium. Taxonomy (GTDB): domain Bacteria; phylum Acidobacteriota; class Terriglobia; order Bryobacterales; family Bryobacteraceae; genus JOPF133. The sequence continues at coordinate 10,678 of JBKQPR010000082.1, forward strand.
AACGATTGCCTGTTCATCCCCTATGAAACGGCCTCGCTCTACCGCGATTTGCGGTACCCCGACGACATCGTCTGGATGCCCGCCAACCCGGTGTTTCGGGAGCAGACCGTGGAACAGGTGCGCCAGGAGCTGGCGCGGCTCCACAATTTCCGCCCGCACGACGAGCGCGCCGTGCGCATTTTCGTGTTCAACGAATCCATGAAGCTGGTGGACACCATGGGGATCGCGCTGCGGCTGCTGCTGGGCTTCATCGGCGCTTTGACGCTGGCCATCGGCGGTGTCGGGTTGGCCAACATCATGCTGGTTTCGGTGACCCAGCGCACGCGCGAAATCGGAGTGTTGAAATCGCTGGGGGCGACGCGCCGCTCCATCCTGGCGCAATTCCTGCTGGAAGCCATGGCCATCGTGACCCTCGGCGGCGTCCTGGGAGTGGCGGCGGGCTGGAGCCTCACTTCGCTACTGGGCACGCTGCCCCTGCTGGGGCCGTTGTTCCACGATACCAGCGGCACGGGCGATGTCCAGCTTCGGATGTCCATGTTCGCGGTGGTCACCTCGACCGTGCTGCTGGAGAGCATCGGCCTGGTCGCGGGACTTCTGCCGGCCATCAAGGCGGCGCGGCTGGATCCGATCGAGGCGCTGCGGTATGAGTAAGAGGCGGCTTGGCAGGCTGGGCGCCCCTGGGGCCGCCTCGTGAGCTCTAAAATAGGCCCGGCTGGGCCGCGGCCGGCGCTTGTGCAGGTTTGGGCCGAGGCCGGCCTCCCGGTACTAATCCCGCCGCACCTCGTCGAGCGGGTGCCAGACTCCTAAACTATAGGTCATGGCCTGCGGCCATCCGGACGCTATCCCGCTGCAAACGAATTGCTCCTCCCCGACGCCATCGTGCTTTCCGATCATCGGCTCCGTGTCCTCACTGACCAGCAACTAACGTGTCAGCTTCCTACATGTTCTGGGACTCGTTTCGTGGCGGTTCTCGCGCAGTGCGTGTTCGCGACCGCTGCGGAGGGCTTGCTCAGCAGCAAAAAGCGGCGATTCCGGTTAGGGTTCCCCCCGGCTCTGACGGGGACTGGAGATGGGCCATTCGGAGACCACCCGTGGGGCCAGACCATCCGCCCACCGGGGCGAACCACTGGCGGACAAACCGGTACTGAAGTCCCGTTTTTTTTACCAAGAATCGATAACCCGAAAAACGGCGGTTCCCTGCGACCGGTGCCGATGAGCCTCAGCATCGGTTTCAGCTTCCACCTGCTCCGCAGATCGCCGGTTTGGTGACAACCGCTTTCTGTGCAATTGCCTGGCGCTACAGAAATCGACTGCGTCGACGGCTCGGCAACCGCCGTTTTTAGGATAATTTACCGGGTGAAAACAGCTACTGAAACAGCTACTTCACTACCTGTTTTCCGCGCCGCTTGCCGCGCGGTTGGCGGGCTGGGCGGGGTTCCCTTTGGGGTGCCCCCTGGGCTCGCCCGCCCCATGCTGGCCGCGAGCCTACCTGCCCATTCCGCCCCGGCCTTCGCTCGATGGCGGCACGAGGCCTTTCAGCCGCATGTAAACCGTCATGGTGCCGTAGACTTCGTCGATGTGCAGGGTGTTCCCGATCAGCACGGCCAGCTTGGTGCGCTGGGTGCCGCCGCGTCCGGCCACGGTTTCCATGGCGGTCTTTTCGTTCATGGAATCCCAGGCCGCGTCGCAGGCGTCGAAGGAGGCTTTGAGCGCGGCCACCAGGTCGGCCTTGGCGGTCTTGGAGTTGGCGTCGGTGGTTTTGCGCTCGCCGGTGAGGCCGCTGCATCCGCCAATCTGGCCCGCCACGTGTGCCACGCGCTGGCCAAAGGTCTGCAGTTCGGGAGTGGGTTTGAAGCTGTAGGCTTCTTCCGGCATCTTGTCGGCGGCCTTCAGCAGATTGTTCTTGATGCTGGTGTAGGCGTTCTTGGACTCGGCGATCAATGAGACCGGCTCTTGCGCCCAAAGGACGGCTCCAGCCGCCACCGCGGCGGCGAGGACGATCATGGCGGAACGGTTCACGGCGTTTTCTCCTTAAGCGGTTGTTGGGGACCTCTGTCATTCTACTCTGAGTCAGTTCTCTGTGGGCACCTTCTCCACATGATCGACGATCACCACCTCCACCGAGACCTTCTGCGTTTGCAATCTGAGACCGAGTTGGTCGTGCAGCGCCGTGAAAAGAGAAAGCTCCGGTTCGGAGGCCTCCTTTGTCTGGTCTCCGCCGGGAGCCTGGGGCGCCTGATCCGGCGTCCATTCCACTTTCACGTCGTACGCCGCCGTGAGCCCTGTTCGATCGACCACGGGGCGGCCGAGCATCCGGGCCAGTACGCTGGCCAGCTCTCCCATGGAAACCCGGGTTCCCGCGATCAACCCCGGGCGACCCGTAAAGAACCCCCTCGGTCCCGTCGCTTCGTGGAGCTTGTGCTCGCCCTTCGCGACCACCAAAGCAAAGCCGGACGTTTCTTTCGAATCGTGGTGAACGGCCAGTTTGAAGCGGTCAGCCAGCAGATTGCAAAGGAGCGGCTGAAGTTGCTCGTGCTTGTATCCCGCAGGGGGTTTGGCCGCGATATCGAAGCAGACCGTGCCCAGCCATGCCGGCCCAGCAATCTGAAAGTCCTTGACGCCGTAAGCCGTTTGGATCACCACCTTCAGCGACAAATTCTCGATTCGGATCAGGCCCTGAGTTTCCTCGATCCCCGACCTGCCCGTGGATGGACTCGCCGCCGTGTGTAGCTTCACCGAAGCCGCTTCGAATTCCAGGCGCCCCGCATGGTCCTGAGCCGGCACGCCGCAGACGGTGAATACGAACAGGCAGGCGCCGATCGTTGGTCTCATTGCTTGTCCCTCCAGACACGCGAATCTGCCTTTGACGGATCCGCCGGCTGCTCGGTTAGCGCCAGCGGCCGGATGCGGTACTCCTCCCACTCGGGTCCCAGGATGCGGACCAATTCCGGCGAGGCTTCCAGGCAGTTGATGGCCGGATGCAGATGGCCGGGCGCCGAGAAGTGGGCCAGCAGGGCCTCGGCGGGGATGGCGCACCGCACCACGGCTTCGCGGTCCGCCCAGGCGCGCTCGACGGGGCAGCCGCCCGCCGCCAGGAAATTCAAAACCTCCTGCGCCGCCTGCGGTCCGGCGCCGGCCGGCGCGCCAACGCCGAGCCAGTCTTCCAGCAAGCGGTAGGTGAAGCCCCATAGGGGCGCGCCCTCCAGGGCAATTCCCGGAAACAGAATCCGCGGCGGGCGTCCCGGCACCGGACCGAGCGCGTGGCGCCGGCGGTCGCGCAGCATGGCGAGCGGGGCCCACAGCGCCTCTACCGCTTCCCGCTCATCGAGCGTGGTGCACAACCGCTCCGCTACCCGGAACACGAACGGCGCCACCATGAGATAAGGCGGCGTCCTGCGGCGCGCCAGGCGCTCCGGCAAGGCCCGCTCGAGTTGCTCGCGCCGCAGCCGGATGCCGCACTCCTCTTGGAGTTCGCGCAAGGCGGTTGCCAGCAGATCGCGATCGCGCCGGTCGCGGCGGCCGCCGGGCAGCGACCACTGGCCGGACCACGAATCGCCTTCCCGCTCGGCGCGGCGCATCAGCAGCACGGATTCCACGGGACCGAGCGCATGCACAATCGCCACGGCCGCTGCGGGTCCCGGTTCCGGCTCCGGTTCCGGTTCCGGTTCCGGCTCCACTTCCACCATGTAACCATCATCACCTATCGGCCCGCCCCGCCCTACGGGCCTAGGTCCTTCGACCGCGGGGTTTCGAAACGGAAGCTCAGCTTGCCCGTGGCGCCGATGCCGACTTGCGGAGCGATTTTACGGACCGTATGAAAATCCAGCTCGTTTCCGCGTTGCAATAACCGCATCGCGGAAACTTCTGGCCCTCCAGAATAGTTCGCTCGCCATCGTGGCACACCGAGTGATAGATGCCCGAAACGCAATTCGGCTGGCCCGTCCTGTTTGGGTATTTCAGCATACCTGACATTCGTAATATTGCCACTGACCTCGCAGAGCGGGGCGACAAATGGAGCCAGACTAATCATTACTGGCCTACACAGATTTTCTGTCACCTCGCCGAAATCGAAGTCGGCGGCAAGGGCGTCCGGGAGCCGTTCCCCTAACGGAACTGCGGCCTCCTCGGGATCATCCAGGATGTTTTCTCGCCTTCACGTCTGACGGCGAAACAAAGAAATTGCCGGGGCCGGCCGGCTGTCGCCTGGGCCGCTGCGCGGCGGGGCACAAGGCGATTACTGCGCCTTGGAGAGCACCAGCTTCTCGGTCTTGCCTTCCGGTTGGATCGGCATGAGCTCTAAAATCAGGGAATCGCCCGCGGGCGACAGCGATAGCCGCTGCTTCTCCACGGTGCTGCCCTTGCGTCCGTGGGTCTTCAGGACGACCAGCAGAGGACCGTTGTAATAAGCCGACACCTCAGCCTTGTCTCCGCCGTCCCGCATGGCGCACTGATCCCCCAGCGTGCCGCAGGTGAATTCCGAAACGTCATCCTTGGGGTTGTGTCCGCGAGTTTCCTTGATGTGGATGTTGCCGCCGGTTTCCTCGATGACGAGCACGAGATCCTGGCTTGCTGGAGCACCCGAGGTCCGTGCGTGGTCGAGTTTCCATGTTCCGCTCAGATTGGGTTTGTCCTGGTCGGCGCCGATCGCCGCTATCCCGCCGAACAGGAGTATCCCAACCACTGACATCGCGAGACTGCGCATATTTTCCAGCCTCCTCCTCGCGCGATGTACCTCGCGCGAAGGTCCCAACCGCTGGCAAACTGGCCTCCCTTGCGTGCCGTGTTTCGCCCAGTGCCATCGCGTCCCAAAAGCCAGCGGGCAAGGCCGGGCGGGAAGGGCTGGCCCCTCCACCCGCCGGCGGACTGCCCGCTTGGAAACCGACATTGGAGCACCACTTTGTCCGATTCTGAGTGTAGCTCAGCCCCCGACGGCCAAAAATCCTGTCAGGACAGGATTTTTTCTCGCACTTCGCAAAGGCGGGCGTCGGGGCAATCGCATACTGCCGGCAACCTGGGAGGAGCCGCCGCGACGGTTCCCACACCACGCCCTGGGAACGATCCAAGGCGCTACCGTGCGCGGCTTGTTAGTACGTCACCGCCGTCTTCCGCCCCGTCTGCTCCCCGCGCAGCCAAACGTATAAGGGCGCATGCGGCCCCGGCGCGGGCCACGACAACACGATGCGCAGCGTTTGGCGGGCCGGATCGCCCGGAATCGGCGCGGCAATCGCCGTCACCGGCACGCCGCTCTGTGCGTTCCATCCCACTTGATCGATCACGTCGAGATCGCGGCCGTCCAGCACGCCCGCATAACTCGCATCGCCCACCTTCTCCGTCGTGAGTGTGAATGTATCCAGACGCGGAATGCGAATCACGCGGCCCAGCACGAACGGATCGGACCGGCCTTCCTTCTCCACGATCAGGGTAGCCTCCAGACGGCACTCCGCATATCCCACCACGCCCGGATCCACCGAAAGGTAGAGCGCCCCCGGACCGGCAAAAGTCAGGCTCGCCCCGTGGGAGGGTTCGCCCGGGGAAAGCGTCAACGCCTGCCGCAATTCTCCGCCTTCGCAACCCAGTTCCAACCGTGGCCGGATGGCCCGATCCAGGTGATTCACCGTCAGCACCAGCCCCGCCGGCGCTCCCGCCGGCAACTCATCGGCGCCAATGTCTACCCCCGGCGTCCCAGCCTGCGACTTCTGCACCGATACGATTCCGGGGCGTGCCCCCACCATTTCGATTCCGTCCGGCACAGCCACCGGATTCTCCAGCCCCTTGACCTTCAGCAGCAGCGCGAATCGCCGCCCTTTCCCGAGGCCGCTCTTCAGCGCAATCTCGCCCGACCACCCGCGCGATTGCGGCGCTCCTGTGATCTCGCCCGCTTCCGACGAGACCCCTTCGATCCGTTCCAGGCCAGTTCCTTCCAGGCGAATGGCCTCGCGCGTTTCGCCCACGTTGAGAAGAATCGGCAGATTGGAAATCTTCGGATTCGGCGGCAGGACCGTTACCGGTACCTGGTGTGACACGCCGTCAGATTGCGCCAGCAACAAACGGTAGTCACCCGGCTTGGCCGTGTCCAGATTCAGCGTCACCGAGTCTTGCGGCCCGCCGCGTTTGCCCTTGGGTAAGGTGAAGTCGACGTCGCTGGGCCTGGCGTTGCGCGCGGTGGATTCGATCTGCGCCTTTTCCAAAAACTCGAAATCGGTCCCCGACAATGCCACTGCCACGCTGCCGTCCCCGTTCCCCTCCACGAGTTTGTCGTGCTCCGCCGGCGCCAGCGTCACATGCGTGAAATCGCCGTAAGGGTGCAGATGCAGCGTGCCCGTCACCGGCAGCGGATCCCAATCCCAGGTGGCCCAAAGCTGGTAATCGCCCGCCGCCGCCTTGCTCTTCGAAAGATCCATCTCCAGGGCGCCGGCGGGAGTCGCTTGAACCTCCACCGGGAGGGATGCGCCGCCCGCAACCGGCGTCAATCGCCAGTCGCGCGCCAGCGCCAGGTCCTTGGCGGCCGATCCCGCCCCGAGTTTCACCGTCAGCGTCGATTTCGACCCCAAAGGCAAGTGCGGAGTTCCCACGCTCGACACCACCGGCTTCTTGATCTCCGGCGCGCGATAGGCCCACAGATAGGCGATGCGCGTCTTGGCTTTGGACGCCTGGTTCTTGACGCACAGCGCCAGGCCGTCTTTATCGGCGGCCTGCGCGAATGCCGAACGAAACTCCGTGTTGGGGAACAGGACTGTCTTGAGGTTGGAAAACAGCGCCGCGCCGCCGGCCGCCAGGACCACTGGATTGCCGAAAAATAGCCCCGCCACCGTCGCCGCCAGGCCGCCCGACTGCTGCACTTGAGCGTTCTGCGCGGCCAGCGGGTCATAGGCGCTGGTCGAGGGAAGGACCGCCTTCAGCAGCAGCGCGGCCTGTTGATCGGAGGATCCCGCGGAGTTCAGCTTCTGCGGGGTGACGCCGTACCTGGTGGAGATTCCCTGCAACACCGCGTCGGACCCGGCCCCCGACTGCTCGGCATTCGACAGGTATTGCACCATCGACTCCACTTGCGAACTCTGCTCCGCGTAGTCGGCCAGTTGCCTCAGCAGTTCCCGGTTGTGAGTTGCCAGCGACTTGATTTTCCCCTCGCTCAATCCCTGCGGTCCGTAGATCAGCGCGATCACCTGCGGGCGTTCGGGAAGCTGCCATTCGGTGCGGGTTGCCGCTTTACGCGGCTCCAGGGTGAGGATCAGGTCGCCATCCGAGGCCGGCACCAGCACGACCGCAACCTCCGCGTTGTGAGAAGGCGGCGGGAACAGACGCACGGGATTCCAGATAAGATGCGCCCCACCGCCGATCGCGGCTACCGACTTCAACGGCAGCGGCGCGCCCGCGGAAAATGGGCGCACCAGGATCTGAAACGTGCCCAGCGACGACTCTCCCGCGCACACCGCCGGGGCGGCCCCAGCAGTGGCCGCGACAGCCGGAGCGGCTGCCAGCAAAACTCCCATCAAAATGCGGATCACTACTTTGAGATGCGCCGGAACGGGCAAAAGACGATCAAGCCTCCAACGTTACGAATAACATTCCGGGCCGGCATTTCCAATCCTGTGGGGACAGGATTTGGCGCCACTCGTGTGTGGCCGCTGGGACCTGCCCCCCGGAGGGCCGGTCCCCTGGGCAGCTCTGATCGCACGACCTGCGCCCGAAGTACGCGCCAGCCGCGCTCACTCACTCACTCGTCCTGGCGGACCGAGGTTTGTCGATTGGTGGCGCTCATCGGCCTACCCCGCCCACAGCCGGCGTAAACGTCCAGATTAGGGTCGCAAGAAGCGCTGCCGTCTCAGCGTTGACTTGGTCCATCTACTGGCTCCGCGGAGGCCCCGTTGGGCCGCATTTCCCAATCTGCTGCTATCCCGGTACCATGAATTCAAGGGGGAATGTTTGGACACGATCGAACGGCGGCCGGCGCCGCTCTATGCGCACGAAGATAAAATCCTGCTGGTTCTGACGCTGATCATCGGCGCAGTGGTGGGGCTGGTGGTGGTGGCGTTCATTCTGCTGACGGAGAACCTGGGGGCGCGGCTGTACCCCGCCGGAGGCGCGGCGTGGCGGCGCCTGGTGATGCCGGTGGTTGGCTCGCTCTCCACCGGCCTGCTGCTGTTCCGTTACTTCCCGAACGCGCGCGGCAGCGGCATTCCGCAGACCAAGACGGCGCTGTTTATCCGCGACGGCTACATCAGCTTGCGCACGGTGCTGGGCAAGTTCTGGCTGTGCGCGGCATCGCTGGCGAGCGGCGTGGCGCTGGGCCGCGAAGGCCCTTCGGTGCAGGTAGCCGCGGGCATCGCCTCGGTGCTGGGGCGCCGCCTGGGGCTGAGCGCGGCGAGCGTGAAGGCGCTGGTTCCGGTGGGCGCCTCCGCCGCCATCGCGGCCGCTTTCAACACGCCCATCGCGGCAGTGCTGTTCACGCTCGAAGAGGTCATGGGCGACATGCACGCGCCGGTGCTGGGATCGATCGTGCTCGGTTCCGCCACCTCCTGGATTGTGCTGCACCTGCTGCTGGGCGATGAGCCGCTCTTTCACGTGCCGGCCTACCAGCTTGTGCACCCCTTGGAATTCCTCTGTTACGCCGTGCTGGGCGTGGCCGGCGGCCTGGTTTCGGTGGCTTTCGTGAAGCTGCTGCTGTGGCAGCGCAAAAAGTTTCTGGCGATGCCCAAGTGGAGCCAGTGGTTCCTGCCGGGCGTGGGCGGCCTGACGGTGGGGATTCTGGGCTGGTTCTTCCCGGGCGTGCTGGGGGTGGGCTACAACTTCGTGGGCCAGGCGCTGAACGGGCAGATGCTGATCCAGACTATGGCCGTGCTGGTGCTGCTGAAGGTGATCGCCACGGCCACCTGCTATGCCTCGGGCAATGCGGGCGGCATATTCGGCCCGGCCCTGTTCATGGGGGCGATGACCGGCGGCGCGGTGGGCGGCGTGGCGCACCTGCTGCTGCCCGATTACACCGGCAGCGTGGGCGCCTACGCGCTGGTGGGAATGGGCGCGGCCTTCGCCGGCATCATCCGCGTGCCGCTCACCAGCGTGATCATGGTCTTCGAAATCACCCGCGACTACTCCATTATCGTGCCGCTGATGATCGCCAACCTGATCAGCTACTACATCTCGAGCCGCCTGCAGAAAGAGCCGATTTACGAAGCCCTGCTGCACCAGGACGGCTTGCATCTGCCCTCCGGCGCGAAGGCTCGCGAAGCGCTGCTGATGGTGGGGAATGCCATGCGCCCGGCCTCGGTGGTATTGGACGCCAACCAGACCATCGCCCAGGCGGCCGCCGCGATGGACAACATGGGCGCCTGGCCGGTGGTGGATGCCAAAGGCCTGCGCGGCATGGTGACCGCGCAGGCGTTGGAAATGTCGATGGAAACGGGCGGCGGCTGGGAGTCGCTGGGCGATCTGGTTCCCGATCCCGGCCCCACGGAGGAGATCACCGAAGCGCGGTTCCCGCATGTCCACGCCGACCACCTGCTGGACGCCGCTATGCGCCGTATGGCCGCGAGCGGCCTAGAGGTTCTGCCTGTGGTGAGCCGCACGAACGTCCGCGAGTTGATGGGCGTGGTTTCGCTGAAGGACATTTTGGGAGCTTACGGCATCGGCACAACTCGGCCAGGCCCAGAGGGCACCCCAGCGGGCACCCCAGGGAGCACCCCGGAGGGCGCCACGGCCGCGGCGGCCGCCGGCCCGTCCCTTCCCCAGACCCGACTGCTGGCGGGGGTGGTGGGGGTGATGGTCGCGCTGGCTGTGCTGATCGCCCTTCTGAACTACTCCTACCGCACCGAACGTGTGGCGCGCGCGGAGCAGTATTTCAAAGCCGGCAATGCGTACCTGGCCAACGACCGGTATGAGGAGGCCATCGAACAGTACCGCGACGCGCTTTCGATCTCGCACAGCGCGGAGCACCGCATGGCCTTGGCGGAGGCTCTGACGAAGGCCGGCCACTGGGACGAGGCCATCATTTATTGGGACGAGATTATGCGCGAGCTGCCTTCCAGCGGGCGCGCCAACCTGGGGCTGGCGCGGGTGCTGGCGGCACAGGGCCAAACCACCGGCGCGGTAGTGCATTACCAGCGCGCGATTTATGGACTGTGGCCCGATCATTCACAGGAGCACCGCCTGCAGGCGCGCATGGAGCTGGTGGAGACGTTGAACAAGGCGGGCCGAAAGGCGGAGGCGCAGGCGGAACTGATGTCGCTGGCCGCCAACAGTCCCAGTGACCCGGCGGCGCGCAAGCAGATCGCGCGGATGTGTACGGAGCTGGGCCTGTTCAAGCAGGCGGCCGATCTCGTTCGCGAGGTGGTTGTGCGGAATCCGCGCGACGCCGAAGCTTTCGACGGGCTGGGCGACGCCGAGTTCGCTCAGGGAGATTACAGCGCCGCGCGCGACGCTTACCGCGCCGCGGTGAAAGCCGACCCCGCGGACTCTACGGCCGAAAAGAAGGCGGATTTGTGCGAGCGGATCATGGCGCTCGATCCGACATTGCGGGGCCTCTCCGGGCAAGATCGCTTCGAGCGCAGCCGCGAACTGCTGAGCGGAACGCTAGCGGAACTGAGGGCGTGCGCGGCGGTACCCGAAGATGTGAAGCGGGACGTGGCCCAGGCCGCCTTGGCGCGCACCGGACGCCCCGCTTCGTGGAGCGACGCAGCGGAAGCCAACATTTCGGCTGCCGAGCAGCTCTGGCCGGAGCGCTTGAAGGTGTGCGCGGCCGCGCCGGACGCCGACGACCCGATCGGGTATGTGATGAATAAGCTGCTGCGAAGGTGAAGAGAGAGGGGCGCGGGCTGGTGCGCGACTCGGCGCATTCCGTGAGTTACTGAGGCGGGATCAGGGGTCACAGGCATTAGGGAAACGCGACTGGACCTCGGGTGACCTCTCCGACATGGGCGTCTGACGGCCAAGTGACGGTGCGAAGCGCGTTCGTTTCCCTGCTGAGTACTGGTTCGGTTGACGTGGTTAATTGCCTTCGATCCAAGAAGGACTTCGCGGACGTGGAAGCCCGCAGGCGGCGACCGTACGGCGGTGCTACAGGAGTTGAAGGGCCAAATCCACGTCTCGACAAATGATCTTGCGCCCCTGAGTATTCACGAGGATTCCGTCCAGATTCAGAATCGCGTCGTCCGCCGAAACGAGGAGGTCGGCATCAAATGCAATTGCGGTTGCTGCATGAAGCGCATCGGCGGCGCGAATTCCACGGGTCTGCAGATCGAATTGACGTAGCTGAAGGCGGACGGTTCCGGACGTCAGGTCAAGCACTGAAATGTCGAATAGCTCAACCACAATCTGAACCTGCGTAGTCATGGACCGTGCCACGGGAACCAACAACCTATCGGCACGGGAAATGCCTTTCGCGGATTGCGAAAGCACCCGGTACAGCGCCTCCTCAACCTCGTAGTAGGTTAAGCAAGAGGTGGCGCCGGTATGGCCCTTGCTGACGTTTTCGAACAGCCGTTCGGCATCGGTGGCAATGTCCGCAGGGGAGCGTCCCCGTCGCCCCGACGATCTCAAAAGCGCGTTCGCTATGCCGCGGGTACTGAGGTAATCGATGAATATCCCGGTATCGAAGTAGACGCGCACTATGCGGCCCGGAGATGTGCAACGAATGCTTCAGGCGTGACAACCTGGGGTTTCCCAGCGGTAACCAAGGTCTTCAGTAGCAGTGCGTCACGTGTAACCAAGAAGTCGCATTCGACGGCGCTACTAAGAATAAGAATGTCGTTCGCGTGGGCCACGCGATTTCGGAGAGCTCGTGCTCGCGGGACCAAAGCTTCAGCTCTTTCTAGATCCACCGGCAGCACTCGCAAATGGTCTAGGATTCGTTCGAACTCAGGCTGGCTGGCAGCCGCGCCGAGAAGCAATTCCTGGAGCACAATCGGGTTTACGGCGAAGCGAATGCGGCCTTCGGCTTCAGCGGAGAACAACTGCACCGCCGACGGCTCGCCCTGAAGGTATCCGACGATCACGCTGGTGTCCAGGAACACGAGCGGTGTGTTTCGATCGGAACGCTCGATCCGTTCGAGCGGCTCGGCCTTCGCCACCTGTTCCATTCCTCCATTGTATGCGAGTCCCGATGTGTGTTGTTGAACGTCGGCCCAGCTTAGGATCTCGGGCGTGGGCGCGCGGTGTTCCACGTTCACTTGAACGAGACGTCGCCGATCCAGGAAGGGCTGACAGTCTGGAATGCCGTCTGTGCTGTGAGGAATGCCGTCTGATCCCGCGAGGGCGAATGCGACAACACACCTGAGCACTGTGAAGCCTGTCCACAGGGCACTCCGCTTTCGCCGGTCGGAGCGCCGCTCGTCACGGCGTGAAGAAGTACCGCGTCAAGTGAAAAAAGATCGGAGCGGAGAAAGCCACCGAATCGAGCCGGTCCAGCATTCCGCCGTGGCCCTCAATCAGGTGGCCCCAATCCTTGACGCCGCGGTCACGCTTGATCGCGGACATCACCAGTCCGCCGAGGAAACCCATCAGCGTGGCGATCAGCGCCATGCCCGCCGCCTGCCAGATACGGAACGGCGTAAGTTGCCAAAGGCAGGCGCCCAGGGCCGTGGCGGAGAGTACCCCGCCGATGAATCCTTCGATGGTCTTCGAGGGGGATAGCTTGGGCGCGATCTTATGGCGCCCCAACAGCTTCCCCCAAACGTACTGGAGCACGTCGCTCGACTGAACCACGATCAGCAGGAAGACCATCAGGAGCGCGTTACGGCCCTGGTAGCCGGGGATGTCCAACGTAAGCAGCGCCGGGACGTGCGAGATGCAATAGACGCTGATCATCAATCCCCATTGCGTTTCCGCGGTCCTTGCCAGGAAGTTATTGGTATCCCCAAAGATTACGGCCACGATCGGAAGCACCAGAAATGCATAGACCGGAATCAGGATGGAAAAGAAGCCATACCAATCCGCCCAAATGAGCCAATACTGCATGGGCAAGACAATGAAGAAACTCATAAATACGGCGACATGGTCCGCCCGGCGCGTGGGCGTCAGGGTAATGAACTCACGCAGGGCAAAGAAAGACACCAGCGCGAACAACACGATGACGGCGCCGCGGCCGGCCAGAAACGCCCCGGCCAGCAGGATGAACATAACCCACCAGGCCTTGATGCGAGCGCTCAGGTTATCGAGCACGGGGTTGGGTTGCGGCCCGGCTCGCAGGCGAAGAATCATAGCGACCAGGCTGGCCAACACCAGCGCGCCGGCCAATCCAGCCAGAGTGAGAAAACCCTCGCGCGTATTCATGCGTTCCCCGTTTCGATGAGCGATTGGCGCAAGCGATCCAGGAAATCGGGCTTGTGCTCGCCGGCTTCCAGGTGCAACGGTTTCCCAAATGCTACCGAACAAAGCAGCGGAATAGGAAGCGGCACACCCTTGGGCATCACGCGGTAGGAGTTATCGATCCAGGCCGGCACCAACTCCACGTTGGAATATGCCTGCGCCAGATGAAATACGCCGGCCTTGAACGGCTGCACCTGGTCGCCGGTTCCGCGAGTTCCTTCCGGGAACAGAATGAGCGACGATCCTTCCTCCAGGGCGCGGCACATAGTGGCAATCGGATTCCGATCGCGCGCGATGTGTCCCCGGTCTACCAGCACGCCGCGAAAGACGCGATGAATGAGGTATTTTCTCAGCGCGCCGCGGTTCCAATAGTCGCCGGCCGCTACCGGCCGTGTTTTCCGGCGGAGGGGGTGGGGGAGAACGGACCAGATCAGGGCGAAATCCGCGTGACTGGTGTGATTGGCGAAATAGACCCGCTGGACATCGCTTGGACCGCACCCCAGCCACCGGGCTTGCGCTCCGGTCAGGAGCCGGGTTGCTCCGGTAATCAGGGTCCCCACCAGAGGTTCCAGCATCACCTTACTTTACCCACACATGAATCATTATGGCAGCGGCCAGGGCCGCCACTTGAACCGCGACGACGACGATCAGGCGAACCCAGAGCCTGAGCGCGCCGCGGCTGCGCTCGGCGATGGTCCGTTCCGGCTTGACGCTCGAGAGGCCCCACGTGCGCAACAACTCATCGAGTGCCTGTCCGCCATCGCCAGCCTCGCGGGCCAGTTCCCGGAATAAGGAGGCGTCGATGGCGACACGAACGCCGAAATAACAGGCCACGGGCCAGCATAGGATCGAGGCGGCGAACACCAAGCGCTCGGCGGCCGGGTGCGCCAGGAGAGCACCGGCCGCTGCCATTAGCGCGGCGCAGTTACTGAAGCTGGATAGAAACCGGCCGGAGCGCAAAAAACCGGCGGCCACCGCGCACTCGAATTCGGGCTTCATCGGTTGGATTTCGGACTGCGTACTTTGTGCTCTTGCGGGGCGCCACGTGAGCTTTGGGCCCGTCTGTCCCACCTCCCGCCTGCCCCAGCCGCTCCCTACTGCGCTGCGCTCGCCAGCGTGCGGTATGGCTTGCCGATTTCCTGCGCGTCCACCACGGCCACCGCCGCGACATGCACAATGTCGTTGACCTCGGAGCCGCGCTGCAGCACGTGCACCGGCTTGGATAGCCCGGTCAGCAGCGGACCGATCAGCTCCGCGCCGCCGATCCGCTGGAGCAGCTTGTAGGCGATGTTGCCGGCTTCCAGATTCGGGAAGACCAGCACGTTGGCGCCGCCCTTCAGCGTGCTGAACGGATAGGTTTCCTCGATGATCTGCGGAACCACCGCGGTGTCGGCCTGCATTTCGCCGTCGATCATCAGCCCCGGCGCGCGCCTCCGCACCAGATCCACCGCCAGCCGCACCTTGTCCGACAGAGGATGGCGGGTGCTGCCGAAGTTCGAGAAGGACAGCATGGCCACGCGCGGCTCCTGGTTGAAGCGGCGCGCCTTTTCCGCCGCCATGATGGCGATTTCGGCCAGATCCTCCGCCGTGGGTTCGATGTTCACCGTGGCGTCGGCCAGGAAGTAGATGTCGCCCTTGGGGGTGATCAGCACGTACACGCCAGCCACCCTGCGGAGTTCGGGACGCACATCGATCACCTGCAGGGCCGGCCGTATGGTGTCGGGATAATGCGTGGTGAGGCCGCCGATCAGTGCGTCGGCATCGCCCAGCCGCAACATCAGGCTGCCGAAAGTGGTGGGGTTGAGGACCAGTTGCTCGGCCTCCCTGCGGGTAATGCCCTTGCGCTGGCGCAGGCTGAAGAACTCCTCGGTGTATTCCGGCAGGCGGGCGAATTGACGCGGGTCCACCATGCGGGCGCCGTTCAGGGTCAGCCGCAGCTCCTGGGCCTTGGCGCGAATCTTGCTCTCGTCGCCAAGCAGAATGGGGCTGGCGATCTTCTCGTCAATCAGGATCTGGCAGGCGCGCAGGATCTTGCCCTCTTCGCCCTCGGTGAACACAATGCGTTTGGGATCCTTCTGCGCTTTGTGGATCATCCCGCGCATCATCTCGTGAGCCTTGCCCAGGCGGCGCTCCAGCTCCTCGCGGTATTGGACGATGTCGATGGGCTGCTGCGCCACACCCGTATCCATGGCGGCTTGCGCCACGGCCGAGGCCTCCCAGATGAGCACGCGCGGATCGAAGGGTTTGGGAATGATGTACTCGCGCCCGAATTCCATGCGGTCCACGCCGTAAGCGCGCAGCACGGAATCGGGGACGTCCTGCTTGGCCAGCGAGGCCAGGGCGCGGGTGGCGGCCAGCTTCATTTCATCGTTGATGGTGGTGGCGCGGACGTCCAGAGCGCCGCGGAAAATAAACGGGAAGCCGAGGACGTTGTTCACCTGGTTGGGGTAATCGGAGCGTCCGGTAGCCACGATGGCGTCCGGGCGCGCGGCCAGGGCCACGTCGTAGGCGATCTCGGGGTCGGGATTGGCCAGCGCGAAGATCACCGGGTTGGGCGCCATGGTTTTGATCATTTCCGCGGTGACGCAGCCGCCGATCGAAAGGCCGAAAAACACGTCGGCGCCCACCAGCGCATCAGTCAAAGTGCGGGCCTCGGTTTTGGCGGCGTAGCGGGCCTTGTACGGGTTCATGCCCTGCGTGCGGCCTTCGTAAATCACTCCCTTGGTGTCGCACATCAGGATGTTCTCCGGCCGCACGCCCATGCGCACGTAATGCGCCGCGCAGGAGATGGCGGCGGCACCCGCGCCATTGAACACTACTTTGATGCTGGCGATATTCTTACCCGAGATTTCCAGGGCGTTCAGCAATCCCGCGCCCGAAATGATAGCGGTGCCGTGCTGGTCGTCGTGGAACACCGGAATTTTCATGGTGCGCCGCAGCTCTTCTTCGATCTCGAAGCACTCGGGCGCCTTGATGTCCTCCAGGTTGATCCCGCCGAAAGTCGGCTCCAGGACCTGGCAGGTGCGGATGATGTCTTTGGGGTCTTCGGTGCCCAACTCGATATCGAACACATCGATATCGGCGAAGCGCTTGAACAGAACCGCTTTTCCTTCCATGACGGGCTTGCCGGCCAGAGCGCCGATGTTGCCCAATCCGAGCACGGCCGTACCGTTGGTGACGACTGCGACCAGGTTGCCTTTGGCGGTGTACTTATAGGCGAGCGCGGGATCGCGCTCGATTTCCAGGCAGGGAACAGCGACGCCGGGAGTGTAAGCGAGGCTCAGATCTCGCTGTGTGCGGCAGGGCTTGGTCGGTGTGACCGACAGCTTGCCCGCTGGAGATGCGGAATGGTATTCCAGGGCATCTTCGGGACGGATCTTCATGAAATGTTACCCTTCAGGACAATTATAACTGGTTATCTGTTATGGTGAAGTGTTTTTCAACAGGAGCAACAGGCGCCCGGTGCCGCGCAGCCCAGGCGGCACACCAAAAGTGGGGAGTCCTCGGCCGGGTCCGGAGGGCACCCCGACCTCAATCGGCCCGACCGTGCCCGACCGGGCTTGATGCGTTTTGACGCCAGTTCCCATGCTTGACTGTATCGGTGAGTCGAACACCGCATCTTCCGGGGCCACTAAAGAAGCGCCGGACCACCCTGACGTTGCCGGCCGATTCTTTCACTGCGTCGGGGCGGAGCGAAGAGGTGCTCGAAGGCTACAAGAAGGCTTTTTCCGGCTTCTCGGACGAGGAGATCGCTATTCTCGACGGGGTCATTCTAGAGCCGGCGGCCCGGCAGTAGCCAATGGTCGATCCCACTTCCGGCCCCTTCCTGTTCGACACGAGCGCCGAGAGTTGGTTGGGCCGCGCCGAGCGTTCCGAGGTGCTTGACTGGATGCGCGAGTACCTGGCCCATCATGAGATACACATTTCCGCCGTCACGGTGATGGAGCGAGTTCGCGGCTACAGTCTTTTGTGGCGCCGCGCCGAAGAGGCCGGGCGGGCGCGCACTGAGACGGCGCGAGTCGCTTACCTCACGAAGCTCGGACGAGTGTGGCCGCTCGATGGAGCCGTCGCCGTGGTTGCCGGCGAGATCATGGCGCTGCTCCCGGAACCGCCCACACCCCCTCGGCGGTCCCATCAACTCGCCGAATCCCGGCAGGAGCCTGGCCCGCTGGCGGTTCGACGGAACGATCGCCGCTACAGCGCTCGTCGCGAGGATGCGGCTCATTCACAACAACGCCGGCGACTTCGAGTCCGTTCGGAGCGCCATCGAACGCTCTCCCGAGCGATTCCCCAACCGGGCCCACAGGGCGCCCCCCTGGAACTGATCCGGTGTGCATCGTTGGCGTGAAGTCCACCGAGAGATGTTTCTCAATGGCGGGCGCTTCGTCCGAGCCCGGCTGAATTGGAGCCGCGCGCGTCAGGTTGACATAGGGGGTGCCCACTGAGCCCGTCTTGAACGCTGGTGGGACAGGCGGGCCCAGAGGGCACTCCGCTGTCAACCGATTCCAGTACGGCCTCTAAGCAAGCGGTTCTCGCCCCCGCTTACGATTCGTCCGCCGACGGCCCGTAAACCCCCGGCACTGGAATATCGTTGAGCCGCAGATACACGCCTAACTGGGCGCGATGATGAATGGTGTGGTTGATCACGAAGTTGCGGATCACCGCGATGCGCGGCATGGTAAAGACCACGGTGCCGCCCCCCAACAGCGTCCAGGGCTGCAGAAACTGCTCGTCAGTGGCGTTCGCCAGCGCCACGCGGGCGCGGGTTACGCCGTCGTCGAAAAGTTCCAGAAGTTGCGCCTGATTTTGCGCTTCCGGCAGACTCATGGGAGGTTCGCCCGGAGGAGCGAAATCCAGCGAATCCCGGTTCATGGTTTCGACACTCCAAGCAGGCGAGGTTGCCAGATGGGCCGCCAGTTTCCCCATGGTGGCCGATTTCGGATGCGGCTGGAAATCGAAGCGGTCCTCGGGCACACGGGCCAGGAATTTGCGCGTGTGGACCATTTCCTGGTCGAATTCGGGGAGTAACATTTCAGCGATGGACATGGGAGCCTCCTCGCATATATTCGCCCTTTCTTCGCCTATTGTCAACACGGAATGCGGATCGCCCGGCAGACTCGCGATTTGTTTACACGGATTGCGCCTTTAGGCTCCCTCCCTGGCTCTCTCTTTTTCATGAAACGCGCGTCTCAATTTAGGGTTCAATAGGAATTATGCAAAAAGCACGTGGGATGTTGCTCGTGTGCCTGCTTCAGGTCTTTCCGGCATGGGCTCAGTTTTCGGGACGGGTTACGGGGTCGGTGGTAGACGCTTCGGGAGCCGCCGTTCCGGGAGCGGAAGTCGACCTATACCTGGCCGGTGGCAAAAAGCCTCTCCTTTCCGTCAAAACCTCTACCGACGGACTCTACCATTTCCTGGGCGTTCGGCCGGCGGATTACGATCTGACGGTCGAAGCCAAGGGTTTCATGAAGACCACCGTCACAAGCCTCACCGTGGATGCCGCCCGCGAACTCTCCGTGTTGCCGATCAAACTTGCGATTGCGACGGTTTCGCAGAACGTCTCGGTGACGGCCGAAGCGCAAGGCGTGGATACTTCCAACGCCGAGATCTCCGATACCATCACCATGGACGAGATCCGCAACCTGCCCATTCTGGATCGCGACGCGCTTTCCATTCTCCAGACGCAAGCCGGCGTGGTATACAACGGAAACTCCTTCACCGTGATCAATGGCCTGCGAACCTCTTATTCCAATGTGACCCTGGACGGCATCAACATTCAGGACAATTACATCCGGGACAACGCCCTGGACTATAACCCCAACCGGCTGCTCCTCGGGCAGGTACGCCAGATGACGCTGGTCGCTTCCAACGCCAACGCCGCGTCTTCCGGCGGCGCCACTCAGACGGCCTTCTCCACGCCCTCCGGCACCAATAAGCTTACCGGGGAAGCCTTCTGGTATAACCGCAACGATGCCCTCGCCGCCAACGACTGGTTCAACAACCAGGCCGGCGTCGCGCTTCCATTCCTCAATCAAAACCAGATGGGCGCCTCCGTGGGCGGCCCGATCAAGAAGGACAAGCTCTTCTTCTACACCAATTACGAGGCGGTGAGGGCGCACCAGCAAACCCCCCAGGACGACACCATCCTGACTGCCACGGCCCGCGAGGGCATCTTCACCTACAATAATGGAAGCTCGCAGCAGCAGGTGAATCTGCTTTCGCTGCGCGGTATCGCCAGCATCCCAACCCAGATACAGAACCTGCTCAACCAGGTGCCCACGCCCGACAAGATCAATAACTACCTGGTAGGCGACAGCACACCCGGCAACCTGCGCAACACCGCCGGCTACCGTTTCAACCAGCGCGACAACGAAATCCGCGACAACATCACCGGTAAGATCGACTATAATATCAATACCAGCCAGGCCGTCAGCGGATCGTACCTATGGAATCGCGATGACTCCGACCGGCCCGACCTGGAAAACGACTATTCGCTCATCCCCAAGGTGTCGAACCCTACTCACGCCAACTTCCTGGCCGTTTCGTGGCGCTGGACGCCCACGGCCCATATCACCAATGAAGTGCGCGCCGGGTTCAACTTGACTTACGGCTATTTTCTCAGCTCGCAGAACTTCGGGTCGTACATCCTGACCGGCATGGCCTTTTCGGACCCTGTGAACGAGTTTCTGCCGCAGGGACGGACCACCAACACCTTTGCGCTGTCGGACGATGCGGCCTACCAGTACCGCAGCCACTACATTCAATTTGGCTTCCACGGCCAGAAGGTCTTTGTCCGCAGTTATGACGACTCGGGGGTCATCCCCACGATCTCTCTGGCGATGGGATCCGGGCAGCCGGCTCTTTCGCGCGTGAATCTGCCGGGCGCCGGCTCTACCGACTTAGCCGATGCAAACACGCTGCTGGCCACGCTTGGCGGCTATATCGACGGTTACAGCGAAACTTTCAATATCACCAGCCAGACCTCCGGCTATGTTCCTGGGCAGGCTTACCTCCGGCATTTCATTATGGGCGATTACAACTTCTACGGCCAGGATAAGTGGAAGGTGGCGCCGCACCTCACGCTGACCATCGGTATGAAGTGGGAGTTACCGGGCGTGGTCACGGAACGCAATTCGCTGGAGGTGGAACCCGAGATCGTGGGCGGCGCCGTATCCACGCTGCTTTCCAATGCCACCTTGGACTGGGTGGGCAGCTCCGTGGGCCGGTCTTGGTACAAGCGCCCGTGGCACGATTTCTCGCCCAATGTCGGCCTGGCCTGGGATGTGTTCGGCGATGGAAAGACCGCCTTTCGCGGCGGCTACGCCATCACCCGAGTCAACGATGCGGAAATTATAGCCCCGGAGAACATGCTGGAAGCCAATTCGTTGCTGCAGGGCCTCTCGACCGCCACCGGGCTCTCCAATACCGTGGCAACGGGCATCCCGCAGATTCCGTTGCCCGGCTTCGCGGTTCCTTCCACGGTTTCCCAGGAATACGCCTCCAACCCCTTCAACACCGTCGGGATCATCGACCCCAACCTGAACCGCCCCTACGTGCAGCAGTACACCGCCGGCATCCAGCACGAATTGAAGGGCACTGTTTACGAGGCGCGCTACGTGGGCAACCACCAGGTGGGCCAGTATCGCGCATTCGATTTCAACCAGGTGCAGATCACTCCAAACGGGTTCCTGGCTGACTTTTTGCGTGCGCAGAATAACGGCTTCCTGGCGCTCAAGAGCAGCGGCGTCTTCAATCCGGCCTACAACGCCGGCATCCCCGGCAGCCAGCAGTTGACGGTGTTTCCGCAGTTGAGGGCGGGCGGCGATATCTCGGGGCGGAATCAGGACCCCAACGTAATTTACTACCTGGAAGACGGCGAGGTCGGCCAACTGGCTAATTACTACCAGGTCAATGGCGAAGAAGGCAACGTGAGCTTCTACCAGAACCCCTACGCGCTGGGCGCCGACATGCTTACTAATTATTCCAGCGCCAGTTATAACTCCCTGCAACTGGTGGCGCGTCACCACACCAGTCACGGGCTGAGCCTGGAGGCCAATTACACCTTTGGTAAGGTGCTCAGCGACGGCGATGGCGACGTACAAACCCGCTTCCAGGCGTTCCTCGATTTCAACAATCCCAAGCTCGAACGCTCCCGCGCCAACTATGACCTGAACCAGATGATTAAAGGCGACGGCTACTATGAGCTGCCCATCGGCAAGGGCAAACGGCTGAGTTTCGGTCGCATTCTCGACCGGGTCGCCGGCGGATGGATCTTCGGCGAAACTATGACCTGGCAATCGGGCGCGCCATTTTCCGTTCTGTCCGGCTATGGCACGCTCAACAGTGAGTTACGCTCCTATTACAACACCGCCACCACCAGCCTCAACGATTCGCAGTTGAGTAAGATCGTGCATTTCCAGATGACCGGCAACGGCCCCATGGAAGTTGCCGCGTCGGCCATCAATCAGACCAACGGCACCGGCGTCAATACCCCTGGCACCCCCGCATTTGCGGGCCAGGTCTTCTTCAACCCTACCGCCGGCGACCTGGGCACTCTCCAGCGCCGCCAGTTTTCGGGGCCGTGGACCTTCACTACCGACATGAGCCTGCTGAAGAACGTCGCCATCTCCGACCGTCACAGCATAGACATCCGCATGGAGGCTTACAACGCGCTCAACCACCCAACCTTCTGGTCGGGGGACCAGAATATTAACGCCACCACGTTCGGCGTGCTCTCGTCGATGTTCTACAGCCCGCGCATCCTGCAGTTCGGGGCGCACTACCGGTTCTAAATGTCAATCTGGCAGATTCCCGAAAGCTCGCGCGTCTTCGACCTGGCACAGCCCTATTTCGTGGGCATGCCGCACCATCCCGCGCACCCGCCGTTCCTCTTCGGCCTGGTGAAGCAGCACGGCGATTACGTAGGCCCGGCGCAACACAGCTCGGCCTCCGACGCGCTGGCGCTGGGCAGCCACGTGGGCACGCACATCGACGCGCTGTGCCATTTTTCCTGCGGCGGCAAGCTCTACGGCGGCGACCAGGCCTCCGAAGTGCAATCGTACGCCGGCGGCCTCCAGCGGCACTCCATCGACACCATCCCGCCGATCTTGCGCCGCGGCGTCCTGCTGGATATCGTGGGGTTGCAGGCGGGCCTTGAAGGCGGCGCGCTACCCGCGGATTTCGAAATCACGCCCGGCCATTTGGAGGCCGCGGTGCGCACCGAGGGCATCGAGATCCGCCCGGGCGACGTAGTGTTGCTGCGCACCGGATGGGCGATCTTCTTCCACGATGCCCCGCGCTTTATCAACCAGGCGCGCGGCCCCGGCCCCGGCTTGGCCGGCGCCCGATGGCTCAGCCGCCAGGGAATCTACGCGGCGGGATCGGACACGGTGGCCTTCGAAAAGCTGCCCGACGCCGCAATGCCGGTACACGTCCACCTGCTGGTGGAAAGCGGCATCCATATTATCGAGTGCCTGAACCTGGAGGAACTGGCGCGGGCGCGTGTATATGAGTTCCTGTTTGTGGCGTTGCCCCTGAAGTTGACGGGCGCTACGGCGTCGCCCATTCGGCCGGTGGCGGTGGGGTAAGGGGCGGCGGACGCTGGTGTTACGTCCATATGGTTAGAATCCCCACTGGGTAACCGCCGTGGCAGCACTTTCACGGGACCTGACGGCCCGGGCCATGGGTAGTTCTAAAGTCGACATCAGGACCCTACCAGCGCATGTATGGAATAATGGGTTTCAGACAATGGAAGAAATTACATTTCAAGTCCAACGCGACGAGCAATCGGGCTGGCTTGTGGCATGGTGGGACGAATCGGACGGAGCGGGCGGCATCACCACGCAAGGGCAAGACCTTCGCGATTTGCAGCAGCAAATCACGGAGGCGGTTGCAGCTCACTTTGATCGGGGCGCCGCTCCTCGCCGAATCCGCATCCATTTCGTCAGCGATCCGGTCTTAGTTCAGGCGTGAAGCTGCCTCGGGACATCTCGGGGACGGAAGCAGTCGGAGCGTTGCAGCGGCTGGGCCTTCTCGATTACCAGACAGACCGGCTCTCACGTTCGCCTGGTCCGAGGAGACCGGCGCGTTACTGTGCCGATGCATGGCAATTTGGCCGTCGGCACACTGCAAAGTATCCTCCGTCAGGCCAGTGTCAGCCTGGAGGACTTTCAGAGCGCCCTGTAGGGCGCCGAAACCCGTCGCCGCGCAGCCCCGATTTGCTTCTTACCTCTTCTTCAGCCAATCCGGATACTGCCGCTTCAGCGCCTCGATCTTGGGCATGTCCACATTCACAATGTACGGATTGTCCGGATTGCGGTCGAGGAAGTGCTGATGATACTCCTCGGCGGCGTAGAACCCGGCCAGCGGCACAACCTGCGTCACAATGGCATGCCGGAATACCTTGGCCTGATTGAGCTGCGCGATGTAGGCCTCGGCCACGCGCTTCTGCTCCTCCGACGAATAGAAGATGGCCGAGCGGTATTGGGTGCCCTCGTCGGGGCCCTGGCGGTTTAGTTCGGTCGGATCGTGCGCCACCGAGAAGAATACCTGCAGCAGTTTGCCGTAAGAGATCTGCGCCGGATCGTAAGTGATCTTCACGGACTCGGCGTGGCCGGTATTGCCGCTGCTCACCATCTCATAATGCGCGGTGGATGCCTTGCCGCCGGCGAATCCCGCCACCACATCGGAAACGCCCTTGAGCCGCTCGAAGACCCCTTCGACGCCCCAGAAACATCCGCCCGAGAGCACCGCGGTGGCCTTCTGGCCATTGGCGCCGGCGGGAATATCCGCGGCCGGCGCCGGAAACTCGCGCGCGGCCAGACAGCCTGCGCTCACCAGAGCCAGGCACAAGCAAAGCTGCAAATAAGTACGCATCGTCCTAACCTCCTCGATCACCGCCCCCGACCGGCCCGGGCCAAAGTGGGGGGCAGCCGATCCTGGCTGCCGCCGGGCCCAGAGGGCCCGCCAAGCCGGCACTGGCTGCGTGAGAAACCCTTCGCCTGACGCCGAAAGAGCCGGCTGGAAGCCGGCAGCGGGCAGGATTGCCCGCCCCACATGACAGTGGCGTTAGCGGGCTGCTCTCAGCTTTCCAGCGTCGAATGCAGCGTGATGTTGGTTTTATAAAGCTTCGATACCGGGCAGCCCGATTTCGCCGCGTGCACCGCGCGGTCGAAAGCCTCCTGTGTGGCGCCGGGCACCTTGGCCTTCAGCTCCAAATGGCTCTCCGTAATGGCGAAGCCATCCGGTTCCTTTTCCAAGCTGATCGTGCAGGTGGTTTCGATGCTCTCGGGCGTCAAACCTGCCCCGCCCAACTGAGCGGACAGCGCCATGGAAAAGCATCCGGCGTGAGCCGCCGCCAGCAGTTCCTCCGGATTGGTGCCCTTACCGTCCTCGAAGCGAGTCGAGAAAGAATACTGCGACTTGGAAAGTACGCCGCTGGCAGTGGAAACCGTTCCCTTGCCCGATTTCAGATCGCCGTGCCATTCCGCATTTGCCGTTCGTTTCATGTGTTCTCCTGTCAACGTTGACCTTACGTTGGATGCCGCCACCGCCTGAAAAGCTTCGTGCCGCGCGCCTATTCCTCGGCTGTAAAATAGGCGCAATCCGGATGGTGAAACACCAGCGCGCTGACGCTGGCCTCGGGTTCCATCATCATGCCCTCGGTCAGCCGCACGCCGATATCTCCGGGCCGCAGCAGTTTCCAAATCCCCTGCTGGTCGTCCAGATTGGGGCAGGCCGGGTACCCGAAGCTGTACCGCTTTCCGCGATACCGCGAGGTGAAGCGCTCCTGCATCGTCAGGGTGGGCGGATCCGGGAAGCCCCAATCCTCGCGGATGCGGCGGTGCAGCCATTCTGCCGTGCCCTCGGCGGTCTCGATCGCCAGCGCCTGTATGGCGTGGGCCTTGAAGAATTCGCCGGCCTGTTTCCATTCCTCGGAGCGCTCGCGCACGCAGGCGCCCGCGGTCACCACGAACAAGGCCAGATGGTCGCGGTGACCATCGTCCCCGGCGTCTTCGGCATCCAGGATGTAATCGCTCAGGCAGAGGCCGTCCTCGCGCCGCTGCCGCCCGAAGCCGAAGGTGTGCAGGGCTGCTTCCGCGCCCGGCTGGTAGAGGTGAATGGAGTTGCCATCGCGCGCCGCCTCGAAGAACTGCCACACCGCCCGGACTCTCATGAAGCGTGCGGCATCCTGCTTCACCTCTTCCACCCCGCGGTATAGTTCCAGCGCCAGGGGATCGTGCTCCGCGAGGCCCTTTTCGAATTTGCCCTTGTATCCCAAGTGCCGCCCGTAGAGCATGTTCGGATTGATGTAGCTCCACAGCTCCGCCAGGTGGGGTACGTCGCGGACCTTGCGCTCCAGGTACGGAGCCGCCGGAATCGGAAGATCGGTCCGCACCTTGCGGCTGCGGCGCGTAGAGAGCGGCGCCAGAGGCTCCGCGGGCGCTTCCACGGCCACCACCGCTTCCACCGCTTTATGGCTCTCCAGCACCGCCGGCCGCTCCGCCGGATCCATGATGCGGTTCATCAGGCTCAGCCCGGTCATGGCGTCCTTGGCGTAGCACACCGCTTCGCCGTAAGCCGGCGCGATTTTGGTGCGCGTAAATTTTTCCGAAAGCGCCGCGCCGCCCACCAGCAACGGCACCACGATGCCCGCCATCTTCAGATCGCCGGCCGTAATCACCATCTGCTGGGTGCTCTTCACCAGCAGCCCGGAAAGCCCGATGGCGTCGGGTTTGTGCTCCTGGCAGGCGCGAATCAGCGTCTCCGGCGGAACCTTGATGCCCAGGTTGATTACGTTGTAGCCGTTGTTCGCCAGAATGATTTCCACCAGGTTCTTGCCGATGTCGTGGACATCGCCCTTCACCGTGGCCAGCATCACCTTGCCGCGAGCCGCCGTGTCGGCCTTCTCCATGAACTGTTCCAGGTAGCTCACGGCGGCCTTCATGGCCTCCGCCGATTGCAGCACCTCGGCCACAATCAGCTCGTTGTTGTTGAACAGCCGGCCCACT
This sequence comes from Bryobacteraceae bacterium, assembly GCA_052144935.1. Lineage (GTDB taxonomy): Bacteria > Acidobacteriota > Terriglobia > Bryobacterales > Bryobacteraceae > JOPF133. The sequence continues at coordinate 36,987 of JBKQPR010000082.1, forward strand.
TCCGACATCCCGGCCATCAGTGGCCCGTTGATGATCTCCAGCGGCGCAGCGCCCTCTTGCCGCTTGCGGTCCAGGTCGGCAATCAGCCCGTCCTTGGTGCCTTCGATGATGTAATTGGCCAGCCGCTTGTCGAGCGGCAGATCCTCCGCGCGCTCCTTCACGCGCTTGCCTGTCTTGCGGAAATGGTCGGTGACGGCCGCGATGTGCCACTGGTTGATGGCGGCCTTCTGTTCCGCGCTCTGGAGCCGCCAGTCTTCCGGGGCCGCGCGAAGGGATTCGTCTGCGGCGTCCACCGGCGGCGAATTGAACAACAGGTTCTCCGCCAGGCGGCGCTCTTCCGGTGGAATCGAGGCGAAGCGCTCGAGTTTCTCGGCATTCACGATCGCCAGGTCCAGCCCCGCTTTGGTGCAGTAATACAGGAAAACCGAATTCACCACCTCGCGCGCGGCGGCCGGCAGCCCGAAGGAGATGTTCGAGATGCCCAACACGGTTTTCACCAGCGGCAGTTTTTCCTTCACCAGCCGGATGCCTTCGATGGTCTCTACCGCCGCGCCGATATAATTCACGTCGCCGGTTGCGCACGGAAACACCAGCGGGTCGATGATGATATCTTCGGGCGCGATGCCGTATTTCTCCGTCAGCAGCCCGTACGACCGTTCGGCTACCGCCAGCTTGCGTTCCCGCGTGAAGGCCTGCGCCTGCAGCTTGTCTTCGTCGATGGCGCCCACCACCAGCGCCGCGCCATAGCGTTTGGCGATCGGGCAGATGCGCTCGAACTTCTCTTCGCCATCCTCCAGGTTGACGGAGTTGATGATGCTCTTGCCCTGGCAATATGTCAGCGACAGCTCCACCGCCTTGGGATCGGTGGTGTCGATCATCAGCGGCGCCTTGATTTTGCGGACTAGCTTTTCGTAGAAGGGCTGGATGTCGGCGATTTCGTCGCGGTCGGCGCTCTGCAGGCAGACATCGACGATGTGCGCCCCGTTCTTCACCTGCCAGCGCGCGATTTCGGTAGCCTCCTCCCACTTCTCCGCGGCCACCATATTCTTGAACAGCCGCGAGCCGATCACATTGGTGCGCTCGCCCACAATCAGAGGCCGGTTGCTGTCTTCCGCCTCCACCAGGTCGATGCCGGAGTAGTAGGCGCGGTGCGAAGGCGCCGGCACGGCCCGCGGCCGTTTGCCCTCGGCCATCTGCGCGATCATCCGGATGTGCGCCGGCGTGGTCCCGCAGCACCCGCCCACGATATTGAGCCAGCCTTGTTTGATAAACCGCTCGAGCTGCGCCGCGAGCGACTCCGGCGTCTCCGGAAACGTTCCCTCGGCATCCGGCAGCCCCGCATTCGGATAGCACGAGACGCGGTACCGCGACAGTTGGTGCAGCGTGCGGAGATGGTCGGTCATCAGATCCGGCCCGGTGGCGCAGTTCATGCCCACCGCCAGCAAATCGTGATTGGCGATGGAGGCATACAGTGCGTCGATCTCCTGGCCGGCTAACATGGTGCCGGTGTCGAAGACGGTGACCGATGCGATGGCCGGGATCGCCATCCCGAGATCGCGCCGAAGCTGATCGACGGCGATCAGGCCCGCCTTCAGAGCGCCTGTATCGAAGCAGGTCTCGATGAGCAGAAAATCGGCCCCGCCATCCACCAGCGCCTTGGCCTGCTGGTAGTAGTCGTTGCGAAAATCCTGAAAGGTGGCCGTGCCCGTGGTGTTGATGTTCTTGGTGGTCGGCCCCATGGAGCCGGCCACGAAGCGCGGCTTGTCCGCGGTGGAAAATGCGTCCGCCACTTGGCGGGCGATCCGGGCGGCGCCGTAGTTCAGCTCGTAGGCCCGATCCTGCAATTGATTGTCGGCCAGCGTCATGCGCGCCCCGCCGAACGAATCGGTTTCGATGACGTCGGCGCCCGCTTCCAGGTAAGCCCGATGCACGTTCTCGATCACGTCGGGCCGCGTCGCCACCAGGATCTCCGGACAGTTCTCGCACCCCAGATAATCGGTCTCGATGGACAGGGGCACCTGGTGCAGCATGGTCCCCATGGCCCCGTCCAGAACGAGTACACGTTGCTCCAGGATGTCGGCGAGCGCACGTTGGCGCTCCGAGGGTGTGGTCATAAAAGAAGTAGCTGCTACTATCTTAGCCAAGCCGTCTGAGGCATGCCCGCCGCCCAGACAGCGGCGTCAACCCACCTTGCGTTCGTACGGATCGTGCTGACCAATCCAGATCCACACCAAGCCGTCCTCCGCCTCAACCGCGACCGCCCGATGGCTGCGTCCGACCCGCGCGGACCAGTACCGGCCGGTTTTCTTGAGCCGGAGGCTGGGGTGCCGTGGATCGCTCTTCACGAGTTCGAAAGCAGCTCGCGCCGCCTTCTGTACCGCGGGATCGAGCGAGCCAAAGGCCTCCCAGAACGCCGGCGCGGCGTGGTGTTTCAAAGCGGCGTGGATCTACCTTCCCGATGGTCCCGCAGCGCCTGCTCGGCGAGGATATCCCACTTGCCGGCGGCAACATCAGCCGCGAATTGGGCGTCCCAGATCTGGTCCTCGTATTCGTCCAGCCAGCCCCGCAACTCACGCAATTCGGCGGCGGAAAGAGTGCGCAACTGCTCGGTAATTTCCTGAACTCGACTCACAGCGCCTCCTTTCCAATGGTAACCGATTATGCCGCCTGGCGCCGGTCCCGGATCGCGACGCGCTGGAACTACGGCGCGGCATCGCGGGGGCGTGAGCAATTCCCCACATTGCTATCCTGGAGCCAATGTCGCTTACCGATCCTCGCCGTCTCGCGATCGTCCTTCTGGCCGCCGGGTCGTTGCCGGCCCTGGCCGACACGCGCTTTCGCGTGCGGCAGATGGCGCCCACCGATGCGCCCATGGACAAGGGCCAGTGCGATATCCGCCTTCAGGTGGATGACGAGGTCGAGGTCTCGCTGCGCCGGGACGTTGTATCGATCCACACCGTGTCGGGCCGCGATGCCCGCAACGAGGGATCGGAGTGCAGCCAGCCGCTTCCCGATCGCGACCTGCGCGGCTTCACCTTCGAGGTGAAGGAGCGCCGCAACCAGATCCAGCTTGTGACGCCACCGTCACAGGCCAACGATTTCCAGGCCGTCGTCCACATCCACGACACCGGCCCCGGCGAGGGCCGCTACCATTTCCGCCTCACCTGGGCGATCTCCGCCGCCGGCATCCGCGACGAGCGGCGCGAGGGTCCTCCGGGCTTCACCTGGAATAATGCGGCCCATTACAAGACCCGCGGCCAGGGCGAGGCCAGCATCGGCGATGTCCACATCGATCTGCTGGATGTCGACGCAAGCATCGATCTCGGCGGCAAAGTCCTGGTGTCGTTCCACACCGCGCGGAAGCAGCCGCCTTTGTCTTTCAGCGGTGTGGTCAACGCGCGTGACGCCGGCCGCCTGCGCGCCGATGTCGTGTGCGACGGCCCGGACTGGCACGTCCAAGGACCCATGTTTCTGTCGGTTGACGAAGCCAAGGACCGCGTGACGGCCATCACGCTGGAGGCCACCGACGGCCGCGACCGCCTGCACCTGGACTGGAAGCGGCGGTAAGGAACCCGCAAGAACAACTTTACGTTTGACTGAGTGGCAGACGTGGCGCAGGCTCTCAGCCCAACCGATGCCCTACGGTCATACTTTAAGCGACCCAATTCGCCCCCCACCCCTTCCCGCCTGTGGTATCCTAATCTTCGTAACTAAATCGAGATTAAGAGAAGACAAGGAGCATCACCCTAAGAATGGCACTGGCGATTGAAGCAAAGCGGCAGATTTTTACCACCAATCAGCGCCACAAATCCGACACCGGGTCGCCAGAAGTACAGATTGCCCTCTTGAGCCAGCGGCTTGCGCTGCTCCAGGAGCATTTCGCGACGCATAAGAAGGACCATGGTTCCCGGAAGGGACTCCTGACCCTGGTAGCGAAGCGTCGGCGGCTTCTGACGTACCTGCGAAACACGGATCCCGAGCGTTATAAGGCAGTTCTGCAACGGCTAGGCATTCGCCGCTAGTTTCATTCGGCGGAGGCAGCCAGAGCAGCAGTCCGTGTTTTCGGTTGTTTCCGATTCCATACCTTGTTCTCGCGTAGCGAGGCGCGTGGCCTTGCGGCGTGGGAACAACCATCCTGTCAACTCCAGTCTCAAAGGCTCCCCGTGGGGGTGCCTATCTGTGACTGGCTGGGACTGGTTCCCGGCCGAGGTTGGAGGCTAAAGCAAAGACAATGTTGCATACAGTTGAAGTGGACCTGAACGGCCGCAAGCTTACCCTCGAAACGGGAAAGATGGCCAAACAGGCGAACGGCGCGGTTGTGGTTCGCTGCGGCGATTCCGTGGTTCTGGTCAGCGCCTGCATGGCCAATGAGCCAAAACCGGGAGCCGGATTTTTCCCGCTCACGGTCGACTACCGCGAGTACACTTACGCCGCCGGGAAGATTCCCGGTGGCTTCATCAAACGCGAGGGGCGTCCCTCGGAAAAAGAAGTTCTCACCAGCCGGCTGATCGATCGTCCGATCCGGCCGCTGTTCCCCGAAGGTTTCCTCCACGAAACCCAGATTATCGCCATGGTGCTCTCGGCCGATCCGGAGCAGGACCCCAACTCGCTGGCCATCGTCGGCGCGGCGGCGGCGCTGGCGATTTCAGATATTCCGTTCCCCTACGTGCTGGGCGGCGTCCGGGTGGGCATGAAGGACGGCCAATATCTGGCCAACGCGACTTACACGGAGGGCCGCGAGAGCACGCTGAACATCATCGTGGCGGGCACCGAACACGGAATCGTGATGGTGGAAGCCGGCGCGCAGCAGGTTTCCGAAGCCGACGTGCTGGGGGCCATCGAATTCGGCCACGAGTGCTGCAAGAAGATCGCCGCCGCGATTCGCCAGTTGGTGGCCGTGGCCGGTAAGCCCAAGCGGGTGTTTACCCCGCCCGTGCTCGACCAGGAGATCTACGCCAAGGTTTCGGCGGCCGCGCGCGAGGATCTCACCGACGCGCTCAACACCCAGAAGCACGAGAAACTGGAAAGCTACGCGCTGGTGGCGGAGGTGAAACACCGGGTGCTGGAAGGGCTGCCCGAGGAGCAGCGCGAACAGGCCGCCGAATGCTATGACGCCCTCAAGGAGCGCATCTTCCGCGACGAGATGCTGAAGCATCACCGCCGTCCGGACGGCCGCGCGTTCGACGAGGTGCGGCAGATCAGCATCGAAACCGGCGTGCTGCCGCGGACCCACGGTTCGGCGCTGTTCACGCGCGGCGAAACGCAGGCGCTGGTCACCATCACGCTGGGCACCAAGGAAGACGAGCAGCGCATCGAGCTGCTGGAGCCGGGCGAGGCCTCCAAGCGTTTCATGCTGCATTACAACTTCCCACCGTTCAGCGTGGGAGAAACGGGCTTCATGCGCGGGCCGGGCCGCCGCGAAATCGGCCACGGCGCGCTGGCGGAGCGCGGGCTCTCGGCGCTGATCCCCACGGAACAGACCTTCCCCTACACCATGCGCGTGGTCAGCGACATTCTGGAATCCAATGGTTCCAGCTCCATGGCCACGGTCTGCGGGGCATCCCTGGCGCTGATGGACGCAGGCGTGCCGCTGGCCGCGCACGTGGGCGGCGTGGCCATGGGCCTGGTGCTGGAAGGCAGCGAATACGCCATCCTCACCGACATCGCCGGCGCCGAAGATCACTACGGCGACATGGATTTCAAAGTGGCCGGCACGCTCGACGGCATCACCGGCCTGCAGATGGACATCAAGGTCCCCAACGTGACCACGGCCATCATGAAGGAAGCGCTGGAGCAGGCGCGCCGCGGCCGTCTGTTCATCCTCGACAAGATGTACCAGGCCCTGGCGGAAGCGCGCACCGCAATTTCCCAATATGCGCCACGCATCTACACCCTGACGATTCCGCAGGACAAGATCCGCGACGTGATTGGACCCGGCGGCAAGGTGATCCGCGGGATCATCGAGCAGACCGGTGTGAAGATTGACGTGGAAGACGACGGCACGATCCATGTCGCATCGGCCGACGAAGCATCGGCCAACAAGGCCATTCAGATTATCTCCGACCTGACCGCGTCGGCCGAGGTGGGCAAGACCTACCTGGGCAAGGTGGTCCGGCTGGTGGATTTCGGCGCCTTCGTCGAGATTTTCCCGGGGACCGACGGTCTGCTGCACATCAGCGAGATCGCCGAAAACCGCGTCCGCGAAGTGCGCGATGAGCTCAAGGAGGGCGACCAGATCATGGTAAAGGTGCTGGCGCTCGAAGGCAACAAGATCAAGCTCAGCCGCAAGGCGGTGCTCAAGGAGCAACGCGAGAAACTGGCGAAGGGCAAGCCCCAGGAGTAAACCGGGCCGGCAGAAACCAGAAGCGCGCAGGGCGGGAATCCGTCCGGCGCGCTTTTTGCATTTGGGGCACGACACACGCGGCCCAGCCTCGTGTTATAGTCTTCGAAATTGAGAGTATTGATACGCAACCAGACACGCGGCACGGTCTTGGGTGAAGCCGTGGAACTCGCCGACACCAGCGAAAAGCGGCGGACCGGCCTGCTCAAGCATGAACGGCTGCAACCGGGAGAAGGGCTATGGATCGTGCCCTGCGAATCGGTCCACACATTCTTCATGAAGTTTGCCATCGACCTGGTGTACGTGGACAAGCGGCACAAGGTGCGAAAGGTGAGACACTCGGTTGCGCCGTGGCGGATGTCGGCATGCCTGTCGGCGCATTCGGTGATTGAGCTGCCGGCGGGCACGGCCAAA
>JBKQPR010000083.1:0-7912 GCA_052144935.1 Bryobacteraceae bacterium
TATCGGCAGGGAAGTAATGAGCAAGCACCTGCCGGACCTTCCGGGGTGGTTGGGGACAGCGCGCAGGGACAGACCAGTCGAGGAACCTGGGAGACCCGGCAGGGCGGGGAAGGATTACACCGACCCCAACGGCCCGAGGGAATCCATAACCGAGGGCACGGTCCTGGCCGGGAGTCGGAGAGGCCCATAGTAGCGAAGAAGCGGGGTAACGCCCGCGGAGCGAAGGGGCCTTACTGGAAGCATTGCTGCTGTAAGAGGAAAGGAGAACCGCTTGGAAGAGATTCCCGCTACGGAAGAATGGCTGCATATCGAAGCCCTGAAGAAACAGGTGAGCGGAGACGGACGGCCAGATAAACTCTCTTTGCTGAGACAGAAGCTGAGCCGAAAGGCCAAGTAGGAGCCGAAGTTCCGGTTTTATGTGCTGTATGACCGGATCTACCGGCGCGATGTGCTGGAGGCGGGATGGAAACGGGTGCGCGCCAACCAGGGCGCGCCCGGGGTGGACGGCGTGAGGATCGAGGAGATCGAAGCGTCGGAAGCCGGTGTGAAGGGATTCCTGGATGAGATTCAGGAGTCGCTGCGCGCCAACGCGGCGTATTGGGAGGCCGACACGTTCGTACCTTCCGGCGCCGAACTGCACAACCAGCTTGTGGAGTTGTGGACGGATCGGCCCAACCGCATAACGGCCGATGGCTTCGATCGGTTGTATGCCGTCAATACTCGCGCACCGGCCCTGATCATGGCCGAGTTCGCGCGCAGGCACGTGGAGCGCGGCGCGCGGTGGGGCCGGATTATCAACGTAAGCACGGCGGGCGCGGAGCGTTTCCCGTCGGAGATCTCCTACGGCGCGAGCAAGTATGCGCTGGAGAGCTACACCAGGAGCGCCGCCATGGAGCTCGGCAAGTTCGGCATCAACGTCAACGTAGTGTCGCTGGGACCCGTGCAAACCGGATGGATCACCGCCGAGGTGGAGCGAGCCATCCTGCCCACGATTCCTCTCGGCAGAATCGGGAATCCCGAAGATGTCGCCGATGTGGTCGTCTTTCTGGCTTCGGAGCAGGCCCGTTGGGTGACTGGACAGAAGATCTACGTGGGCGGCGGACACGGCATGTGAGCCTACTCGCAGCGCAGCGCCGCCAGGGGGTCGATGCGGAGCGCTTTGCGGGCCGGAATCCAGATGGCCAGCGCGGCGGAGGCGGCCAGCAGCAGAGGGATGCCGCCCAGGATCAGCGGATCGGCGGGGCGTACCCCCCATATGGCGAACGCGAGCAGGCGCGCCATGCCCAAGGCGGGGATCATTCCCACGGCCAGGCCGGCGCCGGCGGTCCACAAGCCCTGCCGGAAGAGTGCGGCCAACACGCTGCGCGGGGAAGCGCCCAGCGCGGTGCGGATGCCGATCTCGCGGGTCTGGCCGGCGACCGCGTAGGCTGTAACGCCGTAGATTCCCGCGGCGGCCAGCACCAGCGCGATGGCGCCCAGAACCCCCATCAGGGCCGCCATGTAGGCGAACACAAAAGCCTCCTGGCGGATCAGCGTGGCGAGGGTGGCGACGTTGTCGACGGGCTGCTCGCGGTCCACCGCGCGCAGAACGGCAGTGACCGCGGGAGCCAGGCGTAGCGGGTCGCCGGAGACGCGCAGGCCGAGGTTCATGTCGTGGACAGGCGCCTGGAGATAGGGCAGGTAGACGATCGAGCGCGGCTGGGAATCCATCACGCTGTGGACGATGTCTCCCACCACGCCGGCGATGGTGATCCACGGGCCGCTTTCGCCCAAGCGAATCCGCTGGCCGAGCGGCGAACGGGCGGGCCACCAGCGGCGCGCCATGCGCTCGCTCACGATGGCCACGCGCGGACTCTCGGGGCCATCGGTATCGCCGATGAGGCGGCCGGCGCGCAGCGGGATGTGGAGCGCGCGGAAATAGTCGGTGCTGACGCTCTGGACCATCACGCTGGGCGGCCTCTCGGGCTGGCGGGCCTGGCCTTCGATGGCGAACGGCAGCGAGGTGGCGAAGCGGCTGAAGGGCAGGGCAGTCACTATCGAGGCCGACGTTACGGCGGGCAGTGCCCGGACGCGCGCCAGCACGTCGCGGTAGAAGCCGGCCACCTGGGCCGGTTCGGGGTAGCGGGTTTCCTCCAGGCGGAGACGGAGGGTCAGCATGGTGGAAGGATCGAGCGAGGCGCTGCCGGCCACTATCAGGGAGAAGCTCCGGACCATCAGGCCGGCGCCGGTGAGAAGGACCACCGCGAGAGCCATTTCGGCCGCCACCAACAGGCTGCGCAGCCGGCTGCCGCGGCGCGTCAACCCTCCGCGGCCGCCCTCCTTCAAAGACTCGATGAGGTTGGGGCGCGAGCAACGCCAGGCAGGGGCCAATCCCGCCAGGATGCCGCTGGCGGCTGCCGCGGCGAAGGCCACTGCGAGGGCCCGCAGGCTCAGACCAATATCCTCCCAACCCGTCATGTAGCGGCGCATCTCGACGGGGACATTGGCCTTGATGGCCGCCAGGCCGAAGCGTGCGGCGATCAAGCCCAGGACCGCCGCGGCCAGCGCCAGCAGCAGGCTTTCAGTGACGAGTTGGCGGACGATGCGGCGGCGGCCCGCGCCCAGGGCGGCGCGCACGGCCACTTCCCGCCAGCGCCCCATCGAGCGCGCGAATTGGAGATTGGCCACATTGGCGCAAGCGATCAGCAGCACAAACAGCGCCGCGCCCATCAGCATGGCTTCGTAGACCGGGATGTAATCGCCTCCCATGTAGCGCGAGATCGGCCACGCGGCAAAGCGACGGCCGTGGTTCGAATCGGGATGCTGCCGTTCGAGCTCCCGCGCGATGGCGGCCAGCTCGGCCGCGAATTGCGGTAGCGTGCGGCCGGGCTTCAAGCGGCCGGCCGATTCCAGGATCCCCTTGTCGCGCGAGCCGCGGTCGGCGGGCGTGAGCGCCAGGGGCATCCACAAGTCGCGCCAGGCGCGCGGAAACTGGAAGCCCGGAGGCATCACGCCGGCCACCGTGTAGTTCTGGTTGTTGATGCGAATGGCTCGGCCCACGATGGCCGGATCGGCCGCGAAATGGCGGCGCCAGAGGTTATCGCTCATGAGCACCACGCGGTCGTGCCCGGGCTGGCCGCTATCGGCATCGAAGACGCGCCCGAAGGCGGGGGCCACGCCCATCACCTGGAAGAAATTGGGAGTCACGCGCGCCGCTTCTACGCGCAGAGGCTCGCCGCCCGCGTCCACGATGCTGGCGGGGACCAGCATCCAGCTCGCCAGCGAGGTGAGCGAAGTCTGGGCGCGGGCGATATCGGCGACATCGGCGGGCGCGGCCGAAACCGGAAAGTGCGGATCGGGGCCTTGCTGCAAGACTATGGCGAGCTGCTCCAGGTGGGGCAGCGGGATGGGCCGCCAGAGCACCGCATCGAACATGCTGAAGATGGCGGTGGTGGCGCCGATACCGAGTCCCAGAGTGAGGGCGCAGGTGAAGGCGAATCCGGGGCTGCGGCGAAGCTGCCGCGCGCCATAACGTAGGTCTTGCCAGACGGTTTCCAAACGCGCAAAAGTCCACATATCGCGGGATGTCTCCTTCCAGGCCGTGGCGTTGCCCAATTCGCGGCGCGCGGCGGCGCGGGCTTCCGCGGGCGGCATGCCTTCGGCCCGATGCTGCTCCTCGCGCATGGCGATATGGAAGGCCAGCTCGTCTTCCAGGTCGCGATCCAAACGGCGGCGTCCGGCCAGCGCGCGCAACCGTAGCCACAGGGCGGTGACGGTTTCGCCGAGCAGGCCCTCGCGGAGGCGGGCGCGAAAGCCAACGACGCGCGCAGTGGGGTGGGGTTGGTAGGCGAAAGCGCCTGCCCCACTTTTGCGGGCGAGCGAGCGCAAGCGCAGCCAGAGGGCGGCAATGGTTTCGCCGAACAGGCCCTCGCGGGGGCGGGCACTCAGGCGGGTGCTCAGGCCGGTTCCATGATGCGCGCGATGGCCGCCACCAGGCGATTCCAGCGGGCTTTCTCCTCGACCAGGTACTTGCGCCCCGCCGCGGTCAGGCGGTAATACTTCGCGCGGCGGTTGTTCTCCGAAACCCCCCATTCGGAGGCCAGCAGGCCGCGCAGCTCCAGCCGATGCAAGGCCGGATAGAGCGCCCCTTCCTCCACCCGCAGGGCGTCCTCCGAGGTCTGGTGAATATACTCCACTACCAGGTAGCCATGCATCGGCCCGCGGATCAGCGTCTTCAAGATCAGCATGTCCAGCGTTCCCGGCAGCAACTCGCCGGAGCTGGGCTTCGACTCCGCCATAAGTCAGCTCCTTGATCCCGAGACTGGTGACTGCGTCTCCGGGATCTTCATACAAAAGTTTGGCCTCGCCCCAACCCTCGCGGCGGGTGGCCCGCGCCTTCAGCCAGATGCCGGCGAAGCCCGCCAGGTAAATGGCGAACAGGGGCGCGAACCGCGCGGCGGTGGCGATTACCACGGTGAGGATGGGCACCACCGCTCCCAGCATGGCGATATACTGCCCCAGCACCGCCACCAGCGGCTTGCGGCCCGGCCGGTACGAGCAGGTGAAGGGAAGCTGCTGCCAGTTTTGAAACAGAATCTCGAAGATGATGAGCGACACGAGCACCTGCAGGACGGTCATACGCAGGGCCGGCCAGACGCCCTCCACGCGCATCGCCACGGGCGCCAGAATCAGGTAGACGGGGGCGATGGCGTAGGCAATCACGAAGCGCGCGACCGCCGCCATCCATGGCTTGCGGCACTGGCTTTCGTGCATCTGGAAAATCCAGTTGGCGGGCAGCTCGGCGGGGATCGACAGGGTGTGGCGCATGCCATTGAGCAGCACGATGGAGCAGGCCAGCGGCCAGAACAGCACCAGGAAACCGAGCGCCTCCTGCCAGCTTCCGTGCGAGCGCAGGAAGATGCGGCCATCGATGAGGGAGCTGTTCAGCATGATGGCGATGGCGCCGCCGATATAGGCCATCCACACCACGCGGTGCGTGCGGCTGCGCGCCAGGGTGCGGGCCATGAACTCGATGGCGGCCTGGCCGCGGGGGTCGCGAGACAGAAGACGCGGCAGAACGCCGGCGAAGCCCCACGGCAGCTTGCCCCGCGGCGCCAGGCTGACGGGCGCTTCCAGCAACAGGCTGCGGTAGCGGCGGTAACTGAGCAGGTACAAGAGCGCCGCCAGAGCCGCCGAGGCGGCCACTGCCGTGATGGCGCGGTGGGCCATGGCGAGATAGAACGGATCGGAATCGCCGAGGAGCGTTTCATGAAGGCCGGCGAACCATACCGGCGGGGCCCAGGCACCGAATCGGGGCAGGCTGGCGATGGTGGCAGGTCCCCAGTTCTTGATCGACCAGCTTTCGAGGCCGGCCAACAGAAACACGCCCACCAGCGCGCCCTGCACGTAGGACGAAGCCGTGGCGAACCAGCGGCGCGGCAGCGCGTTGAGCAGCGCGCCTTGCAGCGCCACCACCGAGAAGAACATGAAGAAGCAACCCAGCCCGCAGGCGGCAGCCTCGGCGGCGGCGTTCACCAGGTAGGACGGGTTCTTTTGCCAGCGCCCGCCGAATTCCAAGGGCGCGATGAGCGAGGGCAGCAGCACCATGGCCGCGACCACGGCGGCGGAGAAGAGCAGCACGGCCAGAAAGCGCGCGAGGAAGATCTGGCGCGGGCGCACCGGGAAGCCGGCCAGCGCCAGGTAATCGCGCGCGCCGGGAAACAGCGACTGCCATTCCAAGAGAGCGATCAGCCCGGTGACCGCGAAGGCCACGACCAGCAGCGCGAGCTGGTCGGCCATGGCGGTGGCCAGGTAGGGCTCCGGCGAGGCCAGTTTCGACAAGTAGCGGTAGCGGGCGGCGTAATCCGCATTGAGCGTGCCTTCGCGGAGGAACACTATGCCGGCCGGGAGCATCATGGCGAAGAGGCCGATGGCCGCGGATTGCCATTGGCCGCGGGCCCCTTGGGGCGCACCCGGGGACCCGCCCCACTCGCCATCGAACATGCACGAGAGGAAGTGGCGCAGCAATTCGAATTTGCGGCCCCGGGTGCGGCAAAGACTGGGCCCCAGCCAGTTCACGCCTGCATCACCTCGAGGATGTGCGCGGCCGCATGTTGCGGATTCTGCTCGGTGGTCAGCTCGGCGAAGATGGCCTCCAGCGAAGGCTGGTGCATGCGCTCGCGAAGGTGGGCGATGGAATCGTGCGCGGCCACGCGGCCCTTGCGCAGGATCAGCACGCGCGTGCAGATTTTTTCGACCACTTCGAGAACGTGCGAGCTGTAGAAGATCATGCGCCCGCGGGCGGCCATTTCGCGGAGCAGCTCGCGCACCACCAGCGCGGTGGTGACGTCGAGGCCGGACATAGGCTCATCGAGCACCAGCACCTCGGGATTGCCGAGCAGCGCCGCGGAGAGCAGAATCTTCTGGCGCATGCCTTTGGAGTAAGAGGAGACGGCGCAATGGCGGTCGTCCCAGAGGCCGAAGAGGTGCAGGAACTCGCCGATTTTGGATTCCAGCGGGCGGTGCGGCATGCCGCGCAGGCGGCCGGCGAGCTGGAGATACTCGTGGCCGGAGAGGTACGGGTAGAGCTGCGGCTCTTCGGGGACGTAGCCCAGGCGGCTCTGGAAGCCGGGCAGGTCTTCGAGGATGCTGCGGCCGCCGAACCAGATTTCGCCTTCGCTCGGCTCGAGCAGGCCGATCATGATTTTGACGGTGGTGCTCTTGCCCGCGCCGTTGGGTCCCACGTACCCGAGGATCTCGCCGGGGGCGATTTGAAAGCTGACATTCTCGACGGCGGGGATGCCGTTATAGCGCTTGGTCAGCGCGCGGATTTCGAGCATGGCGTTCTCCGTGGAAGGCTGCGATTTGCCTTCCATAAATCATTTATGGGAAGTATGAGACAAATTGGTGGGAAATGCAAGGGGGGAGTTGGTGGCGCGTGGGCCTACGGATACGCCGCCTCATGCGAGGTCTTCCGCGTCAGCTCTATCCAGATTCGCTCATACCATGTTCAGGCGGCATCTTCGCGACATGCATTGCTGGGAGTCGAGCGGGCATCTGGCCTGCCTCGATTAGAATTGCGATCCGATTATTCCCCGAGCCTCCTCGGCGTTGCGGCAATCGCTGTTGGCGCGAATTCTTCTGCGGGCTCCGGGCTTGAAGCTCTTCCTCCAGATCAGGTCTATGGCGATCCCGTGTTTTGATCTTTGTGTGTGGAGTAAACTCATCTCTTGGCGGCCGTCCTCATCTTTCTCGCCGTTTATCTGGTGCTGGCCCTCGGCCGACTGCCCGGGTTTCGCGTAGATCGAACGGGCGCGTGCATCATCGGCGCCAGCCTCATGATCGCGTTCGGTGTCCTAGATTTCGACCAAGCCTACGCTGCGATCAATTACGACACCATGATCCTCCTGTTCGGCGTGATGATCGTGGTAGCCAACCTGCGACTTTCCGGTTTCTTCAGCGCGGTGGCGGAGTGGGTGGTGGAACATGCACACCGGCCCATCGTCCTGCTGGCCGCGATCGTCTTTGTGGCCGGATTCTTCTCCGCCTTCTTCGTTAACGACACGATGTGCCTGGTGCTCACGCCTTTGGTGCTCGAAATCTCCAGCCAACTACGCCGCAACGCCGTGCCTTATTTGCTTGCCGTGGCGATGGCAGCAAACATCGGGAGTGTGGCGACCATCACGGGCAACCCGCAGAACATGATGATCGGCAGCTTTTCTGGAAACCACAATCGGGCTTTCGCGGCTGCGCTTTCACCAGTGGCGGTGATAGGGCTATTGATGACGGTGGCCGTCATCGCCGTCACCTACCATCGAGAGTTCCGGCTTCAGGAAAAAGTGGCACTCGAACGACGCCCCGTGCGTATCAGCCGTGTCCTGATGTGGAAATCGCTGGCTGTGTCCGGCGGCATGATTGTTTTCTTTTTCGCCGG
>JBKQPR010000084.1:0-57643 GCA_052144935.1 Bryobacteraceae bacterium
GGCTTAGGAAGCGTTGCAATGTCTGTGCTCCGGATTTAAGGCCCCCATGGTTGGGCTCCGGCAGACATCCCCGCGAGGACCGCAATCTCGCCCAACAAGCGGTTCCCTCTTCAATCTCAAGCTAGCATGCGGCTTTGGGGTGGCCTGCAGGGTATGTCTATAAGGGATTGATAATATTCGACATTTTCCCGGCGGACTTTGTGACCGACTTCGCGCCTCCGCGGCTCCGATCTGAGGCGGGACCAAAGGGCACCCCGTGAGGGAGCGGTTTGCCCTCGTCAAGAAGCACAGTATCTCGCGGTCGAAGACCTAGTGTTCACGAACCCGTAGGACGCGTCCATGGCAACTTCCTCGAAAGGGGACTTAACCGGAAAAAATGGCGCGTTCTGCACACCGTTCGCTTGGCATCGACCTGGCATCCACTCGATGTGCCGGGTCCGAGCGTGGCGAAGCTGTGTTGCGCCGCGCTCGGGCACGGCGGGGTGTACGCAATGCCGCGCCCCGTGCAGCGGACGCGCCCAATCGGCCGGCCGAGGCCCGGCCTGCGGGCCAGGCTATACCTGTTCCACCACCTTCAACAGGCCCTTGAGCGAGGTCTCCGTGGAGTACATCTTGCCCCTGGGGTCGCGCCAATGGGTCTCCAGCGTGAAGGTGCTGGTGTAGCCGTCCTTGCGCAGCGCGCGGATCTGTCCCAGGTTGTCGAACTCACCATCGCCCACCGCGGTCCACACCACCTTCCCGTCCTGGTGGCGATAGTCGCGCAAGTGCACATGGAAGATACGCGCCGGGTCCAGATTGCGATAGCCGTCCGGAAACGCCTGCTCGCCGGATTCCCCCGCGTTGTTGGGGTCCCAATTGATCCCAAAGTTGTCTTCCTTCACGCGCTTCAACAGCGCTCCGGCCTGCGCGCCGGTGGCCACGTGGCCGCCGCCGATATTCTCCACCGCCAGGCGGAAGCCGCCGGGTTTGGCGCGCCGCGCGGCTTCCTTCACCAGCTCGTCGATCCGGCCATAGCTCTTCTCCGACGGCTGCTCGCCACGTCCCAGCATGAAGGTGAAGATCCGCAGCTTGTCCGTGCCGAACGCCTTGGCCCGCTCGAGCGAGCGGTCCAGCAGGGCCCACTGATCATCCAGTTTCTTCCGACCCTCGGGCGTCTCGGGCGGCAGTGGGATTTTGAAAAACCCGGTGCCTTCGACGGACACGCGAATGCCGTTGGCATCCAGAATGGAGCGCGCCTCGCGGACCTTGTCCATGGGCTGCTCGGTGTTGTAAGGTCCCCAGATGTTGCGGATCTCGGCCCATTTCAGCCCGTATTGCTTCAGGAATCGCGCGGCCGTGGAGACATCGTCGTCGATTTCGTCCGTGAGGATTCCGAGCTTGATCTCCGAAAGGGGCAGCGCCCGCAAGCGCTGAGCGAAGAAGGCGAGCGTGGATCCGGCGATCCATTCGCGGCGAGTCTGTGAAGTCACGCCACCGATTATACGCCGGGAATGCCCCGGGAGACAGGGGGACCAAGACTCACCGCGGAGACGCGGAGACACAGAGGAAAACGCGGAGAACCCAATTCTCATCTTGCCTCGCTCCGCGTTTTCCTCTGTGTCTCCGCGTCTCCGCGGTGAGTTGTCCCTACTTTTTCACCTTGATATCGTCTCCCTTTAGACGCACAATGCAGGGATGAGGAAGTTCTGTAGTCTGTTCGGCGCCTCCGTTCTTCTGCTCGGCGCAGCCGGCAAGAATCCCTTTGCGGGCAGATGGGACCTCGCGGTGAAAACCTCCAGTGCGGTGTATCCGGCGTGGGTCGAGGTGGGCGATAAGGACGGCAAACCCGAAGCCCGCATCCAGCCGCGGGGCGGCAGCGTGCGGCCCGCCCATGAGGTCAAGCTGGACGGCAACCACCTGATCGTCACGATCTCTCCCGCCGCCCAGGATCGTCCCGCCATCACCTGGGAGCTGAACGTCAAGGGCAATATACTCACCGGCGCCGTCAAGCGCGGGCAGGAAGTGCAAGGAACCATCGGGGGCCAGCGCGCCCCGGAGTTGAAAAACAAGCCGCCCAAGAATTGGACGGCCCCCGAGGCCCTGTTCAACGGGAAGGATCTCACGTGGTGGGAACCCGGCGATCCGACGGACAATCACTGGGTGGCGCAGAACGGGGAACTGGTGAACCAGCAGGCCGGCTCGAACCTGCACACGACCGGCAAATTCGACGACTTCAAGCTGCACCTGGAATTCAACTGTCCAGAGGGAGTCAACAGCGGCATCTTCCTGCGCGGGCGGTACCAGGTCCAGATCGAGTACGCGCCCGAGGGTGTGAATGACAAGGTGCACGGCATGGGCTCGATCTACGGCTACATAGCCCCATCCCAGAACTTGCCCAAAAAACCGGGCGAGTGGGAAACCATGAACATCACCCTGGTGGGCCGTTGGGTGACGGTGGTTCGCAACGGCGTGACCATCATCGACAACCAGGAGATTCCCGGGATCACGGGCGGCGCTTTGGACAGCACGGAGGACGCTCCGGGACCGTTTAACCTGCAAGGCACCCACGCCGCCGGCATCCGGTTCCGCAACCTCACGATTTCCGTGCCCAAGCGGACGTAGGGTCGTAGGCGGAGCGCCAACCAACCGGCCGCCCGACAGAAGTCACACAGGTGTTAACCTTTCAGTGGGACTTTCATGAGCGCCAAACGTACCCATGTGGTTCTTTCCGAAGACCTGGTCAAGGAAATTGACACGCTGGTGGGCAGCCGCCAGCGCAGTAGCTTCATCAGCCAGGCCGCCGAGAAGGAGTTGATGCGCCTACGGCAAATCAAAGCCCTCGACGCCGCCATCGGCTGCTGGAAAGATGAGGACCATCCCGAGTTGAAACAGGGATCGGCCAAATGGGTGAGGAAGCTCCGCCAAGAGAGTGAGAAGCGCTTTCGAAGAGTGACCGCCCGCTAAGATGGCTACCTACCTCCTCGATACCAACTTCATCATCGACGCCATCAACAACAAGAAGGACCGTCGTCTCGCGCTACGCCGCTTGGCGGAGCGTGGCCACACGCTGGCCTGTCGTCCCATCAACGTGGCCGAAGTGTATGCCGGCCTCAGGCCGAAAGAAGAGCAACTTACGGCGGCCCTGCTGCGCAGTTTCGAACTTTACCCGATCACGTTTCCGGTCGCCGAGTTGGCCGGCCGGCTGAAGCGTGAATACGGCGGCAAGGGCACCACGCTGACTATCGCCGACACCATCGTGGCGGCTGTAGCCCTCTATCACCAGATCACTCTCATTACGGACAACGCCAAGGACTTTCCCATGGAAGACCTGTCCGTCCTTTCGTTACCCAAGACTGATTACTTGCAGTGAACGCGCGGGCTGCGCCTGGCGCCCTCACTGGCACCCCCCAATCGCCGCGGCGTGTTTCCGAAAGCCCGGCTCCGGGGTGTGCTGGACCAGCACCTTCGCGATGGCCTCCTTGGCTTCCGCGCACTGTCCAATGCGATACAGCACCCACGCCAGCGCGTCGTACGTATATACGTCCCGGCGGAAATTCAGCTCGTTCCGCGCCAGCTCCAGGGCTCGGTCCAAGTGGCGCTGCTCGTCCGCCAGCACGATCGCCAGGTTGCGGTCGGTGTTCTCGAAATTGGCGCGCGCCAACCGATCCACCACGTCCAGCAGCGCTTCCTGCCGGCGCGCTTCGGCGGTCTTGCCCTGTTCGAGATAGAGATCGCGCAGCGCGCCGGCGTAATCGGGAAGCGGAACGATGGCCTGCGCGCGGCTGAAGCTGGCAATCGCTTCGGCGGTCTGGTGGCGCGCGGCCTGCACCCTGCCCAACCCGGCAAACGCCGGATGGTAGTGCGGAAAAACCTCCAGGGCGGCGTTGAAATTGGCCTCCGCTTCGGCCAGCTTGCCGGTTTTGAAATAGAGGTTGCCCAGGTCCACCAGGCACCATGCCAGGTTTTCCGGCATGGCCCCGGCCGCGTGGACCGCCTGCCGCATGGCGTAAATGGCGCCATCGGCATCCCCCGTCACGAAGCGGTACCAGGCCACGCGGTTGTAGCTGGAGAGGCCCGGCCGCAGCTTCAGCATCTCCCCGTACGCGTCGGCCGCGCGGTCGTAATCGCCGATTTCCATCAGCGAATCCCCCATCATGCCCCACAGCCGCGCATCGCCGGGAGCGGTCTTCACCAGGCCCTCGGTGTTCTCCACAACTTTCTTAAAGTGATGCCGGTTCAGTTCAATCTGGTTGCTCAGGATGAGCGCCTCCAGGTCCCCCGGCTGGCGCGCCAGCGCCTGGGCGACCAGTTTCTCGGCGCGGTCCACATAGCTGAAATCGGTGGTTTCGCGCATCTTCTGGAGGTACGCCGCGGCCAGGTCCTCCAGCGCGGCCGGATTCCCCGGTTCGGCCGCCACGGCCTTCTGGCACTCCGCAATCCGCTGGTCTGTGGAAAGCCGCTCGGTGAGCGTCAAGTGCGCCGCGTAGGCGGCGGGCACCAGTGCAATCGTCAAAATCAAAGCGCGCATGGGTCCTCCAAAAAGATCGGCAAAAAGCGGGTGGCTGGGCCGGGATCTACGTGCGCTTCCGTCCCAGCCACCCAAAGCGCAGTGGTTCAGTTCACCGGGCAAGGTCCTTGCATTGACGTGCCATTGGGACCCGCCGTGACCGGGCCGCAACCCGGTTCGCCCGGATCGATGTGGCGCCGGTTGCGCCCGCTGTTGGCGAAGGCCACGTAAGGGAAGGTCTCCTGGAAGGGCTGGTCGTTGACGTTCACGCCGTCACCCAGCCGGTACGTGTTATACGGCGCGCCGACCAGCGCCCCGGCCACCACCCGCATGGCGATGTCCGTCACGTCGTCGGAGACGCGCCGGCCATTCGGATATCCGGCCCCATCGCCGCCCAGCAGGCCCAGCCGGCTGCGAGAAGCGGCGGCCGTGGGCGCCACGCTGGTATTCAGCCGCAGCAGGTCCGCCACCGGCCCCGCGGGAATCGTCGGACCCCCAAACACCGGGGAATACTGCACCAGCGGCAATAGGTCGACGCGTGGCGTAGGCGGCACCTGCAGTCCGAAGACCACGTTGAACACCGTGGCCAGCAGCGGATTCAAAGCGTAGCTGGCGAATTGCGCGTCGTTCGAGGGCACCGCGCGGCTCCAGTTGTCCTTGTCGCCCGTGCCGATGATCACTTCGTTGATCAGCGGATTGCCCATTCGCTGCACCTGCACCCAGCCGCCCGAACTCTGGTCGGGCATGTTGCTGCGCACGGTCATGGCGGCCCGGTAGGTGGCGCCCCACGACCCGATCACGGGTTTGCCCGACTGCGTCACCATGCCGATCGGAACCTGGATGGCGATGCAGTTCACGTTGTATCCGGAAACGGTGTCGGCGGCGGAGTTCGTGGTGGCCGCATCCTGCGCCTGGCTGAGAATCGGCACCTGCCCCGTCTGGTACGCTCCCAAGCGGTAATTCAGCGAGTCGAAGGTGGCGCCCAAGTCGATGAAGAAGGGGTCGTCCACGGTTCCGGCAAACACGGTAACTCCATTGCCCAGGTTATAGATACCCTGCGCGGCCAACGCCGGGTAATTGGGCATGGTCCGCGGACCGGCATTGGAAGGCACCGCATACAGGGTCTTGCCGCCCGTGAGATCGGTGGTTTGGGCGGAAGCGCCCGTGCCCGTCACCATGGACACGGTATAGGTCTGGCTGAGGCTCAAGCCCGCCGCTCCCGCGCCGCTCAGCGACGTGATGGCCGGCGGAATCACTCCGCCGATTCCACCGCCGGCGCCGACAAACCCGGTGAATACGCCGGGAGCGCGAATGGTGGTGGTGAACTGAAACTGAAACGTAATGTCCTCGACGGCGTCGTAGGTGTTATCGATCTTGATGGTGTAGAGGACGTCGGGGTCGAACGGAAAATAGTTGGGACCATTGGCCGGTTCGAGCAGCGGATCGACGTCCAAGATGAAGGTTACCTTGGTGGGGTCGTCGTAACTGACGAACGCGAAAAAATCGGTGATGTCGGCTGGATGGTCCAGGGCGGTCAGGGGCGCTTCGCGGTGGCTCGCCGCATAGAACGGAACCGGGGCGGCAAGAAGCGCCGCGAGAAGCGCTGCTATATACGGTGTGAGTTTCTTCACTTTCCTCAACCTCTGGGTGAAATAGATTTTCAATCGCTAGAACGAGACTGGATGGGCATTCGGATTTGGGTTTGGCGGTAAATTCTTCTTGGAGGGCGATGTGGGGCAGGCGCTCATGCCGGCGGCCGCCGGTTGGCGCAGCCCCCCAGCTTGGTATCCTCTCCCAGTTCGGCGACCCGCACGCTCATATTTCAAGCGCGACTGGATTCCGCAACCCGGACCAGTTGCTGTCCAGCACAGCATTCATCATCGGAAGATCCCCGCCCGTCAGACCGACCGCGCCGCTTACATCGACCGGCTATTTGAAATTTGTGTATGGGCCGGCTTTGACGGTATCCGGAATGCTCAATCCGTCGCTATCCCAGACAATCACGCCGTTGCGCACGGTCAGCAGGCAGCGAAAACGGCGCGTGGCATCCAAGCGGGCGTGACCGGAATCGAGAAAGCCGAATTTTCCTTCCTGAACTTCAAGAACCGCGATGTCAGCCACGGCGCCTTCGCTCAAGGCGCCCAGTTGCGGCCGTTTGATGGCGCGGGCGGCATTGGAAGTGACGCGCTCGACGATCTGTTCCTCGGTCATTCCCAGGTTCAGGAATATGGACATGGAGGTGGCCATGTTGGCTCTCGGCAAAAGGATGCTCTGCCAATCCATGCCGCTTGAAATCGTGTCCGGGAGCAATTTCTGGGCAACCGCCGGCTGGGCGATCCGGAACCACAGACCATCGGTTCCGAGCGCGCTATCGAACAGAACGCCGCGCCGCTGCGCCTCCAGCACTTCCGGGCGGAGCTTGCCGTTCGAATCCATCGGAGGCGTCAGGCGGCTGTAAACATGCGTGCCGACATCCCCAGGCCGCAGCTTCGCCAAGAGGGTGGCGTAGGATTCGTACGGTTGAGAGCCGCCGCCGAACATTATCACCGAACCACTTGCCTGAGCGGCCTCCAGCGCGGCTTCGAGTGTGGATGGCGTGGCGGCGATGCCGGCGATGGTTTCCGGGTTTTGACGCGCTACACGGGACGTACATCCGGCATCCGTAGCGGAGAGAAACGCGAGCACCCGGGTTTTCGCGCGGTCGATCACCCGCGTCTTGAAACCCGGAAACGTTTCGCACGTGGCGGTTCCCGCATCGACGGCCGTGGTAACGCCATTCGGCAAGGTGTTGTAGTCGGGTTTCAACTCAGGGCCGAAGTGCGTATTGAGATCGATCAGACCGGGCGTGACCGTGTAACCGCTCACGTCCACCGCGACGCGCGCATGGGCGGCCGGAAGATTGGGAGCCACGCGCACAATCCGGTTGCCGGTTACCGCCACATCCAGTTGCGCGTCACGATGATTGGCGGGATCGATCACGCGGCCATTCTTGAGCAAGAGATCGTAGATCTGCTGCGCGGAAAGAGCGGAGCAGGCGAACAGCAGAACGGCAAGCCGGCTTTTCATTGAATCACGCCGTAATCGCCCGCGGATTTCCAGGCCGGAAAGGTACGTCCGTCGCGGTCATAGACGATCCTTCCGTCGCGGATCGTCAACACGCATTCCAGGCGCTGGACGCCGAGCCGCTTAGCCGGCCACGAGTCCTTGAAGGCGAACACACCGCTCTGGTTCTCAAGCACGGCGATATCGGCGCCGCGACCCTCGCCCAGGGTGCCGAGCTCCGGATAACGTCCGATTTCCTTGGCCGGGCTGACCGTGGAATGCAGGATCACATCTTCCAAACTCATGCCCAGGAGCATCATCTTCGACATGACGTTGGGCATGTCGGACTGCTGGATCATGATGCTGGATGAATGCAGGTCGGTGCTGATGGTGTCGGGGAGAAATCCCTGCCGGATGGCGCTGGTTGCCACGGGCCACAGGAAGCTCCCTCCGCCGTGTCCGACGTCGAAGAGCACACCGCGGCGGCGCGCCTCGATCATCCAGGGCTGAACCTTGCCGGTGAAGCGGTCGACCAGCTCGATCTGCCGGTCGTTGTACATATGGGTATGGATGTCTCCGGGACGCAGATGCTCCAAAAGCTCTTCTTGAGTAGTCCGTTGTGCATTGGTGAAGATCTTGTCATCCACCATGATTGGAACGCCCGCGCGGCGGCCGGCTTCGACGGCGCGGTCAATGGCCGCCCAGCCGGGCTTGGCGAAGTGGGCCGTCTTGATGCCGATAATGATTTCCCGATTGCGGAGGATCGCCGCGGCGGTGGCCGCGGGATCCATATCGTCGACAGTACTCTCGTAAGGCTCGCCAACCATGCCCGCGCCGACGATGTTGAGCCAGGCAAGGACGCGCGTGGCCGAGTGCGCGATCACGGTGCGGCGGAATTCATCGAATGTTCGCCAGCCACTGCCGCCGGCATCGACGATCGTAGTGGTCCCCGCGGGCAGCGCAGTGTCGTCCGGAGAGAGCGATCCCTCGTATCCGAAAACGTGCACGTGCAGATCGACCAGGCCGGGAACAACCATAAAACCCGACACGTCGATGACCTTGCGCGCCTGCTGGTCCTCAATGTGCGCGGCCACGGCGGCGATGCGGTTGCCCGCTACCGCGACGTCCCTTGGGCCGTCGATGTTGCTCGTGGGATCGATCACACGGCCCCCGCGCAGAAGGATGTCGTATGGCTGGGCGGAAGCGTTCGCCGCCGACAAACACAGAATGGCGATCAGGCCGGCGCTTGTCCGCATGAGATGCATCATAAACCAAAGCGAGCGCACGAGCCCAGGGGGGTGGCACTGAGCGCGGATCTGTAACGCACGCCGAATCGGTACGAGGCCTACCCGAGCCGGTAGAGTCCCGACAAAAGCGACGAAGACATCGATAACGATGTGGGGCGCACCCCTGGTCCGCGCACAGGCGTTAAAACGGACCCGGCCGGACTGCGAGGTGGCGCTTCAAAGGGGAGGGCGTCATTGGCCGGGCTGAGCCGGAAGCGTTACAGAGACCGAATCGAGCTTTCTTCCGGAACGAACCCATTCGGGACATCGATGTCCCGATTTTTAGGGGCCTCTGTTGAAAACAGGAGAGTTAACCGAGGGTGCACGGGACATGATGTCCCGAGTGCGCTTTCCTCGGAGCAAATTCGCTTTCGCGAGGGCCTCCTGAAGCCATATTGTAGCCGGCGGGCAGGCGGAGGGCGTCGGGGGAGTAAGCGGCATTGATAGGTAAGTAGTTGGAGCGATTCGAGTTGCAAGCTTGAAAAAAGTTATCGAACTTTGCGAACGGGTTAGGGAGGGTGTCCAGTTCGCTAAGGTGGCCGGTTTTTCCGAGGGCGGCGCCGGGTTGGGACTTACGGCCGGCGCGGGTCGGTCGGCGGCGTGGGCAGTGTTTGCCAAGCGAGCCGATTTGTCGGCGCTGCGGGCTTGCCAAGACGGCGTGACGGGCTTTGGAAGACTTGGTGCGCATCGTCGCATGTGGGGAGTGGTCCGAGGCCGAATCGGTGAAGCCAGTGTGTTTGTGGTTCCCGATCTGCGATGACCAGATGGCGTTGGCGGTTTTGACAGTTCGGCGATTTGGGCGTTTCCCGCCAATATGGATGAGGTGGCGTTGCCTAAAGGGTCCTTTGTGCAATGTTGCAGAAAGGTTAAGTTTTGAGACAGGCATTTCTGGCTCCCTTCCCGTCCCCGCGCCCGATGAAAAGGGGGGCGAACGAGCGCCGAAATCGCTTTTTTTGCCCTAGTTTCCAATAAGCGCGTATAGCCAAGGATTACCCTCAGCAGTGCCGTGGTAAGCTGATGCTGGACCGGGGTCGTCACGGGTCACGCACGGCCGCAGCGTTGGGCGCGGGAAGGTTGGACGTCCGACGCTGAGCAAAATGGAGTGTGCGAGTTGACGACTGTAACATAACATCGCCATTGCGGCGTATGGGAGCAGGACATGGGATCTCTTCTCGCTTCGTTCGGTCGCCTAGCCCTTCTCGTTTCTGCAGCGTGGTCAATGGTGGCGTTTGCCCAGCCGGCCTGCAGCGTTGCGTCAGAGGCGAAACTAGACACGATTACCGGCCGGTTCTCATTTGGTCGGTCCACGCTGGCGCTGACGCTTCCCCACGTACTGTACCGATCCGATCCGTCGGTCGTATATATGCAAGTGTCGGGCGGCGACTTTCCCAAGGAATTACTTCTCGACTCCAACGGGGAAAAGGCGCGTATCCAGGATGGCGCTGAGTTGCATTTATTCCCAAAAGGGAAGACACCACTTACATTCTCCGAACGACTTACATTCTCCATTAGCGACACAGGCGGCAAGAGCCTATGCGAATGGGTGACCAACGTGAGAACGTCAAGGGTCGATCCACCTCCCATTCCAGAGGGGTTCGGCCCCCAGTCTGATCTTTCATACCAGACGAGGAGACCTCGTTGGACTATCACGACGCAGGGGTTCCGCAATGCGGGCGATCCAATCCTGCTGAAGGTGGGCGGAAACCTCGCGCGAGAGACGGGGGAGTTTTCGATTGACGGCCTTCCGGCGACAGTGCTGGCGCGGAATGCATGTCAAGTGATTTTGGAGGACCCGCATCCGGCGGCGGGTGTGCGGGTTATCGAGTCACGGGGCTATTCGGTTGCCATCCCGGTTATTGTTCTTGAAATGAAATTACTTAGTTCGACCTTCCGCGGACCCACAAGCATCGAATTCAACCTACTCGGCCGGGATCGGATTGACCTGCCTGCGCTCTCGGACCGCAGTCTGACCTTGACCAACCTCGATCCTAGTCGGCTACAAATCTTGTGCGCTAAGCCTTGGCATGGTTTAGACTCCACCTTCATCCGCCTGCATGGTAACGACGAAAGGCTAACAGCGTCCTGCCGGGTCAAGCTCCTCAAACCGGGGCCCGTCAGCATTGATGCTAGGCTAATGGAAGCGGAAACGCAGTGGCTACATTGATCCGTGGCCTAAACTAAGTGGGGTCTGGGCATCTCGCGAACTTGCAACCGCGTCGCCGCCATCACAAAGGGGGCGCATCGCCTTCCACCCACATCCCGAAATAGCAAGTTGGAGCGGCCTATTCTGCAGCGGGGCAAAAAAGTGGCGATACCGGAAGCTGCCCCCCCAAACTGGCGCTCTCAAAAAGGGTAAGTTCTGCATCGTCGGCGCCTGGCCCGTAAACAAAGGGTTTGGAATGTGGCAAATGTCTAGTGCAAAATGGAACGCTCAAAGCGGCTCGCCGCAGGCCTGGTGCTGGCTTCGGCGCTGTTGCAAAGCTCTGTCGCAAAAGTCGGGAGGTCTTTTCGGCATCTTGCCCTAACCGTTCTGGTTCCGCGAAACCACTTAGTGACGGCCCGGAACACCGGCCCGGCAGCGAGGAGTGCCCCTTTGATTCAGCCAGAGCAGTGCGGCTCGCTATTTGAATGCCTATGCCTGGTCCGCCCGGGATCGCTGAAGGCATCAGGGGTGGAGTAAAATTAACGTCATCGAAGGGAACCATATGCCCCAGCCTTCCAACCGATCGAGAGCCGGCCTCAGCCGGCGGAGACTGTTTCAGACCGGCGGAGCGATTGCGGCCGGGCTTGCGGCTGGTCCACCGGCGGGCATCTCCGCTCCAAATCCGGCCGCTCCGAATTCCGAGGTGTACACGCGGATCGGGGTTCGGCCGTTCATCAACTGCACCGCGACGCTGACGATCAACGGCGGCTCGCTGACGTTCCCGGAGGTGATCGAGGCGATGGAGCAGGCCGCGCACTTCCATGTGGATCTCGACGAGTTGATGGAACGGGTGAGCGCTCGCCTCGCGGAATTGTTGCGCGTGGACTGGGCCATTGTGACGGCCGGCGCGGCGGCCGCTCTGACTCACGCCACGGCGGCCTGCCTGGTTGGGACGGACCCGGAGAAGATTCAGCGGCTGCCGAACCTGGAAGGATTGAAGGACGAGGTCGTAATTCCGCGCGAATCGCGCAATGTGTACGATCACGCGGTCCGCACTCTGGGGGTCAAGATCGTCGAGGTGAGCAACCGCGAAGAGCTGCAGCGCGCCATCGGGCCGCACACGGCCATGATCGAGGTGCTCGGCAATCATTTTGGGAAAGCGGATTTCGACCTGAAAGATGTCGCGCCAATCGCGCGGGAGCGTGGTATTCCCATCCTGGTGGACGCCGCGGCGGACTATCTCATCGTGCCGAATCCTTATATCGCGCTGGGCGCCGATCTGGTCGCCTATAGCGGCGGAAAGATTATCCGCGGGCCGCAGGGCGCGGGACTGCTGGTCGGCCGCAAAGACCTGGTACGAGCCGCCTGGGCGAACAGCGCTCCGCATCACGCATTCGGGCGGGCGCTAAAAGTTACCAAGGAGGAGATCGCCGGGATGCTGGCCGCTGTCGAGGTCTGGCACGGCGGGCGGGACATCGAGGCGGATTTCCGGGAGTGGAAGCGCTGGTACGCTCAGATTGCGGCGCGCATCACGAAGGTTCAGGGCGTCAGCACGGCAGAGATTCCACCCGTGCGCGGCGGCCCGTTTCCGACCCTGCGCGTATCGTGGGACATGCAGAAAATCGCCATCACGGCCGGAGAAGTGGGGCGTAAACTGCTGGAGGGCGAACCGAGAATCATGACCCAAGCGGCAGGCGAAGGCAATTCGTTTCTCATCCGGCCTGTGGCGATGAAACCCGGCGATTACCAGATTGTTGCCGAGCGGCTGTTCCAGGTCCTCTCGTCGGCTCCCGCGGCAAAGCAGCCGAAGCCGCTCGAACCGCCGTCGGCGAACATCGCCGGCGTGTGGGATGTGGACATCGAATATGAAGTCGGCGCGGCGCGTCACAAACTGTTTCTGACTGTCAATGGAAACCAAGTCAGCGGGACGCATCGAGGCTGGGCGTATGAGGGGGACTTGAACGGCCGGATCGTTGGAAACCAGGTGAAGTTGCGAAGCAGCCTGCCCGCCGACGGCAACGTGCTGACCTACACGTTTGTGGGTTCGGTGTCCGGTCCAGGTATGGCAGGAGACGTGCAGGTCGGTGAGTATGGCCGCGCCCGCTGGCGCGCGACCCGGCACACTACGGCCTGAGACTCGACCGGGCCAGCGCGATCGCGCACAACCCCGTGCCGTGGCTGTGGCCGTGGCTTACCGAAAGCATCACAGGGGCAAGCCGGCCCTGGAGAAGTGGAGAAATGCCTCCGGCGCTCCCGATGGCGCCGGTCGCAGTTCCCGTCTAAACTCAGTTTTGCTTCGCACTCTGCCGTCTGACCGGAGCCGGAGTGATCGCGTCCCACCGCGCGTCGCCGCTTTGCCGATAGTCGCGCGGCAGCGTGGTCCAATCCGGGCGCGTGATGCCGTTCAGATCCCAGACGACTCTTCCATCGCGCAGGGTCAGCTCGCAGGTGAGCCTCTGGTTGCCTTTGAGCCGTGCTCCGTACATATCGGTATAGCCGAAGTCGCCGCGCTCCAGGCGCAATACAGTGACATCGGCGACCGAGCCGGGCGAAGGATTGCCGAGGTCCTCGCGGTGAATCTCGCGAGCCGGATGCCAGGTTGACTCCGCCACCACATCCTGAATCGTCAGACCCATGGCCAGAAATTTGCTCATCAGGTTGGCCATATCCTTCATGCCGCTGTTCATGCTGCCGGTGTGCAGATCCGTGGAGATGGAATCGGGCAGGAATCCCTGCTGGATTGCCGGCACGGCGATCCGCCAGGCGAAGCTACCTCCGCCGTGACCGACATCGAAAATGACCCCGCGCTTGCGCGCATCGAACATCGCCGGGTTGACGTGCCCCGATGCGTCCTGCTCGTCTCTCAATCCCGAATAGCAGTGCGTGTAGATGTCGCCGGGACGCAATTTCTTGGTGACCAACTCGCTCATCGGCCGCTCTTTGCGATTCTCGCCGAAATCCACCATCACGGGGATATTGGCGATGGTGCCGGCTTCGACAGCCTGCTCGACCGGCGTCCACTCCGGACCCGCATAATGCGCCGTCTTGACGCCGATGATCAGGCCTTTGTACTTCAGCGCCATTTCGGCCGTCGGCTTGGCCTGCATGTCGGTCAGGTCGTTTTCATACTTCGCCCCGCGCATGCCGTGGCCGACGATATTGATGAACGCGAGGACCCGCGTCTTGGCGCGATCGATGACCCGCTGTTTGAAGTCCTCGAAGTTTCGCCAGCCGGCGCAACCGGCGTCGGCGACCGTGGTCACGCCCGCCCGGAAAGTGTATCCATCCGGATACAAGCTGTTGTCTCCGGCGTAGGAACGCGGCTCGCCCGTGCCAGCGTAAACATGCACGTGAATATCGATCAGCCCGGGCGTGACGTAAAGCCCGCCGACGTTGACCACCTTAAAAGCCTGCGCCGGATCGATGCGCGCAGCCACCAGCGCGACTTTGCCGTCGTGAATCGCGACGTCGCGCACGGCGTCGATATTATTCTTCGCGTCGATCAGGTGGCCGCCCTGGAGCAGCAAGTCGTATGGTTGCGTCTGTGCGAGTGCCAAGCTCCCGCCTAAGAGAATCAGAGTTGCCCGCAAGGGCCAATTTATCGCTTCCATGATTCCTTCTGATAGGGAAATGTTTTCCAATCCTGGCTCGCGCGGCCGTTCAAATCCCACATTACCTTTCCCGCGCGTAGCGTCATTTCGCACACGATCGACTGGTTGCCGGACTTCCTCGCGCCGGCCGAATCCACAAAACCGAAATTTCCGCGGTCGACGCGCAGCACGGCGATATCCGCTTCGGCGCCCGGATCGAGATTGCCCAAAAGAGGCCTCTTGATCTCTTTCGCCGGACTCCAGGTCGACATGCGGATTACTTCCTGAAGCGTCGACCCAAGGCTCATGAGCTTCGCCATGATGTTGGTCATGTCCTTCATGCCGGCATTCATGCTATTGATGTGCAGATCGGTGGAAATCGAATCGGGGTAAAAATGTTCGGCATACGCCGGAACCGCCACGTACCAATAAAAGCTTCCGGCGCCGTGTCCGATGTCGAAAACGATCCCGCGCTTCCGGCCGGCCTCCATGGCCGGATTGAGTTTGCCGCTTTCCAGCAACTCCTCCCGGTGGCCCGAAAAACAGTGCGTATAGATGTCGCCGGGCCGCAGCTTGTCGAGGAACAATGCGTTGATATTGCGTGTGGCGTTCACTCGTCCGAAGTCCACCATCACGGGTAAGCCGGTCAGCTCTCCGGCCTTCACGGCTCCATCCACCGATTCCCAGGCCGGTCCGGCGTAGTGAGCGGTCTTGAATCCCACGACGATGTCCGGATTGGCCTTGGCCGTCTTAGCCGCGGCCTGTGCGTCCATTTCGGCGGGATCGTCTTCCTTGCCGGTGCCCATTCCCGCCCCGACGATGTTGAGAAAGGCCAGGATGCGGGTCTTCGAGTGCTCGATGATGCGGCTGCGGAAGTCCGGGAACGTGCGCCACCCGGAGGAGCCGGCGTCGACCATCGTAGTTACGCCGCTGCGGAACGAATGGGCGTCGGCTTGGGCCGCCTCGCCGCCCGCCTCCTTCCACAGATAAACGTGAACATGGATGTCGACCAGGCCCGGTGTCACGTACAATCCGGTCGCGTCGACGGTCTGCTTGGCCTCGCTCGGATCGATGCCGGCGGCGACTCTGGCGATCTTTCCACCGGAGATGCCGACGTCCATGACGCGGTCGATTCCATTCTTGGGATCGATCACATGGCCGCCCTTAAGCAGCAGGTCGTAGCTGGGCTGCGCGTGCAAGGCGCATGCCAGGACCAGCAAGGCCGTCGATAAACACCAGTGAACGCGTTGAGCAGCCACGTGTTCCCCCCGCGTCATTGTATTAGCATATAGAGATCGGCGCAAGGAGGCATTATGCACGAGGATCGCACGCGACGCGGTTTTTTGGGATGGGCCAATTCGGCGCTGGCCGGCCTGAGTCTTGCCGGCCGGAGGCTCGAGGCGGCGGATACGCGCCACGCACCCGAGGGCGAGGACTATTACGACAAGCTCGGCGTCACCAAGATCATCAATGCGGCGGGCACATACACCGCACTCACCGCCTCCACGATGCCGCCATCGGTGCAGGCGGCGGTCGCGCGGGCGGCCAAACATCCGGTCCGCTTACATGAGTTGCAGACGGCCGCCGGAGAGTATCTCGCGCGCCAGCTCAAATGCGAAGCGGCGATGGTGACGGCGGGCGCTGCCTCCGCGCTCACCTTGGGTACGGCGGCAGCGATGACCCTGGGCAACCGGGCCGCGATTCGCAACATCCCGACGGAGCTTTCCGGGCTGAAGAACGAAGTCATCGCGCAGAAGGGGCATCGCTACGAATACGATCACGCGATCCGCAACTGCGGCGCGCGGTTCGTCGAAGTCGTTACACTGGCCGATTACGAGGCCGCATTTACCGACCGGACCGTCATGACGAATTTCTTCAACGCGGCCGAGCAGGGCGAGATCAGCCGCGAGGATTGGGTGCGCGTGGCGCATCGCCATGGTGTGCCATGCTTGAATGACGCCGCCGCGGACGTGCCGCCGATTTCGAACCTGTGGAACTACACGCAGATGGGTTTCGACATGGTGGCCTTTTCCGGCGGCAAAGGCATGCGCGGGCCGCAAAATGCCGGTTTATTGCTGGGCCGAAAGGATCTCATAACGGCCGCCGCGCAGAACAACAGTCCCAATTCCGATGCGGTGGGACGGGGCATGAAGGTCTCGAAAGAGCAGATCGTAGGGATGGTGGCCGCGGTGGATTGGTTTCTGAGCCAGTCCGATGCCGCGATGGAAACCGAATTTCGCCGCCGTGCCGATCGCATTGCGGCGCAGCTCAAAAGCATCCCGACGCTTGAGCCGCGGGTGGTGATCCCGAACGTCGCCGCCAATGCGGTGCCGCACCTGCTGCTGCGTTACGACCCGCAACGCGTCAAGATCGGGCCTGGGGAAGTCATGGCCGAACTGCGGAAGGGAACTCCCAGCATCGAACTGAATCCCATGACGGGCAAGAAGAGCGGAGCGGGCCTGCCGTGCGATGAAAACACCATCGTCGTGGGCGTGTGGATGCTTGAGCAGGGCGAAGACCTGATCGTCGCGCGCCGGCTCAAAGAAGTGCTGGGAAAGGCCGCTGGCGCCTAAACACGGCGACGTAATTGTCTGCGCTAGAACCGCTCTCTTACGTTCGCGGCTCCGCACGGCGCCGGCTCAGAGCCGCGAACGCAAAGGAGCGGTTGCGCAATTATTTATGACGTTCTGTTTAGAGGCGGGAGGTTACTGAGAATGGACAGGCGCGATTTTTTCGGCAAGGCCGTCGCCGCGAGTCTGGCCGGCGTGTCTCCGCTCGCCGCGCAGATGAACGTGGCCGGGCCGCCGGGCGTCACCATCGAACGGGCTGCCGAGGGAACGCCGCACAAAGGCAAGGTGCTCGCGCTGGTGACGCCCCACCTGGACGACGGACCCATTTTCGCCTTCGGCACGATCGCCAAGCTGCTTCGCGAAGGTTACACCGGACACCTGATCCGCACCAGCAACGACGAGAAGGACTCCTACGATCTGAGCACCGGCGAGACGGTTCTGGCAAACGAGCGCGACGCGCGCGCGTTGGCCGCGGCCACGGGTCTGAAGAGCGTGTTCGATCTGGGCTACCGGAACCATCGCATGGACGATATCAGCCGGATCGAGTTGCGCGCGCGCCTGATCTTTCTGTTCCGGCTGCTGAAAGTGGACACGGTTTTCAGCTACGATCCCTGGGACCATTACGAGGAAAACCCGGATCATTTCGTCACCGCGCAGTCGGTCGAAGCCGCGTGCTGGATGGCCGGCGGTGGAAAGGATTTCCCGGAGCATTTCGAGGCGGGCCTGAAGCCGCACGGCGTCCGCGACAAATATTATTTCGCGCGTGGTCCGCAACAACTGGTGAACCGGGTGGTGGATATCGGCCCGACGCTCGACGCCAAACGCTCCGCCATCCATGCGTGCCGGACCATGGTGACGAACATGCTGAGGGGTGTCAATGCGTCGCTCGCGGCCAGAAAATTGAAGGTACCCGAGTTTTCGGGCGGAGATGACGCGGCGATCGACGGATACATCAAGGCGGTATTCGAACGTCGCGATGCGGAAGTGGGCCGGAAGCACGGTCTCGCCTACGCCGAAGAGTTTCACTACATCGCGCCGGATCCGGCGATCGAGGAGTACATTTCAGGGCACGCGGTGCCGCTTTGAATGGCGGGACACGTTGCGCTTGCCGTCAGGCGCGCGCGGCCTCACAGCCGGGCCGGGGTGCATACACGTTTTCGGGACTTCGCGGCTCACCGGCGGCAACCGCGGGACCCGACTTTCCCGAATCCGGTTACGCACCCGCCGGGTCGCCGTTTCCTCCGCGGGCGGTTTTGCGTAAGATACAGTGATGGACCGCCGCACCTTTCTTCAACTCGCCGCCGCACCGGCATTGCTCGGCTCCGATGATGTGCCCTCGTACAAGGTGGTAAGCCCCTACACGGCCGCGAAGAATTCCGGCCTGCCGGGGCCGTATCGCGGCGCGGTTGCCCGCGTACACTGCGAGAATGTCATCGATGCGGCGACCGAGCGAGTCGATCCAGCGAGTGTAGACAAGATGCTGTCGGCCGGCATTCGAACGCTCACCGGCGCGAAGGCCGATAAGGACGCGTGGGCCGCCTTCTTTTCACCGAACGACGTTGTCGGGATCAAAGTGAACTGCTCGGGCGCGCCCGCGATTTGCGCTTCGCCGGAGCTCATCGGCGCGATCGTCAGGAATCTTCTCGCTGTTGGCGTGAAGCCGGACGGCGTCTACATCTACGAGCGCTTCCTCGACCAGCTCACCAGCGTGCATTACGAGCGCTTTGTGCCGGAAGGCGTGCACATCGTCGCCGTCGAGACGCCTCGAGGTTCGCTGATGGGCTACGATCCGAAGACTTATGTCGAAGTCAGCTTTTTCGGCGAAGATGACACGCGCTCGAACATGGCGCGGCTCGTCACCGAACGCTTCACCAAGATCGTCAATGTCCCGAATGCCAAGGAACACCAGGCGTCGGGCGTCACCGGATGCCTCAAGAACCTCGCGTACGGCGATTTTTCCAACGTCGCGCGGTCCCACATGCGCGAGAAGACCAACACTCTTTCGTTCATCGGAACACTGGCGGCGGTCGAGCCATTGCGCTCCAAGTGCGTGCTCAACATCATGGATGGCATCCGCGCCATCTGGCACGGCGGGCCGTTCTCGGAGGACAAAAAGTACCGTTTCTTTCCAAAGCTGATGATGTTCGGCACTGACCCCGTGGCCATAGACCGGTTACTGCTCGATCTGATCGAGGAAAAGCGCCTGGCCGAAGGAGCGCCTTCCCTGTGGGACCGCTCGCCCGATAAGATCGACCGCCGCGCGCACCTGGATTATCGCAAGAACACGTTTATTCGGGAACCCGGGCACATCGAATATGCCGCCACGAAGTTCGGTCTCGGCGAGTACGACAAGAACCGCATCAAAGTGACGCCGGTGGAGGTCTGACGCTTGCCGCCGCCCGGCTGTTGGAGCAATTGTTGACCGGCTGCGGCGAACCTACAGCCGATGCCGTGAAGTTGATCGAGCCGCGGGTGCCATATCGCCCCCGATGAAGCCTCGGCCACGCGCAGCCCTGGGCTTACAACCTGCGGAACCGTGGCGTCTGGTGCTGTCGAGGAATGTGCAGCAGGGCTGGTCAAAATCGGCGGCCGCTCGGTCGGGCATGCGAGATACTACCGGCTGCTGGCGGCGCATGGCCATCTGGCGCGGCGGCCCGGCGCGGGGGACAAACGCTTGACTTGACGCGGAGGGGGCGCCTCTGGACGGTAGGGCAGGCGATTCGCCTTGGCGATCCGCCTGCCCAGGGGCGGGGAGCTTCGCTTGACCATCGGCAGGCGAATCGCCTGCCCTACCGCGCGGCCTTGGACCGGGAGATTCCCGGGCTGGGCAATTGATGCGGGCATGCGGACGGGAAGCCACCCCGCTGGCGGTCCTCTCCAAGGCCGTTCGATGCGCATGGAACTTACTGTAAGGATGGGACTTGCCGGTTCTGATCTTGTGCGGCAGGGCGAAAGTGTCGCCTGCCAGGCGCGAAGGCGGCTCCGACGCGCAGAAATGCAGCTCGTGGGATCAAAAAGATGAACCGGATGGTGGTTGGTATTTTATGGTTTGGTGGTATGATACTGAAAAACCGCTAATAAGGGGGGTTTCAAGATCATGTACCGCTTGTCGGCATTTGTGCTGACTTCATTTTTTGCCGCCGGCCTTTACGGCCAGATTGCCACCACCACCTCGCTGGTAGGAACTGTGACGGACTCCAGCGGAAAGACGGTGCCGGCTGCCAAGGTCACCGCCACCAACGCCGGTACCCACGACATCTACACCGCGACCACCGGTGAGTCGGGTTATTACAACATCCAGTTCGTCGCCATAGGAGACTACGAAATCAAGGTCGAGCAGCCCGGGTTCGAGACATCCCGCACCACCGGTGTCCACGTCGATATCAACCAGGTGGTGCGCACCGACGTCGCCCTGCAGGTGGGCGCGGTCACGCAGTCGGTAACGGTCGAGGCGGCAGCTACGGCCATCAAGACCGACGACGCCACCGTGTCGGATGTGATCAGCACCCGCGCGGTGGCCGAACTGCCGCTCAGCTTCCACGATCCCATGCAGTTGGCGGTGACAATTCCCACCGTGACGTTGAACAGCAACTCGCTGACCGGAGTACCGCCGGGGGAGAGATTCAACGGGGCCGGGGCGCGCGAGGTGGATAACAACATGTCGCTCGACGGCATCAGCATCTTGAACAACCTGATTTCCTCCACGCCCACCCGGCCGATGGTGGAAGCGATTCAGGAGGTGGAAGTTCAGACCGGAACCTATTCCGCCCAGTACGGCGCCTACATGGGCGTTCACATCAACTCCATCACCAAGAGCGGCACCAACCAGATTCATGGCAACCTCGTGGAGTTCGTGGAGAACAATAAGCTGAACGCGCGCAATTTCTTCACTCTGCCCACGGCGGCGAACCCGAACGCGGTCGTCCCGCCGTACCATCAGAATGATTTCGGGGTGGAATTCGACGGTCCCGTCTTCCTCCCGAAGGTGTACAACGGCAAGAATAAGACGTTCTTCATGGCGTCGTATGAAGGTTACCGGCTGGACCAGCAGGCCACCTCTCTTTCCACCGAGATTCCGCCGGTCTTCTTCACCGGCAACTTCTCCAGCGTCTCGAACGTCGTCAAGGATCCTCTGAATGGCAACACGCCCTTCCCGGGCAACATCATTCCCACGAACCGCATTTCGCCAGTCGCACTCGAGCTGCAGAAGTATTTTCCGGTTCCCAACCTGACGGGATCTGGAGGCTACGCCAGCGATTTATCGGTGCCGGTGCTGACCACCGTCTCCACCAATCAGACCCTGGACCGCATTGATCAGAACATCGGCGACAAGATCCGCCTCTACGTCCGCGCGTATCATCAGGTCCAGCCGGCGTATGGCGGCAGCGCGGTTCCGGTCGACGCCAGCACGACGCCCACGATCACGAGCAACTATTCGGTCGGCTATACCCATACCCTAACCCCCAACATGGTGAGCGATTTCCGCGTGGGCCGATACTTTTTCAACTCGGCCACGGTGAATCCATTCTCCACGGCCGGCAACAAGAACGCCGGGACCGCGCTGGGAATTCCCGGCTATAACGGCGATTCAGCCTATAACAACCCCGGTATTCCGGATTTCAACGTCACCGGATTCAACGGACTCAGCGAATCGGGGACCAACTGGTATCAGGACGACAGCACGAACCAGGTTTCCGAGCAGCTCAGTTGGAACCATGGCTCGCACAACGTAGTTGCCGGATTGGAGTTCAGCCGGCTCGCCACGGGTCGTGCCGCAGTGAACAGCGCCCGCGGCGCATTCACCTTTAACGGCACGCTTACCAGCTACGCGCCGGCGGACTTCATTTTGGGAACTCCGCAAACGTTCACCACGCCGGGACCGGAGGTCCGCGGACGGGTAGCCGAATGGCGCGACGGATTCTTCGTGCAGGATAAATGGCAGATTTCACGGAAACTGACCCTCAACTACGGCCTTCGCTACGAATTGCCGACCGTGGCCTATACCATCAACGGCGTCGCCACCGAGCTGAATCCCAACCAGACCGCGCTCGTGGGGGGCACTCCCGGCTACCGGTTCATTGCCCCCAACCACAACGACTGGGCGCCGCGCCTCGGCCTCGCATATCGCATCACCAATAAATGGGTGTTCCGCGTGGGCGGCGGCATCTACTACAATCCGAACCAGACCAACAGCTACACGTTCCTGAACACCAATCCCCCTTACACCACTATTCTGACCTGCACCTATACGGTGGGTGGGGGCGGACAAATACCGACGTTGAGCAATCCCATCGTTCCCGGTGTTTGCCCGACCGCGGCGACCGCAGGCACCATCGTGACCGATCCCTGGCACCAGCCGACGCCGCGCATGAACCAGTGGAGCGCGGGCTTGGAGCGCCAGCTCTGGAATGGCGGCGGTCTTGAAGTGCAGTACCTCGGCTCCCACTCCTATCACCTGGACCGCAGCTTCTACAACAACACGCCACTGCTGCCCGGTCCGGGCGCCGTGAATACCCGCCGTCCCAATCCGTTGTTCGGCGTGATCCGCACCATCAACATGGACGAGATCGCCAATTTCGAGAGCATGACGGTGAATTTCCACCAGCGTTTGAGCCACGGCCTGATGGTCAATGCCAGCTATACCTTGGCCCATGCGCTGGACGTTTCCGACTCGTCCAACGACGGCGGAACGCCCCTGGATCCGTACTGGTGGAAGCTCGACTACGGCAACGCTCTCTGGGACATCCGCCAGCGCGTGCTGATTTCGTTCAACTACAACATCCCGTTCTTCCACACGACCAACCTGCTCGCAAAGGGCGTGTTCACGGGCTGGCAGGCCAACGGCATCGTCACGCTGCAGACCGGCACGCCGTTTAACGTCACTACGGGCACCGACACGGCCAACACCTCGTCCAGCGGCACGTACCGGCCAGACCTGGTGTCGGCGCCGAGCGACGATTGCGGACTGGCTCACCTGACCGGGTGCATCAACTCCGCGGCGTACTCGCTGGCGCCGCTTTATCCCGCCAACCCGACGGGTTACGGCTACGGCGACGAAGCCCGCAATATGCTGCACGGGCCGGGCGCGGAGACGGTGAACTTCTCCATGTTCAAGAGCTTCCCGATTCACGAGCGGCTGAGATTCCAGTTCCGCTTCGAGGCCTTCAACCTGTTCAACCACGCAAACTTCGGCAACCCGAGTGCGACGTTCGCGACGTCGTCGTTCGGCAATATCACCAGCGCCGCGGCCTCCCGCTCGATTCAGTTGGGAGCCAAGCTGATTTTTTGACACCCCGATCGTGACGAATCGCGGTCCATCCATGGGCCGCGAGCGCCATACGGCCGAGCGGGAACCGGTTATCGATTCGCGCCGGGCTCAACACGTCGTCGTTCGGCAATAGCACCAGCGCAAGCGGAAGTCGCACCATCAGTCGCGGCAGGCGGCACTTCTGATTGCGTGCGCCGATTGTCGATCGGCCCCCCTTAGCTCCGGCAGTACTGCGATTCCCGCGAAGCCTGATAGGCGACCGCGAGGTGCGGCGTATCGACACGCGCATGTCCCTTGACACGGGAATCCAGGCAGCTTTCGAGAATGCCGCTCACCAGCAGCGTCCGCTCCACCGGGTACGGCGCAACGCCGGTTTCGATCATTCGCTCGATTTTGCTAGCCAGGCAAGCCGAATAGGTCACGTTGGGATCGGGCGAAAGGAAGAACTGCGTAGCTTGAATTTCCGTTTGCCCCTTCAGCTTTACCGCGAAGTTGAAATCGCCTACGGCATCGGTCAGCATCAGAAGCGTGGCTTTCAGCCCGTCGCGATATTCGATGAAATACGCCCACGGATTCTTCACCAGCTTGGGAAGGACGCCCGTCCCCACCATGTCCTGCGTGCGGCCGTCGGTCACCGTGAGCCCCTTCAGATTGTCGCTTCGCGACAGCGCGGAGCGGAGTAACTCCTTCGACCAGCGCCCCTGGTCACCCGCCTGCCACACGGCGTCGCCTTCGATCAACTGAACGCTCTTCACGCCGCGCTCGCCGCCCTTCCGGCGCTCGAGCATGCACTGCATGGCCTCGAGGGCGTGAAAATCCATGGCGTCGGATCCGCCCGTGCCCACCATCAGCGCATCGTCGATCTGGCACCCCAGGGGCAGCTCCAGTTCGGGCAGGCGCCATGTCACCGGCAGCGACGATCCGGCGAGCATCGGAAATTTGAGCCGCCGCGCCGTGTCCCGCATAGTCTTGGCTTTCTCGAAGTTGTAGGAGAGGTGTTTATCGTTGTACACCGGAACCGCGCGCCCTTCGGCCTCAAACACCTTCGCGACCTGCTCGAAGAATTCGTAACGAGGATAGAGAATCTGTCCCTTCTCGTTGCGCGGATATTCGCCGTGCTCGCCAATAATCAGGACCGCATCGACGGCCAGCTTGGATCCGCCGCAGCACACCGCCTCGGCGACCGTCGGATATACCTTGAAGCCGAATTCCTTCGCGCGAGCCCCGCTCAAATCGTCGGCCGGTTTCTGATCGACGTAAAGCGAGACCACCTGCGTATTGGGCTTGTGCCACTCGCCCTCAAACGGATACCCCACGATGAAGCGATCCCCGATATGCTGTGCGTGCGACTGGAGCCTGAAAATGGTTGCGATGATGGCAATGCGCTTCGGCTGGGCCTGCGCCAGCGCCGGAACGGCAGCCGCGGTTGCGAGGAATGTTCTGCGGGTGATGCTTCGTACCATGATCAGGTTCTCCAGAAAGTCGACTCGGCCGGCGCCTGATACTGGATCCCCAGGTGCGGAGTATCGACCCGGACTTGTCCCGCGTACAGGCTGTCCACGCCGGCCGCCGTCAAGCCAGTCGTCAGCAGCGTCCGTTCGACGGGATAGGTCGGCTTTCCCGACAGGAACATCCTCTCCACGTTGTTCGACAGAGGGCTGAAGAAATTGGCCAGCGTCGTGCGGCCATCCGGCATCGGCAAATACATTTGCGTGGAAAATGGTTTCACCACGCCCTCCAGGGACGCCGCGAAGTTGAAGTCGCGCACCAGTCCCCCCATCAGCATCATGGTGCACTTCAGTCCATCGGAGTGTTCGTAGCGGTAGGCCACCGGATCTCTCACCAGACGGCGCATGTCGTCGAGCGACGGGAAAATATCGTTGAACCCGGCGCGCGCGGGTGTGAGTGTATGGCTCCGGCAAAGCGCCGCATTCATGAGCTCGCGCGGCCACACGTTGCCTCGGCAAGCGTCCCAGAACTTGTCGCCGCGGTACGCCTGCAGCCACTTCACACCGGTCTCGCCGCCCTTGCGGCGTTCGACCATGCACTGAATTGTCTCCAGGCCATGAAAGTCGTAGCTGTCGACGCCGCCGTAGCAGATGCACAATGCTTCGCGCACTCGCGAGCCGGAAGGAAACTCGACGGAGGGGATGCGCCAAGTCACCGGCAGGCTCGATCCGGCCATGAACGCGAATCCCATCTCCTTGGAGGTGTCGTACATCTGGCGGGCCCACTCCCAGTTCCATGACAGATGCTTGTCGCTGAACACCGGCACGGATCGCCCGCTAGAGCGGAACACCGACACGATCTCCTCGAAGAACCGGTAGCGCGGATACTGCACCTGGCCTTTGGGCGTCCTGGGATAATTGCCGTGTTCGCCGACCACCACCACGCCATCCACCGCCAGCTTGCCGGTTCCGCACGTCAGCGCTTCTGCGATGGTCGGGTAAATCTTCATGCCGGGGAAGCGGGCTGCGCGATCGCGGCTCAGATCGTCGGTACCCACCTGGTCAACGTACAGCGCGATCAGATCCATCTCCGGATGATGGTACGTGCCATTCCAGCCGTATCCTTCCAGATACCGGTCGATGACGTGCTGCGTGTGCGAATACTTCCGGTAGACGGTTGTGACCGCGGCAAGCTTCGGACGATTACCAGCCATACAGTCCACTATTATAATCCGCGCGCGGGGCGATTTCAGGTTGAGTCCCTCAAATCCCTCAAATCCTCAAATCCCGAGGAACTTCGCATGGCGGCCGGGAACCCGCGTCCGCCACCGGAAATGCTGGGAGGATCGAGGGTGCTGAAGGGCAGGCAGATTCGCAGACCGGATTTTTGCTTAGCGCGGAGGGCAGCCTGTTTTGCGCGCCCAGCATCGCTCCAGTCGGGGCGGGCGATTCGGAGTCGCCGCGATTCGGCGTCCCGTGCCGGCAGTGGCGTAGGCACACCGGTTTGCCGAGCGTGGCCGGCCGCCGAAGCGGACGCGCGAAGTCAGCACCGTTTTGCCCCGCGAACTTGCTATCCCGAGTTTCTGAAGCGGAACCTGGTGGACGGCCAAACCTAACTGGGCCTGAGAGGGCCGTCGAGAGGGCCGGCTGCGATGCCCCGTCCCTCTCCGCGCGATCCGCTATAATTCGGCCATGCCGCTCAGCCGTAGATCCTTTGTCTCGCGGTTGCTCGCCTCCCCGCTGGCTGGCGCGTATGCCGCTGCCGCCCAGACCGCCGCACCGTCGAAGATCACGCGCATCGAAACGGTGTACTGGAAGAGTCGCAACGATGCCCCGTTCTGGCCGCACTGGACCTGGGTCAGGATCGATACCGACGCCGGCATTTCGGGCATCGGCGAGACGTATCCGCGCAACCCGGCCGAGGCGGCCGTGGTCCACTCGGTGGCCGGCTCGCTCGTCGGCCGCGACCCGCGCGATATCGAGCGGATTTGGGCCGATCTCTACCGTGCTTTCGATTTTCAGGTCGCCGGCGGCGCCGAAATCAGGGCCTTGAGCGCCATCGACCTGGCCCTGTGGGATCTGCTCGGGAAGCACCTCGGCGCGCCCGTGTACCGGCTCATCGGGGGCAAAGCGAACCCCCGTGTCCGCCTGTACAACACCTGTTTCCCCTACAAGTACGACTTCAACCGCGAGCCGGAAAAGATCATGCGCGAGCTGATCGAGACGCGCGGTATCAAGGCCATCAAGATCTGGCCGTTCGACGGCGCGGCCACTCGCAACCGGAACCAGTTCATCACGCCTCAGGACATCGACGAGGCGCTCCAGCCGGTACGCAAGCTGCGCGACACCTTCGGTTCGGATATCGATATCGCCGTGGAGTTCCACGCGCAATGGAACGTCACCTCCGCGATTCGCATTGCGCACGCTCTAGAGCCCTACCGGCCGATGTGGCTCGAAGATATGCTGATGCCCGGCAATTATCTGCAGTATCACGAGCTGGCGGCTGCCACCAGCCTGCCGCTGATCGCCGGGGAACGGATGGCGGGCAAGCTGCAATTCGAGCAACTGCTGGAATCTCGCACCGTCAAGTACGTGATGTTCGACGTCACCTGGTGCGGGGGTTTGACCGAGGCCCGCAAGATTGCCGGCATGGCGGACGCCTTCGAGCTGCCCATCGCGCCGCATACGGCCGGCGGGCCTCTGCTGTTCTACGCCACCACCCACCTTTCGACCGCATCGCCCAACGTGTGGATCCAAGAGAGCTGCCAGCGGTTTTACGAGCGCGATTGGCCGGCCATGCTGGAGAATCCCATCGTCCCGGACGGCGGATTCATACGCGTGCCCGAGGAAAGCGGCTTCGGCATGCGGATCAAGCCGGAAGCCTGGAATCACCCCGCGGCAGTCCGGCAGGTGAGCGGGTCCAGGTGAGCGGGCGCAGCCAGCCAACCCCTCCGGGTGTGCAGAATTTTCCGCCAGCCCAAGAATGGTGGCTCCTGGCAGCAGCAGGCGAAGTACAAGGAATCTGGTGGAACGTGGAGAGCGCGCCGGCCGCGATCGGCGTGCCAAAAACATCGGCTCTTCGCCAAGAGCAGTATTCTAGCGCCGCGAACGCGGAGCCCC
This sequence comes from Bryobacteraceae bacterium, assembly GCA_052144935.1. Classification (GTDB taxonomy): domain Bacteria; phylum Acidobacteriota; class Terriglobia; order Bryobacterales; family Bryobacteraceae; genus JOPF133. Next base: position 27,954 of record JBKQPR010000084.1, read on the forward strand.
CCCATCGGCGTCCACTACCGGGCTGCTCTTCCGTCTGCCTGCTGTGCGCTGTGGATTTCGGATCGAAGGCGCTGGCTCGGCGGCCCATCGGGCACATCTGATATAACAACCCCATGGGAAATACCTTCACCCGGCGTGAGGCGCTACTGGGCTGCACTGCGTCGGCCAGCGCCCTGCTCGCCGCCGCACCGCCAGCCACCATCGAGACCCACGTTCACCTTTTCGATCCCGAGCGCGTCCCCTATGCGCCTGACGCGCCCTACAAGCCGGCCGCCTATACGCTGGAAGATCATGTAAAGCTGATCGAGGCCGCCGGCCTGGCGCACTCGATTATCGTTCATCCGGAGCCTTACCAGGACGACCACCGTTATCTGGAATACTGCTTCGCCCATGAGCCGAGGCCGGGGTATTTTAAAGGAACGTGCCTCTTTGATCCGCTGCGGGAGGATACGCCCCGCCGGATGCGCGCCATGGCGGAGCGCTGGCCGAAGCGCATCGTCGCTCTGCGCATTCACGAAATGTCGATGACGCCGGAGACCGGCGGACCCATTCGCAATCGCGACATGAAAGATCCCCGCATGCTGGCCTGCTGGCAGGCGCTGGCCTCCATGGGATTGGCTGTGCAGATGCACTTTATACCGGGGCAGGCGCCCAACATCCGAGCGGTGGCGGCGAAATTTCCCGAAACCACCGTGATCCTCGACCACATGGGCCGGCCAGGACAAGGTACGGAGAAGGAATACGAGGAAGTGCTGAAGTTGGCGGAACTGCCGCACATCGTCCTGAAGTATTCCAGTTGGGGAGAATACAAAGGCGATCTGAGCCGGCTGACCAGGCGGATCTACGATACATTCGGTCCAGAGCGGATGATCTGGGGGACGGTGGGCAACACGTTGGCGGACTACCGGAAGCAGGCGGCGCGCTTTGAGGAGTTGCTGGCTTTCGCTTCGGAAGCCGACCGGGCGCGCATCCGGGGCGGCAACGCGCAGAGGCTGTTTTTCAACTGAACCCGCGGTGACCCGCGGTGGTCACGCGCTACCATCGGTGGTGCGCATCACGATCGAGGCGCGTTCCGTTAGGAGGCCCTGGTGGAGCAGCGGCGGAGGTGGTTGCGGACCAGATCGAGCCGGGTTTCCTCGCAACCGGACCTCGGCTTGTAACCCGCCACTGAAATCGATCCCATGGGAGTGCCTCCATCACCGATAGGTATACCATGCTCACCTCCGCTTAGCGAGTCGCCGCTGTTCTTCACCGCGGAGGCGCCGAGAAAACGGAGGAAGCGCGGAGAAAACCATTCTTGTTGATCTATTGAGTTTCTCCGCGCTTCCTCAGCGCCCTCTGCGTCTCCGTGGTGAAAACTCATGCACCCGCGCCCCGCACGTCCCGCAACACCGCCGCCCATCCCGAGTAAGAATCCTCGTCCAGGGTGAAGGCTACGTCCACCCGCGCGCCCGCCGGCAGCTCCGCGGCGCGCCCGGCGAAGTTCCAGGCCTTTAGTGCCAGCGTGCGTCCGTCCTGCCGCACCATCACTTTCAGATGTTTCTCCTTCCACAGCGCCGGCGGGCCGGCCACTTCCACGTCGAGCGCCGCAAACAGCGGAGGCGGATTGCCGTGCCCGAACGGCGCCAGCCCGAAAATCGCCCCCACGCTCCGTTCGTCGATCTCCCGCAGCTCCAGAACGGCGTCGATCTCCGCCGCCGGCAGCAGATCCTCGGGCCGCAGCGAGGCCGCCGCGCAGGCGTTGAAGCGCGCGCGGAATTCGTCCACGCGGCCCGGTTCGAGTGTGACTCCCGCCGCGTGTTGGTGACCTCCGAAGCGCACAAACAGGTCGCGCATCGATTCCAGCGCGTCCAGCAAATGAAATGCCGGGATGCTGCGCCCCGAGCCTTGCGCCATGCCGTCCTCCGGGTTGTGGCTCAGTACAAACACCGGCCGGTGCCACCGCTCCACCAGCCGGCTGGCCACGATCCCCAGCACTCCGCGATGCCAGTTCTCGGAGTAGTATACCAGCGCCACCGCGGCTTCATCCACGGCCACTTGCTCGCAGATCTCGCGGATTTCTGCCTCCACCTGCCGGCGATCGGAATTCTGCTCCTGCAACTGCGACGCCAGCGCCCGCGCGCGCTCCGCATCCCCGGTTAGGAACAGCTCCACCGTGCTGCGGGCCGTGTCCATGCGGCCGGCCGCGTTCAGCCGCGGCGCAATCTGGAAGGCCACCTGCCGCGACGTGGGCACGCGCCCGCCGGTGAAACCGGCCACATCCAGCAGCGCCCGCAGCCCCGGATTGCGCACCGCGCCCAGGCCATCCAGGCCGTGCTTCACGATCACGCGGTTCTCGCCGGTCAGCGGCACCACATCCGCCACGGTCGCGATGGCCGCCATCTTCATCAGCGATCCGGTCATGCGCCGGACTTTCTCGCCCGGCCACCCCAGAGTGCCGAACAGCGCCTGCGCCAGTTTGAACGCCACGCCCGCGCCGCACAGGTTCTTCTCCGGATACGGGCAGCCCGGCTGGTTGGGATTGAGCACCGCCAGCGCGGGCGGCAGCGCGGCTTCGGGCAAGTGGTGATCGGTGACGATCACGTCGATTCCCAACTCGTTGGCGCGGCCCACCACTTCCGCCGCGCGAATGCCCGTGTCCACGCTGATCACCAGCTTCACGCCCGCCGCCGCGGCCGCTTCCACCACCTCGCTGCGCATTCCGTAGCCGTCCTTGAGGCGGTGCGGCACGTGGTAATCCGCCTTGCCGCCGGCCAGCTCGATGGCCTTGGTCAGCAGCACCACCGACGTGGTGCCATCCACGTCGTAGTCGCCGTAAATCAGGATCTTCTCGGCCGCGCGGATGGCCTCGCCGAGGCGCGCCACGGCCTCCGGCATTCCGCGCAGCAGCAAGGGGTCGTGCAGATCGTCGAGAGCCGGGACCAGAAAGCGCCGCGCGCTGGCGGGGTCGCCGAAGCCGCGGTGCACCAGCACCAGCGCTGCGGGCATGCCGATGCAAAGCTCGCGGGATAGATGCTCGGCAGCACTCCTGTTATCGGCGGGAAGCTGCCATCGATGGCGCACTGAGGGCACCGATGTCAGCCGCGAGACAGGCGAGTAGGCCTCTCCCCCTGGCTTCTCCTTTTTCGGCCGCCCGGGCCAATTGAGAAGCGGGTTCCACTTTTCGGAACTCATTTCCCTCAGTTCTTGGAGAAGAATCCGCCCAGCGACTCGTCGGGGCCCACGTCCTCGTCTTCCTCGCTGAGGCGCGAGACCACCTCGTCTTCGATGTTCACGAAATCGTCGTACCAGTCCGTCTGCGCTTCAAAGACGTAGAAGCGGGAGTTCAAGTCGAAGGCCAGCTCCAGCGAGCAGGTCACGCTATCGAAGACGTACATGTCCTTCAGTCGCCGTTCGTAGTCGCGCTGCTCCTCGCGCGTGAAGTCGCAGCCTTCCAGTTGCTCCAGCAGTTCGTCCAGGTCGCTCGATTCGAACTGCCTCGTGGCCAGGATAATGAGCTCGTTCCCGCTCTTCTTGGCGGCCTCCAGAAAAGTGCGGTAATCGGGGTGATGCTCGACGTCCCAGAGCACCAGCGGCAAGCCTTCCAGACCGCCCGGACTGCTATGGAAAACGGCGAACCCGCCGGCTTCGAGATACGCCACGATTTCGCGTTTGAGTGCGTCCAGATTCAAGTCCACGTGAATGCCTCAGCCCTGAGACGGCACCAGAATATCAGAGGGACCGGCCAGGTCGCGGGCGGAAGGCGTCACAATCGTCTTCGGCCCAATCATAATCTTGCGCCGCTCTTTGAGGGCCGCGCGCACGTCCGCTTCGCACACAAAATCCACCGGCTTGGACACCGGCCGGGCCTCGGGCACCGGTTCCGGCTCCGGTTCCCCCGGCGAGGTCAAGGGGCACTCCGGCGCCAGTCAGCCGTATCCGCCCTGGCGGCCGCCATCCGCGCGGCGCGCCAGGAAGCGGTCCACTACTTCCGCGGCCACATTGGCCACCACCGATGGCTTCACTTCCGGCTTCACCGCGCACCCACAGGAAGCCGCGGCTTGCCCGGACGTCTGCCCGGCAGCATGCTCCGAAGCAGGCCCCGCCACCGCGATTCCCCGCGAGGCCAGATAGCGCTCCACCGCCGCCGCGATCGCCCCGCGGTCGACCGGCCCTACCGACCCGGCCGCCGCCGGGCCCAGAGGGCGCCCCGGCGCGGCATCGTAATCCAGCGGCATCTCGAAGGCTTCTTCCGGCTTGCGCGCCACATAGGCCAGCCGCTTGATGTTGATCAGGTGCAGCGGGCCGACATTGTCGGAGGTGCTGTTGCCCGCCAGCGCTCCGCAGCCCAGCGTCATCGAGGGAAAAACGTTCGTGGTGATGCCGGTGGACCCCTGCGGCGCGGGCGTGTTCACCAGCACCCGGTAAGCCGGCATCCGCAAGGCGTAGGCGCGGATGCGCGCATCGTCCCTGGCGTAAATCGCCGTCGTATGGCCCGCCCCGCCGAACTTCAGCAGGGCGAAGCACGTGTCCATGGCGGCCGCGAAATCCTTCACGAAATACAGCGACAGCACCGGCGACAACTTTTCCGCCGAGAGCGGATGCTGCTTGCCCACTCCGCTCAGCTCCGCGCAAATGATGGAGGTGTCCGGCGGCACCTCGAAGCCCGCCATTTTGGCAATCTTGGTGGGCGCCTGCCCCACGCACTGCGGGTTCACTGTCCAGTTGTTGGTGATCAGCAGTTTGCCCAGTGCATCCTTCTGCGCTTCGGTAGCGATGAAGGCCATGTGCGCCTTCAGTAACGCCAGAATGCGCTCGCGCAGCGGCGCTTCGGCCACAATCGCCTGCTCGCTCGAGCAGACCGTGCCGTAGTCGAACGATTTGCCGGCCACGGTCTTAGCAATCGCGTCCTCCAGATCGGCCGAAGTATCCACCAGCACGGGGACATTGCCGGGCCCCACGCCAAACGCCGGCTTGCCGCTCGAATAGGCGGCCTTCACCATGCCGTGCCCGCCGGTGGCCAGAATCACCGCCGTGCGTTCGTGCCGCATCAGCGCGTTGGTGCCTTCGAGCGTGGCCGTGTCCACGCATTGAATCAGATCTTCCGGAGCGCCCGCCTCAAGCGCCGCCTGGTACAAAACCGCGGCCGTCTCACAGGTGCAGCGATGCGCGCGGGGATGCGGGCTGAGCACGACCGCGTTGCCCGCCTTCAGCGAAATCAAGATCTTGTAGATCGCCGTAGAGGTGGGGTTGGTGGTTGGCAGGATGGCCGCCACCACGCCCAGGGAGACGCCGATTTCCACCAGCTTTTCATCGGGGAGCTCGCGCAGGATGCCCACCGTCTTGATGCCGCGCATGCGGCGTGGAAGCCAGTCGCAGCACAGCAGGTTCTTGATGTACTTATCCTTGGCGTTGCCGTAGCCGGTCTCTTCCACGGCCAGGTCCGCCAGGCGTTTGGCGTTGGCGCGCGCCGCCGCCGCCATCCGTTCTACAATGGCGTCCACCTGCTCCTGGGTATAGGAGCGGTATTTCTGCCAGGCTGCGTAGGCCTTCTCGACCTTGGTGCGGACCTCTTGGATCGAGAGAAGGTCTTTATCCTCGATCATCCGCTATTTCTTGACGCCGCCGGTAGGAAGCGCCTTTTCGACTTCCTCGTGCGGCCTGGGAATCACGTGGACGCTGACCAGTTCGCCGACCCTCCGGGCCGCGGCCGCACCCGCGTCCGTAGCGGCCTTGACCGCGCCCACATCGCCGCGCACCATGATGCAAACCAATCCGGCGCCGACAAATTCCTTTCCGGTCAGCACCACATTGGCGGTCTTGACCATGGCGTCGGCGGCTTCGATTGCGCCTACCAAACCCTTTGTCTCAATCAGGCCAAGGGCCTCCCCCATTTGTCCTCCCGTTCACGCGAAATCATTACCGTAGCACACTTGGGGCGGGGCAGGATGGTCGGCCTTCCCCAGCTCGCAGCCGAGCAGATGGCGGCGGCTTACCCGAACCTTCGCGACGTTGGTCTCGTGGTCGGGAAATTCCTTGGCCGTCCATGAGTCTGGAACCTGCCTCGATTCAAAATGGGAACCGTCTGAGATAGTATTGTTCATCATGCTCCACACGATGCTGCGCCATTATCGCTTGGATGCCAAGATCGGCGAAGGAGGCATGGGGATAGTCTATAAAGGCTGGGACACCCACCTCGACCGGCCGGTCGCGATAAAAGTCTTGCCTGCAAAGACGATGACAGATCCAGAACGGAAGCGGCGTTTCGTGCAGGAAGCCAAGTCCGCGTCGGCGCTAAATCATCCGAACATCGTGACGATTTATGACGTCGACTGCTTGGATGGTGTCGATTTCATTGCGATGGAATACATCGATGGCCAGACGTTGGACCGCCGCATTGGCTCGCACCCGATGCGGCTGAATGTGGCATTGAAGTATGCTGTCCAAGTTGCCGATGCCCTGGCGCGGGCGCATGGTGCTGGTATCGTGCATCGCGACGTTAAGCCCGGCAACATTATGATCGACAGGCACGAGCAGGTGAAGGTGCTGGATTTCGGCCTGGCGAAGCTCACCGAAGCGGGCATTGACGAGTGCGAAGCCACTCTCACCCTGAAACCCCGCACAGAGGATGGTATGATTGTCGGGACCGTTGCCTACATGTCGCCGGAGCAAGCCGAAGGCAAGCCCGTCGATGCGCGTAGCGACATCTTTTCCTTCGGCTCGTTGCTGTACGAAATGGCGACAGGGTCCCGCCCGTTCCATGGCGAGACAAAAATGTCGACGCTCTCTGCGATCCTTTCAAAGAATCCCGAGCCCCTGACCACCAAGGTGCCGGGAATTTCCCGCGAACTGGAGCGGATTATTTCGCGGTGTTTGAAGAAGGACCCGAGTCGGCGCTTCCAGCAGATGGCCGAAGTGAAACTGGCCTTGGAAGACTTAAAGGAAGAGTCCGACTCGGCTTCCACTCCGCAGGCGGCTGCGGCCGTGAGGTCGAGGCGGGGCACACTCGTTTTGCTAGCGGCCGCTTCGGCGGTTCTCATTGCCGCTGGCGCGGGCTTCCTCTGGCTGCGATGGCACCCTTCTTCGCTGAACACTCCGGCGCAAATGACGCGCGTCACGTCTGACCTGGGTTGGACGACGGATCCGGCGCTCTCATCCGATGGCAAGCTGCTGGCCTATGCATCCGACCGGGCGACCGGTGAGAACCTCGATATTTGGGTGCAGCACCTGGGCGGAGGAGATGCGGTGCGGCTGACCAATTGGGACTCGGACGAGATGGAACCGGACTTTTCGCCCGACGGCAGCCGCATTGTGTTCCGCTCGAACAAGCAAGGCGGTGGGATTTACGTCGTGTCTGTGCTGGGTGGGGAACCTTCCCTGGTAGCGCCCAAGGGCTTCCGCCCCCGGTTCTCGCCCGACGGAAACTGGATTGCCTACTGGGTGGGAGCGGAGGGCGCCACCTTCGGCGCTGGAAGGTTTCAGGTCTTCCTCGTTCCAGCCAATGGCGGCCCCCCAAAACGCATTGCGGCCGATCTGATCAGCGCTGCTTACCCGACCTGGTCACCGGATGCAAAGCGGCTGCTGGTGAGGGGAGTAAAAGATCGAACCGCGGACTGGTTTATCATTCCCCTTGATGGCGGGCCGGCCCGGCGCACGGAAGCGCAACTGGTTCTAGATCGTCTCCGGTTTCGACCGGATGCCCTAAATCCCTCAGGCATCGTAAGCCCGGGTGTCTGGACCAACGACGGGCAGTGGATTCTCTTTTCCGGAGGGACAGGGGATGCCTCCGACCTGTACCGCGTTCGGATTTCGAGCGTGGGCAAGATCACTGAGAATCCGCAGCGGATCACCTTCGGCACGGGCATCGACGGCAAACCCACGGTGAGCGCCGGCGGGCAACTGGCATTGGCGAGCCACGTGTTTACCTCCCATCTTTGGTCGCTGCCAGCGAACACAAACGCAGGTAAGATTCTTGGCCAGATGACCGTCATTACGACCAAAGCAACCGTTGACAAGTGGCCTCGAGTCTCGCCGGACGGCAAGAGGCTGACCTACTTCTCGGAGACAATCGGCAAGCGCAAGTTGGTTCTGCGTAATCTCGAGAACGGGACTGAAAGAGAATTGGCTCCTATGTGGTTCTTTCCCTCAATGCCTTACGGGGCGCCGCTGGTCGCTGGAGGGACCAAGGTCTTGTTTACTGCTGCTCCCAGCCGGGACGCGGAACGCGGAACGTATTTCTTGGACCTGAACGATGGTGTGCCCGTGCTCCTGGGAGAGAAGCTGTTCGTGTCGTGCGCTTCTGAGGACGGCCGCTATTTTCTCGATACCCCGGTGAGCGGCGCCACAGCCGTCATTACACAGAACCGCCAGGGATTTTTGCTTACGTCCGAGCACCTGTTGTCGCCGGAGTTCTCGTGGGACAGCCAATGGTTGACATTCCACGTCCAAACCGGCCAGGCGACCCGGCGGATTTATGTGATGCCCTTCCACCCAGGCCGGGGCACCCCGCAGAGCGAGTGGATTCCCGTGACCGATGGCAAACAGTTGGATCGCGACCCTCAATGGTCGCCCGACGGGAACCTGGTGTATTTTCTGGCAGACCGCGAAGGCACACGGGGCATTTATGCACAGCGGCTCGACCCGGTAACTAAACATCCCGCCGGCACGCCTTTCGAGGTGAAGATGTTCCGCAGCGCGAGGCGGTCGATGATGCACTTTGCGAACAGTGGGGAATCGTGGCCGGCGGTAGCTCGCGACAAACTCGTGTTTCCGCTGGGGGAAATGACGGGAAACATCTGGCTGACAAGGCTGCCGTAAGTCGATGGCCCCGTCCCTGCCTGCGACTAGGTGAAGTCCCGGAACCGTCTCTCGGATTTGCCGGCGAGTATCGCCGCAGTTTAGAAAATTCCAGTAGTGGTCAATTTCAAACTGACCCACCACGAGCAGTCCCTGACGCCGTGGGTGCTGGGTAAGGGGGCGCGGGCGCTACAGCCGCTTCGGGATGAATTCAACGGACAACCCCGAGGGATATCTGGTTACAATGGGGTTCGCATCGCGATTCTGCTGCCGTCCGAAAGACTGACAACGAAGCGCGGTGGCCATGTGCTCGTTACTGATGCACTTAGGATTCTCCGGAGCCGGCGCAAGGAGCTCGGACGATTCGTCCGTGCCGAATGGAAGCGCCGCCTTGGGCTTTAATTCACCGGCGCGCAGCGCCGGCTTCAATACCCCAGCTCCTTATTCACCACGTTGCGCAGCGGCTCGCGCTGGCGGAAGCGCTCGAACTGGTCCAGGAAGAAGCGCATGGCGCGCTCCAGCCAGTCGGGAGTGTGGTCGGCGCAGTGCGGCGAGAGCAGAAGGTTTTCCAGGCGGTACAAGGGATGGCCCTCGGGCAGCGGCTCCTGGTCGAACACATCCAGCGCGGCGCCTTTGATCATGCCCGCGCTGAGAGCTTGCACAAGGGCCGCTTCGTCGACCACCGGGCCGCGGCCGATGTTGATCACCACCGCGGTGGGCTTCATGGCGGCGAATTCGGCGGCGCCGATCAGGCCGCGCGTCTCGGGCGTGAGCGGGGCCGCCACTACCAGGTAATCGCAGCGCGCGATCATCTCCAGCCGCTCTTCGGGCACGTAGATGCGGCTCACCAGCGGGTCCACGTTATAGAGCAGCGGGCCGTGGCGCTTCAGCGCAAGCACCTCGAGCCCCATGGGCCGCAGCCGGGTGGCTACCGCGCGCCCGATATCGCCATAGCCTACGATGCCGGCGGTCTGGCCGGCGATTTCGGCGATGTCGAACTGGTCCCAAATACCGGCCTGCTGGCTGCGGATCATGCGGCGGAGACCCTTGGCGAAATAGAGAATCGCCGCCAGCGCGAACTCGCCCAGCGGCGCGCTGAAGACGCCGCTGCCATTGGTCATCACCGCGGGACTGGCCACCAGATCCGGGAAGAGCTGGTTGTCGAGACCGGCGGCGCGCGAGTGTACCCATTGGACGCGCGGGCACATGCCGAAAACTTCGCGCAGAAGCTCGCCCGATCCCGACCAGTTGAAGATCACGGTGGCATCGGGGGCCGTTCTTTCGAAGGCTTCGGCCGAATTGCCGACTGCGATGGTGGTCTCAGGCGGCAGCTCCTCCAGCATGGCGAGCTGTGGCTCGGTGGGGTCCGCGAGTACCAGAACTGTGATATCGTCCATGAGGAGAAAGCTACCACATGTTCGACCTCTCGCTCGAAATGCTGCGCGTGGTGGAGGACGCCGCGATCGCTTCCGCGCGCACCATGGGGATGGGAGATCCCAACGCCGCCGACCAGGCCGCCGTGGAGTCCATGCGGCGCTCGATGGACACTGTGCCCATCGATGGCACGATCGTGATCGGCGAGGGAGAGCGCGATGAAGCGCCCATGCTGTATATCGGCGAGAAAGTGGGAGCGGGGCGCAGCCAGGCCGATCCGGTGACGGTGGACATCGCGGTGGATCCGCTGGAAGGCACCAATCTGTGTGCGACCGGCGGCGCGGGGGCCATCACGGTGCTGGCGGCGTCGGAGCGCGGCGGGCTGCTGCACGCCCCGGATTGCTACATGGAAAAGATCGTGGTAGGGCCGGCCGCCAAGGGCGCGGTGAACCTGGACGCGCCCGTGAAGCAGAACCTCAAGGCCATTGCGCGGCGTCTGCTGAGGGGCGTGGACGACCTGGTGGTGGTGGTGCTCGACCGGCCCCGGCACCAGAAGCTGATCGCCGATATCCGCGAGGCCGGGGCGCGCATCCGGCTGATCTCGGACGGCGATCTTTCGGCGGGCATCGCCGCGGCGGTGGCCGGGACGGGCGTACACGCGGTGATGGGATCGGGCGGGGCGCCGGAGGGCGTGCTGACGGCCGCCGCGCTGCGCTGCCTGAACGGCGAGATTCTGGGCCGCCTGGTGGTGAAAGACGATGCGCAAAGGGAGCGCATGCAGCAGATGGGCATCCGGGACCCGGACCGCATCTATACCACCCCCGAGCTGGCGCCCGGGCGCAACCTGATTTTCGCGGCCTGCGGCGTCACCGACGGCAACCTGCTGCAGGGCGTGCGCTTCACCGGCGATGGCACGCACACACAAGCCATCGTGATGACGTCGGCGCCGGCGCGGGTGCGATTCCTCGACACCACGCATCTGGAGAACAAGCCGGATGTGAAGGTGCGGTTCCGGTAGGGCGCCGACCGGGTGGTTGGCAGGTGATATGCGGTGGTCCTTGCGTTTCCCGTTCCTGCGCGGCCGCAGAGCAGCGTAAGATGGAGATGCATGAGTTTCGACGACTATAAGGTGGTTCTGTACCGTAATCGACCGGACGGGTGGGTGGCGGACGTTCCGGCCGTCCCTAGCTGCTATGCGCTGATGATGACGAGAGAAGCGGCGCTGGCGGAGGTCGAGCGAGTTTTCGAGATGATTGCCGCGGAATACCGCGACAAAGGTCTGCCTCTTCCCGCGGATACGACTGAGATCGTGCATGCCTAGCTAGCGGACGGGCGGATGAGTTCCGCCGTGTCGCGATGCGCCTTGGTTTTGAGCTTGGGCGTCAAACCGGTAGCCACGAACGTTGGATTCACGCGGACGGGCGCGGCGTCACCATCCCGATCCATGGAGGAAATGAGATCGGGCCGCCGCTCTTCTACCGATTGCTCAAGCAACTCGGAATCGGCGCCGAGGACTTTCGCAAGCTAAAGTAGACTTTGGTGCATCAGGTTCATGGCAGTTCCGGGGAGACTCCGAACGCGGGAGTTGTTCATCGAAAGCCACAGCGTTTGCCGCTGCGTACCCTTATTCAACGGTCGGCCGCGTTCACCGGTACGGACTCGCGCATAAATCATATCCGATAGGCCGCGACCAGCCCGCCGGACGCCCTCACTTATTGCGCCGGCGCGCAGCCTGGTTCTCGCGGCCTGCGGGGTCACCGACGGCAACCTGTTGCAGGGCGTGCGCTTCACCGGCGATGGCACGCACACGCAAGCCATCGTGATGACGTCGGCGCCAGCGCGGGTGCGATTCCTCGACACCACGCATTTGGAGAACAAGCCGGATGTGAAGGTGCGGTTCCGGTAGGGGCGGACGCCTGGATGCTTGGTCGAGCAGGGACGAATTGCTATCGGGCGGTGGAGAACATCCGATCGTATAGCTTTACAATGTCGCCGGTAATGTCGATGGCGGAGGAACGAACGGAGGGCGGAGCCGATCCCGCGTCCAGGACCATCACGTATCCATTCTCCTTTGCGAACCGTTCGATCGCCATGATCGCGCGGGGGGCCCGGTCCCGAAGGACCTTCATCCGTTCGCGCTCCGCCTCGGCCTGAACCTGCTGAGTGTCGCGATTCAGCAACTTGGTTTTCTCGCCGATATCCGAGAGGAGCATTTTTCTGCGTCTGACGATCAGGGTGTGGCGCAACGGCAACCACGCAAGGCGCCGCTTTTGACTAAGCCGGTCCCGGGCGGCTTTAAGGTCGGCCTGCTCCTTCTCCAGCCTGGCTCTGTCCTTCAGGAACTTAGCGTCGAACTCCGCAGCGGCCTTCTGCCCCTCTCTGGTGCTCAGGACCGCACTTTGAATTTCCACGACCGCGACCTTCATGCCGGTTAGGGGAGCCATCTGCGCCTGGGAGGCCGGACTCCATGCAATCAGGAGAGCAAGGGCGGCAATGACATGGTACGGCACGGAGTCGGGATCCTTCCGCCGAAATGGACAACACCAAGGCAATAGCAATTTCCGGTCCGCGGCAGGCGCGCATCAGGCCGGCTGATCCTCCGGCGTGCCTGTACGGCCGCCGCCACATTGCGAACCAACCGGCACACTGCTGAATGGTCCGAGCCGGATTGACTCGCAGCGCACAGCAGCGCCGCCCCGCAGGGCTGGTGGGTGGGGGAAACTGCCTAATGTTCCATCACCCGCTGCAGGAAATCCGCAACCTTCATGATTCGGATACCGCTGTACTCACCCAGCCTCAACAGGTCTTTGTCCCCGCTGACGATTATTTCCGCGCCGGACGCCACGGCACACTCCAGTATGCGGTCATAGTCCGGGTCTTCCTTGATAACCGCCAGAGAATCGGTAGGCGTCACCCGATGACTACAGCTTAAAATCAGGGCTTCGGCTTCCTGCAAATCTTCCGCTGTCGCGTGAAACTTCTCCTGCAACACCCGCAGGGTTTCCCGGAGGATCGCATCGGAGATCGCCACCTGCACATCGCCATCCATCGCCATTTGCAGTAGTTGCCTGGGTTTGCCCTTGCTGAAGTTGAGGGCGGAGACGTAGATGTTTGTGTGATGACAAACAATCAGCGCCCAGAATGTTCGCGGCGGAAGTCTTTGACGATACGAGGCACATCGGCTTCGGTGATCCCCAATTCACTGGCACGCTGCTCATTGCGGCGCACGAATCTGTCCAGCCGTTCGCGACTGACATAACGGCGCGTCGCTTCCGCAATCACCTCTTCCGATGTTCTACCTTCCGCCCGTGCGATCTCCGCAACCGCGGTGAGCGGATCGTCCGGCAAGGCCACAAAGCCGGCCAATCTCTGCCCGATCCAGCGAGGTGGCGTGGCAGGCCTCTCAATGCCACCCGAGATCATTCTGCACAATGAAGACGGGGACTGCAAGAGTTTTTTTGGGTACCTGACCACCCGCCTCGGGAGCCCCGCCCAGACGGGGCCTCAGCGGTCTCTTGTAGTAAGACAATTCGAACGAAAAGAAAAAGTGAGGCCCTATCCATCGGACCTTGAGCGATTCCCCAACGGACGACCCCAACTTAAGCATTGGCCGGTTTATATCCACATTCTTCTCGCTGGTCATAGCCCCTCTCTATCAGGGTACCGTATCGCCAAGCGGTGTGCTATTGCGCACCGACTTGCCGCAGAGGGCGCCGATTCCGCCGGCGGTCAATCCGAGCAGCGGGCCAATCCAAAGGTGGTTTAGGCATCCCGCGAGCGCGTCCGAGTAGAGGAAATTGGACAATTCGGCCTGGGTGGGGGCGCGGTGCGCGCTCAGCGCAAATTCGTGAAGGTTGGAGGGATCCTGCATCATGGCGTCGTGAAACAGGATGGTGATGCTCATGCCAGTCACGCAGACGATGGCTCCGCTGATCAGCCCGCTCCAGACGCCGACTTGCAGCGCCGCGCCGATGCTGCCGGTCCGATAGGCCGCGACAAGGCCGCCGAGCGCGGTCGTTCCGACGGCGGCTAACGCGAACCATGGCGCCAGCGCATAAACGCGCGGGTGAAACTGGTGGAGATTCCCCATCACGGATGTACCACCCAGATTGCCGAGCAGAATCTCGGCCATCCACATGCCGCCGATGAGAAATCCGAAAAACCAGCTCATGCTCCGGACGGTGCTGCCTGTCGATGCGGCCATTCCCGTAGTATATTGCCGTGGCGCTCATGCCGGGGGCAATTCCGCCAAGAGCATCGAGCAGGCCGCGAGAACGGCGGCGGCAGACTGGCAACCCAGGCGCGGGCGCTTCGCACCGGTGGCAGGCGACCCAAGCGGCGGGGGTGCCCTACGGGCCCAGCCCCACGAAAATCGTGGACGGCACGCGAGGGGTTGAGGCTGGGGATCCGCGGTAGTGCCGCAGGAGGCCCTTGCCTCGGGAGCCGCCCGTGCGTCAAACTAAGAGTGTCCCCGTGGGCAAACCATGCCGGAATTCTGTACATGCGGGGCGCAACTGCCGCCCGATGCGCTCTTCTGCCATAAGTGCGGCAAGCCTCAGCGGGAGATTGTGGTTCCCGAGACGGTTGCGCCGCCGCCGGTGACCGGGTTTACGCCTCCCCCGCATGCCACGCTTCTCACGCCTCCCGCCGTGGCGCCGCTGCCGCTCAACTTCCACAACCGCGCGGCGGTGAAGATCGCGCTGCTGGTGGCGGGAATTGCCACGCTGCTCAGTTTCCTGCTCTATCTGAACTGGTTCCTGGGAGGCTTCCTGGCCGTGTTCCTGTACCGGCGGCGCACCGGCCAGGTTCTGAACCTGGAGTCCGGGGTACGCATGGGGTGGATCACGGGGCTGATGACCTTCGGGATTATGGTCTTGATTCTAGGCTGCTTCGGGGTTTCGGTGCAGGTGATCGGCGGAGTGTCCGCTTTTCAGGCGGAGTTCAAGGGAATGATGGACCCCCGCATGGCCGAGTTTCTGAAAATGCTGTCGAACCCGTCGGAGCTGGCCATGGTGCTGGTTAATTTCTTCGTTTTCACCACGCTGTTGAGCATGGCGGGCGGCGCGCTGGGGGTCAAGCTGGCCCGATTGAACCGGCCTACGGGTTCGTAGCAACTGAGACCGGCAGGAGTACACCCACCTCTTTGACGCGGACCCGGCAAGTTTAGGAACCAGCTCCAGGCCGCGCGGCATAGCGCTTCACCACCGCCACGCTGGCGAAGATGATGGCCATGGAGAAGGCCTCGCGGAGGCCGAACGGCTCACGATAAAACAGCCAGCCCAGGAACACCGCCACGACCGCGTTGATGTACGGGTAAATCGAGACGATCGCGACGGGCAGGCGGTCCATGGCATAAGCGTACGCGCTGTAGCCCACCAGGGAGCCGAAGCACACCAGGTAGAGCAGCGCCAGCACGCCGCGCGCGCTCCAATGCAGCGGATGTTCCGGAACCAGCAGCGCGAAGGGCGCCAGAATCAGGCCAGCGGCCAACTGCTGCACCCCGCCGGCCACGATCGGATGGGCTTTGCCGGCCTTGCGGCGCTGGTAGATGGAGCCGAATGACCATCCGGCCATGCCCACTTGCAGAATCAGGAAGCCATTCAGCAGGTTGTGGTCGATGGCATGCGGGCCGAGGTCGGGCGTCACCAGCAGGGAGGCGCCCGCCAGGCCCACCAGCATGCCGCCGAGGGTGGGCGCGTGCAGACGCTCGCCGCCCGGCAGGAGGGCTTCCGCGCCGACCATCCAGAACGGCGAGATGGTGATGATGAGGCCCGCCATGCCGCTGGGGATGATCACCTCGGCGAAGACCAGCGCGCCGTTGCCGATGCCCAGGATCAGGAATCCGCTGAAGCAGGCGGCGGCCAGCTCACGGCCGCGCGGCAGGTACAGGCCGCGAGCCCTGGCGAAAAGCACCGTCAGGGCGCCCGAAACGATGTAGCGCAGGCTCACCAGTTGGAGCGGCGCGAACATCTCCAGGGACATGCGGATGCCCAGGTAAGTGGTTCCCCAGAAAATACACACTGCCGCCAGGGCGAGGTACGGCTTAAACAGAGGATGTCGCGGCAATTTCCAGCGTAGCATCCGGGGCGGCGCTCAGTGGCCGCTCAAGGGCCGGGACGGGTCCAATCCCATTCGAAGCGGCTCTTGAGCACCAGGCCAGGACCGCGGCCGGTCAGGTCGAAGCCGGCGCCCAGGTTGATCTTGAAGACCTTGGTCACCTGCCAGTCGCCGCCCGCGAACAACTGGTGCACCTCGGGCTGGGCGCGCGGGCGGACATCGATGCTTTCCACCTCGCCGTAGTATTCGAGCGAAGGCGAAAAGCTCTGGCGCTTCCAGCGGACGAGGAGGGCCGGCTCGAAGTTCCAGCCGTGCTGGGTGCCGGGACCGTCGAGGGCGCGCTCGAAGACCGGGTTGAAGACGATCTGCCAACGGGTGAATTCGCGGTCGAGAATGGGGCGCAGCTCGACCCGCCGCGAGTTCTCCTCGTAGCGCGTGTTCTGGAAGGAGAACTCGGAAACGAAGCCGATCCGCACCGGCAGATCCCAGGATTCCGGCAGGTAGAAGTGCGGCAGCACGCGCCAGCCGGCGAATTGCGGATTGTAGCCCGGCTCCCAGGCATTCAGGAACATGAAGCCCACGGCAAACTCGGGAGAGAAGCCGAAGGTCGGCTCCAGCGTGAGGTGCGTCTGGCGATCGGTGGGCAGCAGCGTTCCATCGCGCGAGGCGCTTCCCTGGGCCTCGTAATTCAAGTGGGCTTCCAGGCTGTATTCGCCGCGGGTCAGCGGCTCGTATTCGTAGATGTGGATCTCAAATGGATCCTGCGCGCGCCCGAGCGGCGCGCAGGCGGGCAGGAGCAACAGCGCAAGACTGGCTCGCACGAGACTTTCCTCCTTGAGCACTTACGCATCGATTTGTTTCACGTGAAACACTTTGGCGGGTCCGGTCAGGCTCGGGGAGGCCTGGGGAAGGGATCGATGGCCGGTTCCAGAGGGAGCGGATTCCAGCTTGGAAGAACCAGGCCGACGGGCGCCAGGGCCGTGCGCGGCGAAGCGCCACCCAGCGCGCCGGCCGCGTGGCAGCAGAAGCAGTAGCCGCAGCAACCGGCATCGCCGTCCTCACCGCCGGCGCCGGATTGAAGGCCGGCCGCCGAAGCGGGCGCCAGCGAGTCGAAGCACTTGGCGGAGACCGAGAGCGCTTGCAACAGAATGGCGATGACGGCGCAGACCAGGATGGGCCGCTGCATTTTCACATGGTACACGAAGGAGGCGGAACCCGCGGCCAGCCCTGGCGTCGAACTGGCCCGTGCACCAGCGCCGATCCGAAACCCGCAGGTTCCCTGGCTGGAGATATTCGCTCAGGATGTACGGCAGGGATCCGCTCACTCTCGCGGTTCGGGGTTCACCGCTGTGGTTGACCTGGCTCTGGGCATCGGGGCGACCAAGGCCATTTTCCCGGTGGTCGACGCGGTTCTGCTGCGGCTGCGGCCCTATCCCGACCCGCCCGAATCGTGCTTCACAACCGCTTCGCCTGGGGGATCGGGCATTGCTGCGGGATCTCCCCTAGGGTTCAATTTCTGGCGCGAGCAGACCAGCACCTTGCTGTCGTTGACCCGGACGTTGCCAGGTTCATTTTCAAGTGGGATCCGGAATTCGCGCCTCGCCGTGCCGGCCAAAAGGCTGGGGGGCGCGCGCGCCAGGATCGCCGGCCATCGCCCGGCGTCGCCGCCGAAGGAACATAACAATCGCCCCCGGAGCGAGTAACGAAAGCGAACCCGGTTCCGGAGCGATCACAAGCGACCCAACCTAGGACTCGCTGACCGATTCCGTTGTCGAACTGGTGCTCGCGATCGTTCCCGTAGCCGTGGCTTCCCCCGTGGCCCCCGCGAAAATCCCGGTTCCACCCGTGAACACCCGATCGATCATATCCGTCGCGGTGCCATGTCCGCTGGCGGTCCCGCCGCCGGAGCTGGCGCCGAACAGGGTCCCTTGGGAAAAGGTCTCCGTGAACATCCCACTGGAAATAATGATGCTCGGAGGATCGCTGAAGTCGATGGTCGAATTGGATTGCGGGGTGAAGGAGCCGTAAATCGTGTCGACTCCGTCGCCGGTGAAGTTCTGGACGAAAATGCCCGGCGTAGAGGTGGCCGTGAGGGTGGCGTCTCCGTCGAAAGTCCCGGATATCGCCGAAGCG
The DNA here is from genome assembly GCA_052144935.1 of Bryobacteraceae bacterium. Lineage (GTDB taxonomy): Bacteria > Acidobacteriota > Terriglobia > Bryobacterales > Bryobacteraceae > JOPF133. The sequence continues at coordinate 46,293 of JBKQPR010000084.1, forward strand.
TGAACCGGCACGGCGAAGGCGCCCATCATCGCCAGAGCAGTCAAGGTAAAGGCGACCGAGCGTATCATTGCGAAACCTCCTGAAGCGACAGCTCCCGAATCGCGCCCGCGACACATCACGGAAATGATTTTCACGAATAACATGCCAAACGGCCAAGCCTCAAATGGAATTCCTTCCCGAGGGGACCGGTCCATCGACCCCGGACCTGCGGAGGAATTCGAGGCTTTCTCGCGCCCCATCTGTGAGCATCGAACCGGCGCGACGAATTCCGTATGCCTGATGTGTAAGTGGGAAATTTTGGGGGAATCCCCCAAACTTTTTGTTGAAACGAAATGACTTAGCCGAAATTTTGGGGGATTCCCCCAAGAATCGCCCGTCACTTGGTCCCCGGCCGCGATGCGGTGCTGCCGGGAAAGCGCTCGTGGGGTGCCCTCCGGCGCCCTCCGGGCCGGCTCTGTGCCGGAGCCACGACCGAGGGGGAGTGGTAAGCCAGAGCACAACATCACACGGTCGGAGACCCGGCGGGCTGTCAGACGTGCTGGCCCAGCGGCTGGGCGGCGTGCGCGCCGGGGAGGCGGAAAAGAAACCGGGCGCCCCGGCCGGGCTCCGATTCGACCCACAGGTCGCCGCCGTGCTCGAGGACCGTCTGGCGGGTCAGCGCCAGCCCCAGGCCCAGACCGTTGCGCTTGCCGGCGCTGACAAAGGGTTGGAAGAGCTGATTGCGGATCTCCACCGCGATGCCGGGGCCGTTGTCGGCCACTTCCACCAGCGCCATGCCGTTCTCCAGGCGCGCCGAGAGACGTACCCGGCCCCCTTCCGGCATGGCCTCCAAAGCGTTGGCAATCAGGTTTACGAAGGCCCGCTCCATGCGGTTGCGCTCCAGGGGCAGCTCGATTTCCGGCGGAATTTCCAGCGCGATGGCCACCCCCTGGGAATCGGCCGCGGCGGCCAGGGAATCGCACGCCGCGAAGGCCACTTCGCGCAAACGGCACATCTCGGGCGCCTGGGATTTGCCGCGCGAGACGTTCAGCAGGTCCTGCAACAGTTCCTGCATGCGCCGCGAGGCGCGATAGATGTTGCCGGCCAGCCTCTTGACATGGGCCGGCGGCAGGTCGGCATCCACCAGCATTTCCGACCCGCCGTAAATGGCCGCCAGAGGGTTGCGCAGGTCGTGCACGATGGAGCCGGAGAGCCGCCCGATGGTGGAGATGCGCTCCTGCCGGATGAGGTCTTCGCGCGCCTGGCGGAGCGAAGCGCACATGGTGTTGAAGGTGCGGGCCAGGCGGCCCATTTCGTCCTGGCTGTTCACCTCCACCTGGATGGCGTAGTTCTGGCGCGCCACTTCGGCGGCCGCGCGGTCCAGTTGCTTGACCGGCTCGACGATGCGCCGCGCCAGCAGATAGGTGAGCAGCAGCCCCACCGAGACGGCCACCAGCCAGAGCAGCACGATATTGGTCTTCATGCCGGAAAGGCGGCGGCGCGCGTCCTCGAACGAGCGCAGAATGCAGATCTCGCCCACCGGCTTGCGGTTGATGTCGAGCAGCGTGGTTTTCAAGCGGGCGTATTCCACCACGCCATCGCTGACCCGCTGGGCGCCGCGCGCGCCGGCGATGTTGGCTACCACGGCCGCCGTGGCCCGCGGATTCAGCGTGGACGCGATCACGCGGCCCTGCGCCAGGAACAGGAATTCGCTGCGGCCGGTGGCTTCCTTCAGCTCTTGCGCCACCACCGCATCCACGTGATAGCCGGCCACAAGCACGTCCAGCAGTTCCTGGCCCTGGGTGGAATCCACGTACACGGGAGTCACCGCGATATGATACAGCTCGCCATTTTCCAGGAAAAAGCCGGAGGACTGATCGGGGAAGCGCGGCGCGGCGGCCTCCACCACGCCCAGATTCTTCTGCAGCGAAAGCGAGGTCACCCCGCCCAGCGACGCGATTACTTTGCCGCTCGGGTTGGTCACCAGGAAGAGGGCGTTCTCGGTGGAGATCTTGGACCACAGATCGCTGACCACATCCTGGATGGTGGCCCGGTCGCCGGTCGAGAACGCCGCCCGCACATTCGGCATGGTGCTCAGCAGGCGGCTGACCGACCCCAGCCACTCCGCGCGCGAATTCCACAGCGAAGTGTAAGCCTGGAAACTGGTATGCACCTCCTGCTCCAGGCTGTCCGACACGGTGCGGGAAATGTTGCCCAGCACGATCAGGCCGGTGACCGCGAACAGGGCCGTAACGGCCACGGAGGTGGAGAGCAGGATCTTCCACAGGAGCGACAGGTTGGAAAAGCGGGGCCGTCTCATTTGATGGCTCCCGGATAGGCGCCGCCATTGGTTACCGGCGGATATTCCTTGCCGTACTTATTCAAATGCGGCAAAGCCAGGAAGCCGGTTTCGGAGATGGAGATGAGGGGCAGCGCCAGCCCTCCTTCGGGCACGGTGATACGGCGCTCCAGGAAGCGCAGGTTCTCGGTGAGCGCGCGTTCGTGGAAAATGTGCAACTGATAATCGCCGGGCGGCACGTTGGGTATATTGTACTTGCCCGTGGGGGGCGTCAGGGCATACCAGGGAGTGGGCAGCACGGCGATGATGGCGCTCATGGTGGGGTGAATGTTGCAGAAGACGCGTACGATTCCGGGGTGGTGGAAGCTCCAGCCTTTGCTGGTGCCCGGCCGGTAGAGACCCAGGTCGAACTGCTCGCCTTCGAAGTTGGAAAACGCGTTGTGGTAGATGGGGTCGAGGTTGGGGAAATCCACCGTGCTGCCCAGGGGAATGGCGGTGACGTGGGGCTGGAAGTGGCGGTCCTTCTGGAGGATCTCGACGCGCCGGGGCGGGGCCGCCGCGGCCGGACGATCCACCGGTTCCAGCCAGATCACCACGCCGGAATAGTCCTTGTTGCGGCGCACCGCGGGTTCGCGGGAGTTGGTCAGCTCCACTTCGCCGCGAACGCCCCCCGGCGGCTGGGGCGGCTGCGGCTGTGGCGGAGACATGTAGAAGCCCAAACTGAGCAAGGAGACAGAGGTCAGGGGCCAGAAGCCGGAAGCAAACCCGCGCAGGCGCTGAGAGGGTGCGCAGCGATTTCCGATGCTGTGTTTAAAACAAATAAGCCAGCGCCAGATCATAGTGGTTGTTGATGCGTACGCCCTGTGCCAGATACGAGGTGCGCAGTTGGGTGGTTTCCAGGCCCAGTAACACGTTGGGGGCCAGCCGGAAGTAGAGATTCCCGCCGAAGAGCAGGTTCCTGGAGATTCGGCCGGCGATCAGGTCCGCGGCATTATCGTCCTGTTGGCCAGTGAACAGGTGGAGGTCCAGGCGCGGGAGCACGTGCACGGTGAACTGGCCCCATCCTCCGCGGCTGTGGACGGCCTGGGCCTCGCCGTCGTAGAAGCCGAAGCCCTGTTGATAGCCTTCGCCCAGCGGGGCGACATTCTGGCCGGAATAGAAGGCCCCGGAGAATTCGATTTTGCGCAGCGGATTGAAGAACCAGTCCAGCGAAAACAGGTTGGAGGGGATGGAGGCGCCGCCGGCGTGGGTCACGCTGCTGTGAAAGCCGGCCGCGATTTCAAGATGGCGGTCGCTGTCCAGATTGTGGAAGAACTCGTAGCGGCCCTCCAGGCCGGGCCGGACGGCTTCCACCGTGCCCGTGAAAACGCTGCCGGCGTAGGGGCCGGCCTCGCGGGTCTCGATCACCCCCAGTTGCGCCCGCAGTCCGGTGCTCTCGCTGAAATGGAAATCCTGTTCCAGACGGACTTGCGGCAGCCACAGCCACAGGTTGCCCGCCCCGGTAAGCGGCGAAACCCCTACCTGGGCCAGCGAGCTGGGCTCGCGCGGGTTGAAGATGGGTTTTTCGACTCCCACCATGATGCTGCGGCTCAGCCAGTCGATTTCAATCTCCCCGGTTCGCAGGCGGACCGTATTGGTGGTGGTCCCGCTGAAGAAATCCATGTATACGTTGCCGTGGACGGAGCCGCCCCAGAAGGTGGCGGGGCCGCGGTAATCCAGTCCGATGATGGTCTGGCGAAAAGTCGCGCCGGCGTGGCCGGGGCCGGGGACGGTGGCCACCACCGGGTAATCCACGCCGCCGCTGTCCCGGGAATCGAGGAAGGTGTTGAACAGCGCCATCCCGGTGAGCCGGATGGGGAAGCGCTCGGAGGCCTCCACTTTGGTCTGGGCCATTTCCTCGAGGCGCTGCTGTTGAATGGCCACCTTATCGTCGAGGGACTGGGGCGGGGTGCCCTCTGGGCCCGGCGGGTTGGCGGGCGGTGAGGCGGAAGACGGGGCGGGCGAGGCGACGGGGCCGGCGGGTTGCTCCGATGTTCCATCCAGCCGCGCGCGCAGGGCCTTGACGTCTTCGGCCAGGGCGCGGTTGGCTTCGGCGAGCGCGCGGTTCTCGCGCTCCAGCCTGTCCAGCCGCTCCAGGATGGCGGCCAGTTCCGGGGGCGCCTGGGCTCTCAGACAGAACGGCGCTGCCAGAAACACCATTGCGAACAGCCTGCACAGCCTATTGAGTGGCGGCATCTTGAGTGGCGGCATCGAGAATCTGCTCCAGTTTCCGTCGCACCTGGGTAGGGGAGAAAGGTTTGGGAAAGAAGGCGCTGACACCCAGATCGGCGACGCGCTGCGGAGTGGCCGGGTCGGTGTCGGCGCTCACCACGATGATGGGCGTGGCGGAGAGACGGGCGTCCCCGCGGACGCGGCGGATCAACTCGAAGCCATCCATGCGCGGCATGTTGAGATCGGTGACGATGGCGCGCACGGGGGCGCCGCGGCCATCCAGGATGCGCAGGGCCTCGAAGGCCGAGGAGGCCAGGAGCACGGCGATGCCGGGGATGCCGAGAAGCGCGATTTCGAGCATGGCGGCGCTGTTCTCGGAATCCTCGACGATGAGCACGGCGGGGGGATCGGCGCCCGGCTCAGCGGGGCGCCGGTTATTGGCCTCTACGGGCATTCTGCTATTTTCCTCCATCGGCGGGGAGAGAGAAGTAAAAATGGCGGGAAAAGTGGCCGAGGCTTCGCCCGCGGACCGCTCCCTGATGGGGTTCCCCCGTGGGCCCGGCTCTGACGGGGTTCCCCCGTGGGCCCAGCTCTGACGGGGTTCCCCCGTGGGCCTGGCTCTGTGTTGGCCGCGCATTGGAGCAGGCCGCTTGCTTCCAGCCGGATTCGGGAGGGCGGGAGTCTACCGGGAGGACCGGGATGCGAGGGCGTGAGGGCACCGGCGGCGAGACCTGAAAGCCCGCGATGATCACGATGGGTTCCGTGAATGGCTCCGGGCAGGGGGCGTGCCGGGGATGCGGTCAGACCTATGAGACTTGCAAGCCGTTGATTTTACAGGGTCGGTGCGGATGCGCGTCATACCGGCCTGAGTGCTATCGCCACTCACCGTCCTGGTTGTACTTCGGCGCGTGCCGCACGACGGGTCAATGCATAGCGGGCTCGTACGTCAAGACCACGTTCCCCGACTTGAAGGATTTCACCGACAACAGTTTGAGCGGGTAGCGCTTCTTGATCGCGTCGAATACGGTCTTACCCGCGCCCAGCAGAATAGGCGTCAAGACGATGCGTAGCTCGTCCATGAGACCCTGTTCGAGGAACGACACTGCAAGATCGCTTCCGCCGACCCAGAGCAGGCCGTCACCGGGAACCCGCTTCAGGCGTGCCACCTCGTCAGCGACGGAGCCCGTAGCAAGGCGGGAATTCTGCCAATCCACCCGCTTCAGCGTCCTCGAAAACACCAGCTTGGGAGTGCCGTTCATTTCCTCTTTGACAGGGTCATTGCCGGGTGCAGCCGGCCAGTAGCCAGCCATCAGCTCGTAGGTTCTGCGGCCCATGATGAGCACGTCCGACGCCCTGAGCGTTTCCACAGCATAGGCGTTAAACTCATCGTCCACAATATGCCAGTCGATTTCGCGGTCGGGCCCCTCAATGTAGCCGTCGATGGAAACGGACATCTGAAAGATGACCTTCTTCATACGGCGTCATTATCGCAGCTTTAGCCGCCGGCGTCAGGGCGCCGTTGTGCAGTCCGCGGCGTTGTGCAGGCCGGTGCGATGTGATCTAATCCGGTTTGATTCGCGCGGATCCCGCATCTGTGCCATAGCCGATGATTTCCACGAACGAACTGCGAGCAATCTCCCGGGCGCGCCTTCGAGACGCGCAGGCGCTCTTGCGGGCGAAGCGCTTCGACGGAGCGTGGTATCTCTCCGGGTACGCGATCGAGCTGGCGCTGAAAGCTCGCATCTGTCGAACGCTCAAGTGGCCGGGTTTTCCGGATAGCGGGCAGGAATTCGCCGGCATGCAGTCGGTGAAGACTCACGATCTGAAGATTCTCCTGCGGTTCTCAGGGATCGAGGGTCGAGTATTGGCGAAACACGAGGAGGATTGGGAGGCGGTGGCCGCTTGGAATCCCGAGATGCGCTATAAGGCGAATCGCGTGACGACTGCGGACGCGGCCAACATGGTAAATTGCGTAGAGAGACTCCTGGAGGTTCTGTGATCGGAATCCGCGAACTGCGCAAGGCGATGCATGAAATTGCTGAGCGCAAGGGCGACTTTACTCTATTCGCCGTATTCATGCCGGTTGGCGCACCCTTGATGGCAGCCGGCGACATGGGGACGTGGGATCTTGTTGTCGCGGCTCCGTGGCTCGAAGACAGCTTGCTCAAGAACCTCCAAGAACTGCTGCCCCTCTTGAGGGAGTCGCTCGGCAGAAAGGTTGTTACGCAGTTTTCATCAATCCAACCCGTTCCCGCCGACGATCCCAGGATCCGCTTCATCCTGAAGAACTTTCGCGTGGAGGATGGCGAGTTGCCGCTGCTATATACCGATCTGCTCGGTAAGATGATAGAGCGGGGCATCATCTTTCGTTCCTGGAAGCCGCGCGCGAAGAAACCTGCCAAGCGGAAACTGCAACCGGTGGCCGCTGCCAAGCGGAAACTGCAACCGGTGGCCGTTGGAGCGTCGCGCAGCCGCGGCTGAGCACGGGCGCCGCTTCTACTTCACCGCCAAATTCGCCGTCTGCGAGTTCACGCCGTTCACCGAAACCACCAGCGGCTGGTAGCCGGCATTCGCCGACGATGGCACCGTCACATTGATCTGATACAGCCCGACGCTTTCCGGCGTCAGGCCGCTAAAAACAACCTGCGCGGGCACTCCGCCGATGCTCACCGACGGCGTCAGGTCGGTCGAGGCCAGCGGTTGCAAAGGGCTGGGACCGCCGGAAGAGGGGGTCTTGCTCACCGGTCCCAGGCCGTTGGCGTAGATCGTGATCGTCGAGCCGCGCACGGCCGGATTGCTCTGGCCGATCAGGTTGTTGGAGAGGTCGACCGCCACCGCCGATTGGCGTCCGCCGTCGTGGTATTGGAAGATACCAGGCGAAGCCTGCGCCAGCGGGATGGTGTAGACGGCGCTGGCCAGATAACCGGCCTCGGCCCATGCTTTCATATTCACGAAGGACTGTCCCTGGAACTCCCAGGGGATCTGCACGTTGATCTGGCCGGGGCTTACATACCACAGAGGTCCCGGCAGGCTGAGGCCGCCGCCATCGAAGCTGACGTTGACCGCGGAAAGCGAAATCGGCAGCGAGGGCGTGGATTCCACCTGTGCGGTGTCGGCCAGGTTGTTGCCTAAGATGGAAATGTACGAGCCGGGCGCCAGGGCCTCGGCCTGGAAGCCCGCGGCATCCACCACGCCGTTGGCATTGATGGTGGGAAATGGGCGGGCATAGCCGTCGAAGCTGACGGTGAGTCCGGCGGCCGTGCCGGTGAAATACTGGTCGCCGAGCGTGGGGCCCATCATGACGTCCAATCCCGCGATGCCGGTGCGGTCCGTGGCCGAATCCGCTGCGACGATGCTGCCCCCGCCGGAGGCCACGTTGAAAACCACGTTGTAGTTGGCCACCGCCGCGCCATATTGGTCCACCACCTGCATTCCGAGGAAGAAAGGGAACTCGCTATTGGGCACCCATATGAATCCGCCGTTGGCGACGGGGTAGGAGTTATAAGGGACTCCATCGCCCACGAAATAGAGAAAAGGCGCGTGCAGCGTGGAGCCGGATCCGGAGCCGGACCCGGCTCCCGAGACCGTGAGGAAGCCTTCGTAGGATCCGGCCGCAGGCTGGCTGCCGGTGAGTTGGACGGTCACGCTCCCGGTCAGGCCCGCCGCGATCGTCAGGCTGGCGGGGCTTACCTGCAGGGCGATGCGCGAACTAGTGTTGCGCGCCTGGACGGCAACGTTGAATGTTGCGCTGGCGCTGGTGACGTTGGTGATGGTCAGGATCCGGCTGATGGAAACGGAGCCGGCGGGGATCGGCCCGAAGCTGATGGTGGCCGGGTTGAGGGTAGCGGCGGCATTCACGGCATCGCCCGCGCTCAACTGGCCCGCGCCCACCGCATTCACGCCGGCGACCGAGCCATCGGCCTCGGTGACCGTCTGCGCAGCCGTATTCACCACCGCCGATTTGAGCTGCGCCGGAGTCCATGTGGGATGAAGCTGTTTGACCAGCGCCACCGCGCCCGCCACCATAGGGACGGCATAACTGGTTCCGGACACGCCCGCGTAGCCGCTGGCGTTGTACGTGTCGCCGGTGGGGTCGAGCTTTTGCGTGGCGGTGTAGACGTTCGTGCCGATGGCGACCATTTCAGGTTTCACCACGTTCGTCGGAGTGACTCCGAAATTGCCAATGGAAGGCCCGCGCGACGAGAAAGGCGCGATGAATTGGGAACTGCCGCCGGAGATGACGAAGGCCGGATCGAGCGTCACGGTGGCATTGGGGTTGGCCGGCAGGTAGGCCTTGAGGTTGGCGCCATCGGTGTTGCCGATCATGACCGCCGGAATGCCGGTGTTCGAGGCGCCGATCGAGCTGTAGATGCTGTTCTGGCCGCTCAGTTGATAAATGATGACGCCGATGGCTCCGACCGCCTGCGCGTTGAGGATCTTGTCGCTCATGGGGCAAATGCCGCCGCGCTGAACCAGGGCAATCGCGCCGATGAGAGATCCGGCGGCCAGCGAAGTGCAAGCCAGGCCATCGTTGCCAAGCTGCGCCACATCGCGAATGGGCCCACTCACCGCAACCGGGGGACGCGGGCCATCGTCAAACAGCGCCTGGATGCTTTGCAGGTTGGCCGGGATGTTCGAGCCACTCACGCGCACGGACTGAAGCAGCGCGTGGCCGTTGGTGGAGGCGCCTATCGTGATCGCCGACGGCGCCGTGCCGGGCGTGTGGATGGAGAGCTGATTGGGATAGTTCTGTCCGGTGTTGCCATCGTTGCCGGCCGAAGCCACCACCACCAGTCCCATGGCGACGGCGCTCTCCACGGCCTGCGCGTAGATATCGCACGGGCCGCCGCAATCCGCGGATACATCGAGCGGCGGGTATACGGCGGGGCTGCCCTCGCTGAGCGAGAGCGTGACCACGTCCATGCCGTCGGTGACGGCGTCGGTGAGGGCCCCGGTGAAGGCCTCGGCAGTGGCGAAATCGTCGATGGCGTAGGATCCCATCACTTTGTAGTTGCCCAGAAACGCCTTGGGCGCCACGCCCTGAATGGTCGCCGCGGGCCCGGTGTTCTCGACGCCGGCCGCAATCATGGCGATGGCAGTGCCGTGCCCCATGCGGTCGGCCGGCGAGTTGTCGTCGGGCAGCGAGTCCGAAGGATCGGTGTCGCTATCCAGCGCGACGTAACTGCGCGCCACGATCACCTTGTTGTTGGTGTAAGTGGAGACGCCCTTGGGAAATCCCACGGGCGGAGTGAGAGACGGGTCTTGAAACCCCGGATGGTTCTGATCGATTCCGGAGTCGATGATGCCGATCTTGATTCCGGCGCCGGCATTCGCGGCTCCGCCCACCGCGCTCCATGCGGCGGAGACATTTTGCAAACCGAGCGCCACATTCAGGTCGGGCTTCAGGTGCGGTGCTGGAACGACGTAGGCCACGCCAGGGATATTGCGCAGTTGCACGAGAGAATCGCGGTTGGCGCGCACGAAGACGGCGTTCACCAGAATTTGCGAAGCGCCGGCCACCGGCACGTTGCGCCGCTGCAACTCGGCGAGCACGCCGCTCTGCGTTTTTCGAATGCGCGCCAGGTGGGCCTGCGCCGCGGCGCTCCAAAGAGCCATGCGCGACTGGATCTTTCGAGCTACCGGCGGATCTTGGAGGATTACTGCGTAGTCATCCAGGCGGCGGCGCGCCTGTCCGAAGGCCAAACAGGCCAGCAGAATCAACAACGCTGCTCGTTGCACGATCGGTTCCTCTGCTTCCGATGTTAGCGCGGTATGGTGATGAGCGTACCCGTTTATGTGCCGGAGCCGTTATGCTATGAAAAAATCGTTTGGGTGTGACTACTTTTCGACGACGCCCCATTTGCCAGCCGAATAAAGTCGATTCTGCTCTTGCCGAACGTGGAAGGCCCAGTATTGGTCGAGATCCCCGCTCAGATAAATGGCCCTGAGCTTCACGGGAACGGTGCTCAAGCGGATGATGAAGTGCGGCAATCGGCAGTGCGCCTGTCACCGTGATCGCGCCAAGCGCCAAGGGGACCTACTAACCCTCAAAGTTCAGAACAAGACGGTCGACCTAAAACTCTACCCAGAAGTGACGCCGCTGTATCGATCCGCCATCCAGCAACATCGCAAGTTGAAATCCCTGCTCGTACGACTGGAGCGACTGTCGCGGACTGCGCTTGCGCACCTCGCGCAACAGAAACTCGCGGGGCGCCGCCTGAACCAATATCCGGGGATATTTTCATAGCCGGCCATTCCGTGGCCACCATCGAACCCGCCTATCCCCCTGATCAGTTGGGAGATCCCCCGGCTCTGCCGGGGAGGCAGTAGAAGTTTGACGTGTCCGGGAGTATGCCGTCGTGCGCTGTCGGGCGCAACCGGCCCGATCAGCAGCGTGCGGCGCGCGGGACCGGTTACTCTTACTGACTTACCGCCACTTCGTCGTCGAAAACTAGTCACGCCCATTTGAATAACGCCGGCCCTGAGATACCTTACCGCTCCCCATAAGAGGCAAGCACTTCGTTCGTGAGCGCGTCATCCGCCGTGGTGGTCTTGTCGGCGGCCCGCATCGTTCCATAGACCTTTTCGGCCGCCGCGGTTCGCTCTTCAATGGCGCGCACCACCGGCTCTGTTTTCACATAGGTGAAGATCAGTACGGCCACGGATGCCACCCCCAGCGCGATGGCAAGGTACAAGAAGACGCGCTTCCGAAGCAGCAGCGAAACCGAAGCGATCACGATGCCGATCTCGGCGCAGAGCATGCCCCATTCGTAATACTCCTGGCCTTCCACGTGTGCCTGGATTGCCGGCGTGTAGGCGATGTCCCACTCGACGGCCGCCTGGGACTCGTTGTAATAGCGCT
>JBKQPR010000085.1:0-127256 GCA_052144935.1 Bryobacteraceae bacterium
CGGGCGTGGAAGTGACTGTGAATGACCGGCAACGCGTGGATGTCTCCATGCAGGTCGGAGCCGTCACGGAATCGGTGGAAGTGAAGGGTGTGGCCGCCGCCCTGGAAACGGATACGAGCGAACACGGCCAGGTGATCAACACGACGGCGATCGCGGAGCTTCCGCTCAACGGCCGCAATTATGCGGACCTGGCGCTCTTATCGACGAACGCCGTCAAGTCTCCGATCTCGATTTCCTTCTCGGCCAGCGGGACGCCGCGCGAGGCCGCTTTCAACGTAAACGGCATGCGCAGCACCTATAACAGCTTCCTTCTGGACGGCATGGATAACAATTCGTACGGGACCAGCAACCAGGGCTATTCCTCACAGTTGGTGCAGTTGTCGCCGGACGCGCTTGCGGAGTTCAAAGTCATTTCCAGCAACTACAGCGCGGAATACGGGCGCGTGGGCGGCGCGGTGATTAGCGCCGTGATGAAGTCCGGCACCAACGATTTTCACGGCTCGGCCTACGAGTACCTGCGCAACACGGATCTGAACGCCACCGGCTTCTTCCCGCCAACGGGCGGCGCCAAGCCCACCTTGCAGCGCAACCAGTTCGGCGCCACCATCGGCGGACCAATCGTCAAGAACAGGCTCTTCTTCTTCGGCGATTATGAAGGCTTACGCCAATTGCAGCGCTATCTCAGCTTCGATTCCATCCCAGACGCAACGGATCGCCAGGGGATCCTCCCGGTGACGGTGGTCAACCCGCTGACCGGCGTGGTTTATCCCGCCAACACGCAGATTCCCGTTGCGCAGTTGAATCCGTTCGCCGCCACGGTCTTAGCCGGACTGCCGCCCACCAATGGCCCCGGACGCTCCAACAATGACGAGGCGCTGCTGCTGATCCGCGATTACGGCGACAAATTTGACGCCAAAATCGACGGCCAGATCAACGACCGCATGTCGGCCTTCCTGCGCTTCAGCCAGCGCAAGGACTTGCAGTATTTCGCCCCCGACATCACCGGGCCCTCCGGCGGGGACGGCAACGGCTTCATTCACGTTGTCGATCAGAACGCTTCGGCAGGTTACACCTGGACCGTCACGCCAACCTCGATTTTCGAAGCCCGCCTGGGCTTCTCTCATATGCTCGCCGGAAAGCAACCGCCGTATCTCGGCGGCCCGGCCATGTCTACACTTTTCCCCGGCCAGTTTCAAGGCCTGCCGACGACACCCAGCCTCACCGGCGGGCTCAACTCGCAGTACCTCACCGGATTCACTACTCCCACCATGGGCCGCCAAACCAGCAATCCGCAATTCCAAAATCCCACTTCGTGGGTTCCGGAGCTCAATTATTCGAGAACTCTGGCCCGGCATTCTCTCAAAGTGGGCTATCAGTACATGTACATCCGCACCGAGATTCTGGACACCAATCCGCTGTATGGCGAAGACCAGTACAACGGGTCATTCAGCAAGCCCACTTGTGCGCAACTGGGCCAGCCTTCCACCTGCACGGTACCGAGCGACTCGACTAGCTACAGCCTGGCGGATTTCTATTTCGGCCTTCCCGCCACCATCTACCAGGGGAGCTATACGGTCGTCAACCTGCGGCAATTCGTGCACTCGCTGTATTTTCAGGACGACTATCGGGTGAGCGCGAAGCTTACGCTGAACGTCGGGCTGCGGTGGGAGTTCGCGTCGCCGCTCTATGAGCGCGACAACAATTACTCGAATTTCGATCCCACCACCGACACCATGATCAAAGCCACCGGCGGAGGCCTGTTTCAACGCGGCCTGGTCCACCCCGATTACCATGATTTGGGGCCGCGCCTCGGCTTGGCATACAGTCTCACCCCCAAAACGGTGGTCCGCGCCGGATATGGAATCAGCTACACTTTCTTCAACCGGCCGGGAAGCGCCCAGGAGGGGATCAATGCTCCTCAGGCCCTTTTTGGTATCCTCAGCCAGTCGAATCCCCTGGCGCCGGGATTCCTCACAACGGGGAACAGCTTTAGCGACAACATCGCCAGCCCCGCGGCCTTCAATCCGGCCAATTCCAACGTCGTCTACACTCCTCCAGACAGCAAATGGCCGCTCATCCAGAACTGGTTCTTCTCGGTGCAGCGGCAACTCCCCAAGAACACGGTCCTCGATGTGTCTTACAACGGAAACCACAGCCTGCGGCTTCCCATCATCGCCGATTACAATCAGGCCAATCCGTACAACCCGAGCGCCCCCCTGGCGTACACCGCCCGCGTGCCGATACCGACTTTCGGGCCGATCACGTGGCTCGATCCGGCGGGCGACAATCACTACGATGGTCTCTCGGCCCGCATTGAGCACCGTTTCGCGAAGGGTTTGTACATCCTGAACTCGTTCACTTGGGGGAAAGCCATGGGCGATTCCGAGCAGGCGCTCGAGTATTTCGCGGGCTACTACCAGGCCAATCCGCAAAACATTCACAACCTGGCCGCGGAAAAAGGACCCTCCAGCTTTGACGTGAAATTGAATAACGTCTCGACCGTCCTCTACCAGCTTCCCATCGGCAAGGGCCGCAAATACGGCTCCAACATGAGTGCCGTGGCCGATGCGTTTGTGGGCGGATGGGAGATCACCACCATCAACACCGCCCACACGGGCCAGCCGCTCGACGTGTCCTACGGCGCGACCGGGAACAATATTGTCAGCTCCCTCTCCAACGATTACCGGGGCGAGCCGTTCGTGCGCCCCAATGTAACCGGCAGCGCCATCAGCCAGAGCCGCTCGGCCATGCTGAACACCTATTTCGCCGGGTACGCATTCACCACTCCGCCCGCCAACGCGCCGTATGGCGACGTGGGCCGCAATTCGTTCCGTGCTCCCAACTTCGATCAGTGGGACTGTTCGCTGGACAAAAGCTTCCGGATCCACGAAAAAGCCCGTTTCCAAATCCGGGCGGAGTTCTTCGACGTCCTGAACCACACGAATTTCGGGATACCAAACACCGTAACGACCAACGCCGCCTTCGGGACCATCCGCACCACCTTCCCGTCGAGGCAGGGCCAGTTGGCGGCGAAGTTGATTTTCTAAAGCTTGTGGCGCAGGCCCTCGGCCTGCCGCGCCGAGATTCGTCTCGGCGCTCTTCACTCACGGCGGCGTATACCGGGTCGATCCCAGCAGCACGGGCGTGCGCAGCGATATCGACGTCCACGCCGCCCAGGCTGCGGGGCGCGCAGGCCGCTCTGCTGTATGATTCTCCTATGAACAGGTCCGAGATGTACCGGCGTCTCCACGCTCATCCAGGGCGTTGGGACGTGATTGTCGCCGGCGGAGGCGCCACGGGAGTTGGCGTGGCGATCGATGCCGCCACTCGCGGTTACGATGTGCTCCTGCTCGAACAAAGCGATTTCGGCAAGGGGACCTCTAGCCGCAGCACCAAGCTGGTCCACGGCGGCGTGCGCTACCTGGAACAGGGCAACGTGTCGCTGGTCATGGAGGCCCTCAAGGAGCGCGGTCTGCTACTCCAAAATGCGCCCCACCTGGTCGGCAATTTAGGCTTCGTGGTGCCGAACTACGATTGGTGGGAAGCGCCGTTCTATGGGATCGGGCTGAAGCTCTACAATCTGCTCGCCGGCAAGTATGGCTTCGGAGCGTCGCGGATTCTCTCGCGGGAAGAAACCCTGCAGCGCCTGCCCACCATCAAGACCGAAGGCCTCAAGGGCGGGGTCATTTACTTCGACGGCCAATTCGACGACTCGCGGCTGCTCATCAACCTGGTCGAGACCGCCTCGGAACAGGGCGCGACTCTGCTCAACTACGCCCAAGTCACGGAGCTTACCAAAGACGCCGAGGGCTTCGTGGACGGCGTCAAATTCCGCGACGGCGAGATCGGGGAGGAATTCGAAGCCCTGGCGCAGGTCGTCATCAACGCCACGGGACCCTTCGCCGACGGCCTGCGGCGTAGCGCCGACCCCTCGGCCCAGCCGATGATCGCTCCCAGCCAGGGCATCCACCTGGTGTTCGACCGCTCCTTCCTGGCCGGCGACAGCGCCATCATGGTCCCGCATACCAGCGATGGGCGCGTGATGTTCGCCATACCCTGGCATGGCCACACCGTGGTCGGAACTACCGATACGCCGGTTGCGGAGGCGGCCCTCGAGCCGGTGGCCCTGGAGCAGGAAATTGAGTTCATCCTCCAGACCGCCTCGTTGTACCTGGAGAAGAAGCCTGCGCGAGACGACATCCTCAGCGTCTTCGCGGGAATTCGCCCGCTGGTGCGTTCCGGCGAGTCCGGGAATACCGCGGCGCTGTCGCGAGACCATACCATCCGCATCGAGAATTCCGGCATGATCACGATCTGCGGAGGCAAGTGGACTACCTATCGCCACATGGCGGAAGATTGCGTCAACCAGGCGGCCACCCTGGCCCGGTTGACGGAACGGCCGTGCGTGACCGGTCATCTCAATATCCACGGCTTCCATCCGGCTTCCGCGAAGTTCGGCCACCTATGGATGTACGGCTCCGACGCGCCCCTGGTGCGGCAATTGGAGGAGAGCGAGCCTCGCTGGGCCGAGCCGCTCGATGGCGCGCTCCCCTACACCGGCGCGGAGGTCGTTTGGGCGGTGCGTCATGAAATGGCTCGCACCCTGGAGGACGTTCTGGCGCGGCGCACGCGGGCTTTGTTCCTGAATGCTCAAGCCGCCATCCGGATGGCGCCCGGCGTGGTGGAATTGATGGCCCGGGAGTTGGGCCAGGACAAAGCGTGGGAGGCCGGACAACTGCGGAGCTTCCACCAGACGGCTCGGAATTATCTCGTAAAGCCATGCGGTTAAGCCAAGTTCCTTTTGGATGTCACCGACCACCAGACCATCCGGATGTGCGGAAGGAAGCCGGCGCATGATGCGCAGGCGCGGCTCCGTACCCAACGCTGTGAGCATGTCCGCATACCGGGCGACATTCTGATCGGCTTCTTTGAGCTTCACGCTGAGCAGCACCTCCCACCACTTCCGAGGCGGGTCGACCGCGCAAACGACTTTCCCCGGTCTTCCTCGGCTGCATGATCGTGTTGTAGCCCCGGAGGCCTTTGGCTAGATGCCAATCGGGCCAGTCTCGTCGGCCTTGTTCCTCTATCCAGTGCAGGTGCTGTTCGAATGAGTCCGTTGCCTCTGCATAGAAATCGACCATTGGGGTTTCCTCCCAATCTTCCAATCGCAGATCGGCCGGACGCCGCGGCAGGCTACGCCCCCGCGCTCCGGCCTGCGAGCATTCATGTCGGCGCATGACCAATCGCAATTCGAATGTTCCAACATCCCATTGGCATCATCAGCCTACGCTCTGCGATTCCGGAAACCAGTGCCGTGTGCGGTTGCAGACAGAACAAACCGACAGCATCACCGGAACCTCGACGAGGACGCCGACAACAGTTGCCAGGGCTGCTCCCGAACCAGGACCGAACAGGGCGATCGCTGTCGCCACAGCGAGCTCAAAGAAGTTGCTGGCACCGATCAGCGCCCCCGGAGCGGCTACGGCGTGACGTACCTTGAAGAACTTCATGAGTCCGTATGTGAGTGAGGAGTTAAAATAGACCTGCAGAATGATGGGAACGGCAATCAGAATCACATGAAATGGTTTGCCCGTGATGTTGTCCGCCTGGAACGAAAAGATCAGTACGAGTGTTGCCAGGAGGGCGAGCATACTGACCGGAGCGAAGCGGGGCAGCAATGCCTTCTCGAACCACTCCTGTCCGTGTGCACGGATGAACCAGGCGCGAAGCGCAGAACCCGCCGCCAAAGGGATCACGATGAAGATTCCAACCGCATACAAGAGCACCTGAAACGGTACGTGCAGCGAAGAAGCCCCGTTGACCAGGAAGCGGACGATGGGCGCAAAAAGGAAGAGCATCACCAGATCGTTCACCGACACCTGCACGAGCGTATACGCCGGGTCGCCGTCGGTGAGATAACTCCAGACGAATACCATTGCGGTGCAAGGCGCCGCCGCAAGAATAATGCAACCGGCGATGTACTGATCGGCGTCCGCGGGGGGAATCCATGCCGCAAACACGTACCGGAAGAACAACCACGCAATGAACGCCATCGAGAACGGCTTGACCAACCAGTTCACAAACAGGGTCACCAGTAGCCCGCGCGGCTTCTTGCCGACGTCCCGAATGGAGACGAAGTCCACCTTCATCATCATCGGGATGATCATCAGCCAGATCAGCACAGCGATCGGAATATTGATCTGACTGCCTGCTCCGAACTCGATCCTACGGAGCCGGTCGATGAGGCCGGGCAATGCCTTGCCAACGAGCACGCCAACCAGCATGCAGAGCCCGACCCAAAGGCTGAGATATCTTTCGAAATAGTTCAGTCTCTTCCGCGCTGTTGTTTCAGTAGCCGGCTGTACCATGGATGCTCAACCTTTCGCTGATTCCAAAATGGGAACTCTCCCGGTTTCAGTAGCGCGCGCAACCTTTCGGGGCCAACCGGCTCGCAGGGACTCCACGGGACAACCGCCATGCGGCGGGAGAAATGCTCTCGGACCTCGAAAATAAACGGCAGTTCGCGCTCGCCGCGCTCGACCAGAACTCGATCACGAAAGCCGTTCGCGGAAAAGGCCTGATTCACCACCCAGGCGAACGGAGTGATGCCAGCCCGCGCCAGATCCTCCTGCAATCGCGCCGCCTCGTGAACCGGAGTAGCCTCGGGCAGGGTCACAAGCAGGACGCGGGTGAAATCGGGGTCTCGGAGGCGCGGGAGCAGTTGCCGCACCGATTCCGGCACATCGCTCATCGTGCGCGTCACGTCGCGGTGATAGGCTTCGGCTGCGTCCAGCAACAGAATTGTGTGTCCTGTAGGGGCGGTGTCGAGCACGACGAAGCCGTGCTGCCCTTCGGCAACGGTTCGCGCGAAAGCGCTAAACACAGCGATTTCCTCGGTACAGGGTGATCGCAAGTCCTCCTCAAGCAAGGCGATCCCCTGCACGTCCAGTTGGGGCGCCGCTTTCGCCAGAACGGCTTCCGTGTAATGGCGAGTCTCGGTGGGGGGATCGATCCGGCTCACCGACAGGTTCGGAACGGACGCGCCGACTGTTGCCGCTAAGTGAGCCGCTGGGTCGGTCGTGCTGAGGTGTACCGGATACCCTCGGTTGGCCAGTTCGATGGCGATGGCAGATGCGACTGTCGTTTTACCAACGCCGCCCTTCCCCATCGTCATTACAACGCCGTGCCCCATCTTTTCGAGTTCGTCGATCAGGGCCGAAAGGGGAAGCCCGGAATGGATCGCGTCGGACAGGTCCTGGTGCAGCGCCTTGCGGATTGGCGATATTCCGCCGAACACACTTCGGAGGTTCTCCACGCCCATCGGAGCGTACGGGAGCAGCGGAACCCCGATTCGCGGAAGTTTCGCGAGCTCGGCAGGCATCCCGGCGAGTGCTTCCTGGCCGCGGAGTTCGAGTGCGCACGCGGCGACATCGCTGCGATCCTGCGCAACAAAGACGCCGTTGAGAAACAATCGCTGATTGGCGATACCCATGTCCGCCAGTTCCGCTCTCGATCGATTCGCTTCGGCGAGCGCGGAGCGCTCAGGCCGGCTTACGAGAACCAGCGTTGTCGTCGACGCGTCTGTGAGTACCTGGAGGCTGGAATCGTAGAGGGATTTCTGGCTTTCGAGGCCGGCCAGCGGCCCAAGGCACGAGGTGCCGGTCGTGTTTTCGGCAATGAATCCCGTCCATGCGGCCGGGAGCTTCAACAAGCGAAGCGTATGCCCCGTCGGAGCTGTGTCGAAGATGATGTGATCGAATCCCGCCGTCGCGCGAGCACCGCCAAGCAGTTTCGTGAATTCGTCAAAA
Source organism: Bryobacteraceae bacterium (assembly GCA_052144935.1). Taxonomy (GTDB): domain Bacteria; phylum Acidobacteriota; class Terriglobia; order Bryobacterales; family Bryobacteraceae; genus JOPF133. The sequence continues at coordinate 7,809 of JBKQPR010000085.1, forward strand.
GCGGCGATCTCGACTGTGCAGGCGCCGGATAGCTGCTCTTCCATGCTGTTGAGCGAGGCTTCGGGGAGCACTCCGCGGTACGGCCCAACCACCCGATCCCGGTACGCCTTCGCAGCCGCTTCCGGATCGATGTTCAGCGCGAACAATCCGGCAGCGCCGGGAATCGCGGTCGGGGCACCGGACAGCCCAATTCCCAGAACCTCGTCGAGATTCGATGCCGGGTCCGTGCTGACCAGCAGCACCTTCTTGCCCTGCTGCGCCATTGAGACTGCCGCCGCACATGCGAGCGACGTCTTGCCGACTCCCCCTTTGCCGGTGAAAAAGAGAACGCGGGTTGCCTGATTCAAAAAGGTCGCACTGGTCATAGTCGTTAGCCGCAACAGCTTTGAACGACTGGCAATCCGGCAGGGTCTCCTTCGAGATACCGGTGTGCCAATGGCAACATTGCCTTCGCGGGAGTCTCCTTGACGCTCTGAGCCGTCTTCACTGCGCGCATCATGTCATCGCGCGAGACACCAAGCTTTTTTGCCTGCTGAAAATGGTATTTGAAGCAGGGCTCGCAATTAGAGGCGATGGCCGCGCCGATAGCAACCAGTTCGGACACTGCGTCGGTGTAAATGCTCGGTGCAGGCGCCTCAACACCAAACCCGGAGAACCGGGCGAGTTCTTCGCGGGCTGGATAGCCACCTCTGCTCGCAATCTGGCCGTTTACCAGGATCAGCGGCAAGCACTGGTTACCTTCCTGTTCGAGCGCGGTCTTGACCGCCTGGTTCGCCGCAAAGGCCTGCGGCTGTTGGCTCAGGTTGTAACGCTCCACATGCACGCCCTCATTGGCCAGCCAGTGGAGATCGGCTGAAAAGCGCGCCAGGGCGGGATCGACACTCGGACCGCACACCCCTGTTGAGCAGCACATTGGGGGATCGAAGACTTCTACTTTGTTCATATCCGTTCCTTCTGCCTTTCGTCGAAAGGCGATTGACATGGTAAAGACTTCCGCTCAAATGATGGCCACGAGAGCTTTCAGCTTTCGAAGCGCGTTGTAGTTGATGCAGTACCCAACGCGAGGGCCGTCTTGACTACTGCGAACCAAGCCCGCGTCCTTGAGAATCCTGAGGTGCTCGGAGACGGTCGATTGTGCCAGCGGCAGTTCGCCGACGATTTGGCTGCAAACTCGTGCCTCTTTCTGCGACAACATCCGGAGAATGCGGACGCGAGTAGGATGGCTGATCGCCTTGGCAAGCTTCGCAAGTTCGTCATCGGCTTCGGGACCTTCAAGTCCCCGGAGGTCCGGCGGCGTATGCCGTTCAGCGGGAGTGCAGCAGAGGGGGTCTAGGGGAGCAAATTGTTCTATAGCCATTCGATTCACTATGGGGTGCTCATCGCGTCAGGCGGTCACCTGGCGCCCTCTTGCACTATGGCCGTAGCGGGCATCCTGGCCTCATCTCGGTGGTAGTCGAACTTCTGGCGCAGTGCTTCCCAGCACGTGCCACACAGAAAAAGACGCGCCCGCAGCGGAAGAACCACCGACCTGCACAGGGGATATTGAGTGGTAACCGGATCGCTAACCACGAGAGCGTGTTCTGGACACAGCGCTGCCGAGCAGTGGTGGCAGAGACCAACAGCGTCGCGGGTCTTGCCTGCTTGCTGGCATTCGTAACATACCATTAAGAGCCTCCTTCGTTCCATGATGGTTCCTGAGTTTGCGAGGCGTTGCCTCCCTCGCTCATCGCCATTCGTCGATTAACGATATCACGCGCTCAATATTGGTGTCAAGGTCTCCGACCGTGTGATGTTCTGCCGTTGCGGGGAACCGCTCCTCTTACGGTCGTGGCTCCGATCAGAGCCGCGACCGTTAACGCGCGCGGCTCTGATCGGAGCCGGGCCCAGAGGGCGCCCCGTAAGGGAGTGCTCTTCCGGGGGTTCGGCACTCCGGCGGGACGGTCAGCGCGGGGCGGTCAAGACGGGGCACACGCGTGGCGCGGCCGTCGATTCCCGAACGATCAGCTCAGCGGGGACCTTGATCGCTTCCGCCGATGCCTGCCCGGACATCAATTTCAGAAGGCTCTCCATGGCCATCCGCCCCATCCGCCGCATGGGCTGCCGTACGGTGGTGAGTTGAGGCTGCGTATAGGAAACGAAAAACACATCGTCAAAGCCGATTACGGAAACATCCGCCGGGACGCGCAATCCGTGCATGTGAACCGAGCGGAGCACCCCCAGGGCCGTCATGTCGTTATAGCAGAACACCGCCGTGGGCGAATCGGGAAGGCCCAGCAGCTTGTTCATGGCCAACTCGCCCGCTTCGGGTTTGCCATCGCCGTACGTCACCAATTCCGGGAGGAACGGCAGGGCGGCCAGCTCCAGAGCTTCGCGGTACCCGGCGAATCGCTCCGCGTCCGACTGGTGGCCGTACTGATCTCCCACGTAGGCGATCCGGAGATGGCCGAGACCGATCAGATGACCGGTGGCCTCCCGGCTCCCTTGCACGTTGTCGATCATTACGGAATGCACGAACTGTCCGGGATGCTGGTTGTTGATCAGAACAATCGGCACCATCATTTGCGACAGCAGCGGCGTATACAAAGCTCCCACGCGCGACGAGGTGACCACAATGCCGTCCACGCGCCTTTCGGCAAACGAGTGCACCACGCTTTTTTCGCGGGCCGGATCGGCGTTCGAGTCGGCCAGAAACACCGAATAGCCGTTATCGTTGGCGGCCAGTTCGATGCCGATGACCACCTCGCTGACAAACGGGTCGGCAATGGTGGTAACCACGACGCCAATCGTGAGAGTCTTGCGGGTTACCAGACCACGCGCGACGGCGCTTGGCTGGTAGCCCAGGTCTCGCGCGATCCGTTGGAGTTCCTCGATGGTTTTCGAGTTCACGAGAGGGCTATTCCGCAGCGCTCGCGAAACGGTGGAATGCGAAACACCGGCTACCCGAGCGATATCCTTGATGGACGCCGGCGCGCGGAATTTGTTGGTGGTGGTCATCGACCCTTAGGAGAATCGTGTACGCTTCCACAAGAGCAGGCCGCAGCCTACCAGGCACACCATGGTGATCCCTACCAATACAGCCATCCAGGGAAGATTCACGGCCACCTGCTGATGCGTGGCGCCGATGGCCAACCAGATGAAGACTGCCGTGGCGGCGGCAACAATCACAATCTCCCACCAGTGACGTGCTCGCCGCTCCCTGGCCAGCGGGTCCTCGCCCAGCAGACTCGACGCGACGCGCTCGTAGTCGAGACCGTAGCGGGCGCACTCGCGTTCCACGGCCGTTTTCCAGGAGGACTGCTCGGATTCGGATGCCTCGGCCGAACAGATCGCTCCGGCCCCCAGGATCATGATCAACGAGCCGGTGAATACCAGGACGTGAGCCGCCAGGCCAGACCCGGCGAGTTCGCCGAAAACCAGGACTCCCCAGGCCAGGCCCCAGAGCTGGTTGGTATTGGACAGCGGAATCCCGCGGGCAATCCCGATGTACTTGGCGGCATAATTCTGAAACAGATCTCCCACCACCCAACAGAACCCTCCGAGAAAAAGCCAAAACAGCGCCGGCCGCGCTCTGATCAGCCCGGCGATCACATGGTGGAACCCTCCGTCGAAGACCAGGGCCAGGCTGAAAACCATACCCAACTCACCGAACGTAAAAACGGTGACAAAGGAGAGCGGGTTCATGCCGCTGATATAGGCCTTGCGGTACGGGATGTACATGGTGCCAAACTGCAATCCGGCGCCGAGGGCGGCCGCGATCCCCAGCGCCGCGCCACCGTGCGGCCTGGGGCCGGATTGTTGTGAGGTGGCGTAGGCCAGCAGGCAAGCCCCGCCCACAATCGCCACGGCGCCTCCCACCACCCTCCCCCAACCCGATCCGCGCAGTTCCCGGAACAGCAGCCAGCCCCAGAACAGACCCACCAGGCTGTTGATATTCCAGAGCGGGAAGGCAATCGACAAGCCCACATTACGAACCGCGAAGATCGTCAGGGTGTTGCCGACCGCCCACAACATTCCCGCGATGACCGCCCAGACGATGAGATGCGGCTTCTCGCGAAGGTCCGCCAGAACATAGCCGGTGCCTTTCAAGGCCACGGGCACGGTCCAGCGGGCGACGAACACGCCCGCCACCATCCCTAGAGAGATGAGGAAGGGGTTATAAAGCGTCACCAGTTTGGTGGGCGCCTCGGCGGCTGCCAACCAGGTGGCCGCCGCCAGCCCGCAGAATACCCCCAGCGCGTGGAGGGAGTACCCGGAAAGCTTGGATTTGGATGGCGAGATGGTCATTTCACCAGCACCAGCACACCGATGCCGATGAACAGCACAATGATGGGCAACCACAAGTGCGGGTCGCTGGCGATCGCCCGCGTGCGCGACTGCTTCGAATTTCCCATAGTGGTTTACAGGTTATCATCTACTTCGCCGACCTGCACGGGCCGCCGCTCGTGGCACGACCGCGTCGCGGCAAGGCTGATTCGCATGGCCGCGATGGCGTCCCGTCCGGTGAGCGACGGCGGAAGGCCCTGCCTCACTTTGTCCACGAAATCCTGAATCTGGGCAAGGTAGGCGCCCTCGAAACGCTGCATGAAATGCGGCACGCCGTCATGTGTGATCCCTTCCTGGGTCATCACCAGAATGGGAGTGTGCTGGAGATAGCCGATTTGAATGGAACCCTTGGTGCCCCAGATTTCGGTGCGGATATCGTAGCCGAACACGGAGTTGCGGCTCAACTGCACCGTGCCCAGGGTTCCGCTCTCGAACACCATGTTCACCAGGGCGTTGTCGATATCGCCCACGGATTTCATCTCGGGGTACGCCAGGGCCCCGCCCACGGCGTGGACCGTCGCAACCTCGCCCATGAACATACGGCCCAGGTCGAAATCGTGTACGCCCATATCGGCAATCAGGCCGCCCGAGACCTTCGGATCGCAGAACTCCAGCGGGGGGCGGAACGGATCGCGGGATGTGGAGATCATCACCACGGGGGTCCCGATGACGCCGTAGTCCACCTTCTTCTTGGCCGCCAGGTATCCGGCATCGAAGCGGCGCTGGAATCCCATATGGAAAAACACCCCGGCCTTTTCGACGGCGTGCAGCATTTCGTAAGCGTCCGCCAGCGACAGGGACATCGGCTTCTCGCAAAAGACGGCCTTGCCGCAGGCGGCGGCGTCCATGACTACCTGCTTATGCGTGCTGGTGGAAGTGACGATGGCCACTGCCTCCACTTCCTTATCCTGGAGCAGTTCCTCATGACCGGCGTAGACCTTGACTCCGCCGAATTCGGCCGCGAACTGTTCCCGCAGATTGGCCTTCTGGTCGGCTATGGCGGCCAACCGGGCGTGGGGAACGCGCTGCGCCAGGTTGCGCGCATAGACGCTGCCCATCCTTCCCAATCCGATCACGCCCACGTTCAGGAGACTTGACATGCCGGCGCCACTCCTTCGTAGATTTCCGTCAGCTTCACCGGCCGGTTCTCCCGGGCGGATTTCGCGGCAGCCAGTGCAATCACCGCGGCTTTGAATCCGTCTTCTCCGCCGACGGGAACGGGCGTCCCATTCTGCACGGCATCCACAAAGGCGCGCATCTCGCGCAGATAGGATTCCGCGTACCGCTCCAGGAAGAAGTTCAGGGGTAAGGCCGTGTGGATACCCACGCGGTCGCAAAGAATATGAGAATCGGGGGTGTTGTTGGTGACCGTCACCATACCTTCGGAACCGAACATCTCCACGCGCTGATCGTAGCCATACACGGCCTTGCGGCTGTTGTCGATGCTGCCAAAAGCGCCGTTTTCAAAAGTCAGCGTGATCACCGCGGTATCCCAATCGCCGGCCTTGCCGATCGCCGGGTCCACCAACACGGCGGCGCGGGTATACACTTCGGTGACCTCGCTTCCCATGAGGTAACGGGCCATGTCGAAATCGTGGATGGTCATGTCCAGGAAGATTCCGCCGGATGCGCGGATGTACTCGACGGGCGGAGGACCGGGATCGCGGCTGGTGATGCGCAGGAGGTGCGGCCGGCCCACCAGGCCGTCCTCGATGGTTTCCCGGACCTTCAGAAAATTGGGATCGAAGCGCCGGTTGAACCCCACCATCATTTGCACTCCGCCGCGGCTGACTTCCTGGTTGGCGGCTTGCACTTTTTCAAGGGAAAGATCGATCGGCTTTTCGCAGAAAATTTGCTTTCCGCGCGCCGCGGCATCGACGATCATCTGGTAATGCAAGTTGGTGGGACTGCAGATCGCCACGGCGTCCACTTCGGGAAGGTCCAGCACTTCTCGGTAGTCCGCAAACGTCCTTCCGATGCCGAACCTGGCGGCAACCGCCTCCAGTTCCACGGCGGCCACGTCGGACAGGGCCACCACTTCGGCGCCGGGAATTCGATTCACTAAGTTCTCGATATGAATTTTGCCGATGCGGCCGACTCCCAGGACGCCGAATCGAAGCTTGGTTGGTTGCATGGTTTACCTCGTGTATTCACCGCGGAGACGCGGAGAGAACGGAGGCTACGCAGAGAAAACCTCTTGTCTCTTTGTTGTCCTCTGCGTAGCCTCCGTTCTCTCCGCGTCTCCGCGGTGAAAGAATTCGTATCTAGCTCTTGTCCGGATTGGGAACCATCGCGTCGCGGATCACCGCGTTCAACTCGGCGCCGGCCGCCAGAAATTGGCGCAAAGTTCGACGCGTGGCCCCAAACGTATCGAAATCGTCGATGGAGATGCCGTTTTCCGTGTAGGCGCGTCCGAAATCGGCGAACTTGTCCTTGAGCGCCGCGACAATCTTCGGATCTACCGGATTGTCCATTCGCGGAATGGGTGCGATATCGCTCGCATTATAGCGAAGCTGCCAGGCATAAGGCGGGGAAATCACCACGTCTCCCCCGATGAATTCGCTCCAGTGCATGTGGTTGCGGAACGCGGCGGAGAGCAGGCGCAGGCGGTAGCCGCGCTCCCGATAGATGCGGTAGGCTTTCTTGAACACCGCCACGCCGGCCCACTCCAGATAGCCGGGATCGATGCAGACGTCGTTCTTCTCCAGCAGCACCTTCAGCCAGTCGTCCAGGCGGCCCACCATGATGGTGCAGACCGGCCCCATGGAGCGGATCTCCAGGCCTTCTTTCTCGCGGCGCGCCAGGCCGCGCTCCACGGCTTCGGCCACCGCGAGGGCCTGAGGCAAGGTGAAGGAGACCGTCGCGTTGATGCTGATGCCTCGATATGTAGCCTCTTCCATGGCCACTAACCCGGCCCGCGTCGCCGGAATCTTCACGATCATGTTGGGCGCAAGCTGGCTGAAGCGAACGGCCTGCTCCACGATCGCCTGCGGGTTCCGGTAGAAGCGCGGATCGGTCTGTATGGAAAGGCGGCCGTTACGCCCGCCCTGCGCGTCGAAGATCGGCTTCAGAAGCCCGGCGCCTTTGACGGACATCTCCTCCACCACCTTCCAGCCGATTTGATCCTCGGTGGCGGTGGGCATTTCCTGAATCAGCGCCTCAATGCGGCCGCGCCACAGAGGCATCTGCCTTTTCAGGATGGAAAGGGCGATGACGGGGTTGCAGGTGGCGCCCACGGCGCCATGCTCGATGGAATACGCCAACTCGTCGAGGGCGGCGGAATCGTTCCACAGACAGGTGGGGGTGGTCTGCGTCATTTCGAGGAGGGGGCTTTTGCAGGCGGCCGGCGTAGATACCATAATTCTCCAAAAACCTCAAGTTGAATACGTGTGCAAGTTGATCGTATCCCCACTAAGGCGGGTCCGTCAAGGAGAGGGGAGCGCCGGGAGGAGCGCCGGTGAGATCCCCTTCGGAGGGCGGCCGCGGGAACCCAGCTCGTCTTTCCTCCAGATTGTCGCGAGTGGTGGAACCGCCACCGATGGCTGATCGGCAGGAATGATTTCGACGATTCCGTCCTTCTCCAAGCCTGGTAGTCGAAATGCACCCTTCCCAAATTCATCAATGAGCAGCCGATCAAGCAGGACAATTAGAGATAGCGCTCGTTGTCCGGCCATTCCAGCTCGCCTCCGCGGCGCCGGCTCGCTTGGATCGCCAAAGAACAGGAACTTCTCCAGCGCTGCCGCGCCAAAAATATCCCAGGCGAGCCGATCGGCGACCAATGCAGGAGCTCGCCCGCAGCCTTCGGCCAAGCGGCACCCCGACGACGATTGTCGCCCGCGTCGAACCGGCCGCGCCGCGAGCCACGACTACCGGTGAGCCTTTGCTTGGCCCCCGCACCGGCCCCGTGAATCCGCGCCGCTTTCCATTTTGGCCCATACTGCTGTTTGGGAAGGAGCAGTTTATGACAATCGGGATTGCCCAGCCGGACCTTTCGGCAAGGCCGTTGCGCCTGCCGGTTGAACAGGCCATGGCTGCACCGCCGGATGCCCTGTTCCGGGCGTGGACGGAACAGTTCGAGCGCTGGTTTGCGGCGCCACGCGGCTTCGCGGCGACGATCGTCGCCCGCGTCAACAGGGCGCCGCCGCCGGCGACCTTCGCGGGCCTGGCCGCGGCGTTCGGCGGCCACGACCCGGCTACCAGGCCCGCACCCTAGCTAGCCCCACCAGGCTTCACCGGGAGCCAGATGCGCTCTCAGGTAATCCTGGTCGAGATCCGCGCCGATACCGGGTGCTGAGTGGACTTGCATCTTCCCGTTTCTAATCACTGGGACATTGCTCTTGGCAGCGGGCGACCGGTCCGACCCTCGCGCGCACTCCATCATCGGCGCGTTATGGATCGCGGCCGTGAACTGCTGTGACGCCAGATTGAGCAGCAGGCCGCTGACGTTGTGCAAGCAGATCGGCAGGCGGTAGGAAGCCGCCATGTCGGCGATCACCTTCACTCCGGTAATGCCTCCCGACTGCACCAGGTCAGGCTGGAGGAAATCGACCGCCTGGCTTTCAATGAAGGGCCGGGCATCTTCGATCAACTCCAGATCCTCTCCCGTCAGGATGGGAATCCTGGTACTGCGCCGCAGTGCCGTCCAGGATTCGCCGAAGCGCGGCGCCAGCGGATCTTCAAACCAGAGTGGTTTGATGTGCTCGACGGCTTCCGCCACGCGGACCGAGCTCGCCACGTCCAGTTCGTTGTGGCCGTGGACAATGATGTCATAATCCGGCCCGAACGCATCGCGCGCCAGATCGTAACAAAGGGCTACTTTCCTAATCTCCGCGGGAACCAGACTCGGCACATATTGCCGCGCGATCACTCCTATGGCATCGTTCAGGTCGACTTTGAAAGCCTTGAAGCCGGCTGGATCGTTTTTCAGAGCCTGCGCCCTGGGACCCCACTCCTCTTTGGTCCAGAAGTTACCCTCATGGCCGCAATGGGAATAGCAGACGACCTCATCGCGGAAGTTGCCGCCGAGAAGCTTCGATACCGGCGCATTCAGAATCTTACCGGCGAGATCCCAGAGTGCAATATCGATTCCGCTGAGAACACGGATCGGCCGGAAACGCTGCGCCCACGCATAAAACATGTTGTGATGGTGGACCGCGATGGCGAGGGGATCCTTACCGATCAAGCTCAGGCCCTTCGCCGACCCCTGATTGCTCATGAACTCGGTGATGACCTCGCGGACATACGGACCGGTGCCATGAGCTGGACCATAGCCGGAAATCCCGGCATCGGTGTCGATCCGCAGGATTGTTCCGGGCGACACGGACAATTGCAGGGCCTTTACCGCAGTGATCTTAAACTGCTGGCGCACGGGGGCTGCTAAGGCCTCAAACGGATGGAGAAACCGGGAGATTGTGGCTGCCGCTGGAACTCCCAGAGCGGCCCGAAGAAAAATTCGTCTGTTAACCTGCATGGTGGCCTCCCGATCGGGAAAAGGCGAACCAACATCTAGCTACGCTAGCTTCCCCACCCGCTGAGCTTAGGGGGGTTGCCTTCTCGCCGAATGCCCCAGAGATGATCGTCCACCGCCAGAGCATCTTGTCCGGAATTTCCATTTTGGACTCCCGGGTCGCGTTCAGTATACACCCAGCCATGCCTTGATCCTCTGAGTCGTAGTCTGAGTGTCTGAGTGTCTGAGTCGTAGTGTCTGACCGGGCGCACGACACCCACGCGGTTCGCATGACCGGGTGGTTCGGCGCCGCGTGCCGACGGCGCCGGAAGCACGCCGGTCTGCAGCACATGCCGGCCTGGCTAACGGCGCCTGCAGCGGGCGGGTGCGGCGGCCGGCTCTGCCCCGCGCGATTGCCATGCGCCTCCACGCCGGCATCGTCATGCGCGCCGCCTGGCGTACGTCGGGATCGGGCTGCCGGCAGCAGGAGAACGAGGAGCCGTCCACCAGATTGCTGCTGCGCACGAGGCCTCGGGGCCTTCGCCGCTTCCCCCGCGCGTCTCGCCGGCTTGGTTGCGTGGTATGCGTGGTATGCGTGGTATGCGGATACTGTTGCCCCCCGGCAACATCAGCGCTACCATGACCGAACAGGCTTTGTGGCACATAGAGGCCAGGTCGTGTTCTTGTTTCTGATTCTCGCCCATGGGGCACACTCCATCAAGGAGAACGTCACCAGATTGTACGAGGTCTTCGCCCCGGCTCTTTTTGCCAGCAGCCTCGCGGCAACAATCTTGTCCTGGGGTTCCTGGTCTTCAACGCGGCTCTTGTCACGTTCGGTCTGTGGTGCCGGACCGTTCCCGTGCGCTCAGGCTGGCGTGCAGCTCGCGGGTTAGTCTGGTTCCGGACAATTTTGGAACTGTGCAACGGCATCGGCCACTCGGCCCGCATCTTGTCGCGAGGGGGCTACTTCTCTGGTGTGTTGACGGCTCCCCTGCTGCTGCTCGCTCGGTGGCGGGCGGTTGTCCAGGCTCGTCAGGGCCGCCGCCGCCGGTCCTTCCATCCCTTATAGTAGGTTCACCATGAAACCGCGACTTTCCGCATTCCCCAAGTGCTACCTGGACCGCATCGCCGGCGGCGCGATGTCGGTCTTCGAGTGGATCGCCATGGCCGGCTCCCTGGACGCCGACGGCCTGGAGATGTACGAGGGCTTCTTCACCTCGTTCGAGGACCCGTACCTGGACGGGGTAGGGGAGGCTATCCAGCGGGCCGGATTCGAAATGCCCATGCTGTGCTGCTCGCCCGACTTCACCAACCCCGATGCGGACGCCCGCCGGCGCGCCGTGGAGCGCGAAGCCCTGATGATCCGGACCTGCCGCCGGCTGGGAGGGCCGCGCAGCGTCTGCCGCGTGCTCAGCGGGCAGCGGTATCCCGAAGTGGACCGCCGGCAGGGCATCGCCCACGCGGCCGAATGCATCAACAGCCTGGTCCCGGTAGCGCGCGAGTACGATGTGGTGCTGGGCCTGGAGAACCACTATAAAGACGGGTTCTGGCGCTATCCCGAGTTTGCCCAGAAGCAAGAGGTCTTTCTTGAATTGCTGGCGGCCATTCCGGAGCGCGAGTATTTCGGAGTCCAGTACGATCCCTCCAATGCCGTGGTGGCCGGCGACGATCCGGTGGCGCTGCTCGAAGCCGTGGCGGACCGCGTGGTCAGCATGCACGCCAGCGACCGGTACCTGGAGCCGGGCGCCGGGCTGGAAGACCTCCGCCAGAGCGACGGCGCCCTGGGCTACTCTCCGCGGCTGCGGCACGGTGTTACGGGTCAGGGCCTCAACGATTACGAGGCAATTTTCCGGATTCTGAGCGGCCGTGGATACGCGGGGTGGATCAGCATCGAAGACGGCATGAACGGCATGGACGAGATGGCGCAATCGCTCGAGTTTCTTCGCGGGATGTGCGCCCGTTACTATCCGGAGGGCAGTTGATGCGCCGCCTGCGAACCTCCATCGTAGGATGCGGCAAGGTCGGGCATATCCACGCCCGCGCACTAGGACCAGGCGGACTTGCGGAATCGGAGTTGGTGGCCGTTTCGGACGAGTCCGGCGAGCGCGCACGGGCCTTCGCCGCCCGGTATGGCGTGCGGGCGTTCGAGGATCCCGGCGCCATGCTGGCCCAAGCCGGCGCCGAAGCCGTATGCATCTGCACCCCGCACCCGGCTCACCGCCAGCCCGCGGTTCTAGCCGCCCGGGCCGGCGTGCACGTGCTGGTGGAGAAGCCCATGGCCGCCTGCCTGGCCGATTGCGATGCCATGATCGCAGCCGCCCGGGCAGGAAACGTCAAGCTGGCGGTGATCAGTCAGCGGCGCTTCTACGAGCCCGTCGTGCGCCTCAAGGCGGCCATCGATGCGGGGAAGATCGGAACCCCGGTTCTGGCGACAGTGCTCATGCTGAGCTGGCGCGACGAGGCGTATTACCGCTCCGATCCGTGGCGCGGGCGCTGGGATACGGAAGGCGGCGGCGTGTTGGTGAACCAGGCGCCCCACCACCTGGACCTGATGCGCTGGTTCATGGGACCCATCCAGCGGATCTCCGGCGCCTGCGCCAATCTGAACCATCCCTACATCGAGGTTGAGGATACTGCGCTGGCCATTGTCCATTTCCGAAGCGGGGCCCTCGGTTCCATCCTCACCAGCCTGAGCCAGCGGCCGGGCATCTACACCAAGCTGCACGTGCACGGATCGAACGGCGCTTCGGTGGGGGTCGAGACCGATACCGGAGCCACGTTCGTGGCCGGAATGACGGGCGTCCTCGATCCGCCGTTGAACGACCTCTGGACGATACCCGGCGAAGAGCCGCTGCTGAGCGGGTTCCAGGCCGATGACCGGAGCCGATTCGGTGCTGTGGATCCCACGTTTCACTACCACGCCTTGCAGATCCGGGATTTTCTGCGCGCCGTCCAGGAAGACCGGGAGCCGGCCGTGACAGCCGCCGACGGCCGCGCGGTAGTCGAAATGTTCGCGGCCATTTATCGTTCGAGCCATACCGGCTTGCCTGTCGATTTCCCGGTTTGACGCCCCCGGAATGCGCGTGGAACAAGTGTCCGGGTGCCATGGCGTGGCGCAGCGGGCATCTCGTCGCGGCGGCGATCTCCCGGGCACCGGGGCGTGGCATACTGCTCGAACACCGAGCTGGCAGGAGTGAGCCGCGGCTTAGCAAGCGCCCGCGGGACCGCAACCGAATCCTGCGCGAAGCAAGCACTTAGCGCGCGGCTGGCGCCGCGGACGGCAAGCTCGGTGGCGAGCCACTGGACACCTGGGCGTGGCCCTCTGCTCGAACACCGAGCCGGCCGGAGACCAGAGCCGGGAGAGGCGTCGGACGGTTCTTGCCTCCAGTGTGTCGGTGCTGGCACACAATGTCGTTCACAAAGTCCGCCGGGAAAATTCCGAATATTATCAATCCCTTACAGACATACCCTGCAGGTCGCCCCAAACCCGCGTGCTAGCTTGAAACTGAAGATGGAACCGTCGCTGGTAGCGGCGGTCCTCGCGGGGATGTCTGCCGGGGCCCGACCATGGGGGCCTTAAATCCGGAGCACAGACATTGCAACGCTTCCTATACCGGACTCAGGGGCCTTAAACCTGGCCTGATGGCACGCTCCCTGCGGGGAGCGCTCCCCTTACGGGGAGTACGGAACCGGTTCCAAATGTCGGGGCGCCTCGAACGCCCCCAACGAGGGGAGAGACGAAGAGAGGGGCAAGAAACGAATCGCTTTAAATCGTTTTCGGAGCCGCGCGCGTCAGCAAGCGGTTTCGGAATAGCACCGAATCTCGCGGTCGGAGACCTAGGCAGCCGATCTCCCTGTGGTGCAATGCCACAACGATGATAGTCGAGTTGGGTGAAAGTAAGCAGCGGATGCGCCAAAACACCCAAGAAACATCACCCGGATAGCTTAGAATTCAGGTAATCCGCCCATAAAATCCTTTATGGTCCGTGGATTGCAAGTGCCGACGCCGCACGACATCCCCTTCAAGGAGGTCCCCCGTGGCCACCGAACGCAAGCAGTCTACTTACGATCTGCTCCGAAATCATGGAGTCGATCGCAGATCCTTCCTCAAATTCTGCACGACCATGGCCGGCGCCATGGGGCTTGAAGCCACCATGGTGCCTACCGTCGTGGCCGCCATGGAGAGCAAACCTCGCATCCCGGTAATCTGGCTGCATGGCCTGGAATGCACCTGCTGCAGCGAGAGCTTCATCCGGTCTTCCCACCCGATTGCCCAGGACATTGTCCTGAACATGATCTCGCTCGACTACGACGACACCTTGCAGGCGGCCGCGGGCGATCAGGTGGAAGAGATCCGCCACCGGATCATGAAGGACTACAAAGGCCAGTACGTGCTGGCGGTGGAAGGCAACGCGCCGACCAAAGACGGCGGCGTGTACTGCACCGTCCACGGCGAGAGCTTTCTCAACGTTTTGAAGGAAACCGCGGAGGACGCCAAGGCCATCGTGGCGTGGGGATCGTGCGCTTCCCATGGGTGTGTGCAGAACGCCAGGCCCAACCCGACGGGCGCTCAGCCGGTGAAGAAGATTATCACCGGGAAGCCGATCGTCAACGTGCCGGGCTGCCCGCCCATCGCCGAAGTGATGACCGGGGTGCTGGCCTACATCCTCACCTTCGACCAGCTTCCCGAACTGGACCGCGCCGGCCGTCCCAAAATGTTCTACGGCCAGCGCATCCACGACAAGTGCCTGCGCCGGTCGTTCTTCGACGCCGGACAGTATGTGGAAGCGTGGGACGACGACGGAGCGCGCAAGGGCTGGTGCCTGTACAAGATGGGGTGCCGCGGCCCGTCCACCTACAACGCCTGCTCCAACGTCAAATGGAACGGGGGCGTTTCCTTCCCCATCGGCTCGGGGCATGGCTGCATCGGCTGCTCGGAGGAGAACTTCTGGGACAACGGCCCGTTCTATCAACGGCTGATCGACATCCCCGTTCCGGGCATCCACTCCACCCCGGACGAGGTAGGCAAGACCCTCGCCGTGGTCACCGGCGTAGCGGTGGGCGCTCACCTCGTCTCCCACGTGGTGCGGTCCGCCGCCAAGGGTGGCGAAGCCGAAAAGAAGTAAGGTCCAAGAAAGATAAGGTGCAACCATGTCGAAACGAGTAGTGGTCGATCCGGTTACGCGAATTGAAGGGCACCTCCGCGTGGAGGCGATGCTCGACGACGGCAACAAGATCCAGGACGCCATAAGTTCCGGCACCATGTGGCGGGGCATCGAGGTGATCCTCGAAGGCCGCGATCCGCGCGATGCCTGGGCCTTCTGCGAGCGCATCTGCGGCGTCTGCACCACCGTGCACGCGCTGGCCAGCGTGCGGTGCGTGGAAAACGCGCTGGGTATCCAGGTGCCGCCCAACGCCGACATCATCCGCAACATTATGTACCTGACCCAGATGGTGCAGGACCACGTGATCCACTTTTACCATCTGCACGCGCTCGACTGGGTAGACGTGGTTTCGGCGTTGAGAGCCGATCCGGCGGCCACGGCGGCCCTGGCGCAAAAGGTGGCGCCCCAGTGGGCGCTGGCGACTCCGGGCTACTTCAGCGACATGGCGGGGACGCTCAAGAAGTTCGTCGCATCGGGCCAGTTGGGAATCTTCCAGAACGCCTATTGGGGCCATCCGGCCTACAAACTGCCGCCGGAAGCCAATCTGATGGCGGTGTCCCACTACCTGGAAGCGCTGAAGTGGCAGAAAGAGATCGCCAAGATCCACACCATCTTCGGTGGCAAGAATCCCCATCCCAACTACATTGTCGGCGGCATGGCCTCGGCCATCTCCATGCAGGGCGACAACGCCGTGAACATGGAGCGGCTCGATATGGTGCGCGACCTGATTATGGGCGCCATCCACATCGTAGACGACCTGTACGTCCCGGACCTGCTGGCGGTGGCTTCGTTCTATCCGGAATGGACAAAGATCGGTGGTGGGTTGGGCAGCTACATGGTCTACGGCGACTTGCCGCAGGCGGGCATCGGAAACACGTCGAAGTTCCTTTTCCCGCGCGGCGTCATCCTGAACAAGAAGCTGGATGAAGTCCTGCCGTTGGATCTCGCCGACCCGTCCCAGGTGCAGGAGGAGATCGTGCATTCCTGGTACACCTACCCCGAGGGCAAGACCTCCCTGCATCCGTGGGAAGGCGTCACCGAGCCCCAGTACAGCGGACCCAAGCCGCCGTACCAACAGCTCGACGAGAACAAGGCGTACTCGTGGCTGAAGGCGCCTCGATGGAAGGGGCATGCGGTGGAAGTGGGACCGC
Source organism: Bryobacteraceae bacterium (assembly GCA_052144935.1). Lineage (GTDB taxonomy): Bacteria > Acidobacteriota > Terriglobia > Bryobacterales > Bryobacteraceae > JOPF133. The sequence goes on from JBKQPR010000085.1 coordinate 23,894, forward strand.
TCGCGAGGATGCTGGTTGGTTTCGCCACCGGCCGAACCGAGTTCAAAGAAGTGGTGACCGAAGCGCTGGGCCGCCTGAAGGTGGGTCCGGAGGCGCTCTTCTCGACGCTGGGACGCACCGCGGCTCGCGGGTTGGAAGCCCGCCTGGCGGTGCACTGGCTGCTCGACGAATACAACCACCTGATCGACAATCTGAAAAACGGCGATTCCGCGACGGCCGACACCAAGAACTGGGACCCCGGCACCTGGCAGGCGGAATCGAAGGGCTTCGGCTTCACGGAAGCCCCGCGCGGCGCGCTGTGCCACTGGATCCGGATCAAAGACCGGAAGATCGCCAAATACCAGATCGTGGTCCCTTCCACCTGGAACGCATCTCCCAAGGATGGCAAGGGACAGCATGGCGCCTATGAATCGGCGCTCCTCGGGACTCCCATGGCCGACCCCAAGCGGCCCGTCGAGATCCTGCGCACCATCCATTCCTTCGATCCGTGCCTGGCCTGCGCTTCGCACGTGATCGGGCCGGACGGCGAGACGCTGGCCGAAATCGTCGTGCGTTGAGGAGGCATTTATGGCAGGCACTACTTATCAATTGCTCGATCCCGGAACCAAGGAGTTGCTATACGCACGGAAATACGTGTGGGAGTTCCCGGTCCGCCTGAGCCATTGGCTGAACGTCCTGGCGATCGCCGTCCTGTTCGCCACCGGACTGTACATCGCCACGCCGGTCCTTTCGCCCAATGGCGAACCATGGAACCACTTCCTGATGGGCCGCGCGCAGGAAATCCACTTCATCGCGGGATACGTGCTGCTGTTCAGCTTCCTGCTGCGCATCTACTGGTTCTACGTGGGCAACAACTATGCGCGGTCGGGCTTCCCATTTGTCTGGCGGCGCGCCTGGTGGGCCGACTTGAAAGAGCAGGCCATGCAGTACCTGCGCCTGGACCGCGGCAATGTACACTTGGGCCATAACGCGCTGGCCGGCCTCACGTACACCATCTTCGTCATCGGCCTGGGCTGGTGTCAGATCCTCACCGGACTGGCGCTCTATTCGGAGAAGAATCCCGGCGGCTTTTGGGACAAGCTGGTAGGCTGGATTATCCCGCTGTGCGGCGGGTCGTTCCGCTTGCACATGTGGCACCACATGCTGGCCTGGGGTTTTGTGGTCTTCCTGATCCTTCACCTGTACATCGTGCTGTACGACGACCGGCAGTACAAAAACGGGCTGATGTCCTCTATGGTGGCCGGGTACAAGTTCTACGAAAAGAAGGATTTGGATCATGACCGCTGGCTTACGTGAGAGGGACCCGGCGGATCCCGGAACGCGGGGGCATCGTCTTGACAGCCACCACCCCAGGGCTCCGGTGCTGGTTCTGGGGCTCGGGAATCTGCTTCTCGAAGACGATGGCGTGGGGCTGCGGCTGCTCGAAGCGGTTGCCGCCGAGCCGCTTGGGGAAAACGTGGAGTTGGTCGACGGGGGCACGCAGGGGTTGGCGCTGCTCGGATATCTGGGCGGGCGAAAGCTGACGGTGATCCTCGACGCCGTCGGATTGGGCGAGGCGCCCGGCACGGTTCACCTGCTGCGCGGTGCGGAGATCGAGAAACTGGGCGCGCACCGTTCCACCACGGCGCATGAAGGCAATGCGCTGGAGTTGCTGGCCGCGGCGCGCCTGGTGGGCGACGAGCCGGAGGAAACCGTGATCGTCGGCATCGAGCCGGAGCATGTGCGCACCGGAGTCGGCTTGAGCGATTCGGTGTCCGCCGGCGTGCCGGAAGCCGCCGCGCTGGCGGTTCAAGTGATACAATCTCGCACGTACGGTGAGGAGGGGCTATGTGTCTCGCGATCCCCGGGAAAATTCTCGACACCGAAGAGCTGAACGGCATCCGGCTCGGGCGCGTCCAGTTCGGCGGCATCACGCGCCAGACTTATCTGGACTTCGTTCCCGATGCCCAGCCCGGCGATTTCGTCCTGGTACACGTCGGCTTCGCCATCAGCAAGCTGGATGAAGCGGAAGCCGCCCGCACCTACGAGCTGCTGGAACAGGTCGGCCTCGTCACCGATGAGTTGGGGCCGGAGCCGGAGCAGGAGCCGGAAGCGGAGGGGTCCCAATGAAGTATATCGACGAGTACCGCGACCCGAAGCTCGCCCAGTCGCTGGTCGCCGAGATCCGCCGCACCGTCACCAGGCCGTGGGTGCTGATGGAGATATGCGGCGGCCAGACCCATACGCTGATGCGCTACGGCATCGACGAGCTGCTTCCACCGCAAGTGGAACTGGTGCACGGACCCGGCTGCCCGGTGTGCGTCACGGCGCTCGAGATCGTGGATAAAGCCATCGCCATCGCCTCCACGCCGGGAGTAATTTTCGTCTCTTACGGCGACATGCTGCGCGTGCCGGGATCGTCGAGTAATCTGTTCCGCGTCAAGGCGTCGGGCGGCGACGTGCGGATCGCGTACTCGCCCATGGACGCCGTGCGCATCGCGCGCCAGCATCCCGGCCGGCAGGTGGTCTTCTTCGCCGTCGGCTTTGAAACCACCGCGCCCGCCAACGCCATGGCGGTCTGGCAGGCCCACCGCGAGGGCCTCGAAAACTTCTCGATTCTGGTGTCGCACGTGCTGGTGCCGCCGGCCATCTCGCTGCTGCTCGAATCGCCCGCCAATCGCGTCGAGGGATTCATCGCTCCGGGGCATGTCTGCGCGGTGATGGGCTACACCGAATACGAGGACCTCGTCGAGCGATACCGCGTTCCCATCGTGGTGGGCGGATTCGAGCCGCTCGATCTGCTGGAAGCGATTCTCATGCTCGTGAAGCAGCTCGAAGAAGGCCGTCACGGATTGGAAAACCAGTACGTGCGCAGCGTGACCCGCCAGGGCAATCGGCCGGCCCGCCAGCGCATGATGGAGGTGTTTGAAGTGGCCGACCGCAAGTGGCGCGGCATCGGCCCGATTCCACAATCCGGATTCCGGCTGCGGCCCGAGTACGCCGCGCACGATGCCGAGAAAATCTTTGGCGTCGAGTCTCTCGACGCGCCCGAGCCGCCCGAGTGCATCAGCGCGCTGGTGCTGCAAGGGATCAGGAAGCCGGTGGACTGTCCGGCGTTCGGGACCCGCTGCACCCCGGAGCATCCTTTGGGAGCGCCCATGGTGTCGGCCGAAGGCGCGTGCGCGGCCTACTACACGTACCGCCGGCATTCGCTGGTGGCGGTGACTTAGATCATGGGAGCGCCCATCGCCTTTACCTGTCCCGCTCCGCTGGTGGTCCGCGACCAGGTGCTCCTGGGACACGGCTCGGGAGGCAAGCTGAGCGCGGAACTGACCCGCGACATCTTCCTCCAGTTCTTCCACAGCCCGATTCTCGAACGTCTGGACGACCAGGCGGTGGTGGAAATCAACGGAGCGCGGCTCGCCTTCTCGACCGATTCGTTCGTCGTGAAGCCCCTGTTTTTTCCGGGAGGCGACATCGGGTCCTTGGCCGTCCACGGCACGGTGAACGACCTGGCCATGGGCGGAGCACGGCCTCTGTTTTTGAGTTCCGCGTTTATCCTGGAAGAGGGCCTCTCAATGGAGACGCTGCGCCGCGTGGCCGAATCCATGGGCCGCGCCGCGGAAGCCGTGGGCGTGGAAATCGTCACCGGAGACACCAAGGTCGTGGAGAAGGGCAGTGGCGACGGCCTGTTCGTGAACACCACCGGAATCGGCCTGGTGCCGCCCGGAGTCAATCTATCGCCCGCCAACGTCCGGCCGGGCGACTGTATTCTGCTCTCCGGCATGCTCGGCGACCACGGCATCACGATCATGGCCGAGCGCGAAGGCATCTCCTTCGAATCGGAGATCCGCAGCGACTCGGCGCCGCTCGATGGCCTGGTGCGCGACATGCTCGCGGCGTCTCCTTCCATCCGCTGCCTGCGCGACCCGACGCGCGGCGGCCTCGCCAGCACCTGCAATGAGATCGCCGGCCGCACGCGCCTGGGCATCGAGCTGGACGAGATGGCGATACCTATTCGCGACGAAGTCCGCGGCGCCTGCGAGCTACTGGGGCTCGATCCGCTGTACGTGGCGAACGAGGGCAAACTGGTAGCGATTGTTTCACCCGAAGCGGCGGAGCCGGTCCTGGATGCGATGCGGCGGCACCCTCTGGGCGGCCAGGCCTGCCGGATTGGCCAGGTGACGGAATCGCATCCGGGCCTGGTGACCATGCGCACGGCATTTGGAACTTCGCGGATCGTCGACATGTTGTCCGGCGATCAATTGCCGAGGATTTGCTGATGCATGAGATGAGCATGGCGTCGTCGGTCCTTGAAGCCGTGCGCGTTGAAGCGCGGAAATACGCGGGCGCGCACGTGAGCAAGGTGGGATTGCGCATCGGCGAATGGTCGGGCGTTGACACCGAGTCGCTGCGCTTCTGCTTCGAAGCGCTGGTGACGGGGAGCGACTTCGAGCCGCTGGCCCTGGAGATCGACTTCTGCCCGGCCAGCCCCCACATGGACATCGTTTATCTGGAGTTGGAGGACGGCTAAGCAAGGAGACAGAAGTCAGAAGCCAGAGGCCAGAAGTCGAAGCCAGAAGTCAGAAGCAAACCCGCGCTAGTTCTCCGACCGCGTGAAAAAGTTCGTCCGCTTGCTGACGCGCGCGGCTCCGAACCGAATCAGAGCCGCGACCGCGAGGGAGCGGATCTCGCGGTCACAGACCGGATCTCGCGGTCACAGCCCTAGTGCGGAGAGTGTCGCAACGATTTCGAGCGCTGTGTTTAGCTGCCGCAAGGAAACCAGTCATGGAACGGATTGCCATCGAAAAGAAAGTGCTGAGCGCCAACGACCAGGTGGCCGCTCGGTTGCGCGAACGCTTCGCCGAAAACGGGACGCTGGTGCTGAACTGCATCAGCTCGCCGGGTTCGGGCAAGACTTCCCTTCTGGAGTGCACTCTCGCCAGCTTTTCACAGGACACGCGCGTGGCCGTGGTCACGGGCGACATTCAAACCGACAACGACGCGCGGCGCCTGGCGCGCTACGGCTTCCCGGTGCGGCAGATCACCACCGCGGGCGCGTGCCATCTGGATGCGCGCATGGTGGAGCGCTCGCTGGAAGGCTGGGATGTCGCCGCGCTCGACCTGCTGATTATCGAAAACGTCGGCAACCTGGTGTGCCCCACCAGCTACGATCTGGGCGAAGAGTGCAAAGTGGTGCTGCTGAGCGTGACCGAGGGCGAAGACAAGCCGCTCAAATATCCGGGCGCCTTCTTCCGGTCGAGGCTGATGGTGTTGAACAAGGTGGATCTGCTGCCGTATGTGCCCTTCGACATCGCCAAGGCCAGAGAGAACGCCCGAGCCATTCATCCGGAGATTGAGATCCTGGAAACCTCGTGTACCACCGGCGCAGGTCTCGACCAGTGGCTCGCCTGGATCGGGCGGGGCATGGAAAACGCGAAGCGCCAGGCCGCGCTTACCTCAGCGTCAGCGAGCCATCCGCACGCTTGAATTGAACAGCAGGCGGCGCGCGGCGCCGGTCACCTGACCAGCCGGCTTCGGCAGCTTTGACTCGAGCATCACGCCGGCCTTGTGAACGCGAGCCGCTCGACGCTTTGGGGCGCTGTTCTGGAACAACAATGCCAACCGCTCCCTGACGGTCGCGGCTCCGACGCGCTTTCAGAGCTCCGACGCGCTTTCAGAGCCGCGACCGTGAGGAGCGGATACCGCGATTGAATTGGTTATTTCCTGACAGTGTGCTGTAGGGCGCTTGCCGGGCGAAGCCTCGGCCAGCCATGCTGCTGCCAGCGAGCTCGCTGACCTATGGGCGAAGAAGCAAGAGGCCTCCTGATCGGAATTCCCATCCTATACGCTCAATACACTAGCCGCCGGCCCTTGACTACGGCGAGGTACACTCTTCCTTTCGCCGTTCGCCGGCGTCCGGAACGAACCCCGCAATAGCTTCCGATCTTCCGCCAGGTCGTGCCGCTACCCGCTTCCGGCCAACGGACTCCGTTGCCTGGCGATGCTGCACCGGCGGCGGATGGGCGAAACCTACAGTACCTTCGTGCCGTACTGCTGGAGCGCCTTCTGGTTGAACTCGATGCCGAAGCCCGGCGTGTTATCGAGATACAGGATACTCTTTTCGATACGGGGCTTCCGATTGTAGATCTCGAACCAGAACGGGTCGCGGTCGGGATTGGCGAACGACTCCAGGATGTAGCCGTTGGGGACCGACGCCAGCAGATGGCCGTGCAATACGGGTTCGTGGTGAGGCGCCATCTTGATGTACGACATCGAGGCCATGGCGGCCACCTTGCGCCACTCGGTGATTCCCGCGTGAGCGTTGCAGTCGAACTGCATGACGTCGATGGCGCCGGTCTCCATCAGTCTGCGGGCGCCCCAGCGCGTCAATTCATGCTCACCGGATGCGAGCGGGATGCGGGTGTTCAGCTTCACCTGTTTGAGGGGCTCGACATCGTCGTACCAATGTAGCGGTTCCTCCAGCCAGACGATATCCAGGTCGTACATCCGATTCGACGCTTGGATGGCGGTGGGCACATCCCAACCCTGGTTCGCATCCAGCATCAATTTCACCTTCGGGCCGAGTGCCTCGCGGACAGCCTTGACGCGGTTGTAGTCGTCTTCCACGGAAAAGCCGCCGCTGATGCCTCCGACCTTGAGCTTGATGGCGTTAAAACCCTGGTCCACGTATCCGCGCACCTCCGTAATCAACTCCGGGATGCCCTTCCCTTCGCGGTAGTAACCGCCGGTGACATACACCGGAACCGTATCGCGATATCCGCCGAGGAATTTGTAAACCGGCAGGCCGGCGGATTGGGCCATGATGTCGTAAATCGCGGCGTCGATGGGCGCCATCGCAGAGAGCACCTCGGTGGCGGCCCAGCCGCGCGTCGAGGGCTCGCGGCCGTAGGTGACCGCGAACATCTTCTCCCAGATCTTGCCGACCATGAACGGGTCCTCCCCAATCACCAGATCGGCGAAGCCTTTGCGGAATAGGTCCGCACCGCCTCCGGAGCCTTCGCCTTGACCCGAAATGCCGGCGTCGGTGTGGAGGGTCACAATCAGGCGGGTAGCCTTCGGCTGGAAGCCCCCGATGGGAGAATTGGCCATCCAGAAGCGCTCTTTCAGCGACTTTTCGAGGTGCAGGACCTCGACCTTCGTAATCTTCACCTGCCTTGACTGGGCGAACGGGCGCTCGGCCTGCGGCGTATCGGCCAAAAGGGCCGCGGGAGCGCCGAGCATGGTGGTTTGAAGCAATTTGCGGCGTGTCATGACGAGGCCAGTTTATCACTCGGGAGTCGTGACGGCCCTCGCCACCGGCATTGAGGCCGCACAACGCTGCCTTACCGCCGCTACCTCGGACGTCACGCGGCAATGCGCGATACAATAACCGTCGCGGAGGGTTTCGATGGTCAGCAAGAATCGCCGGCAAGTCCTGAGAGACTTCGGCTGTGCGGCCACGGGAGGGTTTATGGCGTCCGCCATGGGGTATGCGGCGAACGAGACCATTCACGTCGGCTGCATCGGGACCGGTGGCCGCGCTCAAGCTTTAATGAAGGCTTTGGCGCGTATTCCCGGCGTGGAGATCGTCGCGGTCTGCGACGTGTGGGACGAGAACCTGTCTAAAGGCAAGCAACTTGCGACGCCCGGCGCTTTCGTCACCAAGGATTATCGAGCGCTTTTGGACCGCAAAGACATCGACGCGGTTCTAATTGGCACTCCGAACCATCAACACGTTCCGATGACGCTCGCGGCTTGCTCTGCCGGCAAGGATGTTTACGTCGAGAAGCCGCTCACGCACAAACTGGCTGAAGGTCCAATAGTCATTGACGCCCAGAACCGCTCGAAGCGGATCGTGCAGGTGGGCCTGCAGCAACGCTCGATGCCTCAATTTCAGCGCGGATACGAATTGGTGCGCTCCGGCCAGATTGGGGCGATCCGCAAGGTGCATCTTACGTGGAATCGCAACGCAGCCCGAACCGGCTATGTGCAATATGACATCGATCCGGCATCTGTCGATTGGACGGCGTGGCTCGGAAGTGCGCGCCAACAGCCCTTCGACCCTTATCGCTTTCGTCAATGGCGCTGGTTTTGGGACTTCGGCGGCGGCGTGTTGGATGACCTCATGGTGCACTACATCGACGTCGCGCACTGGTATCTCGGCGTTGACCACCCCGAGGCTGCCATGACCATCGGGGACAAATTTACGGCACAACAATGGGAAACTCCGGACACCGCGCAAACTCTGCTTCACTATCCAAGCGCCCAGGTTTACTTTGAATCGACTTTCCTGAACGCGCGGAATGGCGCCATGCTCGAATTCATGACATCGGAGGCCACCTTATACCTCGATCGCGGCCGCCTGGAAGTGATCCCCGAGAGTAAACGCGACGCCGGCAATCGGAGCCCGGTAGCACCGCCGATCCCGGCCAGCCAATTCGTCCTCGGGAGCGGACCGAAGGGAGCGGACTTTTACGACAACCCCGATGGGGAGCTGCTCCACCTGAGCAACTGGCTGGAATGCGTGCGCAGCCGAAAAACACCAAACGCTCCGGCCGAAGTGGGAGTTAGCGCTGCCTCCGCCGCGCACTTGGGCAACCTGGCGTTCCGTGAAAATCGCATTGCCAGATGGGAATCCGATGGCGTAAAGGCTTGAGCCCACGGCGTTCAAGCAAGGCTGATTCCTTCTCGCGACGCGACGCGTTGAATGTAGGCGCGGCCTTCGTCGTACTCCTCGGGGGTTTTCAGATGCTCAAGCATGAGAGGGGCGTCAATCGGCAATTTCGAAAGTTCTCTCAGGTAGGTCGCATAGTCGATTTCACCACGGCCGGGAATCACTTCCGCGAAGTGAACGTTGTATTCCGGTACCCAGGCCAGATCTTTGGCGTGGCAGGATACGACCCACTGGCCAAGTTTCCGGAAACACTCTTCGATCACGGCCTTATTATTGTAGAAGCGCGTGGGACTGTTGATGACGTTGCACACGTCGAGGTGCACACCGAACGAGCGCCGGTCAACGGCCTTGATCAGTTCGAGATAAGAATCCGGCCCATCGGGCAGCGACCAAGGCATCATTTCGATCGTAAAGCGCGTGCGCGCCGGTTTAACCGCATCGATCGCTTGACGGCTGTTCCGGACCGTAGCATCGAAGAACTCCCGCGATAAGTTCCTGGGGTTCATGCCGTACCAGATCTTCGGATTATAAGACCCGGCGATATCGACGCAGCACCGGGCGCCTACCGCTTCGGCGAGCGCCAGCCGTTCGATCACATAATCGAGGTTGCCCTTCCGCGTCGCGGCATCCGGGTCGAGCATGTTCTTCCAGGCGCCGACCTCGGCGATGACCACATTCTCGGCTGCGAATGCCTCGCGGATCTCCCGAATGCGGTCTGTGTCCGTCAATTGTGCCGCCGGGCAGTATGCGGCGCTGTAGCCGAGATGCCGGTGCTCATGAGCCAGTTGGCCCGGATCGTCAGATTTAAGAAAGATCGGGCCGCCCAGCCGTACCGGCCGGCCGGATGCCCACACCGGGCCTAGAGGATAGGCAGCAAGGAATCCAAGCAGCCCGCGGCGAGTCATTGGCATGTCCAGATTCTATCGGAATTTCTGGGAATTGCAATTCCGACCGGGACACTCACAGAAGCACGCGCTGAATCGAATGAACGGAAGCGCCGCAGGCATGATAGAGTTTTCTTGAAGATAGGAGAATGTTGTATATGCATCATCGAACAGGTCTTTCCTTCGGGTTTGCGGCGCTCGCGAGTCTGAGTGTGCTCGCCACGTTGGCGGCCGCGCAAGGTCCCGCGCCGGCGCCGCTCGTGGTCCACCAACTGAAGCCGAACGTCTACTGGGTTGAAGGCGGCGGTGGAAACAGCGGCGTCATCGTCGGCGACAAGGGCGTGATTGTCGTGGACGCCAAGACGACTCCGGCGGCGGGGAAGGAACTGCTGGATGATATCGCCAAAATCACGCCGAAGCCGGTAACGGCCGTAATTCTGACCCACAGCGATGGCGATCACGTGAATGGGCTGGCCTCATTTCCGGCGGGCATTACGATCATCGCCCACGAGAACAATAAGAAGGAGCTGGAAGCCGCGCTCGCAGCCGGTGGCCGGGGCGCCCCTCCCGCCGGTCATCTCCCCACCCAGACCATCTCGAAGAACAAGGAAAATCTCAAGATCGACGGCGTGAAACTGGAAGTGCTCCACTGGGCTCCCGCGCACACGAGCGGCGATCTGGTGGTCTATCTGCCCGCCGCGAAGATCGTGTTCACCGGAGATATTTTCGCGATGCAATTTCCCGATGCGCTGATCCATCTGGAGAAGAACGGCTCATCGGAGGGCTGGCTTACGACTGCCAAGGGAATCGCCGGCCTCAACGCGGATCAGTTCGTTCCCGGGCACGGAGATGTGCAGACGAAGGCCGCCATTCAAAAGCGGCAGGCCGATGCGGCAGCCAAGCGAGCGAAGATCAAGGACCTGGTGGCGCAGGGTAAGTCTCTGGAGGAAATCAAGACCGCCGTTGGCGACCCACCTCCGGCTCAGGGCCGCGGCGGTGGGCGCGGGGGCCCGGCCTTTGCCAGCTTTACCGAAGTCGTCTATCGGGAACTCACGAAGAAAGGGGCGTGAAAGTGGGTCCCAGCTTCACGTACCGGGGCGGAAATAAGGAACCTGGTGCGGCACATCGCCAGCGAGCGCGAGCGGCTAGGCCTTCGACCCTCTGGTTCGGTGCGATTCCGAAACCGCTCTCTGACGGGGCGCCCTCTGGGCCCGGCTCCGTTCCGAGCCGCGACTCCGTTCCGAGCCGCGGCTCCGTTCCGAGCCGCGACCGTGAGGGAGCGGTCCGCGGCAAAAGTACGACATCAGGCGGTCGGATACCTAGGCGGGAAATAAACATAATGTTCCGGCTAATTGCTGTGCTTCTCGGTTCCGCCGCGCTACTCTCCGCGGCGGACGCCGATCTGATTCTTCATAACGGCAAAATCGTAACGGTGGATGGCCGGTTCACCATTCAACAGGCCGTAGCTATCCGGTCCGGGAAGATCGTAGCGGTAGGGCCGGACAGCGCCGTTCTTCATGCGGAGCGCGGCCCCAAAACCGAGGCGATCGATCTCGGTGGCCGGACCGTTCTGCCTGGCCTCGTGGACGCGCACCTGCATGCCCTCGAGGCCGGGCTGAGCGAGTACCGCGGCCCGCTTCCTCCCCTCGATTCGTTCGCGGCCGTGCAGGCGTACATTCGCCGGCAGGCGGAGCGCACGCCGAAAGGCGCCTGGATCGTGGTGCCGCGCACCTTTCCCACGCGGTTGAAGGAAATGCGCATGCCCACGCGCGAGCTGCTGGACGTGGAGAAAGATCATCCGGTGCTCTTCGACGCCAGCTACGTGGTCATCCTGAATTCCTATGCGCTGAAGATGTGCGGGATAGACGGCCACACGCCCAATCCGCCCGAGGGCGAGATCGTCAAGGATGCGAGCGGAGAACCCAACGGAATTCTGAAAAACGCGCCATCGTTGATCAAAGGGTTGGACCGGAGCGCGAATTTCACGGAGGCCGAAAAGCTGGACGCGCTGGAGCAGCAGTTGAAGCGCTACCTCGCGGCGGGGCTGACCACGGTGGGCGATCGCGCCGTGAACGCCGAACAGATCGCCCTCTATCGGAAGCTGAAGGCCGCCGGCCGTTTGCCGATTCGCGCCGTGCTCACCTGGCGCCCGGATGGCTCCGAGGCCACTGCCACCCTGCAACACCTGATTGAGTCGGTGCCGTATACCACGAATACCGGCGATTCCTGGCTGAAATTCGGCAGCTTCAAGCTGACGCTCGATGGCGGCATGACCATCGGCACGGCGTTCCAGCGGTCCCCCTACGGCCCCTTCGGCAAGCAACTCTACGGAAAAACCGATCCGGACGACCGGGGCCAGCTCTTTGTCCCGCCCGATAAACTGCTGGCGGTAATGCGGACGGCCCGCGACCGGGGATGGCAGCTTACCACGCACGACCAGGGAGGCGGCGCCGTGGATGCGTTCCTGGACACGCTGGAAGCGCTCGACCGCGAGAAGCCCATCGCCCCCACGCGCTCGCACCTCATGCACGCCAGCTTTCAAAGTCCCGCGGCGATTGCGCGCATGAAGAAGATGGGTATACTGGCCGATGTGCAAGCGGCATGGCTCTATCTGGATGGTCCCGCGCTCGAACGCGTATTCGGCTATGACGGGATGCGTTATTTCTATCCCCTGCGCTCCTATATCGACGCGGGAATCATCGTCGCCGCCGGCAGCGATAACATGATCGGCCACGACAAGAACAGCGCGGTGAACCCGTATAACCCGTTCCTGAGCCTGTGGACCGAGGTGACGCGGCTGACCAGGGAGCCCACTGGGCCCGGCAAAGTTATGCATCCCGAGGAGAAGATCTCGCGTGCCGAAGCGCTCAAGACGCACACCATCTGGGCGGCATATCTGCAATTCGCCGAGAAGGAGCGCGGCTCGATCGAACCCGGAAAATTGGCCGACCTGGTGGCGATCGACCGCGACTATCTGACGTGCCCCGAAGCTGAGATCAAGGATATTCAGCCGGTGATGACGGTTTTGGATGGAAGGATCGTGAATCGTGCGCCATCGTTACATTGAAGTGCTGACCCCGCTGCTGTTTTGTGCCGGTCTGGCCCAGGCTCAGAGCCGCCCCAACGACCTGGCTCCCATCCTCGACCGGCCGCTCGAAACGCCTGACGTGGTGACGTACCAGTTGCGCCAGTATCTCTACCAGCGGCTTCCGAAACTGCCGGCGGCCTCTAGCGCGGAACAATGGCGGTCGGAATCCGAGCGCCTCCGCAAGCATTTGCTCGATGACGTGGTCTTCCACGGCTGGCCGCGCGAGTGGGTGGACGCCCCGCCCAAATTCGAAGACCTCGGGGTCATCGAAACCGGCCAGGGGTATCGGATGCGGAAACTCCGCTTCGAAATCGTGCCCGGGTTCCAATCCACCGCCATTCTCTACGAGCCGGAACATCTCAGCGGCAAGGCGCCGGCGGTCCTCAACCTGAACGGCCATGAATACGAGCTGGGCAAGGCAGCCGAGTACAAGCAGAAGCGCTGCATCAACCAGGCGCTTCACGGAATGCTGGCCCTCAACCTGGAGTGGCTGTCCTGCGGGGAGCTCAACTTTCCCGAGAACCGGCACCAGTTCGGCGGCCATGTGGATCTGGCCGGCGCCAACGTCGCTGGCCTCTTCTATCTGGCGATGCGGCGCGGGCTGGATTACCTCGATGGCCACCCCAATGTGGATCGCAGCCGCCTCGCCGTAACCGGGCTTTCGGGAGGCGGATGGCAAACCATCGTGCTGAGCGCGCTCGATCCGCGGGTCTACATCTCGATTCCCGTCGCCGGCTACTCGGCGCTACTCTCGAAGCTGGAACATTCCGACGACCGCGGCGACAACGAGCAGGTCCCCGCCGATTTCCTCAATGGGGTCGATTATCCCCATCTCACCGCAATGCGGGCTCCCCGGCCGACGCTCCTGATCCATAATGCCGAAGACGACTGCTGCTTCCGCGCGCCGCTGGTGAAGCCTTACACCTACGATCAGGTCAAGCCCTTCTTCGGCCTATTCGGCAAAGAGGACGTGTTCGCCTGGCATGAGAACACCGACCCCTCCACTCACAATTACCAACTCGACAACCGCCTCCAGGCATACCGTTTCCTGAGCCAGTACTTCGGGTTGCCGCCCATCGAGCAGGAGATCCCCGTGGATGGAGAGGTCAGAACCCCAGGCGAGTTGGCCGTCGGACTTCCCAAGGACAACCTCACCATCCTGGGATTGGCGCGGAAGTTTGCCGCGGGCATCCATCGGGATCCGGCGCCGCCGAACCCGGATGCCCGATCGCGATGGATGGCCACTGCCGGGAACCGCTTGAAGGCGCTGGTTCGTTACCAGCCCGCCGCCGTGGAGCACGCCTGGGCGTTGGCGAACACCAAGAACCGAGGCGTCGAGACGCTCTCCTGGCAGTTCCTGTTCGACAACCAACTGAGCGCTACCGCGGTTTGGGTCCATTCGATCGCGGCGGGGATCGGAGGGCGCCCCGGCCCACCGGTGACCATCGTGCTGCACGATGACGGCAAGAAGGCCGCCGCGTCCCTGATTTCGGATCGCGTGAATCGTGGCGAGCAAGCGGTCGCTCTGGATCTGGTATTCCACGGCGATGCCGCGCCGGCTGCCAGGGAGATGGAAAGCTATCCGCTGATGATTTCCACCATGGGGCAGCGGGCGCTCGGCATCGAGGCCGCCCAACTGATCGCCGTCGCCCGCTGGATGCGGGAACGCTCCGCGGGCGCGAAGATTCGCCTCGAATCGACCGGCAAGCGCAATCAGGTGGCGGCGCTGATCGCGGCCGCCCTGGAGCCGGACCTCTTTTCCGAACTGTCCATCCACGACGGCATGCGCAGCCTGCAATACCTGCTGGATGCTCCGGTTCGCTTCCAGGACGCGCCCGATCTGTTCTGTCTCGATCTCTACAAGGAATTCGACCTGGACACGCTCGCGCTGCTCGCCGGCAATACCAGGGTGACGCAAAGTTACCTTGCGGAACCTAAGCCCCGGTAGGAGCCGCCATGCACCAAAGCGAAATGGATGACCTGGTCACAGGGCGAATGGAGGCAAAACCGGCCGGTTGTAAACCCATTTCGTAATGCCGGGCCCGATGTGGGTCGAGGTTTGCGGAGTCTGGTCCCGCGACCACGCCGGCAAATCGCGCATCGCCTTCGAGATCGCCGGCAGCGTTCCCGTCCGGTAGGATCGCAGCCTCTGCCGCCAAAACGGCTGCCGGGAAGCGCCTGGCGATTGGGCACGGTCTTGCTGCGCTCCACCCGCGACCTGCGTATTCCGTCTCCGACTCAGACTCAGGGGCCCGCCTCACCGGAACAACCCCTCAGTGCCTGTGAGAGAATAGGTCGGTTTCCGGATCTCGGCAATGAAATCTCTTACTCTGATCGCAATGCTTATGGGATTGACTGTGGCATCGGACGCCCAGGATGGCTGGTGGATGAAGGAACCGATCCGCTGGGTGCAGACCAACCTTCGCGAAACCGATGCGGCCCTGAATCCCCAGAAGTTTGTCGGGGAAGTGGCGGGCTTCGATGCCAATGTGCTGTTGATGGCGCTGGGCGGCATCTCGGCCTTCTATCCGAGCAAGGTTCAGCATCCCTATGTAAGCCCGTACATCCCCCAAGGGCATGATACGTTCGGCGAGGTGCTGACCGAAGCGCATCGGCGCGGCATCCGCATCGTCGGGCGCTTCGATTTCAGCAAGACTCACAAGGACGCCTACGGTGCACACCCCGGCTGGTTCTTCAAAAAATCCGATGGGGAACCCGCCATTTACAACGGCCTCTATCAAGCGTGCGTGAACGGCGGCTGGTATCGCGAGAAGGCGCCCGAGATCCTGGCCGAGGCGCTCGATCGCTATGAGGTGGACGGCCTGTTTTTCAATATGTTCAGCAATCCGGCGACGGACTATAGCGGCCACCCGCTGGGCATCTGCCACTGCGATAACTGCAAGCGCCTGTACCGGGCGCGTTTCAGCCGCGACTTGCCGGACAAGCCCGACGCGGACTATCAGGCGTTCCTGCATGACGCCACGGTGAGCATGTCGGAGACCATCAGGAAGCTGATCAAATCCAAGCGGCCGGCGACGGCGCTGGTCGGGACATCTCCCGAGATCGGCGACATGGTGTTTTCCGAATCGAATACTGCCGTCAGGCGCCCGCTTCCGCTGTGGCCCTATGCGTCGACCGACAACGTGAATCGCGCGCGCAACACCTATCCGCAGAAGATGGCGATCAACCAGTGCATGTCGTTCCTCGATTACCCGTGGCGGTTCGCGATGGTTCCGCAGCCGGAGATTCGCACGCGGCTATGGCAGAACGTCGCCAACGGCGGCGCGGCAGCCATCAACGTGCATGGGACGCTGGAGCAGGAAGACCGCACCGCGCTGGAGGCCGCCCGCCCGATCTTCGCGTGGCTGAAACAGCACCAGAATTATTACGCAGGCCAACTGCCGGAGGCGCGCGTGCTGCTGCTGGGAGGGGGAGCGCGCGGATTTGACGGCTCGGAGGCCGCTCACAGAGGCTTCGTTCGCCTCCTCTCCGAGGAGCATATTCCGTTCGGTACGGTGGACAACCTGGACTGGCTGGGAACGCGGGAGGCAGACCTCGTGATTGCCACCGGGGAAACGCCCCAAGCATTGGAGCGGTGGGTGCGAGAGGGCGGGCGCCTGCTGATCGCGAGTTCGATGGCTCCGGGATTCGACATGGGCAAGGTGCTCAAGCTCTGGAAGGATCCGGATGGCGCCTACTTCCGCATCCGCGACAAGACCCTGTTTCCGTCGCTCAAAAGCACCGACGTTACCTTCATGTACGGCGAATACCTTGAGGTGGATGGCAAAGGGCCGCTCACCTTCATACCGCCTTCCATGTACGGCCCGCCGGAGTTGGTCCACGTGGACTGGAAAGACACCGATGCGCCGGGCCTCATCATCAAGGAAATCGGAAAGGGCACGGTGGCCTGGCTGCCCTGGAATATCGGTGAGCTTTACTATCTGCACAGCTCCGAAGCGCACGCCGGGCTGGTGCGGGACCTGATCGACCATCTGCTGCCGAATGGACGGCAACTGAAGACCAATGCCCATCGGCTGGTGGAGATCTCTCTCATGAGGCAGGGCGATCGTCACCTCGTGCACCTGGTCAACCTCTCGGGACATTCGCAGACAGGCTACTTTCCAGCCGTGCCGATGGCGAACGTCAAGGTCGAGGTGAAGGGGACGTTCCAGTCCGCCCGCGCGATACGGTCGGGCAAGAGCTTGGCGGTCTCGCACTCGGGTGGGTACTCGTCGTTCACGGTGCCGGAGTTGGAGGAGTATGAGCTGGTGGAAATCCGGTGACAGGTGACGAGCGGGCAATGGACCGTCCGCCGTAAGTGCGGCTCGAATCGGGCCACGCACCAGGCAGGGTGGGTTCCCCCTGGCATGATCGCCGCGTTTGGCCACGACTTTCCCGGCAAGCGATTCGTGGAGGGTCATCGCCCAGAAACCTGCTGGGGCGTCGCGGTTCGCGTGCTTCCCTGCACAGCGATTGCCGCGCGGTCCGGCGTCGCCACGCAGGCGGTAGAATGATTTATGAAATGAGCATCCGATCCTCTTTTGTGGCCAGCCTTGCGCTGCTGGCGGCGGCTGGCGCAGGCTTGCCGCTGTGGGGCCAGGAGACCACGGTCTGGCGCATCGGGACGTTCGACCACGCCTCGGCCGAGTTCAGCGGGCGCGTGGGCAGTCAGCCGGTCGTGGTCGACGCCGGCGCGCCGGATGCCGCAGGACGCTGGCCGCCCTCGCAAGCCGGCACCCTCAACGCCCGATCCGGCCCCCAGCAGCACTCCCGCACGATCCGGTTCCGGATGGAGGAGGGGCCCAGCGGATCGTACGTGTTGGATCTCGCCATCATGGCCGGCAACCCGCGCGTGCCCCATCTGGAAATCGAGCTGAACGGCGCACGGGGCACGGCTTACATCGATCGCCGCCTGAGCTACCACGCCGAGGGGCGAGCCGATTCGCCCATCTGCGCCGAAGCCCGAGAGCGCATCCCTATCCCGGCGAGCGCGCTGCGGCAAGGCGACAACGAGCTGCGCATCACGGCCGTGGACGACGTGGCGGACGAAAACGGCGATTCGCAGATCGCTTGGGATGCGCTGGCGCTGCTGCGCGAGGGCCAGGCGGCCGGCGATCCCACAGTTTCCGTCGAACCGGCTTATTTCTTCGTCACGGAGAACGGCGCCACGCGCGAGCTCGTTACGGCCACCGTCACCACCACGGCGGCGGTCTCGCGCGGGACTCTCTCGCTGACGCTCGCCGGCGCGCCGTATCGCGCCGATCTGGCTCCCGCGCCCTTCGGCCAGCAACGGTTCGAGTTCAAGGTTCCCGAGTTCGCCGCCGGCTCCCAAGCGCAAGTCGCTCTGCTGCTCGACGGCCGGAGCTACCTGCGCGCCGAACGGATCGCTCCCAAACGCAAGTTGACGGTCTACCTCGTACCGCACACCCACCTCGATATCGGCTTCACCGACTACCAGCCGAAGATCGAGGAATTGCAGAACCGCAACCTCGATCGCCTGCTGGAAGAGATGCGCCACGACGCGGACATGCGTTTCTCTCTCGATGGCGCCTGGCTGGTGGAGCAGTACCTGCGCACGCGCTCCGGGCCGGCGCAGAAGGAGTTCCTGGAGGCGGTGCGCGCGGGCCGGATTTCGATCCCGGCGCAGTACGCCAACCTGATGGCCGGCGGCGCCAGCCTGGAGACGCTGATCCGCTCGACCTACGCCGGCCGCGCGCTCAATCGCCTGGCGGGCAGCCGGAACGACTACGCCAACATTACCGATGTGCCGGCCTATCCCTGGAGCTACGCATCCGTCCTGGCCGCCGCCGGTGTCAAGTACTTCGCTGCGGGCGCCAACGACGACCGCGGCCCACAGCCCCTCTACGGCCGGTGGCAGACCCGTTCCCCATTCTGGTGGCAGGGGCCCGACGGCGCCAAAGTGCTGATGGCCTATACCCGCCAGTACTCGAACCTCTGGTTCGTCTGCGGCCTGCCGCCCGTCGAGGCAGGCTGCCGCGACGGCCTGCCCACATTTCTGCAGACCTTCGAATCGCCGGGCTACCGGCCCGACGCCGTTCTGATGTTCGGGAGCCAACTGGAAAACACCGATCTGATCCCCGGCGAGGGCGAGTTCGTCCGCGGCTGGAATGCCAAATACGCCTGGCCGCGCCTGCAACTGGCCACCTTTCGCGACTATTTCGAGATGGTCGAGAAGAAGTTCGGTGACCGGCTCGAAACCGTCCGCGGCGACTTTGGACCCTATTGGGAGGACGGCATCGGCACGGACGCGCAGTACGCAGCTCTCTACCGGGAGACCGAAAGCCGCGCGCTGGCGGTTGAGAAGTTGTCCTCGCTCGCCGCGCTCCAGCAGCCCGCATGGGCGCCCCCGATCGAGGGACTGCGGCGCTTGTGGCGCGATCTGATCCTCTATGCCGAGCACACCTACACGTCCTCGGGCGGTTACTCGCGGCCGGAGAGCGAACAGAGCGTGCGCCAGATCGAGACCAAACACTTCCACGTCTCCGACGCCCGCGAGACGGCCCATTGGATCGCGCAGGAATCCATGAGCCGCCTGCTCGACAGCATCCGGATCGAGCCGCCGGCGATGGTGGTGTTCAACACGCTGGCTCACGAGCGCAGCGGCCTTGTGGAGATGGATCTCACGAATGGCTCGCGGTTGGTGGATACGGAAACGGGCCAGCCGGCGGCGTTGGAATCGCTGCGGGTCGGAAACGGATACCGGCGCGTGCGATTCCTGGCCGGCCGCGTGCCGGCCATGGGCTATCGCGTCTACCGGATCGAAAGCGGCCCGGCCGCGCCGGCGTCACCCGAGCCAAAACCGGCCACCACCATCGAGAACGAGTTCTACCGCGTGACCGTCGACCCGAATCGCGGCGGGGTTTCCAGCGTTTTCGACAAACAGATTGGCCGCGAGTTGGTCGATTCCAAGAGTCCGTACGTGCTCGACCAATACGTGTACGTAGCGGGCGGCGACAACACCCGCCTCATTCACATATCCGAGCACTTGCCCAACGCCAACCTGACGGTCAGCCCCGTGTCGGCCGCGACCGCGGTGAACGCCGCCGCCACGCCATGGGGCCAGTCTTTGAACTACCGGGTGAGCGGGATGCATGCGCCCCGGATCGATGTGGAGATCCGCCTGTCCACCGGCGAGAGGAAGATCGAGATCCTCAATCGCCTCCGGAAAGAGCCGGTGAACGATAAAGAGGCCATCTACTTTGCATTCCCCTTCGCGGCGCCGCAGCCCGAATTCGAGTACGAGGGCCAGAACGGAACCGTCAATCCGGCGCGCGACGAACTCGCCGGCGGTTGCCGGGAATGGTACGCGGCGGGGCACTGGGCGCGGGTAAGCGGCGGCGGGATCAGCGCGGCGGTGATCCCCATCGATGCGCCGCTGGTGACCTTCGGCGACATCAACCGCGGCCTGTGGCCGGAGAGGTTCGAGCCGCGGTCGTCCGCCATCTTCTCCTACGCGTTGAACAACTACTGGCACACCAACTTCCCGCGCGTGCAGAGCGGCGAGTTCACCTTCCGCTACGTCGTCACTAGCGGCGCCCAACTGGATCCGGCCTACCTGAGCCGCCTGGGACGAGAGTCGCTGACGCCGCTCGAAACCGGCGAGTTGACGAGGAACGACAAAGTCGGACTGCGCGGCTCGCTGCCGGCCACGCCCGCGAGTCTCCTGGGCCTGACCGGCGACGGCGTCGAGCTGGAGACGCTCAAGCCCGCCGAGGACGGCGAGGGCTACATCGTCCGGCTGCTGGAGACCGCCGGCCGCGAGCAAAAGGCGCGCCTCTCTTCGCGCCTGATCGAGTTCAGCCGCGCCTGGCTATCGAACGCCACCGAGGACAAACTTCGCGAGATTCCGGCGTCGAAAGACGGAGTGGAGGTGTCCATGCCGCCCTACGCGATTGTAACCTTGCGTCTGCTGATGCGCCCGGTTGCGCAATAGCCCGGGCCTCGACACAGAGCTTCCGCATGCGGGACGTGCCGCGGGCGGGATGGGCCGCGGGCGGGATGAGCCGCGGGCAGGATGAGCCGCGGGCGGGACGAGGCGCGCCGGGGTAGTCGCGGGCGGGATGAGCCGCAGTCGGAACAGCCGCAGGCGGGAACAGCCGTCGCTTTCGATGGCGGCTGTGGCGATGTACTCGGCGATGGCTTCGGGCCTTCCGAAGTGACTGCCCTTGGTTGGCGCGGTATGGCTGCACGGCGACGGCAATGGTAATGACAAACTATCCTTTTGGCAATGCCCCCTCGAAGATCGCCCGCTACCGGGCCTTCTGGAACAGAGAGGCCGTCGCCCGCCCCCTGGTGGGCTTTTCCCTGGTCGGCTGGTTTCCGGTGAATGAGTTTTCCGCCCGCGATGCCTGGGGGACCGCGGACCACCTGACGCCCGGCATGATCGATGTCGAAGCTTTCCTGCCCGATCACATCCGCATGTTGCGGGAGGGCGAACGCATCGACGACGACCTCATCCGCGGCGCCTGCCCGGGGCAGGTGGCGATTCCCTGGCTGCCTGGGATACTCGGCTGCCAGGTGCGTATCCTGCCCGATAGCGTGCTCGGCGAGGAGCGGAACCTCTCGCTGGAAGAGGCCCTGAGGGTTGAACTGGACCGCGACAGCCCCTGGTTCCGGAAGTACATGGAGTTCGCCGAGGCCCTGGTGCGCGCCTCCAACGGGATGTTCCCTGTCAGCCACAGCGCCGAACTCGGTCCGACCGATCTCCACGCCGTCCTGCGCGGGCACAGCGCCAGCCTGCTGGACCTCATGGATGAGCCGGAGCGATCGGCCGAGCTTCTGCTGCGGCTGGCCGGGATTTTCCGGGACGTAACCGAAGAGTTGTGGCAGCGCGTGCCGCTCTACCACGGAGGCTACTTCGACGCGCAGTACTCGCTGTGGGGGCCGCGCCCCATTGTCCGCATGCAAGAAGACGCCACGGCGGTCTATTCGCCGCACCTCTTCCGGAGGTTCGTGCAGCCGGCGGACCGTCTGCTGGCGAGCCATTTCGCCGGCAATTTCATCCATCTCCACTCCACCTCCATGTTTTTGCTGGAGGCTTTTCTGGAGATCGAGGAAATCCAGTGCTACGAGGTGAATCACGACGCGCTTGGACCTCCGGTGAAGGCGATGGTACCGTATTTCCAGAGAATTCAGGACGCCCGCAAACCGCTGTTGATCCGTGGTTCATTCCACCCGGGAGAGATGCGGCTGCTCATGGATTCGCTCGACCCGCGGGGGCTGTTTCTGAACGTCATGGTCGGGGATGAGCGGGAGATTGAGGAGTTGGGGCCGCTGGTCGGGATGTGAGACCGCGCCGGACAAAACCCTGAATCCTCATGCACCGTGGGCACGCGCGCGCAAATCGCTCTGCCCGAAACGCGGCCATCGCGCGACCGGCTGGTGTCGTCGGGTCGCGCAGGAACCGGCCGCGCCCTTGGCCGCATGGTTTCCCCTCAATTGACCTTTACTACATGCAGGAGCCAGTCTTTGTACTCCAGGTTTCCCGGGTAGTCCTCCGGCGCGTGAAAGCTCCGGATGCGGCCGCCGTTGATCGTCCCGCTCCGCGCCTCCTTTGAGGCAACCAGGTCGATCCAAGTGAAGCGGAACTGGTCGGACTCCGAACAGGATCGCAAATCGAGCTTCAACTGGCCGCCGTATCGGGCATACACCAGATACTCCCGTCCGGCGATCGCGGAGGCTAACGGCTGAGGGTACTCAAGAACCAGTTCCGGATGCGGCTCGAACTTCCACCATTCGATGCCCTTCAGAAACTTCGCCAGGAAGCCCATCGATACGGCGCCCGGGTAATCCAGCGTATCCACGCTGAGCGGAGGTCTCGGCCAGGCGTCTTTGCGGGGCGCGAGCGATGGGTCCGGTATATCGGCCCACCACTGATGCCCACCGCCATAGGTGTGGCCGGCCGCGCCAGAGAGAATGGCCGACCACGCGGCCAAGCGGACATCCATGGCCGGCGCGCTGCCCTCAGCGAACTCATACCACGGCTCGGTGATGACCACCGGCTTGGCCGGCTTGCGGGCGTAGTCCAGCGAGATGATCTGCGGCACCATTTCGTTTCGCCATTTGCCGTGACCCACCTGGCTGCCGTTGAAATCGAGCCATTCCTGGTCATGCAAGACCAAACCCGTGGACCATTGAGCGGAGTCGCCCATCTCGCCGGCCGTCCATCCGGGCGGCGTGTTGTGCACGCCGATCGCGTGCCCGTAGGGATCCTCGCGGCGCATGAGCGCGCCCAGGTCCTTCCAGAATTGCAGGCCGAGCCCGCCGTAATCGTACATGTTGTATTCGCCGCCGTCCAGATCACGTTGTAGGCGGCTAGGCGGTCGACCACGTAACGGGTCCACCGGCGCATCTTTTCCGGGCCCGCGCTCTGGTCGAGATGGTTGGCGCTCCACCACGGCATGATCCATGACGTGATCCCCTGGCTGTTGGCGTAGGCGATGAAGCGCTCGGCGTCGTGGATGGCATCCAGGTCCGGCGTGGCGAAGTCCCTGCCCGCCAGCCGCGTCGCATTGTTCGCTCCGAACACCACCTGGCCGATCGTGAACCCCCGCGCGGATCGATCGTCGATCACCTGCCTCGCGCGCGTGAAGGGGATCCCGCGCTTCAGCCACGGCCACCAGGTATCCCCGATCCACAGGAAGGGCGTTCCATCCGCATATTCGAAGTATCGCCCTGCGCGAGGGCCGTTCCTGGCGACCCGCACGAACCCGTGGCGCGTGGGGTTTGCAGCCTTTTCGCCGGCGCTCCATTGGGCGCACTGGAAGCTGCCCTTCACACCCCGGAGAACGGGGTCGGTGGAGAGGGTGGAGTATGACCATTCTCCGGCCGCGGGAGCGGCAAACCGCGCCTTCCATGTCCTGCCTCCGTCCCAAAAACCAGGCACCGCGTAACTTAGTCCCTTCGCGTCTCCGCCGGTCCCGGCAAACGTGACCACCACGAACGGCTTGCCGCCGTCCGGCAGGCCGTCCACGTACGCATTGGCGAATTCCGCGCCGCCACTCATGGTGACCTCGAACGGCTCCCATTGCGCGGTCTTGGGGCTTTGAGCGACTGCCGGAAAAACGAAGATCCAGACGCCGAATGAGAGGCTGCGGGCGACTTGTCGCATGAGATCTCTTCCTTCACATCAAGCCTACCTGGATTTGGTGGCCGCCGCCGGCAGTGCACCATCGCTGGAGCCGCGCGATGTCCCGCTTCCTTCGCGCCCCGCCTGAAGGTCGCACCTGTCAGATCTGTTTTCGCCGCCATGCCCGGCACCATCGGCCGCATCACCGAAGCCACTGGTGGTCAACTCCGGAGAGACAGTCCCGCTCAGCAAGCAGTGGCCGTTCGGTTTCTCGGTCAAGGGGCCGGTGATCGTGCATCGCTTCGCGAGCCTCGATGTCAGGCAGGAGCGGCGGGCAAGTTCACTTCCAGCGGCCGAACCTGGGCCGGGCGGGAGGAAGCAACACCGCCAGTTCACCGACAACGTCCCAAATCCCTGCGGATTCCGGCCGAAGTGGATCCCTGATTCCGTTTGAGGTGGTGCAGCATTCAGGGTTGGGAATGCCGCGGCCGAAGCCGCCCGGTAGCGGGTCCAATAGACCCACTACCAACCGTCCAGAGGTCCGGAAGACCCCTTCCGGCCGAAAGATCCGCCTGGCAGCCAAGCCGGACTCAGCCTCCGCTATTCTGGCTTTACCCCAATTCGGTTCACTTAAGGACGGCCCCCGACGCGGTTCCGGGCCGCCGTTCGGGTCCGCTGCGATGAATTCTTAGTGGCAGGACCTGTTAGCGCCTACAATTGGTTTCGGCCAGGCTCTGCCCCTGTTTCCAAGTGGCGCGGTTCCGAAGAGCAAGGCGCGGCTCAGTGGCGCGGTAGTTTCCAGAAAGATAACAAAAACCGGCCAAACTGTTTGAACCGAAATATTCAGCGTAAGCGACTTATAATCAGACAGTTTGGCCGGTTTTTGTGGGCTTATCCGGTCCAATCTGTGCACGCGCCCTAATTGATAGATTCGGTTTGGGTTAGCGGTGCGCGGGCATCAGGATTGGCCGGATAAGCCCATTTGTCAGGAAGTGGCCGCAGCCGCGGCCTGCTTTTGTTTCGGAGCTTGGCTCAGGCCGTCCACATTGCTGGAGGTTTGGGCCACACAATGCTGGAGACGGCGATACCGGACGCGGGTCTTGTCGCAGCACGCAATGGCTTTGGGTGCTACAATCCCGATTGAGGTCCGCGCCGTGGAAAGGAGTCACTGTGACAGCTCGTTCGGCTGCTCTCTTCATCCTTCAGTTACTCATTCCGGTTCTTTCTTGTGCACAGATCAGCAACGTGGTGGTGACCAACGCGGCAAGTTACGAGGTCGGCCTTCCCGCCCCGGGCTCCATCGGCGCAATCTTCTGCACAGGGTTGTCCGTCAGTGGAATCGACAGCGCGCCGGGCATTCCCCTGCCGCTCAACCTCGCTGGTGTGACGGTGACTGTCGGCGGAGTATCGGCTCCGATCTTTGCAGTGGCGGACCTTGGCGGGTATCAGCAAATCAACTTTCAAGTACCATACGGCGTTCAATTTGACACGGAGGCTGGGGGCACCGTGACAGCCAACGTGGTCGTAAGTCAAAATGGGACGCAAGGAACATCCGCATCGACGCTACTAGCGCCGGAGGTTGGAGCTTTCTTTGGCTTCGGGAGCACGCAGTATGGACTCTTTCAGCACGGATTAGATTTTTCTCTGGTCACCGCTAGCAATCCAGCCAGAGTCGGTGAGGTTGTTGTAGGGTACGCGACCGGTCTCGCTCCGCCGAATCCCACTGTGCCTGCCGGTCAGGCCGCACCGTTGTCTCCACTGTACCCGGTGCCGCAATCCGCCGCCTTCATGACGGTCGGCGCTGAGGTCCACGGCGTTTACCTCCTAGACAGCACCGGGTACGAACCCATCGCACTCCCAGGTGGCGGTCTTCAATTCATGGGGCTAGCGCCGGGAATGGTCGGGGTGTATCAGATCAACTTCGTTGTTCCGAATGTGGCCTCTGGTACGGTAGCTGTCGGATTACAGGATGAGCTTTGTGTTGCACAGCCCTTTCATATGAGTTGCATCGGTCCTGGCACGACATCCTTTACGTACAGCCCGACCGTCTTAATCCCCGTCCAGTGAGGCGGTAAGTGCCACCTCGAAGCCGCCGATATCTTTCGAAAAGCAGGAAAGTTCTACTTGTGGGAAGGTGGATTCATCGGCCAGGCGGTTGTAGTGCCGTAAGCGCCCCTAAACCGCGTTCTTTCCGATAACGGCAAGAAAACGGGCTTTCAGGAAACTTGCCTGCCCTTCGCGCGAATCCGTTTTTCGGTCTCGGTGAGTCGCCGACAAGGGCCGTCCGCCCCGCTCAGTGCGATAAGTGAACCGTATTGGGCTTTACCCCTATTGGGGACCGTCCAGCGCGAACGCCATGATGCTGTCGTCGGTCACCGGGTTGCCAAAAAAGCCGCCGCCCGTGGACGTGATGACGACATACTGCCTGCCGTCCCGGCCTTGATAGGTCATCGGCGTGGCCTCTGCGGCGCCGCCGAGTTTGAAGGTCCACAGCTCCTTGCCGGTCTTCGCGTCGAACGCGCGGAAGCGGCCGTCGTCGGTCGCGCCGACGAATACGAGCCCTCCGGCAGTCGCAATCGTGCCGCCGTTTCCCGGACGCCCGGTCTTCTGTTTGTCGGCCGGCAGGCTGTCGGTGACCCCCAGCGTCACGCGCCACGCAAACTCGCCCGTATTCACGTTCACGGCGGTCAACTCTCCCCAGGGCGGCTGCTGGCACGGCAGTTGCTGTGGTGAATCGACGCCGGGAATGCTGAGACGTCCGCCACCCACTACGCCCTCATAAGGACCGTCCGGATCGACGCGGTTGCCCGTCCCTCGAGCCAATGCCCGCCCGGTCTTCGGATCGTGATCTTTCTGTCCGGAGAGTTGCCCCAGCTCGTTGGTGTTGACGAACAGATAGCCCAGTTGCGGATTGAACGACGTCCCGCCCCAATTCACCCCGCCATGGTTGCCGGGGAACTGCACGCGCAGGCGATTGTAAGCGGGCGGAAGATAAGGCCCGCCCAGTTGCACGCCTTCGATGAGCTTCTTGCAGGCCGCTTCCAGCTCGGGCGTGACGGTCGCGATGTCCGCTGCGCTCATCGTCATCCGCACGAGCGGCGCCGGTTTGAGCGGGAACGGCTGGGTCTTCGAGGAGTGCTCCAGAGGCACCTCGCTTTGCGGCACCGGGCGCTCCTCCACGCCATAGATAGGCTTGCCGGTGACGCGGTCGAGTATAAACAGGAGTCCGGCCTTGGTGTACCCGACGACAGCGGGAATGGTCTTGCCCCCTTGCTTCACGTCGATCAGGGCCGGCGGGCCCGCCAAATCGGCGTCCCAGAGGTCGTGGTGGACCAACTGGAGGTGCCACAGGTACTTCCCCGTATTGGCGTCCGCCGCCACCAGGCTGTTGCCGAAAAGGTTGTCGCCGGCGCGGTCGCCGCCGTACTGGTCGACCGAGGGCGCCCCGAACGGCATGTAGACGATGCCGCGCTCGGCGTCCATGGTGAGGAAACCCCACACATTGACGCCCGAGCGGTTCTTCCAACTATCTTCGGCCCAGGTGTCGTTGTACTTCTCACCGGCCCGCGGAATGGAATGAAACGTCCACGCCAGCTTGCCTGTTCGCATGTCCCACGCGCGCACGTCGCCCGCAGGTCCATGCGGCGGATTTTCCTGCGTCGTGCCGCCCGCGATGACGAGGTTCTTGAACACGATGGGCGGCGAACTCAGCCCGTTGCGGCCCGGCAGCCCCTGCATGATCTCGGGAGTATTCAGATTCACGACGCCGTTGTCGCCAAAGGCATCGTTGGGCTTCCCGGTCTTCGCGTCCAGCGAATACAACTTGCCGTCGCTCGATCCGAAGACGATCTGCGGCGGCGTCCGCCCATCGCCGGGCCAGTATTCGACACCGCGCGTCGAAGGGCTGCTGGTGGGGAGTGGAAAGGCCCAGATTTCCTTTCCGGTGGTCGGCTCCACGGCCACGACGCGGGAATACGGCGTGGACATATACATCGTTCCATTGATGACGAGCGGCGTATTTTCGCTCGGGTAGAAGCCCGACCCGCCGCGTCCCCGGCCACGGCCGCCCTGGGCACCTTCCGGCGTGTCGCGCACGGCGCCGCCGGCACCTCGGCCTTCCGAGTAACCGCCACCACCCCGGCCGGTTGGCACGAAGCCGGCAGGCCGCATGTGATAGACCCAAGCCACCTTGAGCCGATCGACATTGGCCGGCTTGATTTCCGTCAGCGGTGAGAAGCGCATGCCGCCGGGATCGTGGCCGTAGGTCGGCCATTCCTTCGATGCGCCGGTTGTCTGGCCCCCGTTCGACTGCGCGAGCGCGCCGCCTGCCAGAATCGCGAAGGCGATGCCTACGAGGGTGCTGCCTGCAAGAAGAGCGCCTAAAGGTCGCTTCATAATCGATACCCGTTCTGTTCGGTTTCCGGGATCCCAGGTTGGATCTCTGGTTGAAGAGGGCGAGTTGAATCCCGGCTGGAAAGGCCACTCACAGAGCGCAGCCCGCCCAGGAAGACGGCTAAAACCATCGCGACGTACACCGCCCATCGTTTCCCCGATCGAATCCCTAATTCCTTCTGAGCCGATCGGGAACTATTTGTCACCATGCCTTTACGCAAACCAGGAGCGCCCTCCCGGAGTTGGGCTACTCGATCGGGAACGCCATTTACCTAGCTCGCAAGCATATCATAAGATTCATTGCGTTAGGAACGGAGGTCGCCTGCCCGATTCGCTCGCCGGCCTGGAACAGCGGCGTTTCGGCATCTTGCAGCTTGCCGGGCGTTCCGATTTACCTCCAGCCGGGGAGCTCGATGAACACGGCGTGTTTCTCATGCCGCGCATTCCGATATCCCCGCGACATCTGTGGCAAACTAGAGAAATATCATGCGCTGGCTGCTCTTCGTGGTTTCCACCTTCAGTTTTGCCGCCGTCATTCTCAGTGCCGCCGATGGCGACGACTTGCCCGCCGGCGAAGGGAAAGATGTTCTTCTCACAATGTGCACCAACTGCCATGGACTCGCTCAGGTGACAAGCGTCAAATATTCCAAGAAGTTCTGGGCGGCCGTAGTGGATGACATGGTGACTCGCGGCGCGGAAGGCTCGGACGACGACGTGAATTCCGTGGTCAGCTACCTTTCGCGGAACTTCGGCAAGCCTCTCAATATCAATACGTCCACGGCGAAAGAGATCGAGGACGGTCTTTCTTTCGCCGCCGCGGAGTCGCAACTGCTCGTTCGATACCGCAGTGAAAAAGGCGCATTTAAGACGTACGAGGATCTTCTGAAGGTCCCCGGTCTCGATGCCAAGCTGCTCGAAGAACAGAAAAAGAATATTCTGTTTTAGCTCGGGTCCACCGTGCCTGCCAGGAGAGGCCCCCCGGCTCTGCCGGGGACCGCTGCCGAAAGTGCCTGGCCGGATGCCCGAGGCAATCGCACCAATTTGAAGAGACGCGGCGGCTGCGGCCGAATTTCGAGCTTCGTCAAATCCCGGACAGCTTGCGGGTCGGACCGGCGGTAAGCGGCCAACCCTCCGGCGTCACACGTTCAGCGTCTTCAGATAGGCCACGCTCTGCACCGTGAGGTCCCAGCTCTGCTCGACGAAGTAATTCTTCACGCCACCCGTCTTGGCCGCGGCAAAGATCTTGGGCCAGTCGAGGCTATCCTTCCCTACCGACAGCCCGCCGCGGCCGCCCTGTCCTCCTCCGCCTCGCGCGCCCTGTCCTCTTCCCGACCCTGGCGCGGGTGCGTTCAAGTCCACGCCTTGCAAATGCATTGAGAGGAAGCGCCCCGGATATTTCGTGAAATACATTACGGGGTCGCCGACGGTTCTCATGGCGGACATCTGAAATTGCATCTTCACCAGCTTCGGATCGAGCAATTCCAGCAGGACCTCGTAGGTCAAGCGGTCGTCAACCTTGGACATCTCGAATCTTTCGTCGTGCAGGAACTGCTGCATGCCGGCCTTCGCGGCAGCTTCGCCGATCCTGTTATATTCGTCCGCCGCGTGCTTCACGATATCCATGGTGGTGGCGCCGTTCTCCACGTGCCCGTCGAGGCTCGCCGTGCCCATCTGCGTCATCCCGATATCGTGGGCCCACTGAATCGCCTGCGGCTGCTTCGTGCGGAGTTCCTGCATCTCGAAGTGGGCGCTCGGGCACTTGAGTCCGTGGTCTTCGAGGATTCTCTTGGTCTGCTTCCCGTCCGCGAGGCTCACGAACTCGGAGTACCCTGGGGAGCACAACTCCAGGTTCCCCACCCCGAGATCCACCATATCCTTGCACAGCCCGGCAAAGTCGC
The DNA here is from genome assembly GCA_052144935.1 of Bryobacteraceae bacterium. GTDB lineage: Bacteria > Acidobacteriota > Terriglobia > Bryobacterales > Bryobacteraceae > JOPF133. Next base: position 53,901 of record JBKQPR010000085.1, read on the forward strand.
CGTCCTTAATCTTTTGCCGATGGGGATATGTCTGGCTCCCGATGGGCATTCCCAGCGGATTGGCATGAAGGTCCCGTGCGGCCGCGGACAGGAAACCGGCCACAGCGGCATCGGCTGCCGATTTCCTAAAAAACTCTCTTCTTGAGATTGCAGGCATGTAGGCCTCCCGATTTGTGAAAGCGGACCGCACGGCAGGCCCCGTGCGATCCGCCCGTAGAATTGGTTGTCTTCGCGCAGCTCTCGGCTTCGCGTCCTATGCGCCAGTCAGCTTCCACCCGTCGCGATACTCGCGCGTCAGATACTGGTTGGCCTCGGCGACATTGGTGAATTTCATGTTCCCGGCGTCCCACTGCAACGCCGGCGCACAACGGTTTTCGTTGAATACGTTTCGGCTGTACCGAATCGCCGCACCGGCCAGGGCGATGGTTTCCGAGCAGTTCGCCGCATTGAAGAAATTGCCTTGCGAAGCCGCCCCGCCTTTGAACGCCGTCACCCACTCCGTTTCGCCGCGGCCACCCCGGCCGCCGCCACCGCCGCCTCCTCCTCCCCGTCCACCGCGTCCGGCTGGGGGCTCCGGAAGTCCCTTGCTGGCGCGATATTCCTGCATCTTTTTGGCCGGGACGAGTTCGTTGTTCAGGATCATTCCCTTGTCGCCAATAAACAAACTCCCCGTCGCGGGGATCGACTGGCCGTCCTCCAACAACTCGTCCGGCGTGAAGGGGCGCATTCCACCGTCGTACCAATACAGCTTCATCGCCGGCCACTGGCCGTGCGCTGCGAACTTGAAGCACACCCGGTTGGCATACGGAAATGCGAAATCGTTCATCTTGATGGTGCTGACCTGGTCGTTGATTTCGCAACTGGAGCTGGATTGCGCTTCGACGCTGAACGGAACCGGCAGGTCGAGTGCCATAAAGATCGGCCACAGACTGTAGTTGCCCATATCCGCGATGCTGCCGCCGCCGAAATCGTACCAGCCGCGGAATACGGCGAAGGTGTAACTGGGATGATAGGGCCGCTCGCGCTCCGGCCCGAGCCACAGGCCCCAGTCGAAATTCGGCGGAACCGGTGGCCGGTCGGTGGGTAGTGCCAGTTGCTGGGGCCAGAACGGCCGTTCGGTCCAGTTGTGCACCTCTTTGATGGTTCCGATGGTGCCGTCCAGGATCATCTGGCGCACCTGAGTGAGCGGGGCTCTCCAGGCCAGAAGGTGCGTAGCGACGCCTGTCTTGCGAGCCGAATCCACCACCATCCTCACCTCCGCCACGCGGTTGGACAGGGGCTTGTGGATGAGCACGTTCTTGTGTTTCTTCATGGCCGCGATCGCAATGGTCGCGTGCAGGTGGTCGGGGGTCATGATCTTGACCGAGTCGAGGTCCTTTTCTTTTTCCAGCAGCTCCCGGAAATCCGCGTAGCTGGCCACGCCCTTGAAGTTCTCCGCTCCCCGGTTCTTTCCGTAGTAGGTCTCGATGATCTCTTTGGCCATGTCGCGGCCGGCGCGAATGCCGTTGACCCCCGCGCCCCAGTTCGGGTCCTCCAAAGTCCGCCGCACGCTGTCGCGGATGCCGGTCGGGCTCCAATCGATGTAATAAGTGCCATCCTTGACGGGATCGCATACCGCCGTAATCTGCACGTCCGGCGCTGCCACCAACTGCAGCATCTCCCTGGTTCCCTGGGTCCCGCATCCTATGTAGGCCAGGGTAATCTTATCGCTAGGCGCGACATATCCAGGCCCGCCCAGCACGTGCCTCGGAACCAGAGTCAGGGCCAAGCCCGCGGCTGCGGGGGCGAGGAATTCGCGACGGTTGACATCGTCCTTCGGGACCATCTCAAATCTCCTTTCTTGAGTTTGCGTAGCTCTTAGTCTGTATAGCGGTTGGCATGTTGCGCCGCTCGTCCGCGCAAGCGCTTGCTTACTGACCGCACTCTCACGGAGTCCGTGAAAGCACAGTATATATCAACTCATCCCGGGCGGCCCCGGAAAATCGAACTTTTGTGTATGAAATCGGATTTTCCTCCCGGGTGCAGCGGGCGGGCAGGAGGAAAACGGCCCGGTGGCGTTCCTCTGCCCGGCCGGCGAGGAGATGACCCGGAATGTTCGCTCGGGATGCCGGAGGAACGCGTAGTCAGAGATCCTCCTGGTCGCCTGCCGCACGCAGAAGGAAAATGTGCCGGTGCGTCTATGCGCTCGTCATCCACGACGACGCCAGAATTATGGTGGGCTGATCCGGCTCCTGCTGTTCGCTCCGTGGGCTTTCGCGGCGACCCGGGGATGGCCGGTTTCGAGATTAAATATTCTTAACCAAAAACCGGAGGCGTCCATGTGGAATATACTGATTGAAAGTCCGCTGGGTAAGCGTAAACACCGAATTCCTGAAGAACCATGAGAGGGTCTTTGGTCATCAAAATGGGGCAGCCGAGCGCGGCGCGGGCTCTGTGGGGCGATTTCTACTACGGCTATTCACTGAAGAAATCGCTTCGCCGGTTGGGGTGGGATGCGCGTGTCGCATTTCGCGACGAGTTGCACCGACCGGCAGAGCGTGAGATTGTGCTCCTGGGCCTCGAGATGGATTCCTATGTCCCATCGCGCGACAGCTTCTCCATCGCCTGGCTGATCTCGCATCCGGACCGCAATACGCCGGAAGTGCTCTCGCGATACCGCAAAGCATACGTCGCCTCGAGGCGTCTTTCGAGCGAGTGGGGCTTCGAATTCCTCGGCCAGGCCTTCGACAGCGATGTGTACTATCCCTCGGCTCAGGCTGGCGCGGAACAATTCCCAGTCACCTTTGTGGGTCATCCTCGGGCGGGCGACCGCACGGAATTGCTGAACACGCTGGACCAGCACATAAACGAGTTTCATGTCTGGGGGGATTACCACTGCGAACGCCGCAACTGGCATGGACGGGTGCCATGGCTTCGCAGCGGGGAAGTCTATCGGTCGAGCTCGATCGTCGTCGGTCATAATACGGCGGCGGCACGTCATGCCGGCGTGGCCAATGATCGCATGCACTCCGTAATGGCCTGCGGCACGTTTCTGCTGAGCGACCACGTCAGCGGCATCGGCGAGGTGTTTCCCGAACTCGTCTGCTACGAAACTCCCCGGCAGGCAGTCGAACTTTGCCTCCGCTATCTGGGCGATCGGAACGAACGCCAGCGGATCGCCCGGCTCTGTATGGAGCGTAACCAGAGGGAATCCTTCGACCAAAGGGCCTCTGTGATTCATCAAATGTTATCTGAATGTGACAAAAGGAGCTGAAAGGAGTATCAAGTTCATGATTGTGAAACACGTTTGGGACAAAGAGGGCCGGGCATATGCAATCCCGGAACACATACTCGAAGACTTTGAGACCAGTGAATCGGTTCCGCTGCCGTCGAGCGTACCGGGATTGGAATCCTCTGCGTTCCGCCAACCAGACCTTGGCAACGGCGAATACCAGTTGCTGTCATTCGGTGGATACGGGAATATTTCTGAGTTCACCGAGATCGTCGATCCGGACCCGAACAGTCTGCTAAGCGTACTGTCCCAACTCTTGTGGGACACGCGTGTCACCTCTACACTCGGTCAGTTGACGTCCGCGTTGGGGCTGATCGAGATTCAGAGACTTACCGGCCAGGCCGCGCCCGGCACGCGGCCGGCGTCGCCCGCAACCGTATCCGATGCTGCGAGCGAACACGATAGTCGTCCGGTCGATCCTGCCACGGAAGTGGCGGAAATCATCGAATTGCTGAGCGACCCCGGCATGTCGAATCTGCCCGTGAGCGTCAGCCTGGCCGCCGTCCGCCAAGTGCGTCAACTGATCACAGGCCTGTCGAAACGTAGGGCGCAGCGCAAGGCATGTCTCAGGATGTGATGGCCAGCGATCTGCCGCTGCCGCCATTGTGCGGCGTGGCCAACGACTACTCGTTCTTGCAGGAGCGCCTCAAGGAGAGAGGATGGCTCTCGCGCATCGCCGGCTACGCCCCCACGCTTCCCATCTCGGTCGTCGTGACCGTTCACAACCGCGCGCGGTTGCTTGAGCTTTGCCTTGAGTCGCTGAGCCTTCAGGATTACCCGAGGCATTTGCTGGAAGTAATTGTGGTTGACGACAAGAGTTCGGACGATCCCGCCGGCATCTGCGCCAGATCTTCTCAGTCGACCCGGTTCATCCGGACCGGGCCAAAGCCCGGCCACACCGAAGCTTTGGCTCGCAATACCGGAATCCGCGCGGCGAGTCATCCGGTGATTGTCCAGATGGATCCGGACATTGTCTTCCTCAACCGCGATGCTTTGCGCTGGATCGCTCGTTGGTTTGAGGACGGTTCGGATGTGGTCGTAACCGTCTCGCGGACCTACATTCACTCGGAGGGTGTAACGCGGAGCGGAATTCGCGACGGAAGTTACCCCCGGGTTCCGACCGGCGATCATGACGAGCGCGAGATCCTCCGGCGCGATCCGGACATCCTGAAACATCGATACATGGCCTATCTGGAAGTACTCGGCTTCTGCATGGCGTATCGGCGGAGCAGCGCCTTCGCGGCCGGACTGTGGGCGGAGGAATGGACTGAGTACGGCGGCGTCGACCAAGAATTCGCCTACCGTCTGTATGAGCGCGGTGCCTATTGCATCCACGAGCCGCATGTCGAGGGCTATCATCTCCATCATCCGAAAACGGAACGAAGCGGCCGGCACCGCGATTTTCTGGCTGCACGCGTCCCGCCCTATCGAGTGCATCGGTATCCAGGCTCATTTGCGGGAAAGGTCGACACGCCGCGCTGCTCCGTGTACATCCCCGTGCGCAACGGCGCTGAACACATCGGTGAGGCGGTCGATAGCGCACTGCGCCAGACCTGCCGCGACCTCGAAGTGATAGTGGTGGACGATGGCTCTACCGATCAAACCCCCGCGGTTGTCAGAGAGAAGGCCCGTCAAGACCAGCGCGTTGTCTGGCAGGGGACGCCGCCGCGGGGATGCGCCAGCGCCAGCAACACGGCGATTGGCAGGGCGCGCGCGGGGAATTCACCCTTCAGTTGGATTCCGATGATGTCCTGCACCCCGAAGCCGTGGAGAGCATGATCGCGGAATTCGACCGGCGGCCATGGTTGGGACTGGTCTTCGCAAGGCTTGTGCGAACCGATCTTCGCCTGAGGCCTCAAGTGGTCAGCGAGACCTTCAAGAACTACCGCCGCCATCAGACCATGCTGTGTATGCATGTCTCGGCGCCTAGGATGTGGCGCCGCCGGCTCCACTTTCTCGTTGGAGGGCACGACGAGAGCCTGTCCAGCGCGGTCGACTACGATATCGTGCTGAAGATCTCTGAGCGCGCCCCCTTGTACTACCTGGATCGCATCCTCTATTACTACCGTATCCGTCCCGGCAGTCTGTCCTCGTATACGGAAGAACAGTCCCGGAACTCCCTAACCGCCGTGCGCAATTCCCTGCGGCGCATGGGCCTTGATAAGGACTTTGACCCCCGTCTGAACCTTTCCCACGCGAACCGCTGGTACAGTTATGTCCGGAGAGCCGACCGGGATGCCATTTGATCGTCAGCAACTCCACGCGGAACTGTCACAGCTCTATAGCCGTCCTTTCCTGTCCCCCGAGAATCTGCCACAGTACGACGAGGAAAGCTGCCGCAGCCATGCCGAGCGGAATATCCGCTACTTTCTCGATCCCTTCGTTCTGGATTACAACTTCCAATGTCTGGAGATCGGCTGTGGCCGGGGGGCCTTGTCCGGACTCCTGGCTCAGCGCGGCGTCCAGGCGCTCGCAATCGATAAGATTGAATTCCCCGAACAATGGGGCAAATGGCGCTCGGCGTCCAATAACGTCCGTTTCCACCGAGCGGACTTTCATCGCATCGAACTCGGCAATTCAAGCTTCGACGTGATCGTTTCCATCGGAACCTGGGAGCATCTGTAGAATCCGGTGGGAGCGCTGGAAAGGGCATTTCGTCTGCTGCGCCCCGGCGGGCTCTTCATTGCCCACATCGGCATGTATTTCAGCCGGCGTGGAAGCCATATGTACCGCCGGATCCGGTACCCTTATCCCACGCTTTTTTTCAATGAGCACGAATTGGAGGAGATCACCGGCGAAGGGATTCCCTTCGTCAACACCATGACATGCAGCCACTATCGCGATTTTTGCGCCCGCCTCGGCTTTCGCACCCTGCTCTGGCAAGAGCTGACCGAGCCTTCCGAGGTGGATCTACTGAAGCGCTATCCGAAGACTTTCCAGAAGTTCCCCACCCAGGACTTGGATGTTCCTCTGTTGAACGTGGCTCTTTGGAAACCCCGCCCGATAGAACTGGACAGTTACCGTGGGGTGCCGCGGATTCTGCGCGGTCCCGCCTCGGACTGGCGCAGCGGTCTTGGACGAGTCCAGCCCTATCACGTGGCTGCGCGGTATGCGGCGGCCGCGCATTTCCTGTCGAGCGGCTCTTCCGCGCTGGATCTCGCTTGCGGCTGCGGGACGGGCGCGCGATTTCTGGCACAATATGCCGGGCGCGTGTTAGGCATTGACCCCGGTCGCGCTGCCATCGACGCAGCTCGCCGTGTGCAGCATCCCCAGGTGTCTTATATCTGCGGCCGCCACCTTCCGGAGCTGGCCGGATTAGAGGAATCCTTCGACACGATGGTCGTGGACGACTCCGTCTTCGCCGGCACTAGTTTCACTCACCAGCAGGAGACGGCCGCATGTATTGCGCAGCGTTTGCGACTGCGAGGAGTCGTAATCGTCGAGAACGGTGGCGGTGCGGACTTGTCGAGTCACTTGCGCCGCAGAGCGTTTCACACGCTCTATGATGGCTCGGCCCTGGTCCGCATCGGCGCACCGGCGCCTCTGGGCGGCCGTTTGCAGATCCTGGAGAAACGCTATGGCGGCTGAACTGAGCGGAAGCAAAGTACTGGTCACCGGCGGGTTGGGGTTCATCGGTCACCACCTGGCCGAAGCTCTGATCGGGGCCGGGGCGGCGGTAACCATTGTGGACAACCGGAGCACCAGCGTCGCCCGGCCGGAACAGTTCCAGGGCCGGGCTCGGTTGATTCTTGCAAACCTGCGCGACGCGGACCTGAGCGAGCGTTTCGACTGGGTGTGCCACCTGGCAAGCCCTGTCGGTCCAACGCGGGTGATGTGGGCTGCGGGGGAAGTCGCCACCGGGATTGTCCAGGACGCCAAATGGCTCATCGACACATTCGGCGGGACTGAAACACGAATACTGTTCGTCTCCAGCTCCGAGGTCTATGGCCACGGTGGGGTCGGGGCGGAAACCGATGCTCTTACAGTACGCCTTCCATATTCCGGACGCCGCGAATATGCTTGTGCCAAGACTCTCGCGGAAGTGATGCTGCATAATGCGCAACGCACCGGGCGGCTGTCGGTACTCGCTATTCGCCCGTTCAACGTGGTTGGGCCTGCACAATCGGGCGAAGGCGGCTTCGTAATTCCGCGATTCATCGAAGCCGTGATTTCCGGCCGGTCGCTCACCGTCTACGGCGATGGAACACAGCGGCGCTGCTTCACGCACGTCCTCGACGTTTCCGAAGCCATGATGGCTTTAATGGCAATCGGCGCCATAGGGCTGTTCAATGTCGCCAATCCGGCGAACGAAATCAGTATCGGAGAACTCGCGCGGCGCTTTCGGGAGGCGGCTATGGAGCGCTTTCCCGGACTGCGGCCGGACGTTGTCGCTGTGGACCCGGCCGACCTGCACGGTCCGCTGTATGAAGAGGCTCCCGACAAACTCGCCGATATAAGCAAGCTTTGTGCCGCTGTGCGATGGCGTCCTTCCCGAAGCATCGACTCCATTCTGGCGGGCGCGATGGACGAACTGGCTCACTCGCTCCAGTCCCATATTCTGATCAGGAGGTGTGGCGCTTGAAAGCGGGGATCGTGCTGCCGCATGTCGGCGCGAGTGGAGGTATTCGGCGTCTGCGGAGAATCGCTGCGGGACTGGCACAGCGCGGATACCAGGTCTCGACCGTCACCCTAGGTGAGGCCACCGCGCGAGCCAGACATTGGTCTGAGATACCGGCGATCTGCCGCTCGCTTGACTGCCTGATTTGCCCGGGTGACCTGCCGCTCTGGCAACTGGCGCCTCTCATCCCGGATTCCTGCAGCCTGCACACATTCCATCTGCACCTCGGCATGCACGATTGGCGTGCCGAGGAGGGAAACATTCGGTCCCCCCGCATTCGCAAGGCCACCTCTGCCAGATGGATTCAGGAGCGGATCCGCCGCATGGGGGCGGACTGCGCATGGTTTGGTATCGCACCCTTCGATGAAGAAGTCCATTTCGAACCTGCGGACCGGCTTCTGCGCATCGGGACTCTGGCGCACGCCTGCTATGGCTGGAAAAACACGAGGGCGGTCTTTGATGCCCTGCCGGAGATCGAGCGGCGTTGCCCGGGCGTGGAACTCTGGGTCTACGGCCAGACTTCCATGCCGACCCCCGGACGCTTCTTCCTGAATCCGGACAACCGTTGCCGACGCCGAATCTACGGTCATTGCCGCGTCTGGGTTGTCCCCAGCATCTCGGAGGGAATCGGCATGTGCGGGTTGGAGGCGATGCTTTGCCGCACGCCGGTTGTCTCTGCGGATAACCGCGGCATCCGCGAATATGCCGACGAGAACACTTGTCTGCTGTTCCCTCCCTCGGCGCACCAGGAGATGGTTCGGCACGTTGTGTCGCTGCTGAGAGATTGGGAACTTGGCGCCCGCATGGCCGAGCGCGCATTCGACCGGGTCTCGCGCCTGAACTTTGAAGATTGCCTTGACCGGATTGAATCGATCCTGCGCGATACGGAGGCCGTGTAAAACGTGCGCTCCGCCGGGACCACGATTCTGCTGGCTATTCCGGAGAGCAATCTCTTCTTTACGGAACACGTGACCCGGCATCTGCAACGGAACACCGATGACACCGTTGGTATCCTGCTGATTACCAACGACGATACTTCCGTCGCCGTCCGCGACCTGGTTCGCCTTTTGGCGGAGCATCCCCGCACCCGCGTTCACCACGCCGAGGGCTGCCGTGACCGGCCGATCGGTCATTCGATAGACAGCGCTCTGCGATCCGGCGCTGAATTGCGCGAGCGACTCCTGTTCACCCACATCGACCTATTCTACGTCGAGCCGGACTTCTGGCGATGCGATGCGTTGGATAACGGAGCGCGTATGGTCTCGGGCCGCTTCGTGCAAGAGCCCTTATGGCTGGATGGCGAGAGTGAGCCGATCCCCCGGCCGGCCGACGATCACATCCTCATCGACACAGAATTCTATCGCAAACATGAGCTCGTATTTCGTGCCTTTGCCCGGGCGCGAGACGCCTTCGCGTGCGCGCCGTGGCTGCCGGACGCGTTGTCTCGGTTTCGCCGTGCCAATGGTGAAGCGATTGGATGCGACTATAGCCTCGATCCCTTCAATCTATCTCACTTGAAGCTCGCCATCGAGTGCGGACCGCGCTGCGGTCGTCTGTGGAGTTATCACTTCCCAAAGCAGGTTCACTTCAACAGCATTCTGCGGGCTTCGCATTTTGGTGTCAAGCGGGTATCTCACAATGGCGTCGAATGGCTGATCGTGCCGGTCTCCGCCCGAAAGAAGAATGCCGGTTATCAGTGGCGTACCTTGATCCGTTATGCCATTGTGAGCAGCGACTTCTTCAATCCCGCGGCCGACTACGTGGTTCCGTTCCGCGCTGTGTGGTGCGAAGATCCTGAAGAAGCCGAACGCGAGCTCCTCCGCTTGAAGAGTGACCTCACGTTTCTGCGGGAGCTGGCGGGGCCTCTTCCGTATCGAGTGGTGGGACGTCGTGACTCGCGCAAAGTGCAAATCGGCTGGCGGGACGACGATTAATTTACGGGAAGGCTTGCTGATTCTGGCGGTTGCTCCGATCACGCTGGCGCCGATGAACGCGGAGGCCACTAGGCTAGCGATAAGGCCGCTAAAGTAAGTCCAATGAAAGCGGTAGCGGCCAAATGCCCAGGACGCCGCCGGAAGCCCTTGGGGCCCAGGCAAGGCCCAGCCGCGGGGCGAACTTGGTCCTAAGTGGTTGGCGCCAGAGTGGACCGGATGCCCTTGTCGTCCGGGACCGGCGTCAGTATTACCAAATCGTAATCCCGCTGACATCCTTCAGTCACCCCGTGCCTGTTGTAATGGGCTTCATCCTGGCGGAATTTAATGGTACGCTGAATCCCGAGAAGGGCGGAGCGTAACCATGATCCATTCAATGAAGCAGGCTTTCGAACAGTATGTGGGCCGGCTGAGCCGGCGTGAACTGTTCCGGCGGGGATCCGTGCTGGCGGCGGCGCCGGCGTTTTTCGCCAAACCGGCGGCTGCGGCTCCCGCTGCGCCGGTGAGCGCGGGCAAACTACAGCTTGGTCCCAGCGATATTTATAAGTCGTTCGGTGTCCGGCCGGTGATCAACTGCCGGGGAACCCTCACCGTAATCAGCGGATCGATCGAGCTGCCGGAAGTGCGGGCAGCGGTGGAATCGGCCGGGCAACATCACGTGGTGCTGGACGAGTTGATGGAGGGCGCGGCCCGGCGCCTGGCGGAGATTACGGGCGCCGAGTGGGCTCTCGTCTCCGCGGGCTGCGCGGCCGGGATGGCGCACACCACGGCGGCCTGCGTCACCGGGGGCAACCCGGACCTGCACGTTCGGATTCCGGATTTGACGGGTTTCGCCAAAGACGAAGTGGTGATTCCCAAGGCCTCCCGCAACGAGTATGACCAGGCCATCCGTTCCGTGGGCGTGCGGATCGTCGAAGTGGGCGACGCCGCCGAATACGAAGCCGCGCTCGGCCCGAAAGTCGCGATGGTCTACATCATGGCTGGCAACCGGATGGAAAGCGGCCCGCTGACGTACGACCAGGTTTACGGGATTGCCAGTAAGAAGAATATCCCGGTGTTCACGGACGCGGCGGCCGAGATGCTGACCATACCGAATACCTACCTGCAGCGCGGTTCCACGTTCGTGGGGTACAGCGGCGGCAAGTGCCTGCGCGGGCCGCAATGCGCCGGCCTGGTGCTGGGCCGCAAGGACCTGCTCCAGGCGGCCTGGGTGTCCAGCGCACCGCACCACGGGCACGGGCGCACCATGAAGATCGGCAAGGAAGAAATTGTGGGCATGCTGGCCGCGGTTGAAATGTGGGTCCAGCGCGATCACACCAAAGAGGACGAGATGTGGACCGGGTGGATGCAGACCATTGCCGGCCGCGTCACCAGGATCGATGGCGTCACGGCGACCGTACGCCAGCCCAGAGGCCTCGGCAACCACAGCCCGGGGCTTTCTATCAATTGGGATCCCGCCAGGCTGGGGATCGACGGCGAGGAGGTCTCGAATATCCTGTGGACCACCGAGCCGCGCGTAGCCCTCGGCGGTGGTGGTGGGGGCGGGGGCGGCGGCCGCGGGGGGCGTGGCGCTTCCAATCAGACCGGGATTTCGATCACCGCGTACATGATGATGCCGGAGGACGTCAAGATCGTTGCCGACCGGGTTTTTCAGATCCTGGCGGCCAAGCGGCCCGAATGGAAACCGGAGGCTCCCAAGACACCCGCCGCCGACCTCACCGGGCGTTGGGACGTGCGGATCCAGTTCGCCGCCGGCGCCTCGGAGCACTCTTTGTATGTCAAGCAGCAGGGCAACCAGCTCGTGGGCACGCACCAGGGCGATTTCACGGCGCGCGATTTTACCGGCACCATCTCCGGCGACGAGGTGCGCATCTCCAGCAACATCGGCGAGGTGCACGGGGCGGCTCTTTCGTACCGCTTCACGGGCAATCTGACCGGCGACTCCATGTCGGGAGCGCTGGACATGGGCGAGTATTTGGGCGCCAAGTGGACCGCCACGCGCCACGGGTGCGGCCGCGGCGCCGCGGCCGACCAAGGGTAATTTCCCTCCGGTAGAGCCGGGGGCCTTATGAGGTAAGCGGCTCAAAGCGGCTATCGCGGGGCCGCTAACGCGACGCTGAAAAAGAACCTCACCCCAGCCCTCAGAAGGTCGGCCGGTTTTCGGTTCACAAACTTCGCCTTCCGCGAAGCCCTTTCCCTTCTATCACCTGCGAGCGCCGCCCGCCGGCCGGCGCCGTCCCCCATGCTACACGTCGGATGAGGAACCTTGACATGCCTCATCACGAAACATCCCCAAAGCAGCTCACTGCCAACCGCGCTAACGCCGCTCGCTCGACCGGCCCCCGCACCCCCGAAGGCAAGGCCCGCTCGGCCCAGAACGCCCGCAAACACGGCTTCACCGCTTCCAACTTCGCCGTTGTTCGCGCCGAAGACCTGGAAGCGGTCGCCAACCTGAAAGAGGATCTTGCCTCCGCCTACCAGCCCGTCGACGCCCAGGAGCTTTTCGCCGTCGAACGCATCGCTCTCGCCCAGCACGCCCTCGTGCGCGCCGCCCGCCTGGAGGCCGGCCTCTTCACCTGCGCCGTCAACCAGTCCCTCGATGACGAAGGAAACTTTCTCAAACCCATCAGCAATGGACTGCTCGAAGGCACCGAAATGACCGACGGCCAGAACCTCAACCACGCCATCGCAGACGGATTCCGCCGCATGGCCCGCGAGTCCGACGTGTGGAAGCTCTTCTTCCGCTACCAGGCCCAGACCGAGCGCAGGGGCGCCCTCTGGGCCCGCCGCGCCATCGAGGAATTCGAGCGCCTCAAAGGCGCGCGCGCGAAATTACCAAACGAACCGATTTTGGAGGCTGAACCCGAATCCCCTCAGCCACTTAAGCCTGTCCCGGACAAACCCATTATCCCCCAGAACAACTTTGTGCCCCGGGACCCCGATCCATCGCCACGCCGCCCGAACCCGCTCCCAGACCGCCCCACCGCACCCCACCCCGTCCATCCCGCGTCATACGCCCTCATCCAGTCCTCAATCCCGCCGCTCCACAAGCCGCTGTCCCTTCGCGTGGGGCCGCTCGACCCCTCGCCCCAAAGCGCGCGTAGTACACTGAAAACTCGACATGCGAAAGTGTCTGGGCCTGGGCGCCGCGCTCTGGCTGGCTGCCTCGGCCGGTTGGGCGGTCGATTGGAAGTCTCTCAAGCCGCTAGGCTATGTCAGCGACTTCGCCGGAGTCGTTGACCCGGCCAGCAAAGCGCAATTGGAAGTTTATGCAGCCGATTTGCAGCACGTTACCGGCGCGCAGATCGCCCTCGTGACCATTCCCACGCTCCAAGGCGAACCTCTTGAGGATGTCGCCAACGCCATCGCCCGCGCCTGGGGCGTCGGCCGGAAAGGCCAAAATGACGGCGTCCTCCTGCTCCTGGCCATCCACGACCGCCGCAGCAAGCTGGAAATCGGCTATGGGCTGAAACCCCTTCTGCCGGCTGGCATGGATGGCAGCATTCGGCGGGAAATGCGGCCGGCGTTGCGCGCCCAGCAGTACGGCGAAGCCATGATGGCCGCCGCCGAGACGCTCGGCGCCGCCATCGCGCATGCCAGGAAAGTCTCGCTCACCGCCCGCTTGCCGCGCCACATCAGGCCCACGGTTGCCAATTCCGTCCTGTGGCCGTTGGTCATCGGCGGGGTGCTCGTGTTGGGCTGCCTCGGCTTCCTGGTAATCTGGACCGTCCGGCGCGCCGGCGGCGGACGCCGCGCCTTCCGGCCGGGGAGCTCCCTCTGGGGATCTCCGCCGCTCGTCCTACCCTCGGGAACCCACAGCGGCGGTGGATTCGGCAGCTTCGACTCTTCGGACAGCTTCGGCGGATTCGGCGGCGGCGACGGGGCGCCCTCCAGGCCCGGCGGCGGCGCCTCCGGCGACTGGTGATTTCCATGCACGAAAAAGCGCTCAACCTGCTGGTGGAAAAATTACGCAAGGCCTTTGCCGGTCGCCTGGTTTCGGTGGTGCTCTACGGCTCCGCGGCCACCGGAGACCACCACCCCAAGTTCTCCGACCTGAACGTGCTCTGCGTACTCAGCGAAATCACCCCGCGCGAGCTGGCGGCTAGCGGCGACATTTTCCGCTGGTGGCGCGAATTGGGCAACCCCGCGCCGCTGCTCCTCTCCGAGCGCGAGTTGGCCACATCCACCGATTGTTTCGCCATCGAATTTCACGACATCCAGTCTCACCACCGCCTCTTGGACGGGCGCGACGTGGTCGGCGCGCTGGCCATCGACGATTCGTTCTACCGCGCCCAGGTGGAGCACGATCTGCGCGCCAAGCTTCTGCGCCTGCGCCAGAAGGCCGCCGGCGTGATGCACGATGCAGGGCTGCTGCGGGCGCTTCTGCTGGATTCGGTTTCCAACTTCTGCGTGCTGTTCCGCCATGCGCTGGCGCTCCACGGCGCCGGCTCTCCGGCGCACCAGCGCGAAGCGATCGACCTGGCGCGCGCGTATTTCGGCTTCGATCCAGCTCCCTTCGAGCAACTGCTGAGCGTGCGCGAGGGACACGTGAAGTCTCGCGACGTGGACGCCGCGGCCCTGCTGGGGCCTTATCTGGAAGGAATTTCCGCGGTCATCGAGGCCGTCGACCGTCTCGCGAAATAGGAGACCACTTTTGAAAAAGGTTCTCATTTTCATTCCGGTGCTCATCGTGCTCGCCGTGGCGGCCGCCGGCAAATTGATCGACGTCCACAACGATCTGGTGACCCAGCGCGAAGCCGTCACCGCGCAATGGGCACAGGTGGATGGGGCTCTCCAGCGGCGCGCCGATCTCATTCCCAACCTGGTCGACACCGTCAAGGGATTCGCCAAAGACGAAACCGAGGTCTTCCAGAACCTGGCCAATGCCCGCGCGGCCCTCCTCGGCGGCCGCACGCCGCAGGAAAAGATTCAGGCCAACGACCAGCTCTCGGGCGCTCTCTCGCGTCTCCTGGTGGTGGCGGAAAACTATCCGCGGTTGCGGTCCAACGAGAATTTTCTGCGCCTGCAGGACGAAATCGCGGGCACCGAGAACCACATCGCCGTCGAGCGGCGCAAGTACAATGAAATTCTGGAGCATTACAACGCCCAGATCCAGCGCTTCCCGGATAACGTGGTGGCTTCGATGTCCGGTTTCACGCGCAACGACGCTTATTTTCAAACGGACGGCGCCAATCGCGCCGCTCCCAAGGTACAGTTTTGAGCTAAGGGGAGACAGAAGGAGACCGAAGTCAGAAGCAAGCCGGCGCCAGAGCGGAGCGCGCGCGCGCAACGATTTCCGGCGCTGTGTTTAGAGAATCGCCACAGTTTAGAGAATCCACAAAATGGCCGAGACTTTCCGCAACTACATCAACGGCGAATGGATCGCCGGCGATTCGCTTTTCGAGAATCGCAACCCTGCCGACACCGGCGAACTGGTGGGCCGGTTCGTGGCCGGCTCGCCTGACGACATCGCCTCCGCGGCCCAGGCCGCCGCGGCGGCCTTCCCTGCATGGTCCGCGGCCGCCGGCCCGGCGCGCGGCGCCATTCTTTTCAAAGCCGCCGATATTCTGGACCGCCGCTTCGAGCAAATCGCGGCCGATATGACCCACGAGCAAGGCAAGACCCTGCCCGAAGCCAAGGGCGAAGTGCGCCGCTCCATCAACATCTTTCGTTATTTCGCCGGCGAAGGCGCGCGCCTGCCGGGCATGCTGGTCCCCTCGGAGCGCGACCGGGTCCACATGTTCGCCCTGCGCAAGCCCATCGGCGTGGTCGGGCTGATCACGCCCTGGAACTTCCCCAGCGCCATTCCGGCCTGGAAACTGGCGCCCGCGCTGATCTGCGGCAACACGGTGGTGTTGAAGCCGGCGTCGGCCGCGCCGCTCAGCGCGTGGCGCCTGGTGGAAGCGCTTCACGAGGCCGGCCTTCCCAAGGGCGTGGTGAATTTCGTGGCGGGCTCCGGCGGAGCGCTGGGCCAGGCGCTGGTCGATGCGGCCCCTTTGAAGGCGGTGTCTTTCACCGGATCGTGCTCGATCGGCAATTGGCTGCACGGCGCGGCCTCCAAGCGGCGCCTGCGCATCCAGCTCGAGATGGGCGGCAAGAATCCCACCATCGTGCTGGCTGACGCCGATTTCCCGTCCGCCGTGGAAAACGTGGTCAACGCCGCGTTCTTCTCCACCGGCCAGAAGTGTACGGCCACCAGCCGCGCCATCGTGGAAGACGCCATCTACGACCGGTTTGTGGAAGCCGTGGTGGCTCGCACGCGCCGCCTTAAAGTGGGCAATGGCATGGAGCCGGGCGTGGAGATCGGTCCTTGCGTCGATCGCGCGCAAATGGAGACCATTCTCGGCTACATCGAGGCCGGGCGCAAGGAGTCGGGCGAGCCCCTTTGCGGAGGCCGCCGCCTGACCGATGGCGCCCTGGCCAAAGGCTGGTTCGTCGAGCCGACCGTGTTCGCCGGCGTGGCCGAAGACCATGTGATCGCCCGCGAGGAGATCTTCGGACCGGTGCTGGCCATCATGCGGGCCGGCAATTTCGAGGACGCCCTGCGCATCGCCAACGCCATCCCGTTCGGCCTCTCCTCATCCATCCAGTCCACCAATCTCTCGCGCGTGTTCGAATACATTTACCGCGCCGAAGCCGGCCTCTTGACCGTCAACCTGCCCAGCGCCGGCGTGGAATATCAGCTTCCGTTCGGAGGCTCCAAGGATTCCAGCTTCGGTCCCAAGGAACAGGGGCCGGCGGCGCTGGAGTTTTACAGCGACTACAAAACCGTCTATTTGAAATACTGATGCGACTCGGACAAATTAAATCCAAGGGCGGCGTGACCGCCGCGGTGTTTGAAGAAGGCCGGGCGCGGCCCATCCCCGAGCACACCATGCTCGATCTGCTGCGCCGCGCCGAAGCGCAGCACGAACCGGTGGGTAGCCTGGCCGCGCGGCTCTCCAGCCGTCACGGCGAAGATGCCGTCCCGATTCTGCCGATTGCGCCGCCCGAAGTGTGGGCCTGCGGCTGCACCTACGAAACCAGCGCCAGCTTTCGCGACGCCGAGCACGGCACGCGCGAGGGCATGTACGCGTATGTATACCGCGAGGCGCGCCCGGAAATATTCTTCAAGGGGACCGCGCGGGTGTGCGTGGCGGCCGGCCAGTCCATCGGCATCCGGCCGGATTCGCGCTTTACCGCGCCCGAGCCGGAACTGGCCGTGATTCTGGGCAGCCGCGGCCGCATCGTCGGCTATACCCTGGCCAACGACGTTTCGGCGTGGGATATCGAGCGCGAAAACGCGCTCTATCTTCCGCAATCCAAGGTCTACGACGGCTGCTGCGCGCTGGGGCCGGTCTTCGTTCCCGCCGAAGATCTGCCCGATCCCTACGCGCTCCAGATGACCTGCACGATTACCCGCGGCGGCCGGGAGCTGTTTTCGGGCGGCGTTTCCACCGCCCGCCTGCACCGCCGCGTCGAGACGCTCATCGAGTATCTGCTGCGCGCCAACCGGGTCCCCTGCGGCTCGGTCCTGCTGACCGGCACCGGCATCATCGTTCCGCAGGAGGCTGCGCTAGAGCCCGGCGACGTGGTCGCCATCCGGGTCCCCGAGATTGGCGAGCTGTCGAATCCCGCGGCGCTGGCGGAGTAGGCCATGGCCGCCCCGAGCGCCTGGCCGAGATCGCGGCCAACCTGCATATCCCCGAAATCCGCCGCCATATCTTTCTTTGTTGCGACCAGACCAAGCCCCAGTGCTGCGACAAGGAGGTTGGCCTGGAGGCCTGGGAATATCTGAAGCGCCGCCTGGCCGAACTGGGCCTGGACCGCGTGTACCGCAGCAAAGCCAACTGCCTCCGCATTTGCGAGCAGGGGCCCATCGCGGTGGTGTACCCCGAAGGCGTCTGGTACCACTCGGCCACCCCGTGGTGCTGGAGCGCATCGTTCAGGAGCACCTGAGCGGAGGCCGCGTAGTGGTAGAGTGGGCCTTTCGGAGGAGTGCCGCCGGCGGCCCCTGACGGCGGACATAGGCGTTAAAATGGGGCCGGTGGCAAACGGGCCTCGGCTTCGCGCGATCCAGGTTCGACGCGCGTGTGGTTGCAGCTTCCCAGATCCCCGTTTCCAGGGAGCTTGCGGACGACCGGCCGTTCGACGAGTCGGCGGCTTCACGGCCAAGTGAACTGTTTCGTATGCTGCAAACGCGGCGACGCCCACCGGTGTGGTGTCAGACGACTAACAACCGTAGCCCGGGAGCGATTCGCCTGAGATCCACTGGGTCGCTGGTAACGACCGCCTGCCCGGCCCGCTGCGCACAGACCACTACATGGGCATCGGCGATATCGGCGGTCGCGGTTCGCGCCAATAACAGGCCGACAGCCGTCGCCTCCGGTCCGTTGAGGGCAATGATGTCCGTGCCCTCCTGTCGAATCAGCCGGGAGAGTCGCGCCTGAGTGGCAGGATTACGAATGGCCTGCGCCAGCGCCGTCGCTGGTATGGTGATACGCGTGCCAAGCTCTGTAGCGCGTGCGACAAGTGCGAGCACGCGGCGATCGTTCCGGTCCAAGGCGATCAGGCCACCAGCATCGAAGGTAATGCCCTTCACGCGACTTTTCCCTTCCTGGCTCCTCTTTTCTGCTCCTGAGGAGAGAGCAGCAAGTCGGCCCATGCGCGCTCTTTTCCGGTTAAGGGGCCTCCCGTTTGCTGCAGCGCGTCTTCCAGCATCTCCCTCCATCCTGCCGCATCGCCAAGAGCAACTCCAACGGCATGCTGCACGAAGGCAGAAACGCTGGCCGCCTGTCCGGCTGCGACGAGGGAGCGAATTTCCTCAACCTGACGGTCCTGAAGGGTGATCGTGATCTTCGTGGCCGCCATACCAAAAACCATACCACGCAACCAATCTGGATTCAAAGGAGGCGTCCATATATGTTCTAACGGCAGACGGGCCCCAGGCCGCCCCGGATGCCAGCGCTCTGCTAGAGTTGGTGAGAGCCTATGCGAAGCATACCCGGGTGGGACCAATACTATCTGGACATCTGCAAGGTGGTGGCGGCCCGCAGCAAAGATCCCAACACGCAGATCGGCTGCGTCGTCGTGGGACCCAATCACGAGATCCGCTCCACGGGGTACAATTCCTTCCCGCGGGGGATTCGCGACGATGTCCCGGAACGCCTGGTCCGCCCCACCAAGTACCTGTGGATCGAGCATGCCGAGCGCAACGCCATCTGCAACGCCGCGCGCGCCGGAACGGCCACCGAGGGCTGTACGATTTTCGTCGAGATCATGCCTTGCATGGATTGCGCCCGCGCCATCGTCCAGGCGGGCATCGTCGCCGTGGTGATTTCGGCCGTGCGGATGATCCAGTATTCCAGCGAGTACTACAACGAGCATTTCGGAATGGTGGAGGTGCTGTTCGCCGAGGCCGGGGTCCACGTGCGCCGGGTTTAAGGCTCGGCGGTGCGTGCGGGAGGCCGCTCGCGGGGACGGTCTCTCGGCTCGCCTTCGACTAACGCGCGGTGAAAGCGGCACTCACAGCCGCGGCAGCGCAACGGTCTTTTGCCGAGCATCCGGAAGAGAGCGTCTATGGGGCCGCGTGGCAGCGATCGCCGGACATCGGCTCCGCCGCACGACGGGCACCGGATTGTACCGTCAGCGGTTGGCTTCATCGAGCTCCGATGCCATCAGGTTAGCAAAACCTGCCTGTGTTCGGATACGCTGGTTGGGTGCGATTGGGTGCGATTGCCGCCGCAACCGGCCGAGCCGTGGCGCGTATGAAGTATATGAGGATGCGACTTCTCTGGACGGCGCTGCTGGGGTTGGCTGCCTTAGGCGGCGCCTCGAACGACTATCTTTCCGCGAAACGCAAGTTCGACGAGATCTCGAGCGACCGCCTGCGGCCGGGGACGCGCGTGACTTTGAGCCTCGGCGAGCTGAATGCCTGGGTTGCTGAGGAAGCCCCCGGCGGCGTGCGCAACACCAGGCTGGCGGTCACCGCTCCCGGCGTGGCGGCAGGCAGTGCGCTGGTGGATTTTGCCAAGCTGGAGCGCAGCCAGGGGGGCCAGCCCGGCTGGCTCATGTCCAAGCTGCTGGAAGGCGAACGCCCCGTCCGTGTGACGGCGCGCATCCGCTCGGGCGGAGGACAGGCCACCGTGGATGTTGACCGCGTGGAGATCGCGGGCGTGCAGATCGACGGCCGCACCCTGGATTTCCTGATCCGCAATTTCCTGCTGCCGATGTACCCCGAGGCGGCCATCGGCCGGCCTTTTGACTTGGGTCATCGCATCGACCGGCTGGAGGTGCAGCCGGCCGCAGTGACCGTGGTAACGAAGTAGCTTTCAGCGGTCGGCTTTCAACGATCCAAGCGGCCACCGGCACACGGCCGGTTCGGTACCGGGGTCCCTTCGGCGTGCGCTGATTCGGAGTGCGGGAAGCGCAGCGCCGGCCAACAGGTAGCGGCTGGCAATCAACCAAACCGGGGAAGCTCACGAAGGCCCTGTAGCCGCCGCGCCTGCTGGTACAGGAACCGGACGCGGCGCCGCCGGGGGCCGCGCTGCCAATTGCGGGCGGGAGCGCCGTGATCCGCCTGCGGAGACGTGGCGCAGGCCAACCGGCCGGGGTGCTGCCGCGGAACGCTCGTAAACGACCGAAACTAAAGGTGTGCATCTTGACGGAGGCCGGAGTCGGCCTTCTCCGCCGCTGGCGCGTGCGCTTGCCCGCGCGGGAGTCGCTGAAGGCTGGAGGGTGATTGCCGTTCCCCGAAGGCTTCTTTACGTCACCGGCCCGGGATTGAACGGCGTCAGCGCGTTGCCTAATCCCCAATGTTCCGCCCAGGTCCTGTGGCGGCCGCTGGCCACTTCCAGGATCAGGCGGAAGAGGTCCCAGCCGACCTCTTCAATGGTGGCTCGCCCGGTGGCGATCCGGCCGGCATCGAGATCGATCAGGTCGTGCCACTTCTCGGCCAGGGCGGTCCGCGAGGAGACCTTCACCACGGGAACCAGCGCCAGGCCATACGGGCTGCCTTCCCCGGTGGTGAACACGTGCAGGTTCATGGAGGCAAGCTGCTGGGTGCCGCAAATGAAATCGCTGGCCGGCGTGGCGGCGAACACCAAGCCCTTGGCGGTCACCTTCTCGCCATGCGTGGCCACCGCGGCGATGGCGCTGGAACCGGCCTTGGCCACGCTGCCCAGGGCCTTTTCCACGATGTTGGCCAAACCGCCACGCTTGTTGCCGGGCGTGGTATTGGCGCTGCGGTCGGCTTCGCCGCGCGCCAGGTATTCGTCGTACCAGCGCATCTCGCGGATCAGGTCGCGGGCCACCCCCGGAGTGGCGGCGCGCGGAGTGAGCAAGTGTACGGCGTCGCGCACCTCGGTAACTTCCGAAAACAGGACCGTGGCGCCGGCGCGCACCAGCAGATCGGCCGCGTAGCCTACCGCCGGATTGCAGGTCACCCCGGAGAAGGCGTCGCTGCCGCCGCATTGCAGGCCCACCACCAACTCGGAGGCCGGGCAGGCGACCCGGCGCCGGGCATCCAGGCGGACCAGCCGCTTCTCGGCCGCTTCCATGATAGTGGCCACAATCTCCGCGAAGCCGCGCTGGTCCTGCAGGCGGATGACGGCGCTGTCGCCCAGAATTGGCAGCGCGCCCGGCCGCGCCGCGCCGAGCTCCGCGGCCCTCGGCAGCGTGGTGCTCGACACCGCGGCGCCGAGTTCCGTTGCGCCCGGTAGCCCCGCGCCCGGCTCCAGTCCCAGCAGGCGCGCCGGCTGCAGCTTCTCGCAGCCGAGGCTTACCAGCAGCGGACTGCCCGCCATGTTGGCGTGCTGCGTGATGTGCCGGAGAGTGCGGATGGGGATGGCCGCGCCGGGCGCGTCGATGGCCACGCCGCAGCCGTAGGAATGCGTGACGGCCACCACGTCGTCCACATTGCGGAAGCGGGGCAGCAGCTCGGCCTTGATGCGGCGGACCGCGTAATCCACCGTGGGCGCCACGCACTGCACGGTGGTCGCGATCCCCAGAATGTTGCGCGTGCCGATGCTGCCAGGGGGGCTGCCATGGGGGCTGCCGTCAAAATTGCGATAGCCCTCGAAGGGGTAGCCGTCGAGCGGCGGCATGGGCGCGGGCACGGCGGTGGCCAGCGAGAGCCGGTCGAGCGGCGGGGCTGCCGGCATGTCCATGAACTCTTCGCGCACCCACGAACCCACAGGAATGGGGCGCTTGGCGAACCCGATGGTGTGCCCGTAGCGCACGATGGGCTGGCCCGGTTCCAGAGCTTCGAGCGAGATCTTATGGGACTGCGGAATGCATTCGCGCGCGGCGATTCCGCCCGGCATGGCCGTGCCCGCGGCTACGCCCTCCAAATCGACAATGATGGCGACGTTGTCGCGGGGGTGGACCCGAATGTAGATGGTTTGCGCGTCCGCCTCTATTCCGATTGAACCTGGAACGTGCCCACGAAGCCGCTGCGCTTCAGACGATTGTGCCAGGTTGTGCCGAGGCCGTCGCCGGTGTAGGCGTTCTCCAGCGTGTAGGCGGGCATGGCGTGAGTCGTAGCGTTGAGTGGCGGATACCAGACTTCTTCGTTGCCGCAGATGTGATCGGCGGCGCTCATGCCGCGCGTCTCGATTTCCGCCAGCGAGCCGGCGGTTAGCTTGGCTGTGCCGCTGTGAATGTTGCCGCCTTCGATGGTGAGCTCGATGGGAGCGTACGACACCTTCACCACGTCGCTGAGCAGCTCTCCGCCCATACGGCGCGCAAAGCCCTGCAGCGCCAGCCGCTGTTCGGCGTTGGCGCGGCTATCGACGATGAGCACCGCCTTGGCGGGATTGACCGGCTCGGTGGTCAGGCCCAGGGTGTGCTCGGAGCGGACGACGCCCACGACCGACAGGCCGGCCAGGTTGACGCCCTTCCACTGGCCCTCGGTAATGCGCCAGCCGAACACCGCTTCGCGCCCCACCTGCTCGGCTTCGCCATTGGCAAAACATGCGCCGGTATAGACATCGGCGGTGCGGGCCTCGATATAGTTGCCGGTAATGCCGCGGGCGGGCAGCCCCTCGGCAAAGGAAATGCAAGCAGCCGCCAACACCACGGCTGCAGTCGACAGAACGTTGCGCATCCCAGTTTCTCCCCTCATGGCCATTATAGAGGATTGGGAGGAGTGGGTGGGATCGGGCCAGGAATGGGTCCGGGGTCTTCTTTTTGACACTTGGCTTGTTTTGCTCTATGCTTCCCACAGAGGCCGCATCCGACTTCCGCCCATGACCGTACTCGTAAAAAGCAAAACCGATCTGGTGGTGCCTGCCAGCGTCCGCCGGCAGGCCGGCTTCAAAGCCGGCGACCGGCTGGAGTTCAAGGTCTCCAGCGGAATTGTCATGATCGTTCCTAAAGTGCCCACCGCTAACGACGAATACACCGAGGAGCAGCGCCAAATCATCGACGCCCGCCTCGACAAAGCCGAAAGAGGCCCGATCCATGGCCCCTTCAACACCGCCGATGAGATGATCGCCCACATGAAAGCCGAACTAAGGAAGAGAGCCGCGGCCAAAAAACCCAGACCTCCTCGCTGAGGATCGAATACAGCGAGGCTGTAGTCGAGGCCTTGGAGACGGCACCGGAAGCCGTGAAAAAAGCATTCTTCAAGCAGGTCAAGTTCCTGGAGAACAATCTGGTCCACCCGTCCTTGCATGCCAAGAAGTACGACGAAGCCAAAGACCGTTGGCAGGCCCGCGTGAACAAGGCTTGGCGGTTCTACTTCAAAATTACCGAGGACCGCTACTTCATCACCGAGCTGATGCCCCACTCCAAGAAGTAGATGGCGAGAGAGAGGGATTCCGAACTCGAAGACATCATCTAATCCCACCCGGCCGCATTGGACGCCGCCGTAATTGGCGCGCCCGACGAAGCCGGCGGCGAAATCGCCATGGCCTTCGTGGTCCGAAAAGACCGAGCGTCCCTGGACGCCGCCGAGTTGATGAGTTACGCTGCCGCCGCTGTGGCAGCCGAGCCGGCCGCGGCCGCAGCAAAGGACTGCCAAGCGGGTGATCCATAAGGATGGCAAGAAGCCCGACAAGCCTCCGCTATACAGCAGCACCGTGGCGTACGGCAATCTGCCGTTCATCTCCGGCGTGGGCACCCATTTCAAAGGCGATATCAAGGCCCACACCAAGTACGTGCTCGACCAGATCCAGGAGCTGTTGGAGAGCGCCGGGTCTTCCATGGACAAGGTGCTGAAGTGCAACGTCTATTTGAACGACCTGAAAGACTATGCGGCCATGAACGAAGTCTATCAGGGGCGCTTTGGCGCGGAGCCTCCCGTGCGGACCACCGTCGCGCCCGTCGGCGGCGTTCCCGGTAATTCGCAGGTTGAAATGGCGGAACAGGTCACACCGCTGGAAGCGGAGTGACATTTAGCGCCTCCTCAATCGGGTGTGTACCTTGACGCGGAGGCGCAGAGACGCGGAGGAAGTCGCGGAGGGCAAGAAAAGAATTGATCTCCGCGCTTCCTCCGCGTCTCTGCGCCTCCGCGTCAAGTGCGCTTTCCAGTTTGAGCCAAAGCCTCGCTAGAAGTAGAACTTCGCGACCACTTGCATATTGCGCTCGCCTTCGGAGCTGCGAACCTGTCCGAACAGGCTGGAGGCAATCGACTGCGAGGCCGGGCTGTAGAAGATCGGCGTATTGGTCACGCCGAACGCCTCGCCGCGCAGCTCGAAGTATCTCCGCTCGGTCATGTGGAACTGCTTGGCGATCGAGAGACCCAGGCTGCTTTCGCCGGGACCGCGGGAGGTGCCCACGCCGGCATCGCCGAAGGTATGCAAGGCCGGAGTGGTGTAGGCCGAGATATCCAGCCATTCGGCGCCCGGACCGATCTGGTGGAGATCGTGGGGCGTGCCGATGACTTCGGCACGGTAGCTGCGGGCGTTGGTGCCGGAGGGATCGGCGGAGAGCTTGATGGTCAGCGGGAAGCCGGTATGCGCGGTGTAGACACCACCCACCTGCCAGCCGCCCAGAGCCGCATCGATTCCCTTGTTCCAGTTGGCGCCCATCTTCCGGCCGCGGCCGAAAGGCAACTGATAAACGAAAGACGGGACGAAGCTGAGCTTCTCGTCGAAGTAAGTCGGCCCGAATTCCGACGCCTGGTTGTAAAGATTCTGCCAGTAGGCGGATTGCGAGCCGGCCTGCCCGCCCTGCCCATAGTAGCCGATGGAATCGGACATGCCGTGCGACCAGGTGAAGGCTACCTGGTATTCGAGGCCCATGCTGAAGCGCTTGCGCATGGTGGCCTGCAATGCGTTGTACTTCTGCTTGGCGCAGGAGCAGGTGCCGGAAATCTGGCCGATCTCGCCGCGCAGCACCGGATTGCCCGAAAGATACGGCCCCTGGACCACCTGGCCGTTGATGAGCTGGTTCTGGAAATACGGCATGGCCACCATCAGGCGGTCCCCGTGCTGTCCCACATAGCCGACCGTGAGCACGTTATCGAACTTGAGCCGGTATTCCGTGGTGACATTCCACTGCTGCACGATAGCGGGACGGACGTCCGGGTCCCATAGCCGAATGGTGGCGCCGGAATACGGGTTCGCGGGATTCAGGATCGAGAAGCCCTGGTCGAGGGTGCTTCCCGGCAGTTCGTACTGCGTGCCGGCGATGTTGTAGTTGTTCTCGAACTCCGACTCGTAGGGCGGGTTGAGGGGCAGGCGGAGGTTGGTGCCGGTGCCTTCCAGATAGGAAGAGATGGTGTAGGAACCGCGGAAGACCATCTTCCTGCTCAACACGCCGGGGTTATAGGCGAAGCCAATGCGCGGCTGAAAGTCCTTCTTGAAGGTGTTGTAGAGCGCGCGGTTGCTTTCGATGAGAGGCGCCGGTCCGGGCGCGGCGGCGAAACCTGGGGGCAGCGGCGCGGCCAGTTCCATTTGACCGGTGAACTCGTTGAAGTTGGACTGGCGGTTATCCACTTCGACCCATGGGCTGTGGTACTCCCAGCGCAAGCCGAGATTCAACGTCAGGCTATTGTTGACGCGCCAGTCGTCCTGGAAGTAGAAGCCCCAGATGGTCGCCCGCTGGCCCCAGGTGTTTCCCTGGAGCCCGCGCGACACGTCGTCGGTCAAGCCCAGCATGAAATCGGGCTCGCCGACCAGCGTGCCGGAGGGGTTGACGGCGTTCTGCGTGGTGTACCGGCCGTTAAAGGCGATAATTCCAGTGCGGCCGTCATTTCCCGAATAGAATACGTCGATCCATTGGCGTAGCGCCTGGCCGCCCATCTTCATCATGTGCCGGCCGCGCATCAGGGTCAGGTTGTCGGCATAGTGGAAGGTGGTGTTGGCGAACAACTGCTGCGTGCCGATGTTCGCGCTGCCCAGGCCGCTGATGTAGGCGAAGCCCGTCAAGCTCATCAGGCCGGATCCGGGGTTGGCGATGCCAACACTCTGGGCGATGTTGCCGAGGCCTTTGTCCGCGCCGCCGGAGTCCAGCATGACGTTGTTTACGCCAATGCGCACTTCGTTGACCATTCGCGGACTGAAAGTGCGGGTCCAGTTGATCACTTCGTTCTGAAAGGGCGATTTGCTGAAACTGTTATAGAACAGTGGGAATGTGTTCACGCCGGGATTGTCCTGGCGGCCGTGGGAGTAGCGGAAGCTGAAGTAATCTTTGTCGTTCGGCCGCCAGTCCCCCTTGGCATCGCCCTGATCCGACTTAATGTAACTCGCGCTCGAGTAGGTGTAATTGGGAGTAGTAATGGTGGTCGTCTCGGGCAGCGGATAGAGGGTTGTGTTCTGCACCAGTTTCGCCGCTGCGGGGCTCAAGATGCTCTGGGGAATGATATTGCCCGGAAAGGGCGCCCGCAGGCCGCTGGTCGGATCGACCTGGAACGGATTGTAAAGCTGCAGCACCTTGCCGATCGAGTAGGGGCCAGTGGCGGCGAGCAGCGAGGAAAAATCGCCCGTGCGCCAGGCGGCCGGCATCACGGTGGCGCTGCTCAGCGAGGGCGGGGTAGCCTGGCGCAGGCCCTGGTAATCCATGAAAAAGAAGAGCCGGTCTTTGACCACGCGGCCGCCGCCGGTAGCGCCGAACTGGTTCCAACGCGACGGGGAGCGCGGCAGACCCTGCCAGTTGCGCCCCCAATTGTCGGCGTTCAGCTTATCGTTGCGGAAATCCTCAAATACATCGCCATGAAACTGGTTGGTGCCGGACTTGATCACCACGTTGACGATGCCGCCTTGAAAATTGCCGAATTCCGCCGAAGCGTTGTTGGTAATCAACTTCATCTCTTCGATGGCGTCGGGATTCGGCTGGTAGGAAACCAGGTCATCGGACGTGAAATTGTTGTCCACGCCATCCAGCAGGAAGTTGTTAGCCTCCTCGCGATTGCCGTTCACGTAGGGCCGTCCGCCGCCCGCGGTGCGCATGCCGCTATTGAAGCTGTTCGGATCGGGCGTGGCGACCCCGGCCGAGAGAAGCGTGAGCGCGACCGGATTGCGGCTGATCAGCGGCGTGTTGCTGGCCAGATCCGACGAGATGACCGTACCTACCTGCGTGGTGTCGGTCTGCAGCAGCGGAGCTTCGCCGGTGACGGAGACGCTCTCGGTGATGGCGCCGACCTGCATGGAAACGTCGACGCGGGCGCGTTGATTGACCTCCAGGCCGAACTCCGGGTTGATCCACGCTTTGAAGCCGGCGGCTTCGACCTTCAATTCATATCTGCCGGGCGGTATGCGCGGAAAGGCGTAGATGCCATCGACATTTGTAGTGGTAGGCCACTCGGTGTCGCGGTCCAAATCCTTTGCCATGACCTTGGCACCGACGATAGAACTTCCCGTTGGATCGGTGACGCGTCCGGTAATCCCGGCGCTGACCTCCTGGGCATACGACGACGCGATGCTCAAGCAGACCAATCCCGCAATTGCAATGTACGTTTTCCCAACCATAGCGACCCCTTTCAGCCTGTTGGTGCAAGACTTCGACCCGTTACCGGCATCGATATCACTACTTCGACTCCCAAAATCCTGTTCGAGAATAGTATATACCGGGTTTTCTCCGGGATCACGCAAAATTTTTCAATTTGGCTGCTTACACACGTTTTCGGTGAAGGGGTGGGAGATCCGGGTACGCTTGCCCGGCGTGCGGAGCAGGCTTTCCTTACTTCCGGGGCGGCGCTTGCGGTTGCCGCGCGGGTGTCGGGGCATCCCGCCGTGGAATCGCCCGTCCGGGTGTAATTCTTCGGCAAGGCTCCCCATCGGGCCGCATAATGCCGTTAAAAGTGTAAACCACTTTCCGGTTGCGGATGGTCGGCTCGCAAGACTGACATTCGGAGCCGGCCAGCCGCGCGCCGTACCGGCCGGTGAAGCCGAGCTTCCCTTTTTCCAGCCGTAGCACCGCTACATCGGCCGGGGCGCTCACGGACAGGTTTCCTAACTCTTCGTGATGAATCTCACACGCCGGGTTCCAGGTGGCATCCCGCACCACGTGGTGCAGGGGAACCCCGTGGCCAGGAAGGGGCTGGCTCAACCTACTCGGCCATCGAGATCGAGGCCGCCAGACGCGCCGACACGAGACGCGCCGTACCGGAAACAAATCGCAAAGATGAAATCACCGCGACAGATCGACCACCGCATAAATCTTTAATTCCGGAAGCGTGAACTCGGTGGCGCCGGAATCCACGCTGTAGTCGGCCAGCTCGACGCCCGCGCCGTCCGCGAGCGACAACTGGTGTTGGGGGTACTGGCCGAGCACGCGCACGCGAATGCCCTCCACTTTCCGGGTCGCCCCCGCATAATTCAACAGGTGAACGCGGAGGTGTCCTCCCGAACCGGTGAGCCGTGCGACCACTACCTGGCTGCCATAGATGCGCAGGGACCGTTTCTCATCGGTCAGGTTGAAGCGCACGGCGTGGGCCACCGTGCCTGGGTTCTTGGCGTCCGCGAGCGGATACTCCCGCGTGCCGAGTTTCACGTTCACTTTCAGGCGCGGGTCCGGCGAGGCCACCAACCGGAACAGCAGATTGTCCCGAACCAGGAGATTCATCACTTCGCCGGAGGCCGCCGAGCCATCGTCGATGTACCCTATGTCGGCCACCGGCGGCAACGGCTCGCCCGCGATGGTGCGCAGAAAATTCAGCATCTCCGCCAGGGGTTTGAGCCCGGCGGCATCGCTGCGGATCATGGCATCGGCCCCGTAACAGAAGGCTTCCGCCGCGGCCAGCGCCGCCTGCTTTCCGGTCACGTCGTAGGAGAAGCGGCCCTCGGGCTGGCGGATGAACCTCCAGCCGTTGGCCACTATCCAGGGAGCGCTCGTCGCGGTGGCCTCCTGCATGCGGTAATTCACCGTGGGCGGCAGCAACTTCACCGCGCCTTCGAGCGACGCGGCTTCCGCCGTAATGCCGGGAACGCCCTTCCAGGAGGCCAGGCGCTCCTGCGGCACCAGGATCCGGTCGATTCCGGCATCGTGGAGCGTGGGCGCGGTATCGGGCGCGGCATCCCAGAACAGCGCCGGTAAAGCTGCCAGCAGTAGAAGCATCATAGCTCGATCACCTTAAGTTTGATCCGGGCGGAATCGTAGACACCCAGCCCGAGTTTCGAAGCGTACTCGACGTGGCCGGGCTCGCGGATGAAGTGGTTGATATTCGGATCGCTATTGTCCTTGCCGACGTGGGACATCGAACGGTCGAAGAGGGAAACCGCGCCTTCGGCCTTGCGCTTCTCCTCGATCGCGTCGATGAGTTTATGGTCCATGGCCACAGGGTCCGTGCCGATCATGAGCTGTTTGGGATAGAAGCGGAAGCGCGGCGTCTCGCTGAATGGGCCGGCGTGCCAGACTCCCCGCAAGCCGTCCATGATATGTAACACCACGCGGGAACGCACCGGCTCGGCGGCGGCGAGAGTGCCGATAAACGAAAGGGTATGGGTCTTTTCGAAGTTGTGCGAACGGGCGACGTTGGAATAGTTGCCGTAGGCGATATTCTTCAGGCAGCCCGTGACGCCGGACGCCTGGTGCTCCTTCATGTTGGGCACGTTGACGATCTTGGTGAGGGTTTCGGAGACCAGCCGCACGACGTTCGAGCGGGTGTCGTCCTCGCCGAAAAAGCTGGTCTCCACGTAGGTCTTGGGATCGTAGCCGAGGATCGAACTGCGCGATGTTTCCAAGGCATAAACGTTCACCCCCGCGGGCAGCAACTTGGGGTAGCCGACGCTCCGCAACTGGTCCTCAAAACGCTCGTACACGTAGATCTGTCTGGCCGGCACACCGACGGCAAGCAGATTTTCGGCGATGGCGGCCACCACTTCGGGACTGGAACAGATATGCGGAGCTCCCGAGCAGTTCACCTTGATGCCGACCACGTCCTTCGATGAAATAAAACGCGCCCAGGCATCTTCGGAGCGGGCATCGCCGGTGAGCGTCCGCATGCCGCTCGAGATCATCTGCTTGACCAGCTCCCGATTGACCTTGCCGGAGCCGGAGCCGGAACCGGCGTCGATGGAGTTCTCGGAATGGACCCGGACCACCTGGCCCGGATAAGGCCCTGGCATCCCAGGCTGCGCCGCCGGCTTATAGGCGGTGACCACGCGGTAAGCGGGTTCGTCCGCCGCACTGGCGACCAGAGGGGCGGCGACAGCGGCTTGCAGGAAGATTCGTCGATCCACGGTGGCGAGTGTAACACGTTGGCGGCGGGGCAAAACAGCGGTCACGGATTGCGCAGGCGGAGGATGCCAAACGCCTGGGGCACGTGAAAGGAGGTTCCGCCGGGAGGGCGCCAGGCATAGAACGCGTGCTTCGATCCGGCGCCGGTAATGCGAAACAGGCCGATACGCAGTTCCCTGCCCCGCTGCGGCGGGCGGGGATCGATCGCACGGAATGGAATGCGCATCTCGCCATACCAGACCTTATGCGGCACATCGATGCGGGCTTTGACCGTGTAGCCGGAGTTCCACGCCATCCCCTGCTGGGTCTTGGGGTTGTCGCGATCGATGTCCAGATCCACCCATTCGCTCTGCGGCGATACCTGTAGTTCCTTGTACCTGCCGATGTGGTCGAAGTCGGAGCCGATGAAGGCTTCGGCAACATCCCATTTCCATAACTCCGGGGTCTCCGCGGCGGGGTTGGGATCCGGCTTCAGATTCAACTCGTCATAGGGACAGATGAACAGCAAGTAGAGATACTGGTGGCTCCAGCGCGAGCGGATCCCGGTGGGCGGGCCGGGGATGGGCTGCCCCAGATAATTGCGGTCGGCCGTGACGTGAGGCGCGGTGGACCACAATTTGGAATTCGGGTCGGCGGTGGGTTCGAAATCGCGGCGAGTGTAAGAGCTTTCGAGCACCGCGGCGGGATCGGCGGCCGACAGAAACAGCAGGAAAGTAAGCAGCGAGTGCATGGGTCAACCTTGCGCGCCCGCCGGGAGCCTTCGGAGCGCCTTCCATTTGACATCGTCCATGGCGCCGTCCGAAAACAGCGATACGCCGGACGCTCCCGCTTTCAGGGATTCCCGCATGAGCGCCAGGCGGCGCTTCCAATCGTCGGCGGACCGCCGGACGGCGCCTCCGTTGGGAATCCACACCCAATTCTTTCCGGCGGCGGGGGAGAAGGCAATGCTGCTCCCGGCCAGCGCCGCTAAGCCCGTGCCCGCGGCTTGGACAAAGGCTCGTCTGCCGATTCGCATGTGCCTATATGGTATTACCGATTGCCGCAGCGCGGCGAGAGGCAAGGCCGCGCGGTGCAAGGACGAGGAAAACGATTGACGCAGGGGCGCGGGGGGCGCCCACTCGGCCCGGAGAAGATTAATGGTGTACTCCGCGTCTCCACGCCTCTGCGTCAAAGGGCATCTGGAGGATTTCCGCGGAGACAAGCGACTCACTGGCCAGGGCGGTTCTTTCTCCGAATGTGCAGTTGTTTCCGCACCTCGGTAATCACGTTTCCGGATTGGTCCTTCACCTCGACAAAGAACGCCGGTTCGATGGTTTCCTGGGTCTCGAGGGCTTGCTTGATCTCCTCGATCTGTTCGCCCGAGAGCCGGAAACTGGCGGAGACAGTTCCTCTTCCCGGCTTCTTGAAACGGACCGTCGCGGACTTGTCCCACACGATGTAATCCGGCCCCAGATTCTCAATCAGCATGAGCATGAAAAACGGATCGGTCATGGAATACAACGACCCTCCGTAATGGCTGCCAACGTAATTGGAGTTCCAGCGATGAAGCTTCATCTCCACATCGATCTCTCTCCAATCCGCCTGGAGCCGCTTTACCCGGATGCCCGCGCCCAGGAACGGCGGCCAGATATTCATGAGCATTCGCAGGTGGCGCTTCAGCACGGCCTTCACGCCAGACATCGGGATCCTCCGATTCAGCATAGGCACATCCGGATGGAATCGGCGCGCCAGCGCAGGGGGGCTGTCCGCGCCGGGAGGCCCGAGGCATGCTACAGTAATCCCCCATGAGGCGCTGGTGGCTCGTGCTGGCATTGTTGCCGCTTCCCGTTTGCGGCCAGTACACTCTCTACACCTGCGGGTCGAGCACCAAAGACTACGTGGTGGGCGCCAAGCTGCCGGCCAGCGGCATTTTCCTCAAGGCCGCGGACGGCCAGTGGCGGCACGCCGGCTTCAATCATCCCTTCATCGCCGCATTCGATTTCGATCCGCGCGACCCCTCGGTGGTCTACGCCGCCGCCGGCAACGGCCTGCTGCGCATTTCCGGCGGCGGCGAGCGCTGGAGAATCCTCACCGGCAGCGACGTCACCGAGTTGCTCGACGTCGCGCTCGACCGCAACGATCCCGGCACGATCTATTTCAGCCACACCGCCGGCATTCAGGTGAGTCACAATCGCGGCGCCACCTGGCAGGATGCCGCTTCCGGCCTGCGCCGGAAGTACACCTCGGCCCTCCGCGTCGATTCGCGCCGGGCCGGCGTTCTGCTGGCCGGCGGCGAGCAAGGCATCTTCCGCAGCCAAGACGGAGGCAAGAACTGGCGGCTCGCGGGCGCCGCCGGCATCCAGGTTCTGCATATCGAACAATCGCCCCACGATCCGTGTTACTGGCTCGCCGCCACCCAGGGCGGCGGCCTGTTCGATTCCACCGATTGCGGCGTCTCCTTCGAGAGCAACGGTAACCTGGGCGTGGGCCGCAACCTCTACGACATCGCCTTCGATCCGGCGTCCCCGAATCGCATTGCCGTGGCGGGCTGGGGAACCGGCGTGGCGATCTCCGAAGACCGCGGCAAATCCTGGCAGGCGCGCAACTCCGGGCTTCCCACGGCCAACGTCTGGAGCGTGGTGTTCGACCCCGCCCAACCCGGCCGCATCTACACCAGCGTTCACGAAGACGCGATCTATGTGTCCGGGGACAACGGACGGACCTGGGCGAAGGACGGGCTCGCGGGCAGCTCCATTTTCCGCATGAAATTCGTCCCGGAGACGCCGCGTCCATGAGCCGCATCCGCCTTCGGCGCCTGTTATTGCCGTGCCTGTTATTGCCGCTCTTGCTCAGCGCGCAGACGCCGGCCTTCGACCAACGCGTCCGGTCGGTGGTCGAGGCCTATGCCCACCCGGCGAATTCCAACCCGCTCGGCTACGCCAACATTGCCGCCAGACTGTGGCTGCATGAGGACCCGGCCGGGTGCTCGCGCCGCCTTGAAGAACTGCTCGCCTCGGGGCCCACCGGCGACATGTTTTGGATGTACCCCGTCGCCGCCATCGCCTATCTGGATCGCGGCCAGCTTACCGATTCCGCCCGCCGCGCGCTGCGCGACTCGTTCCGCACCTACATGCCCTACCGCGGGGACACCGAGAACCACTGGGTCATGTATTACACCTCGCTCTACCTGATGGCGCAGCTCTGGCCGGATGAGGATGGCGAGCATTGGTACACCGGCAAGTCCTCCGCCGAGAACCTGCGCGAAGCCGCCGGCTGGCTGGAATCCTGGGTGCGTCTCACCACCACCCGCGGGCAGGGCGAGTACGACAGCCCCAGTTACATGGGCTATTACCTGCTTTCGATGTCCTATCTGGCCGCCTGGGCCCGCGATCCCGATATGCAGAAGCGCGGCGCCATGATGCTGGATTACCTGATCGCCGATTATGCCGCCAAGAACCTGGACGGCATCTACACCGGCGCGCATTCCCGCGTCTACGATCGCGAAGTGCTCGAAAAGTGGAGTGTCCTCTCCAGCGATTTCGGATGGGTGCTATTCGGCCTCGGCCATCCGCTCTCGCCGCCCTCCAGCGCGATCCTGTTTTATGCGCTCGCCAGCGCCTACCAGCCGCCGGAAATTCTCCAGCGGATCGCCACCGACCGCTCGCAGCCTTACACCCACTACGAGCTGAAGCGCACCCGCAACCGCTGGCGCTTCTTCGACGAGCTGCACGGCCCGGTCTACAAGACCACCTACGTGCGCCGCGAGTACGCCGTCGGTTCCGACCAGGGCGGCACGCTGCAGCCCATCCAGGAGCACTCCTGGGACGTCACCTGGTCGGTTCCCGATCCGCGCGGCGTGCAAAACACGCTGTTCACTCTGAACCCGTATTCGTCCTTGCACGAATTGCAGACCTACTTCACCTTTCCGCCGGATATCGGCATCTCCGGCGTGGTCAGCTCCAAGAAGAGCTACGATTCGCCCGACAAGTTCGTGGGCGGCTCTCCCCATGAAAAGATTTTCCAGGACCAGGACACCATCGTCGCGCTGTACGATATCCCGCCCGACAGCCGCTTCCCGCACATCAACGGCTTCTTCTCGAAGGACCTCGCCGAAGTGAGCGAAGACCCCTCCGGCTGGATCTTCGCCCGCGGCGGCGATGCTCTGATTGCCTGCCGCCCCTTGCAGCCCTACACGTGGAAGCCCATCGAGGACGGCGGCCGGCGCCTTTTCAGCCCCTACCTGAAGAACGGAATCGTGGTGCAGGTGGCCGCTCGCAGCGAGTTTGCCGATATGGAAGCCTTCCGCCGCGCGATCCTGGCGCTGCCGCTGGAATTCTCGCTGGAACCCACTCCTTCCATCACGTTCCACTCCTTGCGCGGACGGACGCTGGAGTTCACTTACGGCCAGGTTCCACGGCGGGACGGCGCTCCTCTCGATTACGCACACTGGCCGCTTTTTGGCGGACCATTCCTGGAAGCGCCCGTGGATTCCGAAATCTTGATCCTGAAATACGGCACCCTGCGCCGCACTCTCGATTTCCGGCGCCTCACGGTCAGCGACACGCGATGAAGTTACCTCATCAGAACCATCCGTGGGGCAGCCAATCCTGGGGTGCCTTCGGGGCCCACCCGGTTTTCAGCCACCCCACCGGTGCGACGCACCGGTGGGAAAACCGGTACGAGTACCGGTTTCTTGACCAAGAATCAATACTTTACGGGGGGGAACGGGTACTCGGTACCCGTTTTCAGCCGGCGTTCAGCCGGCGTTCTTCGCTTCGCGGGCAAGCCAAGTAACGGGCGTGTGTCAGTTCCGTCGGGCTCCATTGAACTGCCGCGTTCGGCCCGTTCAGACTTCGATTTGGGCGCTCTGCTCGCCGATCGCATACCGATAGAACCCCATCACTTGGCCGCTCACATTCCCGGTAGCCAAGCTGGGATCGACGCTGAAGCGAAGCGGAAAAACGGCGTCCGGGGTTTTTCCCAGTGCGGCGTAGAGAGCCTGCCGCTCCTCTACGGGCACGCCAAACATGCCTCCCCAGAATCCGAAACCCCGATCACCGGCAAAAATATGGGGCTGCTGCGTCCCGAGGTCTTCCTGCGGGTCAACTGCCGGCGTGATGAACCCAGAAAGCCGGCTGCCATCCCGCAGTTCGAATGTGGCCCGGACGAGCAACATGCCCTCGGACGCGTCCGCGGGCAGATCGCCAGTCCAGGGCCGGAACGTTTCTTCATCGGTATCGTCGTACCACGGTTCGTCGTAATCCGCGGTGTGACAACCGATCCACACCGGGCACCGTTCAAAGTCTTCGCGAGCGAGATCCCCGAACTGCTTCAGCTCTGGTTTTGCCATTTTGTTCAACCTCCGCTCCGGTCTGCCGGGATTCTCCCGCTGAACTCGTGGACCGCCTCAATCATCGCCACGATGTTTCCAACCGGCGTACCGGCCTGCACGTTGTGGATCGAATTGAAGACGAAGCCGCCGCCCGGCGCGAAAATCTCGCAGCGGCGCAGCACCTCCTCGCGCACCTCCGCAGGGGTTCCGAAAGGCAAGGTCTTTTGCGTGTCCACTCCGCCGCCCCAGAAGACCAGCCGCGAGCCGTAGTCGTGCTTCAGTAGCGCGGGGTCCATCCCGGCGGCCGAACACTGAACCGGATTGACGATATCGAACCCGGCTTCGATGAAACTCTCGAAGAACCGCGCCACGCTGCCGCAGGAGTGCTTAAAGGTCTTCCACGTGGTGTGGGCGTGAATCCAATCGTTGACCGGCTTGTAGTAGGGGAACCACAACTCGCGAAACGCGGGAACCGAGCAAAAGGCCGATGTCTGCGTGCCGAAATCGGTGCCGCAGACGAAGACGGCGTCCACCGAATTGCCGACGCGCTCGTGGATGCGCGCCAGGTTCCGCAGCGCGAACTCGCATTGCGCCTCGAAAACTCTGTGGATGTAGTCGCGGCGCGACCGGGTGGAAATGTACCACTCGGTGACGTCGCGAATGCCTTTCGGGTTTTTGAGAAACGTAGCGGGCACCAGCGCGATATCGCCAAAAGCCGTTCCGCCGAAATTGGCGGTCACGGCGCGGCCGGTCGCGGCGGCCTCGCGTGTGGCGCGCGCCAGATAGTCGAGGTCTTCGTCGCTGATGGGTCCGAACTCTTCGAGGTTGTCTTGCGGGTCCAGACGATCGTCGTCCAAAGGCGGCTGGCGCACAATGGCGTCGAAGAACTCGCTGCCCACCGGCATGCGCCCGCTCGGCGCCGCCGTTAAATCGCCCTCCGGATAGATCAGAATGTCTCCATTAGTTTCCTCGGTGATGCGGAATTCCTCGCTCACCAGAACGTCGAGGCCGCGGAAATTCCACTCCTTCCAGCGATCGTTGGGAAACCCAAACATGGTCTTGCGCGGCGCGACCCCCACCACGTCGGCGCCCATGGCGTCGAGCAGATCGGCCTCCGGCAATCCCAGCATCTGGTAAGGCTCGTGAACCTTCACCGGCCGTTTCTCCAACCCGTAGTAGTCGCGCAGCGCCGCTACGCATCGAACGTGCATTCCGCTGACGGGAGTGCTGCCGAAATCGAGCGCCACCCGATCCGGCTGGCGGTGGGCCAGAGTCGTCAGGATACGTTCTCTATGGTTCATGATTGGCCTCACAGGCCCGCCGAAAACACTCTTCCGCGATGCGGCGCAAAACCAGCGATTGCTCCCAGCGGTCGCTCTCCTCCTCCCCTTGGTTCAGAAGGCGGGCGTAGTAGATGCGCGGGCTCAGCAGTTCGGGGACGAAGAGCATATAGTCGCCCGCCTGCGCGGACGAGAGGAAGCCTCGAAAGGAAGCCGTCCACAATGCACGGAAGTGATCCAGGTAGGGGCGTGCGAGCGTGTCGCCCGCGCCGATATCCACCTGGATCGAGCCCGGATTGCCGATCCGGCCGTGCAGGAAGCGGACACGCTCCAGCACCGGGCGGATGAACGCAAGCTTCTTTTCAAAGCCGCCGTACACCATTTCAAGACCCGTATACCAATGCGAGAAGTCGCCGTTGAAGCGCAGCTCGGGGAAACGCCGCACGAATTGCACCGTGCGCCAGAGGTCTTGAAAGATCGTCGCGCGATGGGTCTCCACGTAGAGCGGGAGCTCGTGCCGCGCGGACGCGCTGAGCACGGCATCGATCAAGCGGTCCGCTTCGTCATCGTCTTCCATGCCCCAGCCAACGTGCAGCGTGGCGCATTCCAGACCCTCGTCGCGGAACCGGGCGGCCAGCGGTTCCGCATCGACGGGGTGGTTTACGCGGCCTGAGCCGGCTTTGCCCAACCCCAGACGGGCGCAGGCGGCCTGTTGCGCGGGGGTCGCGGGTTCCGTAAACTGCACGCCTTGGTACCCGGCTTGCAGGATCGCCTCAAACAACGGGTCCACCTCGCGAGTGGCGGGAGCCGAGGACCACGGCGGCAGATCCTCCAGCGTCATCAGGTTGAGATAGCAGCGCATGGTGAGGGTCATGGATGGTTGCGCCCCACACGGGCAGGGGGGTGCCCTCTGGGCCCGCCTGCCCTGCCACACGACGTACAGGGCTTATTCTTGGTAGCGCAGGCGATTCGCCTGCGGGTTGCGATTTCTTCGCTCATCGATTGGGCTTTTCCGCCAGGCTGGCCGCGCTGACATCTTTGTCCGGATCCAGCCAGGCGACGTCGGAAGCATCTTCCGAGAAGCGCTTCACCCCAACCTCCAGGATCATGGCGTCGTCGACTTTGGCGAGCGGCGTGTAGCGCGGGTGATGGGCTTCTTTGTAGGGATCGTTGCGCGCCGCGTTGTAGCAGCAGATCATCGACCAGCGCGGGTGCTCCGAGTGATTCTGATCGCTGCGGTGCAGCATGTTGCAATCGAAAAAGACGGCGTCGCCCGGTTCCATCTCGACGTACACCAGTTCCAGGCGCCCAGCCAGTTCCTTCACACGCTCCAGGTCGGCGCCCGCCTGGCCGCCGGTGAGAATGTGATCCACCCGGCCCGCGAGATGCGATCCCTTCAACACCTGCAGACAGCCATTTTCTTTGGTGGCGCGGTCCACCGCAATCGAGACACTCGTGAGGAGCGGGAACAGAACCCCGTTCTGATACCAGTAGCCGTAATCCTGGTGCCAGGCCCAGGCGCCGCCCACTCTGGGCTCCTTCATGATCATCTTCGAGTGGTAGTGGTAGACCTCGCCCTCCAGCAGCGCCTCGGCGGAATCCACCAGCGAGCGGCAGCGCGCGAACATCCCGTAGATGCCGTTGCCCGGATGGTTCCAGAGCGAGAGGCGGACCACCCCGCCCTGGTCGTCGGCCTTGCCGAAGGAGTGATCGTCGAGCGCCTTGTCGTCCTTGGCCGACCGGCGCAGAAGCTCGATCTCGGTTTTGTCGAACATGCCGCGCGCCAGGACGAAGCCGTCCTCGCGATACCGTTTGACTTCTTGGGTGGTGAGTGGGCCTCTTGCCATGTGTTGCTCCCCCTGCCTATTGTACGGGGCCGCGCGCGTCAGAAGCTGTAGAGAAAGAGGTTGACAGGCGAAAGCGCCTGTCCCACAACCGCCCGAGCCCCCACACTCAAGGTGGGACAGACGGGCCCAGAGGGCGCCCCGTCGGTCAACCCGCCCTGCAGTGGGACAGACGGGCCCAGAGGGCGCCCCGTCGGTCAACCCGGCGATCTCTGCGATTCCTGTGCTTCGCTGGCATGTTCAGCTCCTTATCCCGGCCGCTTGCATCAGGCGGTCGGTTGCCGTGTAAGCCTCCCTCACCCAGTCCACGATCTTGGCAGGCTCGGGCGAGTACTCCAGCTCGATGCTGACCGTGCCGTCGAAGCCCGTGGCCTTGAGCGCCTGCAGGTAGGGCGGGAAATCGACCACCCCGCGGCCCGGAGGCAGGTCGCCGTGCTTCTTGCCGTCGCAATCGGAAAAGTGGACGTGGGCGATGCGTCCCGTCAACCCGGCCAGGTCCGGCGGCGCGGTCTTCGCCAGCGCGAGGTGCGAAACGTCGACATTCGCCTTGACGGCTGGATGCGCCACGTCGTCGAGGAATTGGATCATCTTCGGAAGGTCGTTGATCAGCGAGAGGTGGAAAGGCTCCAGCTCCAGGGCGACTTCCAGGCCGAGCGCCGCCGCGTGTTCGCCGAGTTCCCGGACGTGCTCCACGGCCCAGTTCCACTGATCGCGCGGCGCGATGACTTCCTGCTGCCAGATGTACTCGCCGACCACCAGCAGCAGGTTGCGGCCCTCCAGCTCATAGGCCAGATCCAGGTAAGCCTTGGCGCGCTTGACATGATAGCGGCGCACCGGCGTATTGAAATCCGCGATCCCCAGGGCGCAGCAGACCGTCGACACCACCGGCAGCTCCACTTCCCGGCACGTGTCTTTGATCAGCCGCCTCTCGCGAATGTCGATCTCCATGGGGTCGGCGAAGATATCGATGGTGTCGAAGCCGATCTCCTTCGTCAGGCGGATCCCTTCCGCCGTTCCAACTGGCGAGCCGACCCACGCAGAGCTGATGAGTCCAAGTTTCATGATTGACCTCCTTCTAAGATGAAGCCGTAATCTGGTACACCCAACTGACCAGGCCACTCCCGTCGGGCCTTGATCCCACACGCACCCCACCGATCTTCTCCATGGCCCTCTGCGAGCGCAAATTCTGTGGACCGACCAGAAAGACCACGCGGTTCACGAATTGGAAGGCGTGCCGCAGCATGAGCCGTTTCATTTCCCTATTGTAGACGCCGCCCCAGTGGGACCTGGCCAAGAACGTCCAACCGATCTCGATCTCATTTTTTTGCGGGTCGTACCCGTGGAATCGCGACGACCCGATAACCCGGCCATTTTGGGAATCGATGGCGATCAACGCTCCCCCGGATTCCAACGCTTCGCGGAAAAACGCCTTGAAAACTTCCTCCTTGTGACGGTCTTTGATCGGATGTTGCTCCCAGATGAGCGGATCGGAAGCTACGGCGTAAAGGTAGTGAAAATCCTCTGGCCGCAGCGGCCTGAGTCCCAGGAGCTCGCCTCTTAGAACGGGCTGGAGATCAAAGGGCATCCTCGATTTCCTGAATGCGCACTGCACGATGCTCGTCGAGCGAGCGGTAGCAGGCGTCGACCAACGCCATCGTGCCCAGATTCTGGCGGCCACCGATTTTCGGGACGCGTCCCTCCGTCAAGCTGTCGAGCAGTTCTCCCATGGTGCCCTGGAAGGCGTCCGGGAACCACACCTCCGGCCACTGGGGAGCGAACCAGACGCCCGGCTGCCGTTTGGTGGCGAATCGAATCGTGCTGGGCACGGCGTTCGGATAGCCGGGCCAGCCGATGGTGCCCTGGGCGAGCCCGTCCGTGCCTTCGACGCGCCACTTGATGTAGTTGTCGGAAGCGGCGCCCTCGCGCGCGGGGCCGGTCCAGACATCGTCCCACGAGGAGGCCCGCAATCCGTTGGCGTACTCCAGGATGTAGAGCACGATGCCATCGCGGTGGGGAAACTGAGTCCGCGGATCGGTCCTGGCGCTGGCGTAAACGAATTCGGGGTCGCCGAACAGATAGCGGAAGCAGTCCAGATGATGAATACTCATCACCGCGAGCGTCAGCCCCGCATAGTTCCGCACCCAGGGCTGCCAGTGCGGGATGGCGCGCATTTCG
Source organism: Bryobacteraceae bacterium (assembly GCA_052144935.1). Lineage (GTDB taxonomy): Bacteria > Acidobacteriota > Terriglobia > Bryobacterales > Bryobacteraceae > JOPF133. The sequence continues at coordinate 94,932 of JBKQPR010000085.1, forward strand.
ATGGTTGCCAGGACCGGCTCGCCCAGGTCGCCACGGTCGAGCAGGGTCTTGAGTGCGCGGATGGACTGGTCGTAGCGCATGTTCTGGTTGACGGCCAGCACGATCCCCGCCTTCTCGCACGCTTCGACGGCCGCCACGGCGTCCGGATAGTTCATCGCTAGCGGCTTTTGCGCCAGGATCCCGCGGATATGCCCGGCGTGCCGCACGGCTGCGGCGATGACTTCCGGCTGCACGTCCGGCGGAACGGCAATGTCCAACACCTGGAGGGAAGGGTCGGCGATCAGCTCCACGTAGGAGCCGTAGACGCGGCCAATTCCGCGCGCCGACGCCACCTGGCGCGCCTGTTCCACGCGCCTGCCGGCAATGGCGGCAACCTGCAGGTCCAGCTTTTGGTAAGCCACAAGCTGGACATCGCGCATGATGAAGCCCGTGCCGATGGCGCCGATGCGCCAGTCCCGCCGGACCGGAGGCGCCGGCATGTGGTTCAATTCCAGATCGAGCATGGTGAGGGGACGGCCACCCATGAAGTTGTAACACCGCCATGCGGGGGCAATCAAGGCCCCGCGCCGATCTGCGGGGCAAGAACGTTGGCCGACGGCGGGCCCCCGGCCGGCCCGTGGGTGACACACTCGCGTTCAACTCGGCTGCCTGACCATCGACCCGCGAACGTAACCGTCTTTCATCCGTCTATGAGGGGACAACAAAGCGGGAAGGGGCTAGCCCACAATACTGTTCACTTAACGATTTTTGATGCACTGGGAAACGTTGCTGCGGCGGGTGGGCTGCCGCTTCCGCCAACGGAGCGGATAGTTGCTCGTCTTCTTCGGTGTTGGACAAGCACTCCGCGCACATCTCCCAGGAGACGCAAAGCTACCTGGAGGTCACGCCGCTGCGCTTCGTTCTCGTGTTCACACCGACCCATGGCTCGTGGCTGAATCTTATCGAAAATCAATTCAGCAAGACGACCCGAACGATGCTGCGAGGAATCCGCGTGGCCGGCAAGCAAGAATTGATCGATCGCATTCATCAATATTTCGAGGATCTCAACGCCGACCCGGTAGTGCGCGAGCGGTCTCGCCCGAGGCGCGCGCCGGGCAGCGGGGCGCGAAGCGTGGGCTGCGAAGCGTGGGGCGTAGAGCGCCGGCCGGGGCACGGAGCGGTGGGCGGGGGCGTGGAGTGCGGGGGCGTGGAGTGCGGGGCGCGAAGCGTGGGGCCTAGAGCGCCAGCCCGGGGCACGGAGCGGTGGGCGGGGCGTGGAGTGCGGGGCGCGAAGCGTGGGCTGCGGAGCGTGGGGCGTAGAGCGTAGAGCGCCGGCCCGGGGCACGGAGCGGTGGGCGTGGCGTGGAGTGCGGGGGCGTGGTGTGCGGGGCGCGAAGTGCGGGGCGCGAAGCGCGGGGCGTGGGGTGCGGGCTGCGGAGCGCGGGGCGCGCGAGGCGAGGTGGCGGGGGCGCAGAGGCGCGCAGGCCATGCGGGGGCGGGGGCGCAGAGGCGCGCGGGCCATGCGGGGGCGGGGGTGGCTGGCTGTCTTGCCGGCGCGCGATGCGCTAAGGCGCGCGATGCGCTAAAACGATAGGCATGTCCCGTTTTACCCGCCGGAACTTCCTGGCCAGCTCGGCTGCCTCCGCCGCCTTGGCCGCCGCCGATCCGCCGCCCGAGCCCCCTCGCAACCTGCTGGCCACCGCCTGGCCAGCCGAAAAAACCGCCGCCGCTCTGGCGCCGCGCGAACGCTTTCACCCGTTTCCCACCGCCGCCGAGCGTGCCCCGTGGGAGCAACTCCCCTCCGATGCGGCCGCCACGCTGCTTCAGGCCGGCGAGGCGCAACTGAAGATCCCCTGGGAGGTGCTGCCCGCCGCCATGGCGCTGGAGTTCCAGCGCAACGGCAATCGCTCCCGCTATGAAGCCCTGCGCAATCGCCGCCGCAACAAGCTGCAGGCGCTGGTGCTGGCGGAGTGCCTCGAAAATAAGGGCCGCTTCGCCGACGAAATCGCCAACGGCGTCTGGCTCACCTGCGAGGAGACCTTCTGGGGCGTGCCGGCGCATCTGGGCGCGCAAAAGGCCGGAGTGGGTCTGCCGGATGTCGCCGAGCCCATCGTCGACCTGTTCGCCGCCGAAACCGCCGGACTGCTCGCCTGGACCCACTACCTCGTCTCCCCGCAACTGGCACGGGTTTCCCCGCTCATCCCCGAGCGCATCCGGGTGGAAACCGGCCGCCGCATCCTCTCGCCGCTGGTGGCCCGCGACTTCGGCTGGATGGGCATGTCCGGCCAGTCGGTCAACAACTGGGACCCCTGGATCTGTTCCAACTGGCTAACCGCCGCACTGCTTCTGGAGACGGACGCGGCGCGCCGCCAGGCCGCCGTTCAGAAGGCCATCCGCTGCCTCGACAACTTCCTCAACGGCTATGCGGACGATGGCGGCTGCGACGAAGGCCCCGGCTATTGGGGCCGGGCCGGCGCGTCGTTGTTCGATTGTCTCGACCTGCTCCGGGCGGCCAGCGGCGGCTCCCTGGACGGCCTGCGGTTTCCGCTGGTGCGCGAGATCGGCCGGTACATCTGCCGCGCCCACATCCACGACGAGTGGTACACCAACTTCTCGGACGCCCCTGCCCGGGTGCATGCCAACGGCGACCTGGTATACCGTTTCGGCAAGGCGCTGGCGGACGATGGCATGATGGCCCACGGGGCATTTGCGGCCTTCTTCCGCGACCCGCGCGGCCTGCCCGGCGACAGCCTGGGCCGCCAGTTGCCGGCGCTGTTCCACCTGGCCGAATTGCGCCAGGCCCGCCGCGCCCAGGCGCTCTATCGGGACGCCTGGCTGGCCGGCATTCAGGTGATGGCCGCCCGCACCGGGGAAGGCTCAGCCGAGGGACTGTACCTGGCGGCGGAGGCCGGCAACAATGGCAAGAGCCACAATCACAACGACGTGGGCAACTTCGTAGTCTACGCCAATGGCGAGCCGGCCATCATCGATGTGGGTGTCGAGACCTACACCGCCCAGACTTTCAGCTCGCGCCGCTACGAGATCTGGACCATGCAATCGGCCTATCACAACTGCCCCACCATCGGCGGCGTGATGCAGGAGGCCGGCCGCCGTTACGCCGCCAGCGAGGTGGCCTACCACGCCAACGACGCGCAGGCGGAGTTGCGGCTCAACCTGGCGGGCGCATACCCCCAAGAGGCCAATCTGGAAACCTGGCAGCGCACGTTGCGGCTCGATCGCGCCAGGAATCAAATCGAAATCGCCGACCAGTACTCCCTCAAAAAGGCCTCGCCCTCCATCACCCTCACGTTGATGACTCCTTGCCGGGTCACCCAGGAAGGGCCCGGAAAACTCTCGCTGGCGGTAGCTTCGGGCAACCGCGCGAACATCGCCTACGACGTCTCACTCACGCTGGCGATCGAGGAGATCCGCCTGGTAGACGCCAATCTGCGCTCTGCCTGGGGCGAGCGCCTTTACCGCATCCTGCTGCGCGCCGAAAACCCGCCGGCGCGCGCTACCTGGACCACCCGCATCACCCAATCGGCCGGGAACCGAGGGAAGTAGCCAACCATTTCACATTCTCGCCGCCTTGCCGCCCTGCCGGCTAGCCGCCTGGCCGCCCTGCCGCCTGGCCGCCCGTAAAGAGTGGTCTTGTGTGCCCTGGCCGGTGAGGTCGGGACACGGCCGGGTGCGGCGGGATCGACTGCGCGTCTTGTAACCGAAGTCTGGCATCCCAAGCCGGACCCGGAGGGTGGCCCTAGACCACCCCAAAGGGCCCCCAATAAAGGAGTGGCCTTGGGTCCCTGGCAGGCGGCCGCGGGGCCCCCTGTGTGGCGCGGGATCGGCGCGAGTCTTATTGGTTCGAGACGCCAGCCACCGGCACGGAAGCCTTCTGCGGCAGCTTGACCGATACCGTGTTCCTCTTGGCCGGCGCCTTGCTGACTGCCACGTGCGTGCCCGGGCGCTGCCGCATGGGTTGCCGCGTGTGCGCGGTGGCCGGACGTACAAGGAGTGGTCTTGTGCCTTGGCACGCGGCCGCGGGGGCCCCTGTTTGGCGCGGGATCGGCGCAAGTCTTATTGGTTCGAGACGCCAGCCACCAGCACGGAAGCCTTCTGCGGCAGCTTGGCCGATGCCGTATTCTTCTTGGCCGGCGCCTTAGTGGCCGCCGCGCGCGTGCCCAGCGCTGCCGCATGCGTCGCCGCGTGTGCGCCGGTGGCCGGAGCCGTGCGGCTGGCGGCCGCCGTATGCGTTGCCGTATGTGCGGTGGCCGGAGCCGTGCGGCTGGCGGCCGCCGTATGCGTCGCCGGGCGGGCGCCGGTGGCCGGAGCCGTCCGTCTCGCCGCCGCCGAATGCGTCACGGCACCGCGCACAGGCGCCTGCGCGCGCGCCACCAGCGGAATCATCAGCCGGTCGCCTGCCTGAGGTTCCGCGGAATTCAGATTGTTAGCTGTAACGATGCTGGCCGGCGCGACACTATACTTCTTACCGATGGCCGCCAGGCTCTCGCCGGGCGCTACCGTATGCATCCGCCACGTGTCGCAATGATTTGACGGAACCAGATGCAGCGCCGCAATCAACTGGTTGCCCGTGCCTTTGGGCACGTGAAGCGGATAATGCTCGGGCGCTACGCCCTTCAACACCGCCGGATTGAGTGCCGACAATTCGGAGAGCGGCGTGTCGGTGATGTCGGCAATCAGCGAGAGCGAAGTCGCCGCGAAGGTCTCGATGGTGTCGTATTCCAGCGGCGAGTCCAGCGTCAGCCCCTCCAACCCGTACTCTCGCGCGTTCTTCTCCATGATCGTCATGGCCAGAATGATGGGCACGTAGTTGGTGGTTTCGGCGGGCAAGACCCCGCGGTTGCGCAACTCCCAGAAATCCGCATACCCGGTGCGCTCCACGGCGCGCTCGACAACCCCCGGGCCGCAATTGTAGGCGGCAATCGCCAGATACCAGTCGCCGAATTCGGAGTACAGATCGTGCAGGTGGCGGGCTGCCGCCCGGGTGGCTCTCTCGGGGTCCATGCGGTCGTCGGTGTAGGGTGTCTGCTTCAGCCCGTACTCCTGCCCGCGCCAGGTGAGGAATTGCCACATGCCGCCGGCCGCCGCCCGCGATACCGCCCGGGGAATGAACCCGGATTCGGCTTGCGCCAGGTGAAGCAGTTCCTGCGGCACACCCTCCTCGTCCAGGATGCGCAGGATCATCGCCCGGTAGCGGCCCGAGCGCTCGGTGCCCCCAACAATCGTACCGTGGCCGCGGTTCGAGAAGTAGTTGATGTACCCCAGCACCGCGTCGTTCACCGAGAGAGGCAACTTCGACACAGTGGCCTTCACCTGATCCAGCACCCGATCCTTGAGCTTCGGATCTACCGGGAAGGTCATCTGCAGGATGTCCTCCAGAGGAGCCTTCTCGAAACGGCCTTCTTCCACCTCCGCCGAGGCGCCCATGCCGGCCAAGTCGAGGTGGTGAATTTTGTCCACCATCTCTTCCAGGCGGCACTCCAGATCTTCGCGATCCGATTGAGACTGCGCGGAGGCTTCCAGCATCCAATCGATTGCGTTGTCGAATTCGGTTCGTGCGCCGTCGATATCTTTCGCCTGGTAGAGCCGCTGGCCGCGTTGAAAGGCTTGTTCGGCGCGCTGCACGTTGGCGTCGAAGCGGATCTTGTGCTCGGGAATCGTCGTCGAGGCGGCAATTAGGAAGGGGGGAACATCCTTCAGGTATAGATTAGGCTGCGGCGGAACTCGGGGAGCTTCCAGTTCCGGTGCAGTTGCCGTAGGGGCCGCTGGCAGGAACGCCATTTGGAACCTGGATTGCTGAGGATAACCGCAAGAGGCGGTTATGAAGGTTGCGAACAGCACGGAGGAGAAGAGCGTCTTCGTTCGAAAATCCATCAACATCCTCGGACTCGTAAGAATACAAAGCTACTTCTACGGGCTGTCGCCCGAAATCGGAACTAAAAGACTATAACAGCACAGGTGCGGAATGCAACAGATGGCACATTAATAGCCCTTTGGGGCTATAAGCGCGCCTTCCGCAGCCGGGCGGCATCTGCCCACCCGGCACCTCCATCCTTCCGAAGCCCGCCCGTTGTGTCGAAATACGGACAGGATGTGTCGCTATTCCTCTTCTTCTTCTTCGCCGGTCTTGGCGGCCTTGGCGGCGGCTATGATTTTCTCCGCCTGCAATTGCGGCACGAAATCGTAATGGTCGAACTCCATGGTGAAGGAAGCCCGGCCCTGGGTCATCGCCGTCAAGTCACTTTGATAGTTTAACATCTCCGCCATGGGAACCTGGGCGCGGATAAACTGGGTGCTTCCCTTGGTTTCCATGCCCGAAATCCGGCCCCGGCGGCCATTCAGGTCGCCCATCAGGTCGCCCGCATATTCCACGGGCGCCTGGATCTCCACATTCACGATCGGTTCCAGGAGCGCCGGTTTGGCCTCCAACATGGCCGCTTTAAAGGCTTTCCTCGCCGCTAGCTTGAAGGCCAGTTCGGACGAGTCCACGTCGTGATACGAGCCGTCGTACACCGTCACCTTGAAATCCACCATGGGGTATCCCGCCAGGTAGCCGTGCTCGGCCGCCTCTACAATCCCCTTTTCGACCGCCGGGATTAAGTTCTTGGGAATCGAGCCGCCGAAAATCTCGTTGGCGAACTCGAACTTGGCCCCGCGCGCCAGCGGCTCCATCTTGATCCAGCAATCGCCGAACTGGCCGTGCCCGCCGGTCTGCTTCTTGTGGCGGCCCTGTACGTCGGCAAATCCGCGTATGGTCTCGCGGTAGGGGATCTTGGGCGCCTTCAGCGCCACATCCACGCCATACCGCCTCTTCAGCCGGCTGACCACGATTTCCACGTGCTGCTGCCCGGCCCCCGCCAGCAGGAACTCGCGCGTCTGCGCGTCGCGGTAGAAGCGCAGCGATTGGTCCTCTTCCAGCATCCGATGCACCGCATTGCCCATGCGGTCCTCGTCGTTGCGCGACTTGGCTTCGATGGCGAACGCGATGGACGGCTCCGGCAGCTTCACCGGCGGATAGCTGATGTTCATGCCCTTTTCCGCCAGCGTATCGCCGGTCAGCGTTTCCTTCAGCTTGGCTACCGCGCCCAGGTCGCCGGCGTGCAGCTCCGTCACCGGCTGCAGCGTTTTCCCCTGCGGACTGCTCAGGTGCGCCAGGCGCTCCGCCCCGCCGCGGTTGACGTTATAGAGGTTGGCATCGTTCTTTACGATGCCGGTCATCACTTTAAAGAAGGTGATCCGCCCGGCGAACGGATCGGCGGTGGTTTTGAACACGTACAGCGTGGATTGGTCGTTGTCGGCGATCTTGCGGGTAGAGCCGCCCGCGGTGCCGCCCGCGGAGCCGCCCGCGGTGCCACCCACGGCGCCGTTGGCCGGGCTGCCTGCCGAGCCGCCCACCAGCACCGGGGCCGCTTCGCGATCCACCGGGGCCGGCAGGTTTTCGACAATAAAGTTGAGAATCAAGTCCGTGCCTACGTTGTGCAGGGCCGAGGCGCACATCACGGGGAAGATCCGCATCTCCCGCACACCCTGTTTCAGGCCGTCGATGATATGTTCCACCGGGAGGGTGCCTTTCTCGAAAAATTCTTCCATCAGGGCGTCATTGCCTTCGGCCACCATCTCCACCAGGGCATCGTGGGCCTTTTGCGCCGCGTCGGCCAGGTCGCCGGGGATTTCCCCCTCTTTGCCCTTGCCGTCGCCGTCCAACGTGTAGCTGTAGGCCTTCATGCGGATCAGGTCCACCACTCCCAGGAAGTCGCGCTCGGCGCCGATGGGCAGTTGGATGGGCACTGCCGCGCGGCCGAAAGTCTCGTTGACGTTATCCAGGACGCGCCCGAAGTCGGCGCGTTCGCGGTCCAGCTTGTTGATAACGACGGCGCGGGGGAGCTTAAAATCGTCGGCGAACTGCCACACCTTCTCGGTTTGCACCTCGACGCCGGCCACCCCGTCCACCAGCACCAGAGCGGCATCGGCCGCCACCAGGGCGGCGCGCGCATCGTTAATAAAGATGTTGTAGCCGGGGGTGTCCAGGATGTTGATCTTGGCCTTCTTCCACTCCGCCACCGCGACGGCGGTCGAGATGCTGATTTTGCGCTGGATCTCCTCCTCGTCAAAATCGGTGATCGTGTTGCCCTCATCGACGCGCAGGAGGCGGTTGGAGGCTCCCGCGGTGAACAGCAACCCGGCGGTGAGCGTGGTTTTACCGGAATCGCCGTGGCCCACCACACCGACGTTCCGAAGATCCTTGCCTTCGTAGGTTTTCACGGATTGGCTTCCTTTTCAAAACGGAATAGTAACACGAGCGGGGATCGGGCGGCGGAATCTGGGGCCCCGCTTCTCACCGCGGAGACGCTGAGAACACGGAGACAACGCAGAGAAAACTCAATTCAAGGTTTTCTCTGCGCTTCCTCTGCGGCCTCTGCGTCTCCGCGGTGAGAAACAGGGCCCCGCGGTGTTGAGCATACGGGCCCCAAGACGTGCTCAAATAGGAGATTACCCGATATGGCTTTTCGAGGCGTGGATTATTTCTGCATCGACTCGCTGTTTTCCGAGCAGGAGCTGATGGTGCGGCAGACGGCCCGCAGGTTCGCCGACGAGCGCATCGCGCCGCTCATCCGGGATTGCTACCGCGAGGCGCGCTTTCCCGCCGAACTGATCCCCGAACTGGCGGAATTGGGTTTTCTGGGCGCCAACCTGGAAGGTTACGGCTGCGCCGGCATGAGCAACGTCGAGTACGGGCTGATCATGCAGGAGCTGGAGCGCATCGATTCCGGCGTGCGCAGCTTCGTCTCCGTGCAGGGGGCCCTGGTGATGTTTCCGATCCTCAGCTTCGGGTCGGGCGAGCAGAAGGAGAAATGGCTGCCGCGGCTGCAGAGCGGGCAGGCGGTGGGATGCTTCGGGCTGACCGAGCCGGATTTCGGGTCCAACCCGGCGGGCATGCGCACCACCGCGCGGCCGGACGGCGACGGTTGGATTCTGAACGGCGAGAAGACCTGGATCACCAACGGCTCGGCGGCCGATGTGGCAGTGGTGTGGGCGCGCGCCTCGGACGGCGTGATGGGGTTCCTGGTGGAGCGCGGCACGCCGGGGTACACTGCCTCGGATATTCACGGGAAGTGGTCGATGCGGGCTTCGGTGACCTCCAGCCTGGCGTTAGCGGACTGCCGGGTGGCGGAATCGGATCGACTGCCGGGCGCGCGCGGGTTGAAGGCCCCGCTTTCCTGCCTCACCCAGGCGCGCTTCGGGATCGGCTGGGGGGTGGTGGGCGCGGCCATGGATTGTTACGAGACCGCCCGGCAATACTCGATCCTGCGCAAGCAGTTCGACGACCGGCCGATCGCCTCGCACCAGCTCGTGCAGGAGAAACTGGCCTGGATGATCACCGAGATCACCAAAGCGCAATTGCTGGCGCTGCACGCGGGACGGCTGAAGGACCGAAAGAAGATCGAGCCGGCGCACATTTCCATGCTCAAGCGGAACAATGTGGCCATGGCGCTGGAGTGCGCGCGCCTGAGCCGCGACCTGCTGGGCGCCAACGGGATCACCGACGAGTACCCCATCATGCGCCACATGTGCAATCTGGAGACGGTGAAGACCTACGAGGGGACCGACCACATTCACGCGCTGGTGATCGGCGAGCGGGTGACGGGGGTGGCGGCGTACAGGTGAGGTTGACCGGCTAGCGCTATCTGTGGTATTTCTCACTCGGGAATCGATTCGGGAGACGGCTGGAAATGTATAAGCGATGTTCGGTATGGTTGCTATTCCTCTTGCCGGTAAACGCACAGCCCGGGATCGTCAGAGGCAAGGTGGAGTGGTGGAACGGCCGGCGTCAGCCGGTGTGGCTCGGCGAGGCGCGGATTGAGGGTCACGGCAGCGTTCTGGTGAACTTCAATGGAGAGTTTGCCTTCGACTTTGGGGCATTTAAGCTGAAGCCCGGGTTTCCGATCCGTGTGTCCTTCAAGGAGCTTTACAAAGGGGACCTGAACGTCGTAATACCCTATGGTGGGCAGACCTACGCTCCGGACCCATCTGAGTTCTGGACCTGGAAAGTGGCTGAGGCGAACGAGAAGTTTGCAGAGAACGGAGTGATCCTCAACGAGCTTTTGGCGGGGGCGACGCTCCACCAGAAGACGTTCGAAGTAGCCGACTCCTGCGGACCAAATTGGAAGGCTCTGTCCATGGTGGCGCAGCAGACCGGCACGAAACCGAACTTGGAAGACTTTGAGGCGGCGCTGTCACGGATGGGTTATGCGCCGGACCCACCAGAGCCGAGGAGTCCAGTGTCGGACGCCCGCTGCCGTGCCTGGCGAACCCAGCAGTTCGCCGCTCTCAACCAGAAGCTGCAAACCAACACCAAGGTTCTGACGTGGGTCCAGGACGATTCCGACTCCGAGGCGTTGGCTCCGATATATATCGACACGGCCGACACGCGGACCCGGCTGGCGGCGATCGACATGAAGGAGGGTCACTACGATGCGGCGAAGGAGACACTGGAGAAAGCGATCGCGGACCTGAAACATGCGCCGGGCGCAACGGACAAGAGGGCCGAGGTGCAAACGCTTTATGACACCGCCAAGCGGCAGGGAATCCTCAAGCAGTAACAAGCGCGGAACCTGGATCTGCCTGCTGGTGGCATGCGCGTTGCCTGGCGGCGCGGCCCAAACCAGCCCGGCACCTGCCGAGGCGTCCGGCGTGCCAGTGGAGGGAAGTGTCCAACCGGCGCCGGTCTCGGGCCATAAGCTGCGAATCGAACTCAATGGGGGCCGCGGGAGCGGGGAAATTCAGCCGGACGGCCGTTTCCAATTTCAGGCCAAGGGCCAGCGCGGCGATGTTGTCCAAGCGACCGTTTGGGATGGCGCCACCCGGCTCCAGGACACCACCGAAACTCTGGGAACCGGCATCCCGTGGGGGATTCTGCTGCCCGGGCCTCCTCCACCAACGACGGACAATTCGATTCCCCGCGCGGTTTTGTTTTCGGTAGGCTTCAGCGTGCTGGCCGGCCTTGTGGAACTGACCTCCCGCTCGAAGGCCGACCTGGCCTCTTGTTTTGGAAAATCGCCTTTGCTGTATGTCGTCCTGACCGGCTGCTTCAATTCGCTGGCCGCGGCGTTGGCGTGCGGACTATTGAAGGACCGGATTCCAGGCGGCCCCTGGCTGGCGCCGATGTTCTACGCGCTATTCGGAGTTTTTGCTTTCGAAGGGGTTCTAAGCAATACCAATGTCACCATCTTCCAAAAAGGAGTGCTGGCGTTCGAGGATTGGATCGCCAAGGCACGCGAACCCGCGGTAGCAGAGGTGCTGGCCAGGCAGACGCAACGTGACAGCGACCGCACTACCAAGCTTGCCCGGCAACTGGTAAAGCTGAGCGAACGCGACCTGTACACATATGTAATCGAAGCCTTTCCGGACAGCGGCGCGAAACTGATCGACGTTAGCAAGGATTACAGCGCCAAATATGGCACCGATCCCCGGTTCTACGTGGCGCTGGTGTTTGCGCGAAAATCACCGCAAGCCGCGGTCGCCGCAGCCAGACAGGTGGGGTGATCCACCGCCGGCTGTCCTGCCGATTTCAGCGGGTGGAGAATTTCAGCGGGTGGAGAATAGCGCCTTGGTCTGGCGGCGGGCTGCGAGGCCCTTGGCGCTCAAGAAATAGGTGTTGAAATCGGGTAGTGGCCCCTCTATGCGCTCGACCAGGCCTCCGTCAGTGAGACGGCTGAGGATCTCGGAGGCAGTCTCCTCCGGCAGCTTCAGATCCACTCGGATGTCCCTCAAATCGGCCCTCTTTCTGTCCGCAATGGTCTCAAATACGCGCCGGGTATTATCGTCTGAAAACATTTCGAAAAGGTCAGCCATGGCGATCGTCTCCTTGTCTGCCGAGGTTCCGGCCGGCCACCACCGGCCCGGGCAATATTGCCCCCCACCATTCCCTATTGTATACGGCCCACGGAATTGGCTGCCGGCGGCCAGTGTGGTCAAATGGTACCCGTCATGATTCTATACGCCCTAACCATTCTGGTGAGCGCCTTCCTGCTCTTTCAGGTGCAGCCGGTGATCGCGAAAATTATTCTGCCCTGGTTCGGAGGGTCGGCGGCGGTCTGGACGGTCTGCCTGCTCTTCTTTCAGTTGGTGCTCCTGTTGGGTTACCTTTACGCCCACGCGCTGGTGCGCTATGTGAAGCCGCGGATGCAGACGATCGTCCACGGCTCGCTGCTGCTGGTGAGCGCCCTGGCGCTGCCGATCTATCCCAAGGTCTCCTGGAAGCCTTCGGGCACCGAGGAGCCGGCCATGGCCATCCTGCTGTTGCTGGGCATGACCGTGGGGCTGCCCTATTTCCTGCTTTCCACCACCGGACCGCTCCTGCAGGCGTGGTATGCGCGGCGCTTCAAGGGCGTCATGCCCTACCGGCTGTATGCCCTCTCGAACGCCGGGTCGATGTTCGCGCTGATCAGCTACCCGGTGCTTTTCGAGCCGTGGTTTGGAACCCGCTTGCAGGCCTCCATGTGGTCGTGGGCTTACTGCGTGTTTATCGGGCTGTGCGGGTTCACGGCCCTGCGCTCGGGAAACGCTCCTGTGGTGGAGGACGTTGCGGCGGACGAGACCGGGCATCGCCCGGGACGGCGGCAATATGTCCTATGGATCGCGCTGCCGGCCTGCGCCTCGGTGCTGCTGCTGGCCATCACCAACCATCTTTCGCAAAATGTGGCGGCCATCCCGTTCCTGTGGGTGCTGCCCCTGAGCATCTACCTGCTCACGTTCATCCTGTGTTTCGAGGGCAGCGGCTGGTACCGCCGCAATCCCTACCTGCAGCTTCTGGCGGTGGCCCTGGTCAGCATGGCGTTGGCGGACAGCGTGGACGCGCGCGGCGCCGTGCCCATCAAGGTGCTGTTGCCGCTGTTTTCGATGGGGCTGTACACCTGCTGCATGGTGTGCCACGGAGAGCTGGCGCGGCTGAAACCGCATCCCCGCTACCTGACGCATTTCTACCTGATGATTTCGGCGGGCGGGGCTCTGGGCGGCGTGCTGGTGGGGCTGGTGGCGCCGCACGTATTTAACGCCATGTACGAATTCGAACTGGGCCTGATGTTCTGCGGGCTGCTGACTCTGCTGGTGCTGTCGGGCGACGAGGAGGCGGCCTGGTACCGCGGCCTGCTGCCTCCCGTGCGCCTGACGGCGGCGGCGGTGGCGGCGGGCCTGGCGGGTTACTTCGTCTACGACGCGCGCGGCCGCCTGATCGCCGTGGGCACGTCGGTGGTACAGCGGTTTTACAAGAAATTCGAAGCGCCCGACGATTTCCAGGTCACCATGCTGCTGATCATGCTGTTCATCGAGGCGGTGCTGGTGCTGACGGCCCTGCGCCTGGGAAAGGTGCGTTTCCAGTGGTTGGCCTTCACCGCCGAAACCCTGCTGCTGCTGCTGGTCGGCTACCTGGGCTTCCAGAGCCGCCAGATGACCAGCGGCTACCGGCTGAACGTACGGAACTTCTACGGCGCCTTGCGGGTGCGGGATTCCGGCCCCGCCAGCGATTTCGACGCCACCCGCACCCTGACCAACGGCACCATCAACCACGGGGAGCAGTTCCTGAACTTCGCGCGGCGCGACCTGCCCACCACTTATTACGGTCCCAATACGGGGGTCGGGCTGGCCATTCGCGACAAGCAGAAGAGCGGGGCCATCCGGGTGGGGGTGATCGGGCTGGGCACCGGGACCATCGCGGCCTACGGGCGGCTGGGAGATTATTACAGGTATTACGAGATCAACCCGCTGGTCAAGGGGATTTCCCTGGGCCAGCAATTTACGTTCTTGACGGACTGCAAGGCCCTGCACGATGTGGCCATGGGCGACGCCCGCCTCTCGCTGGAGCGGGAGCTGGAGCGGAACCAGCCGCAGAATTTCGACGTGCTGGCGGTGGACGCCTTTACCAGCGATTCCATCCCCGTACACCTGCTCACCAAGGAGGCCATGGACCTTTATTACCGGCATTTGCGGCCCAACGGCATCCTGGCGGTGCATATTTCGAACCGCTACCTGGACTTGCAGCCGGTGCTGGCGGGCGAAGCCAAGGCCACCGGCAAGCTGGCGCGCACGGTCGATACCGAGGACGACGATTCGCAGGACGTATTCGGGGCCACCTGGGTGCTGCTGACCTCGCCCGCCAGCGGATTCGACGACGACCTTCGGAGCCATTCCGCGGAAATCGAGCACAAACGCACAGTGCGGCTGTGGACCGACGACTACAGCAACCTTTTCCAGATTCTGAAATAGAGGTAACATACAAATAGCCGCGTCCGTTTTCTCAAACAGAGCTTTGAGTCTGTTATTGAAGCCGCCGATGTTGTATTCTGAACATGGCCGAGGACAAAAAATGGACGCCGCTAAAACTCGATTTACACCGAAACATGCTCTTCTTCTAGTTGCCGCGCTGATCGCCGCCGCGGCTCCCGCGCAGGCGCAACTGCAGGTGAACGGCGCCAGCACCACTACCGTCACGCTCGGATCGCAAGCCAGCTCGGTGGCCGTCACCAGTTCAACGGGGGCGGCGATCACCTACGCCGTCGGCGTGAGCTATGGCAACGGGCAAGGGGGCTGGTTCCTGGTGTATGACGGCTCCAACGCCTCAGTTAGCAGCGGGTCTGCGGAAACCACCGGGACGCAGGCCGGTGGGACCCTGAATATTCTAATCCATATCGCCGGCGGGGCCTCCACGTCAGGCGCCATCACGCTGACTGACACAAGCAACGCTTCGGATGTCGCGACGATCACGGTGAACTTCGTTCCCAGCGGCGGCACCGGGGGCGGGACGCTCACGGCGAGCCCGAGCTCGGTGTCGTTTTCGACCACCCCGACCTACGGCGCGCAGAGTTCCTCCCCGGTAGAGCTTACGAATAGCAGCGCGGCGACGATCACCGCAACCCTGTCGTTCTCCGTCACGTCCGCCTACCTGACGCTCTCGACAGGCACTCCATACACTTTTTCGGTGTTGCCGGGGTCCAATTTCTCCTTCTCTGTGTACGGGGCTCCGGATACTCCTACCGGCACCTACTCGGCCACCATCCAGGTCGTGCCCAACAACGGGGCGGCGGCTCTGTCGATCCCGGTTACGTATACCTCGGGTTCGGGGACTGGGACTTCGGTTAGCCCCAACTCCTTCACGTTGAACTACCCCAACGGACCCACTTCGCAGGCGGTGAGCGTGACCACCACCGCCACGGACAGCTACTACTCGGCCGTTGTGTCGGCCAGCGCCCCATGGCTTTATGTGGGCAGCAGTACGAGCAGTTGCGGAATCTCGAGCACCTACGTAAGCTCCGGTAGCCCGTTAACGGTCTGCTTGAACACCTCGGTGGTTGGGTCGTACTCCAGCGGGACCCAGGGCACCGTGACTGTGACTGGCTATCCGTCCGGCACACAAGCGACGGTGACCGTTACCCTAAATGGGTCATCCAGCGGCGTAGTGACGATTTCGCCGTCCAGCGTGACCTTCAACCTTCCCGCGGGCACTACCGCCCAGCAGGCGTCCACGGTGTATTTGACGACCGCCTACTCCAATGTCACCTACTCTGCCTACACGACCACGACCACTGGCGCCGGCTGGCTGTCTCTTACCTCGTATGGCGGCACGTTGACCGGCAGCAACGTGAGCAATTCCCTGACGATTTTGGCCAACCCCGGCGTTGTCGGCTCAGGCACGTTCTCCGGAACCGTCTACCTTACCTATAGCGGTGCCTATTCCGGAACCGCGCAGATTTCGGTCACGCTGATGGTGGGATCGTCGACCGGTACCGGAACCGGCGGGCTGGTGGCGCCCACTTCACTGGCGTTTGCCTACCAGATCGGCGGGTCGACGCAGAACACCTCGAGCAGTATTCTGGTGAATACGACGGGATCCTGGAGTGCCAGCGTTTCGAGCATCACGACCTCCCAGCAGTGGCTGCAGGTGGCCACGTCCGGGAGTGCGGGGCAGCCCGTCACGGTTCAGGTGAACGCGGGGGGACTTGCGGCAAGCACCTACAGTGCGGATATCACGGTCACCACCACCAACAGCGGTAGCGCGGTGGTTCCGGTCACGCTGACGGTCAGCAACAGCATGGTGGCCACCACCTACCCCTCGACGATTCAGTACGGCTCCTACACCCCCGGGACCGGGGTTCCTAACCCGGCCAGCACCGTCTACGTATATGCCAGCGACGGGTCGGCGCAAACGGTGACCGCTACCCCATCGGCGGGCTGGATCACCGCGACCCTTCAGACTGCGAGTCCGACCACACCGGCAGCTTACCTGGTGACGCTCAATCCGAGCGGGCTGCCCAACGGATTGAATACCGGTTCCATCACCTTCTCGGTTACCAATGCGTCGGACGCCTCGTGGGTGGTGCCGGTGGCCATCATCGTGAGTGGCAGCACGGCCACCAGCGGACCGCTCACCTTCAGCGCCAGTTCTCTGGCGTTCAATACCACGGTTGGAGGTACGGCTGCCAGCCAGACGCTGACCGTGAGTTCTACGACCGCCCCGAATTTCACGGTTTCGGCCACCAGCAGCTCGGGATGGTTGATCGTGACGCCTAATAACCAAGTCCTGACCCTTCCCCAGAACCTGACGGTTTCGGTGAACACCGCCGGACTGGCGGCCAATTCCTACACCGGGTCGCTCAACTTCCTCGCCAACGGGGTGACCCAGTATGTGCCCGTGACCCTGTCGGTGGGGACCAGCACCGGCAGCGGGCTGACGGCCAGCCCCACTTCGCTGAGCTTCAGCTATACGGCAGGCGGCGCCGCGCCCGCCGGGCAAGCCGTTACCGTGACGGCCAGCAACGGGGGCTATATCGCTTTCACGGCGGCCGCCAGTACCTCGAGCGGCGGCTCGTGGCTATCCCTAACCGTGGGATCTGCCACGCAGATAACCACGCCATCGAGCTTTACCGCCAGCATCAACACCACGGGCCTGGCGGCGGGGACCTACCAGGGCAACATCGCGATCACCAACGCGACAAACGGCGGAGTGGTCAACATCCCGGTCACCCTCACGGTAACCGGCGCGCCGGCGATCACGGCTTCGCCCACCACCCTGAGCTTCGCCTATACCGCGGGCGGAACGGCCCCCGGCGGCCAGACCGTCAGCGTGAACGGCACGGGGACCTTCAGCGCCTCAGCGTCCAGCAGCGGCAACTGGCTGTCGGTTTCACCCACATCGGGGACTTCCCCGACAACCGTGACCGTCGCGGTGAACCCGGCCGGTTTGACGGCGGGGACCTATAACGGGTCCGTCACTGTGACCGGATCGGGAACCTCCACCGGTTCCACCACCGTGACCGTGAGCCTGGTGGTGACGGCGCCCCTGCCCACCATCACCCAGATCTCCAACGCTGCCAGTTACAACAGCGGAGCGATTTCGCCGGGCGAACTGATTACCATATTCGGCACCGCCCTGGGACCGGCGACCCCCGTGGGCCTCACCCTGACCCCGACCGGCACGGTGTCCACCATCACCACCGCCGCCAACGGCAGCGTTCAGGTGCTGGTGAACGGTATCGCCTGCCCGCTGATTTACGTGTCGAGCACCCAGGTTTCGGCGGTCGTGCCGTATGCCGTCAGCATCTTCCAGACGGCCCAGGTGTACGTGAGCTTCCTCGGGCAGAGCTCCAACGCGATCGAGGAAACGGTGGCCACCACGGCGCCGGGGTTGTTCACGGCCAACTCATCGGGCACCGGACCGGGGGCCATCCTGAACCAGAATGGCAGCCCCAACTCGCCTTCCAACCCCGCCGCCAAGGGCAGCGTGGTGACGCTGTACGTGACCGGCGAAGGCCAGACCAGCCCGGCGGGAGTCACCGGGTCGGTAACCCAGGCCCTGGCGACCCCGCCCTACACGCCGGCGCCGCTGCTAGCCGTGGCGGTGCTGATCAATGGCGGGGGGACAACCATCCAGTTTGCCGGGGAGGCGCCGGCGATCATAGCCGGCGTCATGCAGGTCAACGTGGTAATTCCGCCTGGGACGCCCACGGGCGCCATGCCGGTGTCGGTCTCCATAGGCGGCAGGTCGTCGCAGAACGGCGTCACGGTGTCGGTACAGTAAGGCCGCTTTCATGGCGGCTGCGGCCACGGATTCACCGCCGAGACGCGGAGGACGCAAGAGAAAGCGCGGAGGAAACTCTCCGGATTCCTCTCCGCGTTTCCTCTGAGTCCTCCGTGTCTCGGCGGTGAATCCGTAGCCGCAACCCGCGACGGGGCGGTTTTTGCATCGCCATTACACGTTTTGGGCTGCTGTTGCGTCAAAGAAGCGTGAGGGTACTTCGGCTATCCGTTGGAGTGCTGGCGGTGTGGGCATTCGCCGCCGATGTGCCGCTGAGTGATCGACTGCACGGCGTGGAGAACCGGTACAACCACGCCAAAACCCTGCAAGTCCTTTTCACTGAGCAATATACGCCTACAGGCAGGGCCCAGCGTACGGAGTCTGGCGCGCTCCTGCTGCGCAAACCGCTGCGCATGCGGTGGGACTATTCGCAACCCAAAGGCAAGCTTTTCGTCTCGGACGGCAAGTACCTCTGGCTGTACACCCCGGCGGAGAACCGCGCCGAGCGCATGCCCCTCAAAGAGAGCGACGATATGCGCGTGCCGCTCGCCTTCCTGCTGGGCAAGTTGAACTTCGAAAAGGAGTTCCGGAATATACAGTCGCACCAGGAAGGGCTCGATTTCAGGATTACGGCGGAACCGAAGTCGGACGACCTGCCGTACTCGTCGGTGGAATTCGTGGTGGCGCCGGACAGCCATATCAAAACCGTCACGGTGACGTATTTCGACCATTCGGTGCTGAGTTACGCCTTCGACCAGGAGAAAATGGACCCGCCGGTGAATCCCAACGCCTTCCAGTTCGAGTTGCCCAAGGGCGCCGAACTGGTGGAATCGGGGCAGGAGCAATAGCTTATGGCCGATTACGTACTGAAATACGCCGACGGGCGGGGGCAGATCCACCAGCAGGTGACCTCGGCGGGGTCCGAGAAGGAGCTGCGGGAAAAGTACACCCAGCAGGGTTTCCTGATCTACTCGATCAAACCGCGCTCGGCCGGCGAGGCCCTTCGAGGCGGCCTGTTCGGGCGGAAGAAAAAGCTGGATCTGGAAAAATTCCTGATTTTCAACCAGCAGTTCGTCACCCTGATCCGCGCCGGGTTGCCGATTCTGAAGGGGCTGGATTTGCTGGCCGAACGGCTCACCGATCCCAAGCTGGAGCCGCACATTAAGGCTGTGCGCGACGAGGTGCGCGGCGGCACGCTGCTCTCCGAAGCCTTCCGCCTGCAGGGACTTTTCCCCAAGATGTACGTGACCTCGGTGATGGCCGGCGAAAAAAGCGGCAGCCTGACGGAGGTCATGGAGCGGTACATCGGTTACCAGAAGATCGCGCTGGCGGTGCGCAAGAAGGTCATGGTGTCGCTGATGTACCCCTGCGTGCTGATCGTGCTGGTGTCGCTGCTGATGGTGTTCCTGGTGACCTACGTGGTGCCGACCTTCGCCACGCTGTACACCAGCATGGACGCCAAGCTGCCGGCCATGACCGTGGCGCTGATCGCCATCGGGACCACCGCCCGCAGCTACATTCTGGTGTGGGCCGGCGGGCTGGTGGCGGCTATCTTCCTGTTCCGCTGGTGGGCCCGGCGGACGGCGGCGCGGGAAACAATCGACCGGATGAAAATGAAGATGCCGATTGTCGGCGAGATCTGGCTGAAATACCAGGTGGCGCAACTTTCGCGGATTTTGGGGACGCTGCTCACGGGCGGCATCCCGCTGGTGCAGGCCATGGAAACAGCGGCCGATTCGTTGAATACGCCGGTGCTCCGGCGGGCGGTGGAAGGGGCCGGAAAGAGCGTGCGGGAAGGGCAGCCGCTCTCGGGATCGCTGAAGGCTTCGGGGATGTTCCCGGGGCTGGCCACGGACATGATCGAAGTGGGCGAATCGACCGGCGCGCTGCCGGCCATGCTCAACAGCGTGGCCGAGTTTTTCGAGGAGGACGTGAACACCCGCATGACCGCGACGCTCTCGCTGGTGGAGCCGGCGATCATGATCATAATGGGGTCGTTTGTGGCGTTCGTGTTGATTTCGTTGTATCTGCCGATATTCTCATTAGCGGACACGATTCATTAGGGGAGAGGCTTATGATTCACCGCGGAGACGCCGAGATCGCAGAGGAAGCGCGGAGAAGACAAAGAGAGGAATTCATTGGGTTTTCTCTGCGCTTCCTCCGCGTTCTCCGCGTCTCCGCGGTGAATAACCTGGCGGCACTTTAGAGTATGGCGACGACCGATAAATTACGCCTCCCCGATGGGGCGGCCGAGAAGGACCAGGCTCAGGCCATCGCGGCCCGCTACCGCTGCGAATACGTGGACTTGCGGGAGGCCGCCATCGACCATGACCTGTTCCGGTCGATCCCCGTGGACCTCATGTTCCGCTACAACTTCGTCCCCATGCAGGCGCGCAACGGGTCGCTGGATATCGCCCTGGCCGATCCCCGCAATCTCGGCCTGATCGACGAGCTGGGCCTGCTGCTCAATAAGAAGCTGCGGGTCAAGGTAGCCACCCTCTCGCAGATCGCCGAGCTGCTCAAGAAGACCGAACAGTCGCAGCGCGTGCTGGAGGAGGTCACCGAGGGTTTCGCGCTGGACGTGGTGGCCGAAGAGGGCGATTCCGACGAGACCCTCTCGATCGATAAGCTGACCGCCGGCGACACCGATATCGCGCCGGTCATCAAGCTGGTGGATACCACCATCTTCAACGCCCTGGAGCGGCGGGCCAGCGATATTCACATCGAATCCCGCGACCAGGAAGTGGCCATCAAGTACCGCATCGACGGCGTGTTGCACTACGCCATGCCGCCCATCGCCAAGGACTGGCAGTCCACCATCCTTTCGCGCATCAAGGTCATGAGCGAATTGGATATCGCCGAAAAGCGCGTGCCGCAGGACGGACGCTTCCGCGTGCGCTACAAGGGTCGGCTGATCGATTTCCGCGTGTCCATCATGCCCACCATTCATGGCGAAGACGCCGTGCTCCGCGTGCTGGACAAGGAGTCCATGAGCGAGAAGTTCGCCAAGCTGACGCTGGACGTGGTGGGCTTCGCGGAGGCCGACCTGGTGAAATTCCGGCGCTACATCATGGAGCCCTACGGGATGGTGCTGGTGACCGGGCCGACCGGCTCGGGCAAGACCACCACGCTGTACGCGGCGCTGAGCGAGATCAAGAACGACGAAGACAAGATCATCACCATCGAAGACCCCGTGGAATACCAGGTGAAAGGGATCACCCAGATTCCCGTGAACGAGAAGAAGGGTCTCACCTTCGCGCGCGGGCTGCGGTCGATCCTGCGTCACGACCCGGACAAGATTATGGTGGGTGAAATCCGCGACCAGGAGACCGCCCAGATCGCCATCAACTCGGCGCTCACCGGCCACCTGGTGTTCACCACGGTACACGCCAACAACGTGCTCGACGTGCTGGGCCGCTTCCTGAACATGGGCGTGGAGGCCTACAACTTCGTGTCGGCCTTGAACTGCATCCTGGCGCAGCGTCTGGTGCGCGTGATCTGCGAGCACTGCAAGCGGCAGGTGAAGTATCCGGACTCGATGCTGATCGAGAGCGGCCTCGATCCCAACGAGTGGCGCGACATTCCGTTGTACGAGGGCGCGGGATGCTTCGAGTGCGGCGGGACGGGCTTCCGCGGCCGCTCGGCCATCCACGAGCTGCTGGACCTGACGGACCGGATTCGCGAGATGATTCTGAACAAGCGGCCGACCTCCGAGATCAAGCGCGCGGCCAAGGAAGACGGCATGACCTTCCTGCGCGAATCGGCCGTCGAGAAAATGCGCGCGGGGATTACCACCCTGCGCGAGATCAACAAGGTGACGTTCATTGAAGGGTGAGAGAGTGAGAGTAAACCGGGGCCCTGTATTCACCGCGGAGACGCGGAGAGCGCAGAGACTACGCGGAGAAAACCAAACAAGAAAAGAGGTTTTCTCCGCGCTTCCTCTGCGCTCTCCGCGTCTCGGCGGTGAATACAGGGCCCGAGGTGAATACGGAGCCCCACAGGAGATCGCCCGGTGTTCCTAGACAGCTTCAAGGCGATCCTCCGGGACCCGCCGCCGGGGATGGCCTTCGAAATCTCGCACGGGGGGATTGCGGCGGCGCGCATCGCGGCGCGGACGGAGATCGAGTTCCAGCCTTTGAAGGCCGGGGCCATCGCGGTCTCGCCGTTTCAGGAGAATGTGCTCGATCCGGCGGGGTTCCTCGAGGCGGTGCGGGCCTTGACGGCGGCGCAGGGAGCGCGCAAACGGAAGGACATCGCCCTCATCCTGCCGGATTACTGCGCCCGGCTGGCGGTGCTGGATTTCGACAGCTTCCCGACGGACCCCAAGGAGCAGGCCGCGCTGGTGCGCTTCCGGCTGAAACGCAGCGTGCCGTTCGACGTGGAAACTGCGGCGCTCAGTTACTTTGCGCAACCCGGCGCCCAGAAACACGTGGATGTCGTAGTGGCCACCACGCCGCTCGAAATCCTCTCGCCCTACGAAGCGCCCTTCCGCGCGGTGGGATTGAACCCTGGGCTGGTGACGGTGTCGTCGCTGGCGGCGCTGGATCTGGCTCCCGATAGCGGGATCAACGTGATGGCCAAGCTTTCCGGCAACGTGCTCAGCCTGCTGGTGCGCGAGAAAGCCAAGCTCAAGCTGGCGCGCTGCCTGGAACTGCCCTCGCCCGATCTGGACGATGTGGCGGCGGTTCTGCTGCCCACCTTTGTCTACGTGGAGGATAACCTGGGCGGGCGCGCGGAGAGGCTGATCCTGTGCGGTTTCGGCGAGCGCACCGAGGAGGCCCGGCGGCGTTTCCAGGAGGAGATGGGAGTGGAAGTGGAGCCGGTGCGGTCGCCTTTGGGCGCGCCGGCGGAGAGTAACGCGGGGCTGCTGGGGTATTTGCGGTCCATCGCCAGGAACAATTGAGATGAAGATTCCCGTCAATCTCGCGAGCCGGCCGTTCCGCAAGGACCGGGCCCTGTTGGTGGGCTCGCTGGGCGTGTGCGCGGCCCTGCTGGCCACGCTGGGCGTGCTGATTTCACTGGCCATGGCGGACCGCGCCCAATACGCCGACCTGCGCGGCGAACTGAACCGGCTGAACCGCCAGGTCCAGGCCCTGCAAACGGAGCAGTCCAAGGTGGATGCGGTGCTGCGCCAGCCGGAAAACGCCGAGGTGCTGGAGCGCAGCCTCTTTCTCAATGCGCTGCTGCTGCGCAAGGGCATCAGTTGGACGCGCATTTTCGCCGACCTGGAAGAGACCCTGCCGTACAACGTGAAGATCATCCAGATCCGGCCGTCGGTGAACGGGCAGGTGGTTTCGCTGGATATGCTGTTGGGATCGGAATCGCCCATGCCGTTGATCGAGTTGTCGAGGTTGCTGGGAGCATCCAGAATCTTCTCCAATCCGGACCCGAAGACCCTGCAGTCGCCCAGCCAGTCGGAACCGCTGTATCGCTATCGGATCAGTGTGGATTATGCCCAAAAACTTTAAGTTGCCCGGAATTCCGGTGTCCGGCTTTTCGGTGCCCGCTCTTTCGGTGAAGGACCCGCGCCTGGTGATGCGGGCGATCGCCGGCGCGTTGCTGGCGGCCAACCTGGCGGCGGCGGTGATGGCATTCCACCCGTTTGGCGGCGGGGCGGACGATCTGCGCCGCCAGCAGCAGTCCTTGACCGCGCGGTTGGCGCAATTGCAGGCCCGTTTGAAGGCCGGCAAGCAACTGGTGGCCAAGGTGCAAACAGCGCGCACCGAAGGCGACGAGTTCATGAGCAAGTACTTCATGGATTCGCAGAAGATGGCCGCGGAGATGCTGGAAGAAGTGTTCAAGTCGGCCCAGGCATCCGGCATCAATATGCGGCAGGACTCCTTCAGCCAGGAAGAAATCGAGGGCAGCGATTCGCTGCACATGCTTTCCACGCAGGTGGGTCTGGAGGGCAGCTACGCGAACCTGGCCAAGTTCGTGAACCTGCTGGACAAATCGCCGCGCTTCCTGATCATCGAATACATGCAGGCCTCCGCGCCGCAACAGCAACAGCAGGGACCCAGAGCGCAGCCCGATCAGACCCTGAATGTGACCTTGAAGATCGACGCGTTCATCAAGGACGCTTCCGGAGGCGCCGAATGACCACCGGAACCAAAGACAGAACATGGTGGGATCGATGGAAGATCAAAGTCCTGGCCGTGCTGGGGGCGTTGGCTTTGTACATGGTGTACACCAACCTGTTTTCGGGTCCTTCGGCGCCGGGCCCGGGGGGCACCCCCGATCGCCCGGTTACCGCCGGGAAGGCGGCGGATGGGCCGATTGCCATGGTGGGCGCGGTGCCGAAGAGCGCCGCGCGTCCCAAGGCGGTCACCCGCGGACGCAGCGACGAGTTTCACCCGGTATACCTCAACAACCGGCCGGAGCTACGGCCCGACCCCGCCACCATCGATCCCACCATGCGGTGGGATCTGCTGGCCAAAGTGCAGGGAGTGGACGCAGCCGGCGGCAAGCGCAACCTGTTCGCCTTCGGGACGCCCCCGCCGCCGGTCAAACTGGCGGAGGGGCCGCAGGGGAAGGAGCCGAGCGTGGCTCTGGGGCCGGGAGGCAGGGGCGTGCCGGGGCCTGCGGGACCCCCGGGGCCTCCGGGCGAACCTCCGCTGCAGATTAACCTGAAGTACTATGGCATTGTGGCCTACACCCAGGGAGGCAAGAAGACTGCCTGCTTCCTGGATGGCGAAGAGATTCTGCTGGGCAGCGAAGGCGATACCTTGAAGCGGCGTTACCGGCTGGTGAGGATCGGGAACGCTTCAGTGGTGATGCAAGACATCGAGTCCAAGCGCGAGGCGACCATTCCCTTGGCTCAGGAAGCGAAGGTCTGAAATGAAACGCGCCCGCAAAGATTCGGGATTTGCGCTGCTGCTGGTCTTTCTGATGGCGGCGATCATCGCCATCAACCTATACATGGAGATGCCCCGCGTGGCGGTGGAATCGCAGCGCCAAAAGGAGCAGTTGCTGATCGCCCGCGGCGAAGAGTACAAGCGGGCGATCCTGGTGTTTTTCAAGACCAATAATCGCTGGCCCTCGAAAATCGAGGATTTGGAGAGCTTCAATAACCGGCGTTTCCTGCGGCGGCGCTTCATCGACCCCATGACCGGGAAGGACGAATGGCGGTTCATCCATGTCAACAATGGAATCTTGACGGATTCGGTGAACACCAAGCCCAAGCAGGGCGACCAAAAGCCGGCCGATAGCACGGCGGGCCAGTACGTGGGTATGTCGGCGATGTTCGACAACACCGGTTCGGGCACTGGGGCGCCGGCCGGCCCTAACCTGGGACGGCGGCGGGTCAGCGATGGCGGCGCCGGCGGTGGCACGATGGTGCCGATGGACCCCTCCAGCGGCACCACCGCCAGCAACGGGAACGCTGCGGCTCCGCCGCCGGACGGCTCGACGCCGCCGGATGGCTCGACGCCGGGCCCAGTTGGCGCCCCCAATCCAACGGGTCCTCAACCCGGTCCTACCGCCCCGCCGGGAATGCCAGGTTTCCCCGGAGTGCCGGGAATCCCCGGAGTGCCGGGAGCGCCGGTGAATTCGCAAACCGGCGGTGTCTCGCCCTCTCCCTATCCGACTACGCCGGGTGCCAATGGGATGCCTCCGGGGTTCCCGCAACCGGGAACCAACGCTCCCGGAACCAATGGGCAGGGGACGAATTCGGCGCAGAACATGATCCAGCAGATTCTGGGATCGCCGCGGCCGGGCGGGATGCCAGGCGCAAGCATCGGCAGTCCCGCCGGCGGCC
This sequence comes from Bryobacteraceae bacterium, assembly GCA_052144935.1. Taxonomy (GTDB): domain Bacteria; phylum Acidobacteriota; class Terriglobia; order Bryobacterales; family Bryobacteraceae; genus JOPF133. The sequence continues at coordinate 120,752 of JBKQPR010000085.1, forward strand.
TGGTCATCGGCGGCGGCATCGCGGGCGTGGCCAGCAAGGCGGATGCGGAAGGCATCATGGTCTACAGCGACCACACCAATTACAAGGAGTGGGAGTTCATCTTCGATCCGGCCAAGTGGAGGCCGCCGCCCAATCCGTTGGCGAACGCGGGCGCCAACGGCACGCCGGCCAGCCAGATCGGCAGCATGCCGCAGGGCAACATGGGCACTTCAGTTAACGACATTGTCGCCCAGCAGAACGGCACCAGCTCAAGTTCAAGCACCGGCAGCGCCGGCGCGAACGGCAGCAGCGGTTCGACGGGGACCACCGGCGTCATCAAGCAGTAGGCGGCGGTGTTTTTCACCACGGAGACACGGAGAACACGGAGAAAAACCGTGGAGAAGACTAATTCTTCCGGTTTCTTCTCCGCGCTTCCTCCGCGCTCTCCGTGTCTCCGTGGTGAAAAACACCGCCACACCCGAGTTATCCTGTCATATTGGCAAACCTCGCGACAAGACGCGTAGTGGTAGCGATTGACGGTCCCGCCGGCGCCGGCAAGAGCACCATCGCGCGGCGTCTCGCCGCGCGGCTGGGATTCACCTACATCGACACCGGCGCCATGTACCGCGCGGTGGCCTTGTGGGGCCTGGAGCGGCAGGTGGACTTCTCCGACATGCACCGCATGGAACAGCTTGCCGCAGCCGCGGAAATCGAGTTGGCGCCGGGCCGCATCCTGCTGAACGGCACGGACGTGACCGAGGCGATCCGCCGGCCCGAAGTCTCCAGCGGCGCTTCCAAAGTCGCGGTGATTCCAGGCGTGCGCCGCGCCATGGTGGCCAAGCAGCGCGCCATGGGAGAACGCGCCAGCGTGGTGATGGAAGGCCGCGACATCGGCACGGTGGTCTTTCCGCAGGCCGACGTGAAGATCTACCTGGACGCCGACCCCCAGGAACGGGTGCGGCGGCGCGCGCTGGAGCTTCGCGCCAAAGGCGAGGAGATCGCCGACATCTCGCTGGCGGCCGAGATGAAGGAGCGCGATCGGCGGGACAGCACCCGCGCGGACGCGCCGCTGGCTCAGGCGCCGGATGCCATCTACGTGGATTCCACGGGGCTCGCCATCGACGAGGTGGAGGAGGCCGTCATGAAGCTGGTGCGGTCCCGCATTACCAACGGAAAGGACTTCAGTTGAAGAATCTCCTGATCATGAAATTCGGCGGCTCGAGCGTAGGTTCGGCCGAACGCATGCGCGTAGCGGCCGAGCTCGCTGCCCGGGAGGCCGCCCACCGGCCCGTGGCGATCGTCGTATCGGCCATGTCGAAGGTCACCGACCTGCTGCTGGATACCATGCGGCACGCCGAAGGCGGCGACCGCGCGGGCATGGAGGCCAACCTGGCGGCGCTGCGGTCGCGGCACGCCGACGCCTGCCGGCAACTGCTGCCGGAGACGCGCCAGGCGGCGGTACTGGCGCAGATGCACGAGATCCTCGGCGAATTCGAGCGCATCGTCAACGGCATGGCCATGCTCAACGAAAGGCCGCCGCGCTCGGTGGACGAAGCGGTGGCGATGGGCGAGCGGCTATCGGCGCTGTTGATAGCCGACTACCTGAGCGCCTCGGGCACCCCGGCGGCGGCCGTGAACGCCGCCACCGTGGTGGTGACCGACGCCATGTTCGGCAACGCGTCGCCTCTGATGGAGCCGACCCGCGTCAAGGCCGCGCAAGTGCTGGCGCCCCTGATCGAGCAGGGGATCCTGCCGGTGGTGACGGGCTTCAACGGCGCTACCGCCGACGGGCGGCCCACCACCCTGGGCCGCGGCGGGTCGGATTTTTCGGCCTCCATCCTGGCGGCCGCGCTGGACGCCGCCGAGCTGTGGATCTGGACCGACGTGGACGGCATCATGAGCGCCGACCCGCGGCTGGTTCCGGACGCCCAGGTGCTGGAAGAAGTGACCTACGCGGAGGCGGCCGAGCTGGCCTACGCGGGCGCCAAGGTGCTGCATCCCCGCACGCTGGCGCCCCTGGTGGAAAAGCGCATCCCGGTGTGGAGCAAGAACAGCTTCGCGCCCGAGAAGCCCGGCACCAAGATCGTGCCCGCGCTCGCCGATGCGGATGCCGTGGGCACGCGCGCGGTCACTTCCACGGCCAAGGTAGCCCTGCTGTCCTTAGAGCCGGCCTCGGCCGAGGTGAACGGGGTGCAGGTGATGGCGCGATCGCTCGACGCGCTGGCGCGGGCGAATGTCGAGGTGCTGGTGTTTTCCAGCTCCAGCTATCGCCAGAATTTCTGTTTCCTGGTGCGCGAAGAAGAGCTGGAAAAGAGCGTGCAAGCCCTGGAATCGGCCCTGGCCCTGGAGCTGGCGCACGGCTATGTGCATCCCATCCACGTGGATAGCGACGTGGGTCTGCTGGCGGCAGTGGGCGAGGGAATGCAGGGCAAACCGGGCCTGGCGGCGCGCATCTTCACCGCGATCTCGCGCGTGCAAGTGAACATCATCGCCATCGCCCAGGGGTCCAGCGAACTGACTATCGCGGTGGTGGTGCGCCGCAATGGTCTGGAGAAAGCCGTGCAGGCCGTGCACGCGGAATGCGGCTTGGGCGTGAGGCCGCCGGTGCCAGTATTCCGCTTCCCCATGGAGAGGCGGCCGGAGTAGCGCGATGTCCAGCCGGGAAGAGCACCGCAAGCAGGTGCTCAAACAGAGACGGGCCGAGGCGCAGAAGGAACAAGATCTGCGCGAGGCCAAACTTCTGTATCTCGATGCGGCCCGTGCGCACAATTGGGGCGACGTGCCCGCTGCCGGGCGCCTTCTGCAGAAGGCCCTGCTCCTCGATCCGAATCACGTAAATGCGCTCAAACTGCTGGCTGAGATCCATGTCAAGGCGGGCCATCACGCGGAAGCGCTCGGCTACTTTCAGCGGGTGCGGAAACTGACCGGCGAGCCACTTGCGCTATACAACATCGCGGTTTTGTATCGCGACCTGGACCAGTGGGCCAACGCCGCCAAGTCCATGGCTGAGTTTCTGGACGAGACACAGTCCTCCCGCGACCCGAAGTTGAAGGGTCTGCGGCTTTCAGCCGAGACATTCCGCGCGTCGGCTCACGCACGGGCACTGGCAGACAAGTACGCGGACCGGCCCGCCCGTGTACCTGTTGTCCCGCCCGGGGCACCCGTGCCCCCGGCCAAAACCGCTTCGCCCGCGGCTAAGGCAGATGCGCCACCCGCGGCTAATCCGTCTGCGGCCGCGCCCAAATCCGCCCCAACACCTGCGGCTCATCCCGCTTCGGCCACGGCCAAACCACCTTCGCCCGGGCCTGCATCCGCGCCGCCTGCGCCGAAACCAGCCGAGATCCCCGAGCCACCGCGCGTCAACCTGAAGTTTCTCCCTGCCGCCACGCCGCGTTTCCAAAGCGGCGCCACGGTGGCGGATTATTTTCTGCGGCGCCGCTGGATCGCGCTGCGCCTGGAACAGAACTTCGAGGACCTGCTCTGCCTGCCTTCGCTCCAGGGCGTGGACGCTTACATTTACCAGCAGGAGACCGTGCGCAAGGTGCTGCGCCATTTCAAGGGACGGGCGCTCCTGGCCGACGAGGTAGGGCTGGGCAAGACCATCGAAGCCTGCATGGTGCTGAAAGAGTATTGGATGCGCGGTCTGGTGCGCAAGGCTCTGGTGCTGACGCCGCCCTCGCTGGTGTCGCAGTGGAAGGGCGAGCTGATTGAAAAGTTCGGCCTGGTCCCGGTCTCTCCCGACACTCCCGAGTTCCGGCGCAATGCGGCGCAGTTCTGGAAGGACGAAGCGCTGGTGGTGGCCTCCATCGCCATGGGGCGGTTGGATCCGCACGCCGGCGCCATCGCGGCGGCCTCCTGGGACATGGTGATCGTGGACGAAGCGCACTGTCTGAAAAACCGCACCAGCGCCAACTGGCGGCTGGTGGATTCGCTGCAAAAGAAGTTCATCCTGATGCTGACCGCCACGCCGGTGGAGAACAACCTGATCGAGCTGTATAACCTGATCACCCTGCTGAAGCCCGGCCTCTTGGCCACCGAAGCCGACTTCCGCAAGACTTACATGACCGCGGCCAAACCGAAAGCGCCCAAGAATGCCGACCAACTGCGCGCCATGCTGGGCGACGTCATGATCCGCAATACCCGCGCCGCCGCCGACGTGCAGCTTCCGCGCCGCATTGCGGCTACCGTGAGTGTGCCGCCATCGGAAGCCGAGGCCCAGGTCTACAAGCTGGTGTCGGGGTTCGTCGGCGGACGTTACAAGCAGGCGCACACCCATCACGCGCCGGCGATGGTGCTCGACGTGATGCAGCGGCAGGCCGGCAGCAGTCCCATGGCCCTGCGCCATTCGGTGGCGCGCGCCCTGCGCGAGGAAACCTGGGTGCGAGCCAGCGACCGGCACGAGTTGGAAGCCATCCTCGAATTGGTATCGGGCTTGGGCGAGAGCGGCAAGGCGATCCAGTTGGGCCGCATGCTGGCGGCGCATGCCGGCAAGGCGGTGGTCTTCACCGAATTCATCCCCACGCTGGATTATCTGAGCCGGGTTTGCGACCTGCACGGCATTTCGTACTCGCTCTTCAGCGGCGATCTCTCGCGCGCGGATAAGGACGCCGCTATCGCCCGGTTCCGCGATCAGAGCCGCGTGCTGCTTTCCACCGGAGCCGGCGGCGAAGGGCGCAATCTGCAATTCGCCGACACCGTGATCAACTTCGATCTGCCGTGGAACCCCATGCGCATCGAGCAGCGCGTGGGCCGCGTGCACCGCATCGGCCAGACCCACGACGTGTTCGTCTTCAATTTCTGCCAGGAAGGCACGGTGGAAGAGCAGCTCTTGCGCGTGCTGCACGACAAGATCAACATGTTCGAGCTGGTGGTGGGAGAGATGGACGCCATCCTGGGAGCGCTGGACGACTCGCGGGACTTTGCCGAGATCGTGATGGACCTGTGGATCTCCGGCCAGGAATCCGGCCAGGTGGAGCAGGGCTTCGAAGAGCTGGCGCGGCGGCTTTTGGACGCCAAGAAGCAGCACCTGCAAGTGCAGGAGCTGGACGAGTCGCTGTTCGCGCACGATTTCGAGGTATAGCCGATGCCGGGAATTCTTGACTGGGCCAAGGATCTGCTGCTGAGCCGGGGCGCGCTGGTGGAGGCCGAAGAGGCCGGCGCGCTGCGCGCCATGCTCCCGCCCGATCTGGCCGCCGCGCTGGGCGCCAGCGATTGGCTGTCGCTGCGCTTCGGGGCCGGCGCGGGATCGGACGACGAAAGCGATTGGCTGGAACGGTTCGGCCGCCTGTTGCCGCCCGAGGCCCGCGTGAGCGCCGCGCGGTTGCGGCTTCAGAAGCCGCCGCGTCCCATCGACGCCGCCGCGGTGCTGGACCGCGAGCTGGTGATCCAAAACGGCATCTACCGCCTGCCGGAGGATGGCCCGTCCACCGCCCGCTACTATTTCTTCAGCTTCCAATACGCCATCGAATCGGACGAGACCAGCCTGGGGCTGTGGACCACCTGCCTGAACGCCACTGCCCGCTCGGTGGTGCACCGGCCGGAGCTGCTGCTGAGTACGATTAGCGAAGATCTGCAGGAAGATCCGGCTGCCGCCGTTCCGCGCGAGGAGGTGGCCCAACTGTTTGCCGTGGCGCTGGCGCGGGTGCGGCCGGAAGTGCGCCTCGCGGCGGCCGCCGTGGAACAGAACGCCAACCGCCGCCTGGCGCGCGATAGCGACCGCATCGACACGTATTACCGCGATCTGCAGCGTCAGATTCAGAAGCGCGTCGCCCGCCACAGCGGCGATCCGCAGGCGGCCGAAAAGGAGCGCAGCCGCGCGGCGGCCACCGAACTGGACCGCGCGGCCAAGCTGGACGACCTGGCGCGCCGGTATTCGCTGAAGATCCGGATCGAGCCAGGCGACGTGCTGGCGGTAACCCTCCCGGTGCGCGAGATTCAAGCGCGGGTCATCCGCAAGAAAGCCGAGCGGGTGGCCAGATTTCATTGGAATCCCGTGCTGGCCGCGCTGGAATCTCCCTGGTGCGAGGGTTGTTACACGCGGGCGTACCCGGTTTTTCTGTGCGACGACAAGGTCCACTTCCTGTGCAAAGCCTGCCTGGCGCCGTGCGAAAGCTGCGGGAGAATTTATTGCCGCGCCTGCCAGGCCAAGTGCAAGTGCGGCGCGGGGGGCGAAAAGCAAGGCAGCCGGGGGTGACCGGTGGGGCGGCCGATTCGGCTGCCCGCGAGCGAAGCTCAAAACTAGAGAGTGGCCATTTCGAGGCTGCCCCGCATTACATGAGCCTCGACTCTTCGCGCGCCGCGACGATTTTCCGTGGGGCAGGCGATCGTATTGTGTCGCCTGCCATCGGCGCGAAGCGCCGGCATGGCCGGTGGCCAGCCTTGGCGGGACGGTGGACGGGCCCACACCGTTCACCGCATATAAAACAAGCTCAACCGTGGCAGCCCGGCCTTCTCCAGCACATTCCGCTCCAGGTATTGCTTTTCCAGCATCGACAACTGCGCGGCGGTCATCTTGCCGCGATAGGGG
>JBKQPR010000086.1:0-43085 GCA_052144935.1 Bryobacteraceae bacterium
CCCTGACGGTCGCGGCTCTGACGCGCGTGCCCGCGTGATTCCAGTAAGTTACAGAGCCGCGACCGTCAGGGAGCGGTCCGGGGTACCGGTTTTTCCCGAATTCGTTTAAGCACCCGTACCCGCCCCGCCTGCCATGGACGGCTATTGCAAGTGATATCGCGTTGCGAGGACCGATGTGCGGGTGGTTCTCGACACGGACGTGGTCGTCGCCGCGATCGGCAGCGATCGTGGCGCCTCCAGGCAACTTCTCCTCGGTGCTCTGGACGGTGCGATCGACGTGCTCGCTTCGGTACCACTGACGATCGAGTACGAAGCGGTGCTGACGCGGCCGGAACAACTGGAGGCGATTGGTCTCGGCTCGATGCAGGCGAATGAAATCCTGGATGCTCTGGCGAAGGCCGTTATTCCCGTACGCCTCGGGTTCTTTTGGCGCCCGATGCTGAAAGACCCCGCCGACGAGATGGTGCTGGAGACGGCGGTCAACGGCAGGGCCGATCGGCTGGTCACCTTCAATATCCGCCACCTCGCGCCGACGGCTCGCGATTTCGGCGTCCGCGTGGTCCCGCCGCGCGAAGCATGGAAGCAGGTAAAACGACGGGATGAGAAGAAATAACGTAGCATTGCGGCTGCAGACTTCGCTGCTCGACGAGGCACGCCGGGTCTCGGAGGCGGAAGGCGTCGCGCTCAATCAGTTCATTAATGTCGCGGTTGCCGAAAAGCTCTCCGCCCTCAGGACGGAGGACTACTTTCGTGAGCGCGCCTTTCGTGAGCGCGCCGAACGAAGCAACGTCGCCAAGGCGAAACGGATACTGAAACGCGCTGGTCGAGACAAACCTCCTGTGCAAGGGGATGAGTTGGAGTAATCTGGCGAGGCTCTGCCTCCGGGCGGCAGGAACATACTCACCGCGGAGACGCGGAGGGCCCGGAGGAAGCGCGGAGAGCACAATTCCCTTTTGCCTTTCTCCGCGCTTCCTCCGTGCCTCCGCGCCTCCGCGGTGAGGAGAACCTCTCACGGGTTCCGCCGGTTCCCCCCACTTCGCGAGAGGCCCGCTATAATCGTGCTCAACCATGCTGCTGGAGCTGGTGGTCGAGAATTACGCGGTGGTGGAGCGGCTGCGCGTCCACTTCCACGAAGGGCTGAATCTGCTCACCGGCGAGACGGGCAGCGGCAAGTCCATTGTGGTGGATGCGCTGGGGCTGCTGCTGGGCGCGCGCGCCTCGGCCGAGGCCGTCCGCACGGGGGAGGCGCGCGCCCGCGTGGCGGGCATCTTCGACGTCCGCGAGAACCCGGTGCTCCGGCAGGCTCTGGAGCCGGCGGGACTGGAAATCGAAGAGGGCGAGCTGCTCATCGAGCGCGAGATTCTGGCGGGCGGCAAGTCGCGCGCTTTTGTGAACAGCCGCCCGGTTTCGGCGGCCCTGCTGAAGGAGCTGGCGCCGTTCCTGGCCGACATTCACGGACAACACGATCAGCAGCTTCTGTTTTCGGCCGAGGCGCAACGCGAAATGCTGGACACCTTCGGCGGTCACCGCGAATTGCTGGAAAAGGCCGCGGGGGCCTATCGCGCCTGGCGCGCGGCGGCGGCCGAGCTGGAGGAGCTGGAGCGCTCCGAGCAGGAAAAGCTGCGCCTCGCGGATCTGTGGTCGTTTCAACGCAAGGAGATCGAAACCGCCAGTCTGAAAGCCGGCGAAGAGATCGCCCTGGAGAACGAGCGCCGCGTGCTGCAAAACGTGCAGCGGATCGAGGAAGCCGCCACGGCGGCATATGCGGCCATCTACGATGGGCCGCAATCGGCGCTCACCCAGGCGCGCCTGGCCGCCAAGCGCGTCGAGGAGCTGTGCCGGATCGACAGCTCGCTGGCCGGGCTTCGCGAGCACCTGCAAACGGCCGATCTCAGCTTGCAGGAGCTGGCCTACGGGCTGCGCGATTATCTTTCGCGCCTGGAGGCCAATCCGGGCCGTTTGGATGAAGTGGAGACGCGCCTCGCGGCCATCGACAAGCTGAAGCGCAAGTACGGGGCGTCCAGCGCCGAGATTCTGGCCTTTCTCGAGGAAGTGCGCGGCCAGATCGCCGCCGTGGAGCATGCCGGCGAGCGCATGGAAAGCCTGCGCGCGGAGCAGAAGCGCCTGGCGGCCGAGTTCGAGAAGCTGGCCGGGGAACTCACCGGCCGGCGGCAGGCGGCGGCGCGCAAGCTGGAAAAGAGCGTCGAGGCCGAGCTGGCGCAGCTTGGCATGGAGCGCACCGTATTTCGCGTGGAGATTCAGCCGGCGGCGTGGTCCGCGGCAGGAACGGACCGCATCGATTTCCTGGTGTCGCCCAACCTGGGAGAGACGCCGCGGCCCCTGGAAAAAGTGGCCTCCGGCGGCGAGATTTCACGGCTGGCACTGGCCCTGAAAACGTGTCTGGCGGCGCCCAGGGGGCTGGCCGCGCCGCGCACGCTGGTCTTCGACGAGGTGGATAGCGGGGTGGGCGGCAGCGCCGCCGAGGGAATCGGCCGCCGGCTGAAGAAGCTGGCCGCCGCGAGCCAGGTGCTCTGTGTCACGCATCTGCCGCAGATCGCCTCGTTTGCCGACCATCACTACCTGGTGGAGAAGCAGGAATTGAACGGCCGCACGGCGGCGGCCATCGAGGAATTGGACGCCGGCGCACGCACGCGGGAAATCGGCCGCATGCTTTCCGGCCACACACTGACTCAGGAAGCGTTGAAGCACGCCGAACAACTGATCCGCATGAGCGCACAGTAGGGGATCGGTCGGATTCGGAGATCGACCTTCCGAGATTCCGCCGCTCAGAACGGCACCGAATATGTGCGGCGGCACTTACGGCAATGGTAGTAGGGCCGCTATCCAAGCTAGTGCATGTAGCGCCGAAGGTCATTAAACGAGATGTTGGTAGTGGTCAGATACGGGGAACAGTTCGACCGGCCGTTGCTCGAAGAGTCTCTCGAACCACTTTACCGTAATCGTGAGCGCCTCTCACTTCACAGCAATATTTGCCAGGGACAACGTGGCCGGCCCGATGGTGATCGTGGCATTGAGCAGAACGAACAGCTCGTTCGCAGTCGGCTGCGGTCCGGTGAGTGGAAGCTGGAACTTGATCTCCGCGAGGCCGATTTGTCCTGGCGCCGGACCGGCATAAACAATGGTTCCGGGGAGCGACACGTAGGGCGAGTTCGGGTTGAACGAGACGCTTACCGGCAGTTGCAGGCCGTGGGACTGATCGTTCGGCGGTACTTGGCCGTCGGCCAAGGGCGGCGCATAAGGACCGGCCCCGGCCAGATAAACGGTTAATGTCGACCCGTACGGCACCGGATCGTAGTTATTGGTGTCGCCCCCCGGCTCCAGCCAGGGAACAATCTCGGCAACGGGGATCGGAAGTGCGGCCGATTGCTGCCCTCCATACTGGACGATCACCGGAACGGCGTTGCCGCTGGGTGTCTCGAATGGAATCTGGATAGTTGCCTCGCCCGGGGCTGCCGCAAGGATCGGCGCCGGGATGCCGCCTACGTCCACGCTCAAGCTGCCCAGCGAGGTTGGATAAATCTGATTCACGCCCGGAGCGACAGCGACGGGCGCGGACGGACCGAATCCGCCGCCGCGCACCTGCACCAGTTGGCCGATGCCGAAAGCTTTCGGAGCCGCGCTGGGTTGCGGAGTCACGCTGGTTTGCGGAGCACCACCGCTGATCGCATCCAGCGCGCAAGCGACATTGGGGTGCTGAGTCAGATTAATCAGAATGGGCACATCGCCGTCGGTGATAGCCGAAACGCTGCCGTCGGAATTGGCCGAGAAGGAAAGGACCTCGGAGGGCAGATAGCTGAGCATCTGCACTCGGCCTTGCGAATTGAAAACAGCCAGCATGGGTCCGCCGGGATTGGCAAAGCAGGACACTTCCAGCAAAGCGTTCGGAGTTGTCGAGAGGAGTTCGCCGACGCCTCCCACATAGGTGAGGCCATTCGGTCCGAAGTAGACTGGTTTCAGGTAGGAGATCGCAGTCGCCGGAGCAACCCAGCGAAATACTTCCGTCATGCCGCCGGCCAGCTCGCTGACGATCCATTGCTGGCTGGTGTTCTCCCCGACGAGCCAAATATCGCCGGCTGGATCGGTGTAGGTCTGTGGGACTTCGGAGAAGGCGAAAGAGGCCAGCGACACGATCTGCGGAGATTGTGTATCGCGGTGGAAGGTGTACAAGGCGCTCGCCGTCGTCACTTGGACCGCGCCGTCTGCCGTCATGCTGGCGACGAATGGGACCGTAAAGCCCCTGGGGGGGACTGGCAGGTACTCCGAGTGCGTGAGGGTCCGCCAGGCGAGATCGAATGTCAGGAAGACCAGGCCGCCGGGCTGCGTGGCTGACCCGTCAGCGACCCCTGGAAAATCGCCAGCGCCGGCGCTGCCGAGCGCATCTACGATCCCCTTCGAAGGCGCGGCGATACCGAGGACTGTGTTGTTGCCCGAGGAGCCGAGAAAGGTGGAATAGACCAGTTCGCCCGCGGGACTGAGGATCGACAGGAAGATATCGCCGCCTGGCGGGGGCGTTCCGTAATACGTCTCATTCACCCCTGGAGAACCGGCGTATTTGGTCTGAACAGCATTCGGGGTGGTAGGGAAATCGCTCGAGTAAGTGGTTCCTAAAAGCACCACGTTGTCTTGGGGGTCGAACACAAACCCGTACGGGAGTTGGTCGCTTGAACCTCCCAGCACGCGGGTGTAAACGATCTGTCCATCCGGCGCTGTCTTTTGGACTACCACGTCGCGGCAATAGATGGTTGAGCCAACACCAAACATACCTTCAACATAGCCGCAGCTATTCGTGTCCGTCTGGCTGCTGACGCAGACCACGTTCCCGTGGCGATCCTGCGAGCACTGGACGGGCGCGGATAACGTCTGCGCCGCCGCACAGCCCGCAATCAAGAACCAAGCTGAGGGCGAAAGCATGGAACTCACATCACACCTGTCCTTCTCTAAGACCCCTGAGAACTAGGTTTACACTACACCCCCGCGTGGATTCTGCTATTTTTGAGCGCACGTGTCGGTCAGGCGATTTATCTGAAGGCTAGCGCATGTAGCCCCTGAAGCACGTCCGCGGAGGGGAACCAGCCAGGACTGGCTGCCTCACCGCAAACTGTCCCTGCCCACCAGGTACGACCGGGGCGCCCCTCGAGTGGTTGTTAGAACGGTACCGCATACGTGCGGCGGCACTTACGGCAATGGTAGCGGCCGTGGATCGGCCACGTCCCCTGGCCATGCATCACGGAACACCAGATCCCCGCGAGGTGGGACCATTGTTTTCTTACTGTACGCATATACAACCTTCACTCCCAGTTATTTAGTTGGATGCCGGTGAGCGGACTTCCGTTGCCTGAAACGGTAAGGAAACTTGCGGCGCCCGTTTATCGCCGGGTGGCCCTGGTTCTGCTAATACAAGAGTATGGACATCAATCGGTTCACCGAGAAATTGCAGGAAGCGATCCGATCCGCGCAAAGCAAGGCGGTCCGCTATGGACACCAGCAGATCGATGTGGAGCACCTGCTGGCGGCGCTCCTGGAACAGGAGGGCGGCCTGGCGCCGTCCATCCTGGCCAAAGCCGGAATCGGTGTCGAGCCGCTGACAGCCCGTCTGGAGGCCGACCTGGATCGCCTGCCCAAAGTCTCGGGGCCCGGTGGCGGGCCGGGAGAGGTGTATGTTAGCGCACGTCTGAATAAGCTGCTGACCGCCGCCGAAGACGAGGCGCGCAAGCTGAAGGACGAGTACATTTCGGTGGAACACGTCCTGCTGGCGGCCATCGCAGAGCGCGGCGCCGCGGGCAAACTGCTGAAGGAATTCGGCCTCACCCACGAGCGCCTGATGCAGGCCCTGCGCGAGGTGCGCGGCAGCCAGCGCGTGACATCGCAGAATCCCGAAGCCACCTACGAGGCCCTGGAACGCTACGGGCGCGACCTCACCAGGCTGGCCGCGCAAGGCAAGCTCGACCCGGTGATCGGCCGCGACGAGGAGATCCGCCGCGTGATCCAGGTGCTCTCGCGGCGCACCAAGAATAACCCCGTGCTGATCGGCGAGCCCGGCGTGGGCAAGACCGCCATCGTGGAGGGACTGGCGCTGCGCATCATGCGCGGCGACGTGCCCGAAGGCCTGAAGAACAAGCGCATTGTGTCGCTGGACATGGGCGCGCTGATCGCCGGTGCGAAGTACCGCGGCGAATTCGAGGAGCGCCTCAAGGCGGTGCTGAAAGAAGTGCAGGAATCGGCCGGCGAGGTGATCCTGTTCATCGACGAATTGCACACCGTAGTGGGGGCCGGCAAGGCCGAGGGCGCCATGGACGCGGGCAACCTGCTGAAGCCCATGCTGGCGCGCGGCGAGCTGCACTGCATCGGCGCCACCACGCTCGACGAATACCACAAGCACATCGAGAAAGATGCGGCCCTGGAGCGGCGCTTCCAACCCGTGATGGTGGACCAGCCCAGCGTGGAAGACACCATCTCGATCCTGCGCGGCCTGAAGGAGCGCTACGAGGTGCACCACGGGGTGCGCATCAAGGACGCCGCGCTGGTGGCCGCGGCGGTGCTCTCCAGCCGCTATATCACCGGGCGGTTCCTGCCCGATAAGGCCATCGACCTGGTGGACGAGGCCGCCGCGCGCCTGCGCACGGAGATCGATTCCATGCCGGCCGAGCTGGACGAATCCCGCCGCCGCATCATGCAGCTCGAAATCGAGCGCGAGGCCCTGCGCAAGGAAAAGGACGCGGCCTCGAAGGAGCGGCTGGCCAAACTGGAAAAGGAGCTGGCCGACGAGAAGGCCTCGTCCGACGCTCTGACGGCTCGCTGGCAGAACGAGAAGAAATCCGTGGAGCGGCTGCAGAAGCTGCGCGAACAGGTGGAGCAGATCAAGACCGAGATCGAGCAGGCCGAACGGCAGTACGACCTGAACCGGGCGGCCGAGTTGAAATACGGGAAGCTGGTGGCCATCGAGCGGCAGTTGCAGGAGGAAACCGCGCGCAATGCGGCCGATCAATCCAAGGCGCGGTTGATTAAGGAAGAGGTGGACGAGGAAGACATCGCCGAGGTGGTGAGCCGCTGGACCGGCGTTCCGGTGACCCGTCTGCTGGAAGGCGAAATGCAAAAGCTGCTGCAGCTTGAAGACGAGCTGCACCGCCGCGTGGTGGGACAGGATGAGGCCGTCACGGCAGTGTCCGAAGCGGTCATCCGCGCGCGCTCCGGCCTGAAGGACCCCAACCGGCCGATCGGCAGCTTCATCTTCCTGGGGCCCACCGGCGTGGGCAAGACCGAGCTGGCGCGCGCCCTGGCCGAATACCTTTTCGACGACGAGCACGCCATGATCCGCATCGACATGTCGGAATACCAGGAGAAGCACACGGTGGCCCGCCTGGTGGGCGCACCTCCGGGATATGTGGGCTATGAGGAGGGCGGCCAGTTGACCGAGGCGGTGCGGCGGCGCCCGTATGCGGTGGTCCTGTTCGACGAGATCGAGAAGGCGCATCACGATGTATTCAACGTGATGCTGCAGGTGCTGGACGACGGCCGCCTGACCGATGGCCAGGGCCGTACGGTGGACTTCAAGAACACCATCGCGATCATGACCTCCAATGTGGGTAGCCACCTGATTCTGGAGCATCGCGGGGCTTTCAGCGGCGAAGGCTACGAGCGTATGAAGGACACCGTGCTGGAGGAGCTGCGCCATCACTTCCGGCCCGAGTTCCTGAACCGCGTCGACGAGGTCATCGTGTTCCACGCGCTTTCCGAGGAGCACCTGAAGCAGATCGTGGAGATCCAGCTTGGGCGGCTGAGGGCGAGGCTGGCCGACCGCCATATCGCGCTGGAGCTCACCGATGCCGCCCGCTCCAACCTGGTGCGCACGGGCTACGACCCGCATTATGGCGCCCGTCCGTTGAAGCGGGCCATTCAGAAAAAGATCGAGACGCCGCTGGGCCGCCTGCTGCTGAAAGGCGAGATCCGCGACGGCCAGACGGTGGTGGTGGATGCCAAGCGGGAAGCCGGCGATCTCACGTTCCGGGCGGAGGCGGTGGGAGCGGCGCAAGCTACGTAGAGGGTCGCGGCGTCCGCTGGGCCCGCTGAAGGGGCTAACACGTGGAGCGCGGCCAACAGGAACCAGGCTTCGTATTGGGGCGGCCAGCCTCGGGATCAGGGTCGGCAGCGCACTGACTTCGCCGCCCTCCACACAGCCGATCTTCGCCGGCCTCGTTACTCGGCTCCATCGAACAGAGGAAGCCGGGCGCGTTCCCCGAACAGAGCGGCATCCGGTTCCAACTGGCTCAGCCGCAGTAACTGACCCGGAGTGTACAGGCCCTTCTTGACTGCCTCCAGGCTCGCGGGCCCGACTGGCGCAATCACGGTGGCGCCTTTGTCCGACTGCACCGCCAACAAAGCCTCGCTCCCCAGGCTGATGTTATCGATCAAGTCGGGGCTATGAGTGGTCACCACGACCTGGGTGGAGGCGCCGGCCTCGCGCAGCGCGTCCAACAGAAGACCGGCGGCGCCAGGGTGAAGCGCCACCTCCGGCTCTTCGATGCCGATCAAATGCACATCGGGGTGGGAGGAGTTTCGGGACTGGAAGAGAGCTACCAGAATGCCGAGGAAGCGGACCGTGCCATCCGACATGTTGGCCGCCAGAAATCGCCACGGCTCGTTTGCCCCGGCCACCTCTTGACGAAACTCGACCGTTTCTTTCGGTCCGATGATCTTCACATCCGCTCCGCTGACCCCGGGCGCCACGCGGGCCAGATAATCTTCAATCCGCTCCTTTGTGTCTGGGGCGTTTTCCGCCAACTGGCGCAACACGCTGGACAGGTTGCTTCCATCGCGAGCCAGGAGTTCTCCGGAATCGGGCGTCTGCAAATCGCGGATGCGGTCGGGGTTCAGGTTATAAAAGCCCATTCGCGACAGGGCGTCGTAAACCGGCCGGAACGCGGCAATGCCCGAGGCGTTGACGAGGTAGAGCCGATCCTTGGCCGCGGCGGGAAACACGACGCTGCTGTCCCCGCCCAGGCTCTTCTGTTTCACCTCGCCCGCTTCCACCAGGAAACGGCCGGTTTGCGCGCCGTGGATGATGCACTCTTCGGCTTGCACCTCATAACTGACTTTGGGGCGGGCGGCGATGCGGAAGGCATAGTGGCCGCTCAGCTCGGGCAACTGGAACTCGAGCCGGATGCCAAAGTGGGTGGGGTGGCCCGAACTGCGCCGGCGGACCTCATGGATGCCGCCGCGATCCCGCAACGCGCGATCGAGCGAGGTTCGCAGGGAATCGCAGGTGAAGCGCAGCGCATCGAGGAAGTTGCTCTTCCCGGAGCCATTGGGACCCACCAGAAACGTAAGAGGCTGGAAATCGACGGCACAGGCTGCGATGCTCTTGTAATTCTTCAAGACGGCGCGTTTCAGGAATGGCTGTGCGGTAGTCATCGCCGATCGGGGAGCGGATGGTCGCACCCTCATTATAAGTGCCATCAGCCGCTCGAAGCCTCACCGCCAGCGATCAGTGCTTATCGCGATGATGGTCTGATTTCCGGCCCTTGACCCGGCACTCTATATGCTGTCATATATATATGTGCTATGAAAGCAGGACGCCAAGGATGCTGCTGAAAGGCGAGATACGCGACGGCCGGACGGTGGTGGTGGATGCGGAGCGGGAGACGGGGGATCTGACGTTCCGGCCGCAGGCGGTGGGAGCGGCGCAAGCCAGGTAGAGGTCGCGGCGCTGATTCCACGCCGTCGATTGTCGAATAAGGCGAATCGCCCCGGCGGCGTGCCGGTCTTACAACTACAGGTCGCGGGGAGCGATCTCCTCCAGGCGGCGGGCGATGCGGTCCCATTCCCGGATGGCCGTGTAGGCGGTGTTCTTGAGATAGGAGGCGAGGCTTACGGGCAAGTTGGGGCGCAGGTGTTGTTTGACGTCTTGCAGCAGCGCGTGGAGACGGAGTTCCAGGTCCGGGATGGGGGGACTGGCCTTGGGGCCGGCGCGCTTGGCACGGCAGACGCGGATGAAGCCGCGGATGATGGAGGCGTTTTCGGGAATGATGGCAATCTGGCGGCCATCGATCTCGATGCAGTTGTCTACGACGAGGCCGGCGATCTCGCGATAATTTTCGGGGGAGATACGGGCCAAGCCGGACAGGCGGAAGTAGGCCTCTCCGAATTCCTCGTACTGGCCGATGATGCGATCGGCTTGGACGCGGCTGATGCCGGCGTGGAGCTGGCAGAAGTCCTCCCAGGACAGGCCGAATTTCTCGTAGGAGCAGGACTCTTTCATCTGCTTCAGGGATAACGCCTGAGCGGCGGAGCATTTCTTGGCGATGACCGCGAAGGCCTGCTGGCGGCCGACCCAGGCTCCGATGTCGATCCAATCAGGGGGTGCTTCGGTAGTTTCAGTCTCTTCCATAAACGAACCCATTCCGTAACTATTGTTCGGAAATCTCGGGAGGATTTGTTGAAAAACAAAGAGTTAACCGAGGGTGAACCGTACATCATGTACGGTATCCGCTTTCCTCGGGGCAAATTCGCTCTCGCGAAGCCCTCCCGAAGCCACATTGTATCCGGCGGGCAGGCGGAGGGCGGCGGGGGGAAAGGCGGTGCCGGATGCTAAGTGGTTAGAGTGGCTGGGGTTGGAGTGGATAAGAATTTTTGGCGAACTTTGTGAACGGGCTGGGGCGAGAGAGATCCGTTGGCTGAGGTGGCCGCTTTGCGAGGGCGGGTCGGGGCCTTGCGGGAACGCCAGGAGGCCGCGGCCTGGCGGCTTGGAGGGCCGGGTGCGAATCGTGGCATCCGGGGAGCGGAGGCCGAATCGGCGGAGCCAGCGTGTTTGTGGTTCCCGATCCGGGGATGAGCAGATCGCGTTGGCGCTGGGATGATTTGGGCGTTACGACCCCGGGAACCCCGGGACGCAGTCAAGCCCGTCGATGACTATACAGTGGTACGATTGGATACCGCATGTCTCCCCCTTCCAGGATCGCCCACTACGAAATTATTTCGAAGCTCGGCGAGGGCGGCATGGGTGTGGTTTACAAGGCCCGCGATACCCGCCTGGACCGCTTCGTTGCACTAAAAATACTGCAGCCAACCAGGGTCGCCGATGCCGAGCGAAAGCGGCGCTTCATCCTGGAAGCCAGAACCGCTTCTGCTCTGAACCATCCCAATATCGTCACCGTCCACGACATCGCCTGGGAGGGCGGCATCGATTTCATCGTGATGGAGTTCATCGCAGGCAAGACGCTCGGGCAATCGATCGGACGGAAAGGCATGAAGCTCGACGCGGCGCTCAAGTACGCTGTCCAGATGGCGGACGCACTGGCGGCAGCGCACGATGCGGGCGTCATTCACCGGGACCTGAAGCCGCAAAACGTGATGGTGACCGGACCCGAAGGCGGGCACCCCGGTCTGGTAAAGGTGGTGGATTTCGGCCTGGCCAAGCTGGCGGAGATACCGGCGAGCGAGCTCGCGTCCACCCGAACGCTGAACACCGCGACGGAGCAAGGCAGAATCCTTGGCACAGCGGCCTACATGTCCCCGGAGCAGGCGGAGGGGCAACCGCTGGATGCGCGCAGCGACATCTTCTCCTTCGGTAGTGTCCTGTACGAGATGCTGACCGGGAAGCGGGCTTTCACGGGCAGGTCTCCGGTCTCTACCCTCTCGGAGGTGCTCAAAGAGGAACCGCGGCCCGCAGACGAGGTCGTGCTCGGCTTGCCGCGCGATCTGGTGCGAATCCTTCACCAGTGTATGCGCAAGGATCCGGCGCGTCGTTTTCAACATATGGCCGACGTGAAAGTGGAACTGCAGTCGCTGATCGAGTCGCCTGCCGTGGAAGCGGAGCCGGTTCGACCGCGGCGGCGGGTGTGGGCAGCAGTGGCGGTTGCGCTCGGGATTCTCGCCGGCGCTGCCGGCGTATCGTGGTTGCTCCCACGCCGGCCCGAACCCCCTTTGGTTCTGCGGCGTTTGACGTTCGACACAGGGCTCACGACGGATCCAGCCATCTCTCCGGATGGCCGGATGGTGGTGTACGCTTCGGATCGGGATACGAATGGGAATCTGGATCTCTGGGTGCAGAACGTCTCTGGGGGGGCGCCGTTGCGTTTGACCCAGGATCCGGCCGACGAGCACGAGCCCGATTTCTCGCCGGACGGCACGCGGATCGTGTTTCGGTCGGAAGCCTCGGGGGGCGGAGCCTATGTGGTGCCGGTGCTTGGCGGCACTCCGCAAATCGTTGCCCACAACGCGCATCGCCCACGTTACTCTCCGGACGGCTCTCAGATTGTCTACCTCGCCGGCGGCAGGTTCTTCCAGTTTCCGTTCGTGGCGCCGGTTTCCGGCGGATCGCCGCGGCAGTTGAGCGCCATGAGCACGGTTGACCGTCCGATGTGGTCGCCGGACGGACGACACGTGCTGGTTCTGGCATCCCAACCGGATCGAGCTTCGAGTTTCGACGCGTGGATCCTTCCGGTCCCGGCATCCGGCGAGGGCGCGTCCCCCATCGCGACGGGGCTCTCGGGGGCCCAGCGCAACGCAGGTCTGAGTGCCGGCGGTGTGCGTGATTGGGACGAGCGGGGTCTGATCCTTTGCTTGAACCTGGGCGACAGCCGAAACGTATGGCGCACCTCGCTCGAATCGGGCGCTTTCCGTGCAGACGGCCGTTTCACCCGGCTGACGACGGGCGGCGGTCTCGAAGAGTATGCGCGCGTGGCGCGGACCGGACGAATGGTTTTTACCGAGGAGCATCTGCAGACCGACCTCTGGCGCACGTCGCTGCGCTCGGGAGATCTTCAGCCGCTGACGCGCGACGAGGCGGTAAAGTCCTTACTCAGCCTTTCGGCCGATGGCCGTCTGGCGGCGTTCGTGTCTAACCGGCTCGGTCACGCAGACGTGTGGATCAAGGATCTGGTGAGTGGCAAAGAAACACCACTCACCTCGACGCCGGAAGAAAAGTACGCTGCAGTTTTATCTCCCAATGGGCGGGATGTGTTCTTCAGCATGGTTCGCAGCGGCAGGCGCGGCATCTACCGGGTTCCCAGTTCGGGCGGCGTGCCGGAGCAGGTGGCGGAAGGAATGTTCTATCCGACGGACGTCTCCGCGGACGGCCGATTCGTGGTCCTCCAGCATCGGCTGGATACACCACGGCAGAGCGACGCGGGGACGGAAAAAGCCACCATCGGCGTCCTGGACACCACCGCCGGAGCTAAGGTCCAGAACTTCGAGGCTTCCGGCTACAGCCTTTACCGCGGCCACCTCTCGCCGGACGGCCACTGGTTAGTGTTTCACGCGGAACTTGCGCGCGGGGAAACGCGCGTGACGATCGCCCCGTTCCGGGGAACGGCAACGGTTCCGGCAGATCAGTGGTTTCCGGTCACCGACGGCAAATTCTACGACGATGCGCCGCGCTGGGCGGAGAACGGCAATTCAGTGGTTTACTTTTCCGAGCGCGATGGCTCGCTCTGTCTCTGGTCTCAGCGGCTCGACGCAGAGACGAAAAAGCCCAAGGGCGACCCGGTCGCCGTCCGTCATTTTCACAGCCGCCGCTTCTCCCCCGCCAATGTCAGCGCGTGGGATGTCGACGTGGCGGTCGGAGGCGAAACCATCGTCCTGACGATTGGGGAGCGGACGGGGAACGTCTGGATTGCCGATCGCGCGCCATAGCGCGGGTTACCGATCGGCGCACTTCATACCCATGAATACGTGACAGATGGGCAATCCGTATGCGGCCTTGGGCAGTGGGTCGGTTTGAAATCCGGGTCGCTTTGCCGGCCAACCGTCACGTGGGCCAGTTGGGCGGTTCGGCGTTAGACGGCCCAGTGACACTGGGAGATCGGCAAAGGTTATCTTCCAGAAACTTCTTGCCAAGTGGGCGGACGCTGGGGAATACCGCAGCGGGAAGACGACGCGGGAGCGACGGCTCTTAAAGATCCGCCGTAAACCGCCTCCTATTCACTTTCCGATCCGATAGACTGAGTTGAGCGCTTTCCATGCCCCTATCCGCAGGCGACAAACTCGGCCCTTACGAAATCCTCGGCCCTCTCGGCGCAGGCGGGATGGGCGAAGTGTATAAGGCTCGCGATACGCGCCTCGACCGCATCGTAGCACTGAAAACGGCGCGCGCGCAGTTCACCGACCGCTTTGCCAGAGAAGCGCGTGCGACGGCCGCCTTGAATCATCCGCATATCGCGACGCTGCATGACGTAGGACCGGATTACTTCGTGATGGAATTCGTGGAAGGTGAAAACCTTCGCGGACCCTTGCCCGTGGGGCGCGCGCTGCTCTACGCCGGCCAGATCCTGGAGGCGCTGCAGGCAGCGCATCGCAAAGGCATCGTGCATCGCGATCTGAAGCCGGCCAACATTATGGTCACCAAGAGCGGCGTGAAGCTGCTGGATTTCGGCCTGGCGCAGATGGAGACGCCCGCCGCCGTGGACGACCGGACGGCCACGATGGCGCTTTCGACCGAAGGCGTTATCGCCGGGACCTTGCAATACATGTCCCCGGAACAACTGCAGGGTAAGAAAGCCGACGCCCGCAGTGACATCTTCGTGTTCGGACTGGTTCTTTACGAGATGCTGACGGGACGGCGGGCGTTCGATGCCGGCAATGCCGCCAGCTTGATTTCGGCGGTCCTGACCGCCGAGCCGCCTTCTTTGGCGGAGGTGCAGCCGGCAGTCCATCCCGCCCTGGTGCGCATTCTGAATCAGTGCCTCGCCAAAGATCCGGGAGACCGATGGCAGGCGGCCGCCGACATCCAGCGCGCGCTGGAGCTTGTCGGAATTACGCCGGCCGCAGGCCCAGGCGCGGTCGCGCCGGCCGCTCCCGGAGGTTTGCGGTTTCGCTGGGAATGGATGATCGCGGCGGCGGCGCTGGGCGCGCTGCTCACCGCCGCCGTATCGCGCTTGGCTCCTCCCAAGCCACCGGAGCCCTGGACCTTCCGGCCGCTTACCTATTCCGGGTCGGCCGCTTCTCCTTCCCTCTCACCCGATGGGAAACAGGTGGCCTTCACCTGGAACGGCGAACATAATGACGGCCTCGGTCTGTATCTACAACTGGTGAACGGGGGCAATCCGCTGCTGTTGCGGGATGCGCGCCCGAGCGGCAAAGTCGCCTGGTCGCCAGACGGCAGCCGGCTCGCGTTTATCGGTCGCGATGGAGGACTGTACGCGATGCCTGCCATGGGAGGTCCGCCGCAGCGTATCTCGGTGTCCCCGCCCGGCGCCAGAGCGGGCGGGATCTCCTGGTCTGCAAACGGTGAATTCCTGGTGTTCACCGGCACAAGGCCAGGACTTTCCGTGGTCTCGGCGGAGGGCGGCGAGGCCCACGAGTTGACCCGGTTGCCTGCCGGCGGGGACCCCCTGGGCCAGGCGCTGGAAGAGTCCACTGCATATGATTCTTCGCCATCGATTGCGCCGGATAGCCGCGCCGTGGCATTCGTGCGCTACACCAGCAGCGATAACGCCTGTGTGATGGTGCTGCTCCTCAACCGCGACGGCACGGCGACAGGTTCCCCCAAGCAGATTACGAACGGAGTGTGGCTACTCGGCAATCGACGCCGGGCCGATCTCTAGTGGACTGCCGACGGGAAAGCAATCCTCTTCGCCGGCTCGGCCGGCAGCGGCAATCTCTCACTATGGCGGATTTCGCGGGGGGGTGGCGAGCCGGTCCGGTTCGAAGCGCCCGGTCTGGATTCGGATGAGCCCACCATCGCGCGCCAATCCAGCCGGATGGTTTACGTGAAGCGGGAACGCGAGACTAAGATTTTCAAAATGGCGGCCGGCCCACGCGGCGTCTCCGAGCCCCTGCCGTTGGTGGAGACCGAGGGCGACCAACGCGACCTCGGCGTGGCGCCTGACGGATTGCACATCGCCTTCACGAGCAACCGGACCGGCTTCAAAGAGATCTGGATTGCAGATAGCGACGGGTCGAATCAGACCCAACGTACGTTCTTCCACGGACCGGCAGTGGGCAGCCCGCGCTGGTCGCCGGACGGAAAGTGGATTGCTTTCGACGGCTCTGCCAGCGGGTCCTTCAACCTGTACCTGATTCCGGCGGAAGGCGGAAAGCCGGTGCGGCTGACCAGCGACCCGGGCAATGAGATCCGGCCGAGCTGGTCGCACGACGGACAGTGGATCTACTTCGGCTGGAGCCGCGGCGGCGGCAGTGCGGAAATCTGGAAGATCCGTCCGTCGGGCGGCGAGCCTTTGCAGGTGACGCACCATGGAGGCGGCGACGCCTTTGAGACGCCCGACGGACAATGGCTCTACGTGTGCCACGAACCGAAATTGTCGCGTATGCGTCCCGATGGAAGCGAAGAGACCCCGCTGCGGAACGACGTTGCCTCGAATTTCTGGGTGGTTGGCGGGCACAGTGTTTACGTTCTCGCGGCGCGGCGCCCCGGCGAGCTGCTGGACCTCCTGCGCGCGCCCTTCGGAGGATCGGTTTTCGAGACGGTATACCGTTTCAGCGACGCCAACGCGCCCACCGGCGGTGGCACGGCTCTAGGCGTGCCGCATGACGAAAACTATTTGATTTACCGGCGCCAGACGCGTTTGCGGTCGACCCTGATGTTGATCGAGAATTTCCGCTGATTAATACGCTCATTTCATCGGGGTATCCCCGGCACCAGATCGGGCACTGGCAGGTATCGACCTTTTCGTCCTTCTTGGTGACGGGCCTGTCGTGTCCGGTTTGTTTTTAAGGCCGGGGTAGCGGGTACAATGGCTGGCGTGGCGGCGGTAGATTTTGAGATCGTTGGTTCCGAGGGGGGTCGGCATGCCCCAGATTCCAGCACAGCGACGGGGAAGATTTGCTACATATGCCTGTTACATGTGCCTTAATACTCTGTAACTGGTTGATTCTACTTGGCTCCTCAGGTAGGATTCGAACCTACAACCCTTCGGTTAACAGCCGAATGCTCTACCGTTGAGCTACTGAGGAGCAAGATTTTCATTCTATTTAAACAGACTGTGCGACTCGGTGTCAATCCTGAACCATCGAAAGTGCCGTAACCCGTAGTGCCGTAACCCGTTGTATTCCTGGGTCTTAGGCGTGCTTCTGAAAACAATTCCCCGGGGAATTATTGGAGGGCCGTTTTGTATCAGTGAGATTTGTAATATCACTGCTACATGCGATCCCGGCGCGCGCCAATCCGCGCCTTCCAGGCCGAGCGCCGCTTGCTGGAGTCCAAACCCACAACCCCAGTCCCTAGCTATGGGCGGCTTCGTTGGTCGAGCGCTTCTTGGCGGCCAGAGGTTCGCCGCGCACTCCCCGGCCGATTTGCCTGTCGCGCTCCCAACAGGGTCGTTCCAAGCTGACCTACGTCAGGAAGGAAGAACCTATCGGCTGTTGAACGGGGTGAAGTGTCTACGGGAGATGGCGGGCATGGACACGCCGGCGAACTGCGGCCCGCTGCTGAAAGACCCCTATCTACTGACCCGCATCGGCTTCACGGCGGAAAAAATCGAAAGCCGCCTGGCACAGGGCCGGGGAGTGATTGACACCGAGACATTGCTGAACCATCTGGGCCGTTTCACCGAAAAGGATTTGGAAGCTGGCTTTCTCCAACACCTGGAGGGGATCCGTCACAAGCGCTGGTTGCGGGGCGGGGTGTACGCCGTGGATGGCCATGACATCGTGATCCCCTATGGGAAGGGGTACGAGGGGGCGCGGCGCATCAGCGACGGAGCCTACGGTTACAAGCTATTAGTCCTGCTGAACATCCAGGAGGGCTGCGAACTGATCGTGGGATACGTCCTGGGCGGCTTGCAGGAGAGCGAAATCACCGTGCTGCGCCGCTTATTGGCGCGCTTGGACCACACCATGGGGCCGTTGCGGGAGTGGCTGAAGGTTGTGTTGCTGGATCGCGGCTACTGGGGGACGGATCTGTTTTGCGAACTCCACCAGGACTACGGCATCGATTTCGTGAGCCGGGTGCGGGACCAGAAGATGGATCTGAACGGCTCCATTCAACGGCAACTGGAAGAGCCGGGTCGGGCCTGGACCGAGTGGGAGGAACCACGCCAGTTTTCCGGACGCCAGGAGACGCAGAAGGTGCGCGTCACGGCGCTGCGACCCATTACCTTGACCAGCGACGAAAGCCCCGCGCATCGTCAAATCGCTGTGAATATTGTGGTGGCGGTGCAATCCCATGGGGACGGCTCTCCCATCCTGGATAAGAAGGGTAAGGACATCTCCCGGACCGATTACGTGACCAGCCTGCAGCCGGGGCGGCACGGAGTGAGGGTGCGGGCCTTCTACCAGCGCCGCTGGGGAATCGAGAATCAGGGGTTTCGTGGGCTGTCCCAGACCTGGGACATCGACCGTCCGGCCAGGCACAGCTATCCAGCGGTGCTGGCGCGGCTGGTGTTCGTGTTCCTAACCATCCGGCGGCGCGCACTGCGCGTGCGATTCGTAAACCCCTTTACCCCCAGGGGCAATTTCCCATGGAGATCCTCGACCAGTCGCGTGATGGTGCGCACCGAGTCCCGCAAGCGTCCGGAGTTGGTCGATCGCCAGGCCCGTGACTACATCGATCCCACCGGCCTCTTTGGCTTGTTCGACCACCTGACGCGCATTTTGCACTACCTGAATAAGTTGATCTCCACCCGTTTCGCGACAGAAACTAGCTAGCCTGGATTTTCGCGGCAAATAGCCAGCTAACGTTTCGGCGGCTGCGCTCACGCACTATATTGCTCGGCAGTGATTCCTCTATTAGGGCATTTGGAGAACTCGGCTTAAAACAGCTATGGCACAGAATGTTTTCTCACAGACACTGGAAGAACCGCATCGGTCGCCAACAGTCGTCCGGAGGGGCGCAGATCACGGCTGCCGCCCCCAATCGGAGGGGTACCGCGACGGCGCTCATCGCCATGGCCGGCGATCCGCATACCGCCATCGACCTCTACGGGCCCGCGGCGACCGCCGCCGGGTTCCAGCAGTTACAGTTGATCTTCCGCTGGCTGGACGACGGCGTCTTCGTGACCGGCGCGGCGACCGCTTATTCGCGCGATGCCCGGCAACCCCTTCGCGGCCTTCGCGGCCACACTCCTGGCAACCGTCGATGCGAACCCAGTCGACACGTTTGTATATGACCTGCGGGGCAACCAGGGCGGCAATTCGGCAGTCTGGAACCCGCTCCTCAACGGGCTGATCGCGCGCTACCCGGCCTTGCTTTTGAACCCGCGGTTCCGCATATACGGAGTGATCGACAAGGGCACTATCTCCTCGGGCAGCCTGGATGCGATGCAGCTCAAACAGCCGGTCGCCTCCAACGTGGCGGCCTTGTTTCCCAATTTGGACATGAGCAAGCTCGTCCAGATAGTGGGCGAACCGACGGGCGGCTCAACCGGGGGCTGGGGCGACGTAGTGGGGTTCACGTTGCCAAGTTCCGGGCTGGTGGGGCAATACTCCACGCAGTACATTAATGGGCCGAGCTATGTCCCCACAGGGCCGTCGTTTCTGCCGGATCTCGCGATTAGCGTGCGCTCCACGGATTTCTTTGCCCGTTACGATCCGGTGATGGGCGCGATTCTGGCGCGCACCGGGAGTGTGCCGCCCGTTCCCTCCGGCGCCGCCATCGCGGTGAACGGCGCCAGCTTTCGATCCGATCAGGGGCTGGCCCCGGGCTCGTTGGCCGCGGTGTTCGGGAGCTATGCGCAGGTTCCGGATCAAGTGCTGGTAGCCGGCATTCCGAGCCAGGTGGTGGCTGCGACGACGTCGCAGGTAAACCTGCAAGTGCCGGCGACGGCGCCGCTGGGGACGGTGGACATCTCGGTTCGCGCCAATGGAAGCGAACCGGCTTCCGGCCAGGCTACCATTACCTCGGCGGGCCCCGGTATCTTCGTGCTTGCCGCGGACCCGTCGCAACCCGGCGCGGTGGAAAATCAGGACTATTCCATCAACAGCAGTTCCAACCCGGCCACCGCGGGCTCAGTCGTGCTGGTCTATGCCACGGGGAATGGGCCGGTGGATTCGTCCGGGAACGCTCCCGTGAGCGCCTTCTTTGGCGATATTCCGGCCGAGGTGTTAGCCAGCGAACCGCTGACTCAGTATCCCGGTCTCTGGCAGATCAACGTTCGCGTTCCGGATGGCATTACGGGAGCAACGCCGCTGTTTGTCATCGCGCAGAACCTGGCCAGCAACGCTGTGACCCTGTCCGTACGTTAGGAGCTAGCTAGGGCGGGTGGGAAGGCCCCTTGGCGGATATCCGGACTAACCGCGGAGGGCAATCAGCCCACGCTGGCGGAGGCGCAAGCCAAGTTGCCAGAGGCGGCCTATTCGTGCCGTAGCGCCACCATCGGGTCCACACGAGCTGCCCGCCGCACCGGTACATATGAGGCCAGTAGCGCGACCGCAATCATTGCGCCGCCGCCGATCGCCAGCGGCAAAGCGCTCTCCCATTTCAAATCGGAGAGAAGGCCGGTTGCCAGCGGTCTGCTCCAAAGGACCAGCGACACTCCCCCCACGAGTCCGGCGCACAGCATTCCCAGGACGTCTCGCAGCACCAGCCGGGTTACGCTGCTGGATGTCGCCCCCAGCGCCATCCGAATTCCGATCTCGTTCGTCCGCCGCGCCACCGTGTAGGCCAGCAGCCCATAGAGGCCGATGCCGGCGAGCACGACGCCCAGGCAGCCGAAAAACTCGGAGAGCGTTGCGATCAGACGCTCGGGAACGATATTCGAGTCCACCTGGGCGGCGAGCGTTGTCACCCGCATAACGGGCATAGTTTTCAGGACGTCCCGCACGATCCGCTGCACCGCCCCGGCCACCGCCTCCGGGTTGCCCGCGGTGCGCAGCTCAAACTGGCGCATCACGTGGTTCTCCTGGAACGTATTGAAGTAGATGGTAGGCCGGGGAGCTTCGCGCAGCTCGACCGCTTTGACATCCCCCACCAGTCCGATGATTTCGTAAGGCTCGTCGCTGCCGAACCACCCGCCGTCCTTCGGGTCGCGGTCCACCGTCACGCGCTTGCCGATCGGGTTGACGCCAGGGAAATAGTTGCGCGACATCGCCTGGTTGACGATCGCCACCCGCGGTCGGCCGATATCTCGAAAACTGAAGTCGCGCCCTGCCAGCAGAGGAATGCCGAGGGTCTCGAAATAGCGCGGCGCCACAAAGGTCACGAGGGTGCGCAGCCGGTCCTCGGGCGCCTCCACATGCCCTTCCGCGATTAGGTAGCGGCCTCCCGACCCGCAGCCTTCAAGCGGCGTGCAGACGGTGAGCGAGGCCGACCGCACCTGCGGGATGGCTCCCATGCGGGCCAGCAGTTCGCGGTAAGGCGCCGCCAGTTCGTCGCGCCTGGACCAGCTATGGTGCGGGTCGAGTGTGACCAGAAGCACGTGATCGCTGCGGAAACCGAGGTCGAAATTCCGCAGGCGCGCGAGGTGGTTCAGAAACGCGGCGGCAGCGGTCACCAGGAAAATCGAGAGAGCCACCTGCGCCGCCACCAGGCCCTTTCCGAACAGCCGCCAGAACCAGGTGTCGCCGCCCCTTCCGGTTTGCCGCAATGCCATTGCCGGCTCCGCCCGGAACGCGTACCATGCCGGCGCCAATCCGAACAGAAGGCCGGTGAACAGCGCGATTCCGGCGGTGAAAAGCACCAGGTTCAGGTCGGGGTGGACCTCGATTTCGATATGCTCGAATGCGCGGCTACTCGCCATGATGCGCACCAGGACGCCAACGCCGTAATACGCCACCACCACGCCGGCCGCCGCGCCGGCTCCGGAAAGAAGCAGCGATTCGGTCAGCATCTGTCTCACCAGCCGGCCGCGGCCGGCGCCCAGCCCCACACGCACGGCCAGTTCCCGCTGGCGCCCCGCGGATCGCGCCAGCAGCATGCTCGCCATGTTAAGGCACGCCAGCAGCAGCAGCAGTCCCACCACCCCCGTCAGCAGCACCAGCGGTTTGCCGTACTGGTCGCGCACCCGCGCCAGGCCAGCGCCCGCCGGCATCAATTCCATCCTAGTCGCCGCTCGCGGATTCCAGCCGCGCTTCGCGTTCAGTTCCAGCAGGCCCTGATACACCACGTCGATTTCGGCCTGAGCCTGCCGGATGGTCACACCCGCCTTCAAACGCGCCAGCATGGTGAGACCGTAGTGCGTCGCCGGAATCCAAAGGTCTGTCCCGGAGCCTACCCGCGGTCCGACGTAGGTGCGCGGTGCGACCCCGATGATGATTTTCGGCTCGTCATTGTAGAACAGCCTCTTCCCCAGAATCGCCGGATCGCGATGGAACCGCCGGTTCCAGTAAGACCAACTCACCACCGCCACGTCTCCATCCCCGCTGGCGGGAGCGTCCCCCGGACCGATCAGTCGCCCGATTGCGGGCTTCAATCCGAGCACCTGAAAGTAATTCGCCGGAACGCTTTCCTCGATCGACGTTTCCGTATCGGAACCCTCCGTGCGCACCTCGGCCAGGTTGTCGAACCCCATTCCGGTCAGTCCAGAGAAAACGTGATTGCGATCGCGGAAGTACTCATATTGTTCCCATGCCCAATACCCCGCCCAATGAAACTCTTTCGGGGAGTTTCTCACCAATTCCACGAGCTGCTCGGGATGCTCCACCGGGAGTTGGCGCAGCATGATGGTGTAGAACAAGCTATAGATGGCGGTGTTGGCGCCGATCCCGAGCGCCAGCGAGAGGACGGCCACGATGGTGAAACCAGGGCTGCGCCGCATAAGCCGCAGGGCATAGCGGATGTCGTTCAGGAGCATTTCTGGTTAGACCGGCAGGGCGCGCCTAAAGTTCCCATGCCCAGAAAGGCGCAGACCGTTTCCGGACAACCGGAGGCCGCGCATCTTCGAACGCCGGCGAGCCATTTTCGGAAAGGCATCGATCCATTTGGCCGCATATTCAAGGGACGGTGCATATGATCAGTGCGTCGCCGCCAATAACCCGCGTGAAGCCGCACAGCGTTTACGAACGGTTCGGGAGGTCACTTGGCCGAATTAGGTCCACGAGAACTGCCAGCCGCCGTCCCGCCGCGCCTCTTGTACGCCGCCCCTACTCCCTCTTCAGCCCGAACGTGTACCGCACCATCAAGGTGTGGCTGGACGCGCTGAATCCGTAGTCGGTCGAGAACAGATATTGCACGAAGAAATTGCGCGAGAAGCGCCAGCCCGCGCCGAAATCCGAGAAGCGCGGAGCCATCGGATAGACGGCCGAATTCAGGGGGAAGAAGGAATCCTCCACCAGCGTGCGGTTGCCGTACTGGTCGGGGAACAGGTCCACGTTCCAATTGCTGCCGTGCCACACGTTCATCAGCGAGGCGCTCACGAACAGGCAGCGGGTAAGGTCCACCATCACGGCCGCGTGCGCCGAAAGGAACCGGCTGTTGGCCGTGCCGTTCTGGAGCGTCGAGCCGGTGGCGTCTTCGAAACGGGTGGCCTCCGATCGGGTGGAGGCTCCCGCGACATCCCACGCCAGCACCACCCGCCTGGTCAACTGGTAGCCCAGCCCAAACCCCAGCGAGCCGCGCCCGGCGCCATCCCGCTGGTGGGTGTTCACCGCATCCGAGCGCACCAGGCCGTCGGCCAGCGACAGCCCCAGCCAGCCCGCGGTGACGCCGTAGGACAGGCGTTTGGAAAATTGCCCGCGCAACCGCAGCCCTACTTCCGAGGAATGGCCGGTGGTGGAAGTCGAATTTCCCGGCGCGGGCGAGTTGTTCCAGTAACTGACCGTGTCCGTGTCGGTTCCGTCGATCAAGGCG
The DNA here is from genome assembly GCA_052144935.1 of Bryobacteraceae bacterium. Lineage (GTDB taxonomy): Bacteria > Acidobacteriota > Terriglobia > Bryobacterales > Bryobacteraceae > JOPF133. Next base: position 23,699 of record JBKQPR010000086.1, read on the forward strand.
TAGCGGTAGAACAGCCCCAATTTGGCGGTCCGGGAAAAGTCCAACGAATAGCCGGCGGTGAGACGGGTCTCGGAAATCGCGGAGGCCGATTGGACGCTCACGGGCGGCGGCCCGTCGCCATCCCCATCGAAATCGCCCGTCAGGCTGTGCGCGGTCCCGGTGCCCCGCAGCGTTTCCCACTCGGCGCCGAAACTGCTCCGCCCCACCCGCGCCGCCAGCAACAGGGAGCCGAAGTAGTAATCGCTCATGGAACCACCGCTCCCCAGGCTTCCTGGGGTCAAGTATGTGGCGCTTCCCGGCGTGGAGGGGGCGCCTCCCTGCGTGGAGTAAGTTGTGGCGTAGGGCAGGCTCGCGCCGCCGGACGCCGTGCTGTTGCCCACCCGCGATGCCGAAATGCTGCCTCCTACAAAGAAATTGGTCCCGCCGATGGGGCTGAAAATCGAGAACTGCGGCGAAATGCTGTAATCGCCGGGAACCGCTCCGCCGGGAGTGACCGGCGTTTCGCGCTCAGTCAGGCCGGCCGTCCCGCTGTATGAGGGCAACAAAAAGAATCGCGCCTCTCCTTCGTGAAACTGGGTAGCGTAGGCCGGGTTCTCCAGGCTGTCCAGGTGGCCCTCGGCGAAGGCGTTGTAGCGCATCAGAAAGGGAAGCTGGGAAATATCGGCCAGCCCGGAAATGTAGCGGTTGTAAGCGCTGGAATTGGCGCCCGGGGCGCTGCGGGGGCCCTCGTCGCCGTCGTTGCGCGGCGCGGAATCGGGATGGCCGCCAGAAGCAGGTGCGGCTGGTGCTGGCGGCGGTTGCGGCATCGGCGCGGGGGCTGCTACCGGGGGTGGTGGGGCGGGCGCATTGGCTGCCACCGGCGGAGGAGGATTGTGGTGGTCGGCATCGTAGTTGTTGTTGTGGTCGCCGGGGTCGCCGCCCGGGGGGGCGCCCTTTGGGCCCACAGCGCCGAAGAAGTGAAAGTCCTGGCCCGCCTGCACCAAAACGCCGCGCCCGGCTTCCACCAGCGTCTTCTGGTCGGGATCGCCCAGCTCCGATACTTCCACCGCGCCCTCATACACGATCACCGCGGTGTCGCCCCGCGGGTCTACTTGAATGCTGAACTCGGTGCCGCGGACGGCAATCGAGGCCGTGGGGCTGTTCATGCGGTAGGGATTGGGCCGTCCGGCGAAGTGATTGATCTTCACCCGCACCATCCCCAAAGTGATCTCGAACAGCTCGCGCAGGGAAGACGCCTGGCGGAAATCCTTCAGCAGGATCAGCGAGCCGGGCGACACTACCACCATGCTGCCATCGCTCAGGTCGATCACCACCTGACCGCCGCCGCGGGTGTCGATACGATCTCCGGGGTTGAGGATGTAACCCGCGGTCAGCGCCACCGTGGCCCCCGAGGGGCCGGCCAGCAGGGTGGCGCCGCTGACGCTGGCCGCCCGCGCCACCACCGTGCCCGGCTGGGCCGCCGCGGGAAGCGCGCACAAAATAACCGCGCTCCACGCCAGGAGCGCGCGCCTCGAAACCCTGGCAATTCCCACCCGTGTCACGCGATATCCAGAGGCCTTTCCGCGGATTCGTCTTCGATTTCCAACTCTTCCTCGTGCACCATTCCACTCCGGCCCTGAAGCTGGTAACGGGCGATCAACCGCTGAATCGTGCGGCGATCTAAGTCAAGGACGGCGGCTGCCCGGCGGCGGTTCCACCCCGTTTCTTCCAGTATCAATTGCAGATAGCGGCGCTGCAACTCCTCCATGGTGGGGCGGTCGGTGACCAGGCGCGCTTCGGACGATTCCGCGGCCCCTGGCTTGTGGCGCGCGGAGGAGATCTCGGGCGGTAGGCAGTCCACCGTGATCAGCCCGCCCGAGGTGAGCGCCACGGCGCGGCGCAACGCGTTTTCCAGCTCGCGGACGTTGCCGGGGAATGGATAGGCCGAAAGCGCGGCGATGGCCTCGCTGGTCAGATGCGGGGCCGCTTCGCCCGGCGCGCGGAAGCGCTGCAAAAAGTGCGCCGTGAGCAGTTCGATATCGCCGATGCGTTCGCGCAGCGGGGGCAGGTCGATGCTCAGCACGCTCAGCCGGTAGAACAGGTCCGCGCGGAAGTTTCCCGCGGCCACCATGTCGCGCAGCTTGGCATTCGAAGCGCCGATCACCCGCACGTTTACGCGGCGCGTCTGCGTGGACCCCACGCGGCGCACTTCGCCGCTTTGCAGCACGCGCAGCAGGCTGGCCTGGAACGTGGGACTGGTGGAGGCCAGCTCATCCAGAAACAGGGTCCCGCCATCGGCGGCTTCGAACAGGCCGGCGCGATCCATGGCCGCTCCGGTGAAGGCCCCGCGGGTGTGGCCGAACAATTCGGCTTCGAGCAGCGTATCGGTCAGCCCGCTGCAGTTCACCGAAAGGAACGGCTTTTGGGCGCGCGTGCTGAAATCGTGGATGGCGCGCGCCACCAGCTCCTTGCCGGTCCCGGATTCGCCGGTGATCAGCACGGTGGCGTCCGAGCGGGCCGCCTGCGCCACCAGCTTGTAGACCATAATCATGGGAACGGCGCGCCCCACCAGGCCGGAGTGCGACAGGTCGGCGGAGACGGGTTCCTCCTGCTCCGCGGCCGAAATGTCGGCCTCCCTACGGGCCTCCATGTAGCGCTGCAGCAGCGCCACCACCGCCGATATCTCGAAGGGTTTGCCGATAAAATCGCTGGCGCCGCGGGCCACCGCGTCCACGGCCACCTGTAGCGAACCCTGCGCCGTCATCAGGATGATGGGGAGGTTGGGAGAAGTGGCGCGCAGAGCTTCCACCAGCTCCAGGCCGCCCCCGTCGGGCATGTAAACGTCGCTGAGGATGGCGTCGAACCGCTCGGTGGCGGCAGCCTCGCGCGCTTCGCGGCCCGTTCGTACCGCGGTGACGCGGAATCCGTTCAGGCTCAGACCGGTCTCCAGCATCAACCGGATGGAGCGTTCGTCGTCGGCAATTAAGATATGGGGTCGTTCAGACATATAGGGGCCTTTCCGCCCGGTGAAGGGCGATCTTGGGGACAGGGGAGTCCGTGTTCACCGCGGAGACGCAGAGAAAACGGAGGAAGCGCGGAGAAAAGCAACTCTTGTCTTCCTCTGCGCTTCCTCCGTTTTCTCTGTGTCTCCGCGGTGAATACAGACTTACTCTCATAGGGTCTCCGCACGCGGGATGCGCAGGGTAAACGTGGAGCCGGCGTTGACCTCGCTTTTCACGCTGACCGAACCGCCGTGCAGCCCGGCGATTTCGCGGACCAGGGCGAGCCCCAGGCCGGTTCCGGGCGTTCCGGCGTCCTGCACTCGGGGCACCCGGTAGAATTTTTCGAAGATGCGCGCCAGGTCCGCTTCGGGAATGCCGTAGCCGTGGTCCGTGACTTCGACGGTCAGGGCCTCCTCGCCGGCGGACACCTGGATGGTCACCTCGGTGCCCGAGGGGCTGTATTTAATGGCGTTGGAAACCAGGTTTTCGATGGCCCGCGACAGCAGGTCGGCATCGGCTACCAGCGGTGGCAGGTTGGGGGCGAACCGCTTCGCCAGGCGGATGCCGCGTTGCGCGGCCACCGGTTCGAGCAGCAGAAGCAGGCGCTCGACCAGCGCTTCGATGCGCACGGGAGAAACCCGCAGCACCGTGGCTCCCGATTCCAGACGCGTGATATCCAGATACTGCGTGATCATGCGGGCCAGCCGCTTGACCTCGTCGTTGATCGCCAGATGCATTTGGCGGCGCTGCGCCGGATCCAACTCGTAATCGGCCAGCAGTTCGGTCATACCCTGGATGGCCGTCAGCGGCGTGCGCATCTCGTGCGAGACCAGCGAAACCACGTCGTTCTTGGTCTGCTGCAGCTCGTGCTGGCGGGTGACGTCGGAAAGCGAGGCCACGATGCCCAGGACCGGCGCTTGCGGCTGCGCATCGCGCGACAGCGTCGCTTGCGGCTGCGCATCGCCCGACATCGGCGCCTGCGGCTGTGCATCGCCCGACATCGGCGCCTGCGGCTGTGCATCGCGCGACATCGGCGCCTGCGGCTGCGCATCCCCCGACACCGCCGCCATCCGCAGCATGTAGTGGCGCGGGCGTACGCCGCGGATGGTGATTTCGCGCTCGATTTTGGACCGCTCCATCACCAGACGGTGCAGCAATTCGGGGTCCGGGGCGTCCAGCAGGCGCCGGATCAGGTTCTGGCCGGTGAGATTCCCCGGCGCCGTGCCCAGAATGCCGGCGGCGGCGCGGTTGGCGAAGGTGATGCGCCCATCCGGCGCGGCGATCAGCAGCCCATCCTCCACCGAGCGCAAGGCAAAGTCCACGAACCGGGCGCGGTCCAGCATGCGGGCGTTCAACTCCCCCAGCGCGCGCACCTTCCATTCCAGGCCATGCGGAAGGCCCAATGACGCGCCGGAAGTCCCGAAAGCGGGGGGCCGCGGACCGGGCGCCAGAAGCTCGTCGGAGGCCGACAGTTCGCGAATCGTCCAATCCAGGCGGGCGCTGGCGGCCAGAGACCGGTGGAGCAGGGTGAGAATGCCGGCCGAAGCGACCGACACCAGGCCCGGAACCAGCGGGGGAGCGATCAGGAACCAGGTGAACAACAGGAAGCTGACCAGCACCAGCAGGAGGGCAATGGCGGCCAGCACGGCCAACTGCTTGAGAAACTCGGGTCCCCCCTGCGCGGATTCCAAAGCCACCAGCGTAGCTAGCGCAATCAGCGCCGACCAGAAAAAGGCCGCCCACTCCGGAAGATCGGAGTAATAGCGCCCGCTGAGGATGGTGTTCACCGCGTTGGCCAGCACCTCGACGCCGGGCATGAGGGCGCCGTGCTGGTCGCCGCGAGCGTCGGACCGATGCACGAACGGCGACGTCATGCGGTCGCCCATGGAAGCCGCGGTCGCCCCGACCAGCACATACTTGCCGAGGAACCGGCCGGGGGAGACCGAGCCGCCCAGCACGTCGGCGAGGCTGTAAGTGGAAGAGCCGAAAGAGCCGGTGGGGCCGATGAAATCGATGGTCATGCGGCCGTCGCGGAGCATCCGCGGTGTGCCCGCGGCCGCGGTCAGGACCACCGGAGGCGGCCTCGTCTCCACCGGAATGGTGCGGGGGCCGAGGAGGAGGGCGTGCGCAGAAGCGGTGACGGCGGTTTCGGGCGTGCCGTCGCCAATGCGAACCGCTTCCACGGCCAGCGAGAGAAGCGCCTGGCCGCGATCGTCGGCGGCGCGAACCTCGATCTGGCGGGGCACGCCATCGGCTTCCGTCTGGACGTTGACGTGGCCCACACCGGCGGCGGCCCGGGCGATGGCGGGGAGGGGCATGAGCCACAGCGCGGGACCTCCACTCACCGGGGATTCGATCAACTGGGCCGCGACGGCGACATTGCCGGCGCGGCCGATGGAGCGGGCCAACACTTCGTCGTCCTGGGGGTCGGTGGGGTCGGTGAACAGAATATCCAGCGCGATGGCTTTGGGCTGGGCGGCGGCCAGGGCATCGATGGCGCGGGCGATTACCTGCCGCGACCAGGGGAAGCGGCCGTAGCGCTGGATGCTCTTTTCGTCGATCGCGACCAGGGCGATATCGTTGGGCGGGCGCAGCGGGCCGCGGAGGCTCAGAAGCCAGTCGCGGGCGTAGCGGCCGAGGCCGGGCGCGCGCCAATCCAGCAGCACGCCACACGAAGCGGCCACCAGCGCGATGGCCAGAGCCCACGCGACTGTGCCGCCGCTAACACCCGTTCTACGCACCTTGCCTCACTTCGGTAACCCCTGAAAACTGTAGCGCAACCTCTATCGCAAGCCGGTTGCCAACTGTTAACCAATTTATTATCAATGAGATTTGCTCGGTTTGGGGATCGCACGGTGGCAATTTGCCGCAGCCTGTGGGCGGAGCGCCCAGCCGCCCTGCCACCGGCCGCCCTCGGGGGGCCACCGGTCGCCCAGCCCGCCCTGCCACCAGTCGCCTAGCCACCGGTAACGTTGCGGCGGGGGTAAACGCCTATCTGGTCACCTATGACTAAGAAGCTGCTTTTTGTCACGACAATTTTGCTTGCGGTCGCCTTTGTCGCGGTAGCGGCGGATGTGACTGGCAAGTGGGTAGCCGATGTCCAAGGGAGGAACGGAAACACCAGTCAGATGACGTTCACCCTTAAGGCGGATGGCGGTACGTTAACCGGTACGGTAATGGGCGGTGGTGGCGGCGGACGCCGCGGTGGTGGCGGCGGCGGCGGTGGTGGTGGCGGTCGAGCTGCCGCGGCACGCGAGATCTCCAATGGCAAGATCGATGGAGACAAGGTTTCCTTTGAAGTGAAGGTGGAATACAACGGAAATGCCTTCGTCACCAAGTATGAAGGCGCCATTTCCGGGGATACGCTGAATCTCAAGGAGACGCGGAACGGCCAGAACGGAGAGACCACGCGGGACATCGCCGCCAAGCGGTCCACAACTTAGGCGGGGTGAAAGCCCCAAGACCTGCGGGCCGGCCTCGGTGTCAAGGATCGCCGGGACTGGCCCGCTTGCTTTTGGGCCGGGTTTCCGCCGGGGGCGCGGCGATGGCGGTGAGCTGTTCGGCACCCGTGAGCAGGCTGTTGGCGGCGGTTGATGGCCGCTCTACACGTTTTTTGGGGTTTTTCAATCCTGTCGGGACAGGATCTAACCACGGAGCCGGTAACGTTTGGGATGGCTTTAACGCCCAAGTATATACCTATGACCAAAAAGCTGCTTTTTGTAACGACGATCCTGCTTGTACTGTGTCTGGCCGCCTTCGCGGCGGATGTCACCGGCAAGTGGACTTTTGAACAACAGGGCCGCGGTGGTAATCCCACTACCGTAACCCTCAACCTGAAAATGGACGGCGGGAAGCTGGTCGGCAGTGTAGTTCGGCCGGGCCGCAACGGCAACATGGAAGCCCAGATTACGGATGGCAAGATGGAAGGCGACAATATCTCCTTCAAAACCAGCCAGCAGATGGGCGACAACACCATCACGATCGAGTACACCGGAAAGATTGTGGGTGATACGATCAATCTCAAGATCACCCGCCCCGGCCGTGACGGCAGCCCCATGACGACCGAAGCGACTGCCAAGCGTTCCGTCACTTAGTTCGAACCCAACCTCTCAGAAACTCCGCGGCCTTTCCGGCGTAAACCCGGAAGGGCCGTTGTTTTTTGGAGGGAACCTGTTTCTCACCGCAGAGACGCGGAGAACGAGGAGACTACGCAGAGAGAACTCAACTCAGGCCTTTCTGTGCGCTTCCTCTGCGTCCTCCGCGTCTCTGCGGTGAGAAACAGGTTCCTACCCTACCGAACTCCATTTGAGTGGGCTGGTGCAGGGGCGGGTGAGCGGATCGTCGAAATGATCCGGGCTGACCCGTAGGGCGTAGCCCAGGCGGCCGGTGCGTTCGGGGACGATATCCTTGCCGAACACGGCCACGGGGCCCTGCTGCTCCACCGGCGGCAGCACCATCACTTCGGTTTCTTCCAGGTGGCCGTTGTTGTCCACGCGGCCGATCACCACCTCGACCCGGACGTCGGAGGGGGCCAGTCCCGCCAGATCGATGGCGGCGCGCACGGGCACGGGCCTGCCGCTGATCAAGGAACCGCTGGGGCCGGGCGCGGCTTCCATGAAACGCACCCGTTCCCAAACATCCCGGATGCGCTGATTCCAGAGGGCTTTCTCGCGCGCCAGGGTGTAGTGTCCGTCCACCATTCTGAGGTGCTGGGTGTGCGCCGGCTCGTACAACTCGCTCATATATTCCCGCACCATGCGGCGGCAATCGAACTGCGGGGTGACGTACTGGAGCGACTGTTTGACGCGGCGCATCCACTCGCGCGGGGTCTGCTCGCGGCGCTCGTAGAACATGGGAACGATTTCATTTTCCAGCAGCGAATAGATGGCGCTGGCGTGCAGCAGGTCCTGGTCTTCGGAGTAAGGTTCGCGGTCGCCGATGGCCCATCCGCCGCAGTTTTCGTAGGCTTCGTCGAACCAGCCATCCAGGATGCTCAGGTTGAGAACGCCGTTGATGGCGGCCTTCATCCCGCTGGTGCCGCAGGCCTCTTCGCCGCGGCGCGGATTGCTCAGCCACATATCCACTCCCTGGATCATTTCGCGGCCCACTTTCATGTCGTAGTCCTCCAGGAAGACCACGTGTTTCCAGAGGTCAGGGTCGCGGGAGAGCAGCACCACTTCGCGGATGTAGGTCTTGCCGGGCTGGTCCTTGGGGTGGGCCTTGCCGGCAATCACAATCTGCACCGGCATGTCCTTATTGAGCAGGATGCGCTTGAGCCGTTCGACGTCCTTGAAAAGCAGGGTGGCGCGTTTGTAGGTGGCGAACCGGCGGGCGAACCCGATGGTGAGGGCGTTGGGATCCAGCACCTCGGCGGCCCGCCGCACCTCCGAGGCGGAGGCCTGCCGCCGCACCGAGGAATCGTGCTGGCGGGAGCGCACGAAGTTCACCAGGCGGCGCTTGCGGCGGCGGTGAACTTCCAGCAACTCCTCGTCGGGGATCTCCTTGATCTGCTCCCAGACGCTGGTATCGTTGAAACGCTCGCGCCAGTCGGGCTGCAGGTACTGGTCGTAGAGCGCGGCCTGATCGCCATTCAGCCAGCTCGGTACGTGGACGCCGTTGGTGATCGAGGTGATGGGCACCTCCCAGACCGGCAATTGCGGCCACAGGTCGTGGAACATCTCCTGCGAAACGTGGCGGTGCAGGCGGCTGACGGCGTTGCGGTACGAGGAAGTGTTGAGCGCCAGCACGGCCATCGAGAAGCGCTCCTCGCGGTTGAAGATATTGCGCCGGCCGAGCGCCATAAGCTGTTGAAAATCGACCCCCACCTCGGCGCAATACTCGGAGAAGTAGTGGTACATCAGGCCGGAATCGAACAGATCGATGCCGGCGGGGACGGGCGTGTGGGTGGTGAAGACATTGCTGGTGCGGGCGGCCTCCAGGGATTCGTCGAAGGTGAGACGCTCATCGCGCATGTACAGGCGGATCTGCTCGAGCACCAGGAAGGCGGAATGGCCTTCATTCATGTGGAAGACCGTGGGTTTGAGGCCCATCGCCTTGAGCGCCCGCATGCCGCCGATTCCCAGCACGATCTCCTGGCGGACGCGGGTGTCGTTATCGCCGCCATACAGCGAATCGGTGATGTCGCGATCCTGCGGCAGGATGTTTTCGGGAATATTGGTGTCCAGCAGGTAAAGTGTGATGCGGCCGACCTCCAACTTCCAGACCTGGATGTGCACGTTGCCGGTGGGCAGCTTGACGGTGACTTTGAGATCCAGCCCGGCCGCGTCCTTCACCGGCTGGACGGGCAGGGTATAGAAGTCGTTGACGGGGTAGCGCTCCTGCTGCCAGCCATCCGGGTTCAGGAACTGGCGGAAGTAGCCCTGCTGATAGAGCAAACCGAGGCCGATGAGGGGAAAATCCTGGTCGCTGGAGGACTTGAGGTGGTCGCCGGAGAGGATGCCGAGACCGCCGGAGTACACGGGGAGACATTCGGTGAGCCCGTACTCGGCGGAAAAGTAAGCGATCAGCTTGCCATCCGCGGCGGGAGCGGCCTTGCGGCTGCGGGCATCGTAGGTTTCGCAGGCCATCCGGTAGAGCGCCAGGTAGCGCGGGTCGTTGCCCATGCGCTGCAGGGTCGCCTGGGAGACACGACCCAGCATCAAGACCGGGTTGTAACCGCATTCGCGCCACAAATTGGGATCCAGGCGCCGGAAAACCGACCTCGCGATCGGTTCCCAGCTCCACAGCACGTTGTAGGCCAATTCTGACAATCGCGGCAGAGTGGCAGGCAACGCCGGCCGAACCAGGAACTCTCGAAGAGGCTGAATATGAAAGGGCATATAGCCAAACGGAGCTACTTGCAAAATAAACAATCGGCGGAAAGCAACCCGGACTACACGGTTCGGGAATGAAATACGTCAGAATATTACAGTATAGGCCGAATGCGTCTGTTTGGATTGATACTAATTCTGACCGCTGGCGGGATTTGCCGGGCGGGCGAGACTGCCGTGCTGGCCAGTGGGGCCCGTTTGCACGTGGACCGGCACGAGCTCCAGGAGGGCAAGATCCGGCTGTTTAATGGCAGCGGTTACATAGAGATGGATGCCTCCCAGGTGACCGCGTTCGAAGCCGACGAATCCCTGCCTGCCATGCTCGCCGCGGCTCCTCCGGCAGTTACATCGCAGCCTGGTACCGTACCCGCCGCCGCACAGCCAGCCACGCCGGGCGACCTGGCGGACGCCGCCGCGGACAAATACGGGCTTCCCCGCAAGCTGGTGCGCAGCGTGATGCGCGTGGAATCGGGCTTCCAGCCGGCCGCGTTGTCTCCCAAGGGGGCCCTCGGGCTGATGCAGTTGATGCCCGAGACCGCCCGCCAACTGGGTGCCGACCCCCAGGACCCCGTCCAAAACGTGGACGCCGGGGCGCGCTACCTCCGGCAGCTTCTGGAGAAGTACGACGGAGCGCTGTGGCACGCTTTGGCGGCTTACAACGCGGGCGCAGGAGCTGTCGAGAAATACCACGGGATTCCCCCCTACAACGAGACCATCGATTACGTCAACCGCGTGGATCGGGAGCTGAAGAAGTAGGCGGGGTGCCCATTCCCCCGCGGAGCCTTCGCGCCGACTGATGTCGATGTTCCCGGAGCGAGGAAACTTCCGTGGCAGCGTCGGCAATAGCATACTTTTCTGACATTTTGACTACGCCGCCCACTGAAAATAAAGGACTTCCATGAAGTTTCCGGAGAGTGCCAGACCAAACCCGGGGTTTTTGGTACCGCCAGGCTGGAAACCCAGGTGGAGTTGCAGGGACGGCGAAGGGCCAAGGCAAAAGCCGAGAGGCACGCGCCGGAACGGCGCCATCCGGACCACATGACGCCGGCAATGCCATGAGAAGTTCGGGGTGGATGTGTGTTACTGCCCCTAACGCCCTTGCGCCAGGTAGGACCGGCAATGCCATGAGAAGTTCGGGGTGGATGTGTGTGCCATTCCAGGCAGGCATGAAGCGGGGCCGCATGGGGAAACGCTTCCGGGGGAAGTGGGCCCACCCGGAGGCATCCCACAGTGCCAGCTAGATCCAGACGCTCACCCCGGAAGCGCCGGGTGCCCGCCGAAACACACCGCCGCTCAAAAGCACGCCAGTGTCCGACGCGAAACCATCCGTGTCGACCGCGCCCGATCAGCCTGCTGGTGGCCGGGAGAAACCTGGTTGGCCGTCGTTGGGGTCCCTGCCGAACCGGGCTAACCGTTTTCAGTAACCAACTTCCCCGATCGGAATTTCCTTTCCCTCCTGCCACTTACACGCGCCGCCGCCCAGCCGGAGCCATCTCCCATGCTACAAGTCGGGTGAGGTACGCGATATGTCACAGTCAATTGCCGCGCGATCGGGGAGTTCGAGGTTCCCGCAGGTGAACTGGGATCTGTGGGGACCGGCTCAAGGAATTGAAATAGTTCGAGTTATCAGAAATTGGCTTCGTTCCGTATTTCCGCCTCCGGGCATGCCGCCGAACGCCCGCCGGATCCCTCTCTCCCAGCCCCGGTTCTCCGGCTCTTACTGGATTTTAATGTCCGCCACCGCACAAACCGCCCAAACGCACGAAACCCGCCAACCACCGTTCCGTCTACTATGGAGTCCCGCGTCTGGTGCGGCGGCCGCGACGAGCGAGGGCCGCCGCCGGTGAAGCTTGCTCGCTCCCTAGGGTAACGGGTGTCCTCATGCCGCAGACCGGAACCAAATTTCCCCAGACCCGCATCAGCGGGCAAATCATCATTGACGAAATCGTCCGCAACATGGAACTGGGCCGGCTGGAGATGGGTTACAGCATTCTGCTGCCCTGCATCTTCAGCATTTACCTGCATCCCGACGATTATGCGCGCATCGCCGGCGTGCAGGAGATTATCCGGGACGACGCCAAACGGGTCCTCAGCGCCCGCCTCGCCGAGTGGAACGGCCGCGGCTCCCTGTTCCGCCGGGGCGGTCCGCGCAAGGACTTTCGCATTGCGCAGAGCGACTGGTCGATCGAGTTCTTCGCCGATACTGAAGGCTCCGTGCCGCCCGGCGATGTCGAGATCCACTCCGAGTTGAACGACGTGCAACAGCCCGGCTATCGCGGCGTCAAGACCACCCTGATCGAACGCGAGCCTTCAGTCACCTCCGCCCGCGTGGCGCACGACCGCGGTACCCGCCGCCAGGCCGGCAATGTCTTCGCCGAAATCCGCTACCAGGACGATTCCGGCCCGCAGACCTACTTCGTCACGCAGAACGAAATCAGCATCGGACGTGGCGGCGAGGATCTATGGGTCGATCTGCCGCTTTACACCAACGACGAAGTTTCCCGCGAGCACCTGCGCCTGCGCCGCGATCCCGCCACCGGCGCCTTCACGCTCCTCGACAAGAGCCGTAACGGCACCTGGCTCAACGGCCGGAAGCTGGGCCGCGGCGCCGAGGAGAAGCTGCCCGACCGCGCCGAAATCGGCGTCGCTGAAGTCGTCAAGCTCTCCTTTGAGGCGCGGAGGTAATGCCGTGGGCCTCGATCAACTCTACCGGCTGCACACGCCCTTCGTGATCGCCTTCCTGGCGGTGGTGGTGGTATTCGTGATCGCGGGGAGCCGCCGATGACCCCCGCATTGGTCTCGGCCGTGACCTGGCATGGACGGGGCAAGACGTGGCGCAGGCTCTCAGCCGGGGTGCCCTCTGGGCCCGTCGAGTCTCGACTCGACGCTCTTGCGGCTTGGGGCAACGAGCGGCGGCACGAGCGGCGGGCTATCCCTGGCGGGAACGTCTCTGGCGGGAGGAACCCTCGACGCGGAGCGGGCCAAGTGTCGAGACGACTCTCGACGCGGCAGGCTGAAGCCTGCGCCACAGCGGCAGACTGTGAAGTTATCCTATCGCGGAGCCCACGGCATGCCCTGGCGCCTTGGCGAGCTTGCCCTGCTTCGCACCAAGCGCCCACGGAGCGCCCCCGCCGATGAGCGGCGCCCTGGTTTCCGCCGCCGCCACCGACACCGGCCTGGTGCGCGAGCGCAATGAAGACCGCTTCTGGATCGATGCCCGCCGCGGCGTTTTCCTGGTGGTGGACGGCGTGGGGGGCCAGGCGGCCGGCGAGGTGGCCGCGCAAACCGCCGTGGACGCCATCCGGGAAAGCATCTTCCAGCCCGGCACGCCCGAAGCCCGCATCCGCGCCGCCATCGCGCACGCCAACAACCGCATCTTCGAAAAGGCCACCGGCGAACTTCAGGGCATGGCCTGCGTGCTTACCGTCGCGCTGGTGGAAGCGGGCGAGGTCACCATCGGCCACGTGGGCGATTCGCGCCTGTATCTCATTTGGAGGGGCGCTATCCGCAAACTCACCTCCGACCATTCTCCGGTGGGCGAAGAGGAAGACGCCGGCGAGCTCCCGGAGGAGCAGGCCATGCTGCACCCGCGCCGCAACGAGGTGTTTCGCGAGGTTGGCTCGCGGTGGCGCGCAGCCGACGAGGAGGAGTTCATCGAGATCCGGCGCTGCCGCTTCCGCCCCGATGCCGCCCTGCTGCTCTGCAGCGATGGGCTCACCGACCTGGTGACCGCCGCGCGCGTGCGCGAAATCGTCGAGCGCTACGAGGGCGACCCTGCCCGCGTCGCGGTCGAACTGGTGGAGGCCGCCAACCTGGCCGGCGGCATCGACAACGTCACCGCGCTGTTCGTGGCCGGCGCGGAATTCCGCGGGGCGCCCTCCGGGGGGCCCTCTGGGCCCGGCGGAGCCACCCGCCCGCGCTTCTCGACCACCCGCGTGAGTCTGCGGCGCAGCCTGCTCACCGGCAGGCTGGCGTTTCTGCTCTATGGGCTGACGATCGGAATGTTGGTGTGGGCGGTGGTCCGGGCCGCCAAGGGATAACCATGACTGCTCCCACCCGCATAGGCCGCTATGAAATTGTCCGCCGCATCGGCAAGAGCATGACGGAGGTCTACCTGGCCATCGATACGGTGGAGAACCGCCAGGCCGTGCTCAAGCTGGTGAAGATCGGCGCCGATCGCGTCACCCAGTTGGTGCTGGAAGCGGAACGCCGCGGCGCAGCCATCCAGAAAGAGCTGCACGCGATCGACCCGCGCATGGTGGAGATCTACGAATTCGGCGACCTGGATGGCTACTTCTTCGTGGCCATGCAATATGTGGAAGGGCGCAGCCTGGCGGAGGTTCTGGGCAGGGAGCACACCATCGACCCCCTCCGCGCAGCCGCCATCGCGCTCGAAATCTGCGAGCAGTTGGCCAAGTTTCACTCCTGGCAATCCACCGTGGTACACGGCGATATCAAGCCGTCCAACATTCATCTGGGGCCTCACGACACGGTGCGGCTGCTGGATTTCGGCATCGCCAAACGGTTGCGGCCGAATTGCAACGTGACCGACCACAACTTCGGCAGCCCCGGCTACTGCTCGCCGGAGCGGCTGACGCGCGCGGAAGTGGATCCGCAATCGGACCTGTGGGCGCTGGGCGCCACGTTGTACGAAATGCTGTCGGGCGCGCCGCCTTATCAGGCCGACAGCACTGCCAAGCTGGAGAACCTGATTCGCTCGAAGCGGCCTCCGCGGGCCCTGCCCACCTCCTGCCCGCGAGGCTTGCGGGCCATCGTGACCAAGGCGCTGGCGCCCTATGCCGCCGAGCGCTATGGCTCGGCCGGCGAGATGCAGGCGGATCTGCAGGCGTTTCTGGAGCACAAGCTCACGCTGGCGGAAAAGGAGCGCCGGGCCTGGAGTGCCAACGCCACCCTGGAAGCGGCGCGCGAATGTCTGCGCCGCGCCAGCCGCACGGTGGGCCGCGGGGGAGGCGCTACGTGGGCCCGTCTGCGGGCGCCCGGCGCGGCGGCGTCATTCCTGGGCGGGATGGCTTTGTGGATCGGCGGCACCTTCGGCTGGCAGGCTTTAGAGGCCCGCCGCGCGCCGGGCCCAGGGGGCACTCCGGGACCAGGGGGCGTCGCCACAACAGCTCCAGCCCCGGCCACCGTGGTCCCTTCCATCGACTTGCCGCACTTATACGTGGAGGAGGCCGATCGCGTTCTCGGCTCCTATCGCGCCAGCCAGGACAACGCGCTACAGGATTTCGATTGGCAGAAGGCCGAGTTGTGCCTCACGCGGGCGCGTCAACTGGGCGCTTCGGGCGATGCGGTCGTGGGCGAACTGGCGCTCAGCCGGGGCTACGCCATCCTGGAGCGGCTGGCGGGATCGCAATATTCCGCGGGGGCCCAAGCCCAGCAGAGCGCCGAGGCGCGCAGCCAGTTCGAAGCCGCCGCGCGGGCTCTGCCGCTCGATCCCGATCCGCACCTGGCGCTGGCGCGGCTGTCGGTTTACCAAGAGGGATCGCCGGAACGCGCCGTGGCCGAGTTCGCCCTCGCGGAAAAGCTGGGCGCCGAGCCGGGCCGCCGTGAGATCGAGCAACAGGCCGACGCCTACCGCCTGCGGGCCGAACGCCGATGGTCCTGGCAGGACGCGCAGACCGCCCGCGCGCTCTACCAGCGCATCCCGGGCTTCGACCAGGCGGACCGGCATTTGAAGGAACTCGACAGGATTCACAGGCCGGTAAGATACCGAGCGACATATGCCAGGAGGCGGCGATGGCGGTAGCGCAGGGCAGGACGTCCACGCGTGGCTGTCGTGCAAGGTTAAGTTGCTTGTTTTCAACTGACCGATGGCCACGGTCTGGCCGTTTTGCCGTGGTAGGGCAGGCGATTCGCCTGCCCTATGGGTCCGGCGAGCTTCGCTCGCCCCTGGAGATTGGCCGTTCCGAGGCCCCCCATAGGGCAGGGCCAGGAGGGCGCCTTCGCTTTGTGTGGTGTGCCCCAGAAGCGGCGTGGCTCAGGCTCTCAGCCCGGTACCCGCTGGGTTCCTCCCCGCTCGTGTGGGCGCTTGCCGGTGCTTCGCACCGCCGGCAGGGTCGAAAACCCCCCGCCGCTCATGCCCGGGTTGCCGCTTGCAGTGGGCCGCCCACTGGCCCGGTTTTTCATGAAATCCGCGGGCCGCAAACCCATCCCAACAGGCGACGAAAGGCGGGGAAGCGCTACGGATCCCTGCCCGACGGAAAATCATGGTGGTCGCGCGAAGAGTTGACGCTGAGGCGATACCGGGTGTGTACGCAATGGCCGATCTCCAGCGGCGCGCTTCAATCGCCCTCTGGCAGGCGAATCGCTTGCCCCGCCTGCCATCTGCACGGAGGCCCCCATGGCGGTAACTAGAAGCTGGACCGGCGCGGGCGCGCTGCCGACGGTGGTCTCGATCGCTCAGGCCCGCAAGGCCGAGCGCGGTGGGATCGCCTGGCTGGCCGCCGCATCGCTGCTGGTGGCCGCCGGGCTGGTCATGGTTTATGCCGCCAAAAGCCAAAGCTTTCCCGCGGCTCAATTGATCGACGTCAACCGGGTGGCGTCGCCCGAGGAGCTGTTGCCGGCGCTGGAAGTTGTCCCCGACCGCGCGGAGCGCGAAAACGCGGCGCAGAGCATGTTCGAATTTCTTGAGCGCGCGCGGCCCGTTCGCAATATCGGCGCGCTGTCCGCTTTGCGCAGACGGGGCGCGTCCGGGGCCGCCCTCTGGGCCCGCATCCCGCTGGCCCGCCTCAAGCCGCTGCTGATGGTGCGCACCCCGGGCGAATTCCGCATCGAGCTAGCGCGCGCGGCCCTGCTCTATTTCGCCGGCTTTTACGTGGTCGCGCTGGTGTGGCGCTTCAGCGGGTTCCACGGCGACCGCTCTTTTCTTCCCGCGCTCCACCTGCTCACCGGCATCGGATTCCTGCTGATGGCATCCATGCGCGACCCCCTGCGCGACACCCTGGAGTTCCACAAATTCGCGGTGGGCGTCTTTCTGGGATGCCTGTTGCTGGCGCTCACGGCCGTGCCCTGGTTCGATTACCGCCGGCTCTCGGACTGGTGCTACACGCCGCTGTTCGGCGCGCTGGCGCTGTTCGGCCTGCTGCTGAAGTTCGGCCGCGGCCCCGGCGGCGCCACCGATATCAAAGTGAACCTCGGCCCGTTCCAGCCCGTGGAGATCATCAAGATCCTGCTGGTGCTGTTCCTGGCGGGCTACTTCACGCGCAATTGGGAGCGCCTGCGCGACCTGCGCGAACGGCGCCTGCTGCCGGCTCTCTTCCGCCGCATGGGCCTGCCGCGCCTGGAGCACATAGTGCCCGTGGCGGTGGCGCTGGGGATGGCGCTGGTGCTCTTCTTCGTGCTGAAAGACATGGGCCCCGCGCTGGTGATGTTCTTCGTTTTCCTGGCCATGTTCGGGATGGCGCGCGGCCGCCCCGGCCTGGTGGTGGCGGGCCTGGTGCTGATGGTGGCTTCGGTGGCGGTGGGCTATCGCCTGGGCCAGCCGCGCACCGTGGTGGAGCGCATCGATATGTGGCTGGCGCCGTGGGATAACGATGTCCACGGCGGCAACCAACTGGCGCATTCCCTGTGGGCCTTCTCGACCGGCGGTCCGTTCGGATCGGGACCCGGCTGGGGCGACCCCGCCATGATTCCCGCCGGCAACACCGACCTGGTGCTGCCGGCCATCGGCGAGGAGTGGGGCTTCCTCGGGGTGGCCTCGGTCTTCCTGCTGTTCGGATTTCTGGTGGCCCGGTCGCTGCGGGTGGCGCTGCGCGCGGCCACCCACTTCGGCAAGTTCCTGGGGATCGGCCTGGCCTGCCTGATCGCCTTCGAGACGATGCTGATCAGCTCGGGCGTGCTGGGCGTGCTGCCGCTCTCGGGCGTGGTGTCGCCGTTTCTGAGCTCCGGCAACACCGCCATGCTGGCCAATTTTCTGATCTTCGCGCTGATCGTCTCCATCTCCGCGGGCGAACGGGACGAGCGGCCCGACGAACTTTTCCGCGGCCCCGCGCGCCCGCTACGCCTGGTGCTGTCCGCCGCCGCCCTGGTGCTGCTGGGGATGGCGGCGCGTTACCAGATCTTCCAGGACCGCGCCTACCTGGCCCGCGACGCGCATTCCTTCGAGGAAGACGGAATCAAGCGGCCGCAGCACAATCCGCGCCTGAATTCGATCGCCCGCGAGATTCCCCGCGGCGGCATCTACGACCGCAACGGCATCCCCCTGGCCACCGCAAGCTGGCAAGAGCTGGAGAGCCACCGCGCGCAATATGAGTCGCTGGGGGTTTCCATCGAGCAGGCCTGCTCGCGGTTCGATGCCCGGCTGTATCCCTTCGGCGCGGCTCTGGAGCTTGTCCTGGGCGACCTGCGCAGCGGCGAGAATTTTCATGCCAGCAACGCCTCGCTGGTGGAGCACGATTCCAACCGCAAGCTGCTGGGTTACGAGTTTAGCGAGCTGGCCGCGCTGGTGCGGTACCGGCACGAGCCCGGCAATCCGGCGATGGCGCGGGTGTTGGCGCGCGACCGCAGTGTGCACCTCACCCTGGATGTCCGGCTGCAGCTTCGCGCCCGCGAGATTCTGTTCGAGCGCCTGCACCAAGCCGGCAACCTGAAGGGCGCGGTGGTGGTGATGGAGGCCTTGAGCGGCCGGGTGCTGGCGCTGGTGAGCGCGCCCGCGCCCGACCCGCCCGGCAGCCGTACGGAGGCGCCTTCGCCCGATGAGCTGCTGGACCGCGCGCGTTACGGCCAGTATCCGCCCGGTTCCACCTTCAAGCTGGTGACCGCGATTGCCGCGCTGCGCCTGGACCCCGGCCTGACCCACCGCACCTATCTGTGCCACGGGCTTGCCGATGGCCGCGCCGGGACCCGCATCGCGGGATGGAACCGCGACATCAAGGACGACATCGGCGACCACGCCCACGGCACGCTGGACATGGAGCGGGCGATCGCGGTTTCCTGCAATGCCTATTTCGCGCAGTTGGGCGTGCACGACGTGGGGTCGAAGGCGCTGGCGGAGACCGCCGAGAAGATGGGGATCGCGACCGGCGACCCGGCCGAATTGCGCAAGATGCTGCCCTTCGCCGCCTACGGACAGGGTCCCGTGCTGATTACGCCCTTCAAGATGGCGCGCGTGACGGCGGCGATTGCCGCGGGTGGACAGATGCCCGAAGGCCGCTGGATCGACGACGCGAGCAACTTGCGCACCGATGCGCCGGTGGAAGTGCTGCCCGCGGCGCAAGCCGGGTTTCTGGCGGGAGCCATGCGCCGCGTGGTCACGGAAGGCACCGCACGCCACGCCATGGCGGGAGCGGAGATTCAATTTGCGGGGAAGACCGGCACGGCGCAGCTCGACCAGGGCATGCCGCATTCCTGGTTCACCGGTTTTGCGCCGTACGATGGGGACCCGTCGCGCCGCCTGGCCTTCGCCGTGCTAGTGGAGCATGGCGGGTATGGCGCCACGGCGGCCGCGCCGATCGCGCGCGAAGTGATGGAGGCGGCGAAGGCGTTGGGGTTGTTGTGAGGTAACCGCTCCCTGACGGTCGCGGCTCCGATGCGCGCGCGTGCATATTTCAGAGCCGCGAC
>JBKQPR010000087.1:0-24121 GCA_052144935.1 Bryobacteraceae bacterium
AGCCCCGCGGGCACCCCTGCGGGCACCGCCCCCGTGGACACATCTGCGGCCAGCCCCGCGGGCACCCCTGCGGGCACCGCCCGCGTGGGCACATCTGCGGCCAGCCCCGCGGGCACCCCCGCGGGCACCGCCCCCGTGGATACATCTGCGGCCAGCCCCGCGGGCACGCCTGCGGGCACCCCCGCGGGCACCCCCGCGAACACGCCCGCGGCCTCCCCGGCGGCCGCCACCCCGGCGGGTGCCCCCGCGGACACACCCGTGGCCACCGCGAATGGCGCCCCCACGATCAACGAGATTATGTCCCGGGTGGCGCGCAACCAGGCCAAGACGCTGGACGCGCGCACCAGCTACGTCTATAACCAGACGCAGCTCCTGCGAATGGTGCGTGGCAACCACGATGTGGCGCGCGAAGAGCGGCGCGAGTATGTGGTCACGCCCAAGGACCGCGGCTTCGAAAAGAAGTTGGCCCACTTCGAGGGAAAATACAAAAGCCACGGGCAGTACGTGGCTTTCGATAAGCCCGGGTATCACTACAAAGGTCTCGATCTGGATGGGGACCTGCTGGAGAGCTTTTCCGAGGACATGACCAACGATAAGGACTCGCGGGACGGCATCGGCCACGACCTGTTCCCGCTCACCTACCATCAACAGTTGAAGTACGACTTCAAGCTGGAGGGGGCCGAAACCTGGCAAGGCCGCCAGGTCTATCGCGTGAGTTTCCAGCCGAAGCCCAAGCTGACGAAGTTGGACGACGACGGCACGATCTGGAAAGGCGAGGCGCTGATCGACGCGGCCGAGTATCAGCCCGTCCAGGTGAACACTCGGATGGCGTGGAAAATGCCGCTGGCGGTGAAGACTCTGCTCGGCACCAACATCAGCGGCCTGGGATTTTCGGTAGCCTACGAGCGCATCGCCGAGGGCGTCTGGTTCCCGGTGAGCTATGGCGGCGAATTCAAATTCCGCGGGCTATTCTTTTATGAGCGGACGGTCACGATCTCGGTGCGGAATCGCGATTTCAAGAAGACCGACGTGACCAGCAACGTGGCGTACGCCAACGGACAGTGACGGTATTGGAGCAGATGGGCCCAGAGGGCGACCCCAAGGGCGCCCCAACCACACTGGATTTCGCCGGGCTGGTGGAAGAGCACCAGTCGATGGTGTTCAGTGTGGCGTACCACTTCCTGCACGACCGCCCGGCGGCCGAGGAGGTGGCGCAGGAAGTTTTTTTGTCGCTGCACCGGCACTTGCGGGACTTGCAATCGGCGGCTCATGCGGGCTTCTGGCTGCGCAAGGTGGCGGTGCAGCGGGCCATCGACGAGGCTCGCAAGCGCAAACGCCGCCCGGTGGTGGCGCTGGAAGCAGTGGCCGAACCGGCGGCCCGTATGCGTCCGGGCGATCCGATGCTGGGAGCCGCGCTGCGGCGCTTGATCGCCAGCCTGCCGGAGACGCCGCGGATGGTCATGATTTTGCGGTACCAAGAGGATCTGGATCCGAGCGAAATCGCCGCCATTTTGCAGATGCCGGTGGGCACGGTGAAGAGCCATTTACAGCGATCGCTGGCGCTGCTGCGCGAGAAGCTCGAGCGGCGCGGCGTGGGAGAATTCGGATGGACTGGTTAGAAGACGAACTGAAGCAGGCGCTCGAGCGCAAAATGCCATCGGCGGATTTTGCGGCGCGGGTGACGGCTGCGGCCGCGGCGGAAAGGCGCTCGGGGCCCGCCGCGCGGCATTGGATGGCTCCGCGCCGGTGGATGGCGGCAGCCGCGGCGATACTGCTGATGGCGGGCGGAGCCACGGAATATCGCGAATATCGCGGGCGGGTGGCCAAGGAGCGCGTCCTGCTGGCGCTGCGGATCACCGCCGGCAAGCTGAATTACATTCAGAACCGGGCCCAGAGGGCACCCCAGAGGGCACCCCAGAGGGCGCCCCAGCAAGCGCCCCAGCAAGCACCCCAGCAAGCGCCCCAGGGTGAGCCCCAGGGTGAGCCCCAGCAAGCCCCCCAGGGTGAGCCCCAGGGTGATCCCCAGCAAGCCCCCCAGACGGAGGTGCGGCGGTGAAACGCAAGGTTTTTCTGGCTCTCTGCGCGCTGGCCCTGCCGCTTCTGGCCCAGCAATTCGAGTTTCACCTGGACCATCTGGCGGCCAAAGCGTCGGATACGGTGGACCTCTCGCTGAACGGGTCCACCTTGCAGTTTGCCGCCAAATTTCTGGACAGCCACGATCCCGACGAATCCAGGGTCAAAAAGCTGATCGCCTCCATCGAAGGCATCTACATCAAGAATTTCGAGTTCAAGAGCGAGGGCGCGTATACGCCGGCCGATCTGGACAGTGTGCGCAACCAGCTCAAGGCGCCGGAGTGGTCGCGGATCGTGGGAGTGAAGAGCGCCGAGGACGGCGAGACGGCCGAGGTGTACGTGCGCACGGAAAACAAGAAGATCACCGGCGTGGCCATCCTGGCCGCGGAACCCAAGGAACTGACCGTGGTCAACATCGTGGGGCCGGTGGACCTGGATTCTCTGGCGGAGCTGAGCGGGCATTTCGGGCTTCCCAAGCTGAAGGAGGAGAAGCCGACGCGGCATATGTAGGCGTCGCCAAACCGACGCGAGAAATGCCGTATTCGGGATGTCCGATCGGGAAATTTGGGGGAATCCCCCAACGTTTTTGCTGAACCTAAAGGAGTTACACGTCGATTTGGGGGATTCCCCCAAAAATCGCTCCCCGCCGGCGAACCCGGCGCACGCGAACCGGGCGCCCGCGGCCGCGCATCCTAGACAGCATGGACCTGCAACTGGAAGGCAAGACCGCCCTGGTGACGGGATCGACCGCCGGCATAGGGTTGGCCATCGCCAGCGCGCTGGCTCGTGAAGGCGCCGGCGTGATTGTGAACGGCCGCACCGGGGAGCGAGTGGATCGCGCCATCGAGAGCAGTGGCGCGGCCGATGGCATCGCAGCCGATCTCGGCACGGAGGAGGGCGCCCGCGCCGTCATCGCGCGGTTCCCTGCGGTGGATATCCTGGTCAACAATCTGGGCATCTTCGAGGCCAAGCCCTTCGAAGAGATCTCCGACGCCGACTGGCGCCGCTTCTTCGAAGTGAACGTGCTGAGCGGGGTGCGGCTCAGCCGCCATTACCTGCCCATGATGAAGCGGCGGAAATGGGGCCGGATCGTGTTCATTTCGAGCGAATCCGCGCTGCAGATTCCGGCCGAGATGATCCACTACGGGATGACCAAAACGGCCCAACTGGCGGTCTCGCGAGGGCTGGCGGAGATCGCCGCGGGCACGGGGGTCACGGTGAACGCAGTGCTTCCGGGGCCGACGGCTTCGGAGGGCGTGACCGGATTCGTGGATGCCATGGCGAAGGAGCGGGGAGTTGACCGCGCGGTTCTGGAACGCGAGTTCTTCGAGCACGTGCGGCCGAGCTCGCTGATCGGGCGGTTCGCCACCACCGGCGAAGTGGCGGCGCTAGTGGCTTTCGTGTGCAGTCCGCTGGCCTCGGCGGTTACCGGCGCGGCGTTGCGGGTGGACGGGGGCGTGGTCCGGTCGATTGCGTGAAAAGAAGTCAGACATCAGCTCCGCCCGCGGCGAAGCCGGATTGAACAGCCTGTTACTGGGCCTGGTCATGAGCGGCGGTATGCGGCAGGAGAACACGGCTGCAGCTAAGGCCCTTTCTTCATTGGTGCGTATGGCCCTTTGGTCAGCATGGCTCCAGGAAGGCGATTGAACAATTGGCGGGGCTTTTCGAGCACCCCCTAGCCGCATTTCCTCAGCGACCGCTTCCTGGGCGGCTCGTTTCAGTCGCTGCCGGTGGACCAGTCGCAGAAGCGCCTGTGCGAAGTGCGGCGCCTGGACCTGATGGACGAGATGAATGGCTGGGGCACCCACCCGAAGTACATGATCGCGGAAGGCGACACTTAGATGAATACCCGAACGACGAGACTTCCCGCAGTTGATCGTCAACTACGTGAAGCTGGGGCGGGTGCCGGCTTACGGCGAGGACTGGTCGCCAATCGTGCGCGCCATGCGGGCCGGCGATTACTTCGTTTCGAGCGGCGACGTCCTTCTGCGGCAGTGGGGGATTGAAGGCGCCGGCGCCCAGTGGCCGGCAAGTGATGCCCACCACGGGATTGCCGCCGCTGAGCCACAACACCTTCCGGATTCCCTTCGATGCGGCCGGCAAGCAGTGGGTGCGCTTCCCGTTCTGGGATTCGGCGGGCAATGGCGCGTTCACGCAGCCGGTGCGGCTGAAGTAAGTGGAGTCGGGGCGCGGCGCCCGCAGCTTCGGGAGGCCACCTGAGCCACCTGACAATTCCATGACAACTTCTTCCGTAGAAGGCATACAATGCCGGTAGTTGGGCGCGATGCGTGTCACCCGCCACAAGCGGCAGATCCTCCTGTTCCTCTTCGCCATACTTGTGCCTGCGGGCGTCCTGATCGGACTCGCGGGCCGGATCGTGTACCAGGATCGGGAACTGGCCGGCAAACGGGCCGTTGACCAGAGGCGCGCGGCTGTTGACCAGTTGCGCCGGGAACTCTCTTCGCGCCTCGAAGCGATCGAGCTGCAGGAAATCAACCGGTTGATCCGCTCGCCGAATCCCAATTGGGCGGGCGGGTCCGGGGACCCGGCGGTCATCTTTACCGCGCGGGTGGAAAATGACCAGCTTGTCTTGCCGTGGGAGTCGGCAAGCCAGCCGGACACGGCGACTTCCACGGAGTTCGCGGAGCATCGGCAGGCAGGAGAGGCCGCGGAGTTTATCAAAAAGGATTACGCCACCGCGGCGGCAGCCTATCGGCTGGCGCTGGCCTCCGCACAGCGCCCCCGGGAAAGCGCCGAGGCTCGCCTGCTGCTGGCGCGAACCCTTATCCAAGGCAGGAGACACGGAGGAAGCATCCCGCCAGTATCGTGTTCTGCTCGACGATTCGCCGGAGGCCAGGGACGAACAAGGAGTCGGCTACCGCTTCTACGCCGCGGAGCGCCTGCTGAACTTCCGGCGGGAACCGAATGCAGTCCTGAGCTTTCTCGGCAAGGAAGTGAACGGCGATGGCCCGCTCGCGCCGCCCGAACTGTATATGGTCCGCACACTGCTCGATTCGTTTCCCGATGCGCAGACCGGACCACTGCGCCAGAGAATATCGGGCCGCATCGCTGAAACGGAGCAAGCCGCGGCGCTCGCCAGGGATTTTCCGAGGGTGCGGGCGCAGGTGGAATCGGGCGCCGCGTCCAGCCCGGTTTGGGTTCCGTATGGCCCTCCATCATCCAGCGAAGCGCCGTGGCCGGTGACAGCGCCGTGGCTAGTAACGGTGACGCCGCCGACGCCGCCTTTGCCGGGATTGGCGATGGCCGTATCGTCCGCCAAAGTTGTGCCGCCGGGGGTGAAGCTGCTGACCCGTTCGGGCGAGGGTGAGGCGCTCGGCGAAGCCTTCCCAGGCCTCCACGCCGAATGGACCGATAACCGTTTTTGGGAGACCGGCAGCCGGGGCTTGCCGGTGGGCGTCTGGATCGCGGCGCTGGCGCTGGTGCTGGGGGTCGCGGTGTTCGGCGGCTATCTGCTGCTGCGCGACGTGAACCGCGACGTTCGCATGGCCGAGGTGCGCTCGCAGTTCGTGGCCAGCGTGTCGCACGAGCTGAAGACCCCTCTAACCGCCATCCGCATGTTCGCCGAGACGCTGGCGATGGGCCGTTCCCGCGACGAGCATACCAAAGCGGAATACCTGGAGACCATCGTCGGAGAGAGCGAGCGGCTGGCCAGGCTGGTCGATAACGTACTCGACTTCTCGAAGATCGAACAAGGCAAGAAGATCTACCGCCTGCGGCCCGTGCGGCTGGAGGACGTGGCCGATTCGGCGGCGCGAGCCATGCAGTTCCCGCTGGCCCAGCAGGGATTCCAGTTGCGCTTCTCCGCGGAGCGGGACCTGCCCGAGCTGCGGGCCGACCCGGATGCCATTCAGCAGGCCATTCTGAATCTTCTGACGAACGCCATGAAGTACTCCGGGGACGCCCGCGAAATCGATCTGCGCCTGTGCGCGCGCAACGGAGACGCGGTGATCGAGGTGGCGGACCACGGGTTGGGGATGGCGCCCGACGAGCAGAAGCACATCTTCGAGAAATTCTACCGGGCCCCTTCGCATGAGAGCCGGTTGATTGCGGGAACGGGGCTGGGGCTGACGCTGGTGGACCATATTGCCAAGGCTCACGGCGGGCGCGTGGAAGTGGAAAGCGCGATTGGCGCGGGCAGCACCTTTTCCATCCTGATTCCGATTCCCAAAGAGGACGGTGTCCGGGCATGACCACGGTTCTGGCAATCGAGGACGATCCGGCGATCCTGCGCGGCCTCTCCGATAATCTGCGCTTCGAAGGCTATGAGGTGATCACCGCCACGGACGGCGAGACCGGCTACCGGCTTCAGCGGGAACGCAAGCCCGACCTGATCCTGCTCGACCTGATGCTGCCGCGCATGAGCGGATTGGAACTCTGCCGCAAGCTGCGCGGGGAAGGGATACAGACGCCGATCCTGATGCTGACCGCGCGAAGCGAAGAGCCGGATCGTGTGCTGGGCCTGGACCTGGGCGCGGACGATTACGTCACCAAGCCGTTTTCCGTGCGCGAGCTGATGGCTCGGGTGCGTGCGCTGCTGCGGCGCAGCCAGGCGGGCGCGGAAGGCGGCCCGGATCTGCCGGACGAGCTGCGCTTCGGCTCGACGGAGATCGACTTTCGCAGTTACGAAGCGCGATGCAACGGAGAGCCGGTGGAGATGACGCGCAAGGAATTCGCGGTCCTGCGTTTTCTGGCCTCGCGCGCGGGCCAGGTGGTGACGCGGGACGATCTGTTGAACGAGGTGTGGGGATACGAGTCGTATCCTTCCAGCCGCACGGTGGATAACCACGTAGCCGGGCTGAGGGCCAAACTGGAGCGGGACGCATCGCAGCCGGAGCATATCAAGACGGTGCATGGAGTGGGATATAAGTTCGTTCCGTGAGAGGGCTGGATGCTTTACTTCAGGGCTTCGTTGATTTCGATATCGCGCTTCAACACTTCGGTGAGAAGGTCGGAGAGATCGATTCCCTTCTCTTCGGCCTTGCGCGAGAAATATTCCCAGACGCTTTGCTCGATCGATGCCGGAAAAAAGACTTTGGATCCGCGAGGGATATGATGGAGACCCTCAACTCCATCGCTGAAGTCGATCTCGTCCGGGATGTCGTGGTCGATGGGGGGATTGCTCATGCTGCTTACCTAAAAAATATAGCGCCTTTTTCCTTTCTGGGTCGCCGGTCGAGCCGAGATGAGGCGGATCTTGATCAGAACCGGGTCTACCTCCTGCCAAAGATACACGATCGGGAGGATCTTGCCATTGCTCGCGCAACCGATGGAGAACCAGCGGTCCTCCGCTTCGCTGTGCGTCAGGTCCGCAACCGTGACCAGGCGCGGGTCGTTGAAAACCTTGGCCGCAAGTTCGAACGTGACTCCGTGCTTGCCCACGTTGGCGAGCGCTTTGTACTTGTCCCACTCGAACTGGAACAGCCTGTCGGTCAATCGGCTCCTGTGTCGTGCCGCAGAGCACGGATCGAGCGCTGCGCCCTCGCGGAGAACAACGCCAGTATACAATTTCATGACAAAGATCTTGCATTTCCTTTGCGCCGGGCGTGAACCGGCGTGACGACTTTGGCGGGCACTTAGCGCACTCTGGGATTCGTAGGGAGGTTTCACATGAAGTTCAGAATGGTCCTCGCGGGTTTGACGTTCGGGTTAGTGGCGCTTGCGGCCGATACCGGAGCGGAGTTGTTCCAAAAAGCCCTCACCGCGGAGCGCGCGGCGGGAAATCTGGAAGAGGCCATCAAGCTGTACCAGCGCGTGGCCAAGGAGTTTGCCTCGGACCGTGCGCTGGCAGCCAAAGCGTTAGTGCAGGAGGCGCGGTGTTACGAGAAGCTCGGCCAGGATAAGGCCGTCAAGATTTATGAGCAGGTGGCGCGCGATTTCAAGGATCAGCGCGAGCAGGCATCGGCTGCGCGGGAGCGTCTCGCAGCGATCAGCCCGGGTTCGGGGCAGAAAAGCAGCGGAATGGTGGCCCGCCGAATTCCCCTGCCAGCTTCCGCAAGGCAGGTCTACTCCGATGGCAGACACGTGTTCTACGTGGACCGCGTCGGCGGCGGGCTGATTGCGGCTGGAATGGATGGGGCAAACCCGCAGGTAATCTTCCGTCTCGCGTCGGGGGCGGTTGGGGGACATATTTACGCTTCGCCCGATGGCAGGCAGGTGGTTTTCGGCGCCTCGACTACCGATGACTTGGCGGTTTGCATCGCGGGGGTCGACGGGACGGGGTTCCGCCAACTGTACCGCAAGCCCCGGCCGGCAGTGCTGCCTCTGGGCGGCTGGTCACCGGACGGGCACAGCATCATCCTCCATGTCGTAGGCCCGGACTTACTCTCTGTCCCAGCGACCATTTCCGTACAGGATGGATCGGTGCACTCGATTCCTAACGCTCCGACCCTCAACAACGGGCCGTCTCTTGCCGCGAACGGCGGAGGCCAATTCTCGCCCGATGGCAGGTACGTCGTTTTCGCCGCCAGCCGCAGAGGTGGAGCGAACAACGACATCTTGATCCTCGCGGTTGACGGCAGCTATCAGGGGAAAATTGCGGATCATCCGTCGAGGAACACTCCCCTCGGTTTCGCGCCTGACGGCAAGCACTTCCTTTTCCAGAGTGACCGATCTGGTAAGGCGGGGATCTACGCCGTCACCGTCGTGAATGGCAGAACGGATGGCGAGCCTGTACTGATCAAGGAGGAGGCTGGAATGTTCTCCGGCGGTTGCTTCGATGACCATGGACGGGAAATTATTATACGGGCTGGGCGAGCAGAACGCGCATGAGGCTTTTACGCTGGACCTCGATCCAGCAAGCGCCGTGGCAACCGGTAGCCCGCAACTGCTTTCCGGACCTTCCGGGCTGGCGCCCGAATCGGCTGCGTGGTCTCCGGACGGCCTGCGCATTGCGTTTATCTCAGGGCGGAATCACACGCATGGCGCCGGTGACCTCACTCTCACGGTGAGAACACTGGCGTCAGGGCAGGATGCAGAATGGAAGCTATCCGCGGAGACTCAGGCGGTTGTGGGCTGGTCAGCGGACGGCAACGAAATCTACACCAGTGCCCAATTCGGCGAACATGGTTTGGCCGGCTCCCGGGTGGAGTTGCGATCGGTGTCGTCCACCACAGGGGGCTCGCGGACATTGGCTGTGATTCCGGGCGCCGGACGCTTCTATTCCGTCGCACAGTCAGCAGACGACAGAAGCGCTCTACTGATCAGCTATGTAGTTGCGCCCGCTGTGCCGGGGCGCTCGGCTCAGTTAATCCGCAAAGATCTCAGAACCGGAGAACAGGCGCAGTTGATCGCGGCGGGCTTAGTTTCGGAGGCGGTCGTCTCTCCGGACGGCAAGCAGGTGGCCGCGCTAGACCGGCAGGCGAATAGTGCCGGTATTCTAGTTAAGGCACTAGAGGCCAGCGAGTGGAAGACTCTGGCGAAGCTCGAAGGCACTGGCTACATGTTCCTAAACTGGCTGCCGAATGGCGATCTGATGTTCGGGAAGGAAGGACTTCCGAACTCGGCGATCTATCGACTGCCGGCAGGCGGGGGCGCGCCGCAAAAGGTGGCCGAATTGACCTCTATGGAGCATGTACACGAGATACGCGTAAATCCGAATGGCCGGCAACTGTTGTTTCAGAGCTACGTGAACCATACCGAATTCTGGGCACTCGAGAACTTCCTGCCCAAACAGATGGTGGCGAAGTAGGCGCCAACTTCGCAACTGCGTGAGCATGATGGCATTTCTGCTAACATGTTGGCATGATTCGAACACAAGTGCAGTTGACGGACCGGCAACTGGAAGCTCTCCGGCAGGCGTCGGCGGCGACAGGGAGATCGGTCGCCGATTTGATTCGGCAGGGTGTCGATCAGTACCTGGCTGGACGGAGCGAACTCGCGCGAGAGGAGCGGATTGAGAGAGCCATCAGGGTAGCCGGAAAGTTTTCTTCTGGCCGGAGCGATGTCAGCGCCAATCATGACAAGCATCTGGCCGGGGCGTTCGGGCGGTGACCGTTTTCCTCGACACGTCCGGTCTCTATGCCGTGTTCGACCGGGACGACGCAAACCATTCCAGAGCCAGGGCCGCCTGGGTGGAATGGCTTCGCGAAGGGGCGGTGCTCCTGACGAATAATTACGTGCTGCTGGAGACGGCGGCTTTGCTGCAGCATCGGATCGGCGTAGCGGCCGTTCGCGCGCTTCACGAAGAGGTGATGCCGTTGCTTCAGGTCGATTGGGTCACCGAGGAGCGGCATCGGGCCGGGATGGAGGCGGTGCTGGCAGCGGGGCGGCGGAAACTGAGTCTGGTTGACTGCGTGAGCTTCCAGACGATGCGATCTCGCGGAGTGCGCACCGCCTTCTGTTTCGACGCACACTTCCGGGAACAGGGTTTCGTAACGAAGCCGGGTCTGCAATAGAAGATCGACAGGTTGCCAGAGGAATTCTATGAGCCGAATTCTCATTGCCCAGGATGACCCCGCCATCCCCTGCGGGCTGAAGGACAACCTGGAGTTCGAGTCTCACCAGGTGCTGACGGCGGCTGATGGGTCGGCGTATGCATGGATGAGCCGGTTGCGCATCCCTCGGATCGTCGCCCAAGGTATATCGGGGCGGCTGGCGCGGAATTCCTCTGAGATCCGTGTGGCCGCCTCTCCGACGATCTCGATCTCCTTTACCAGCGAGAGCGGCAGCATGCGGTCGCTTCGGAGGTCGTCCACCGTGCGGCCCTTCGCGAACGCCATGGCTTCCCCATCCGCATCCAGCATGTGCCGGACGCGAATGCGGTCAGCGGCATTCATACTGGGGCACAGCGGACGAAACCACCTCGTCACGAAAATACCGGCTCAGGTCCTCGGCAGTCCGCATGTCGACTTTGCGGCCAAGCCTCTCGGAGAGTTCGATTTCCATTCCCGCCAAAGTCAGAAGTCCCGGAATGTGTTCGGGATCGAATTCCACCAGCACATCGACATCGCTCTCGGGCCGGAATCGCGGCGTAAGAACGGAGCCGAACAAGGAAAGCTTTCGAATATGGTTCCGCTCGCAAAACTCCCTCAGGAAGTGTTGGGGAATCGCGACCGGGAGAGCGGACATCGGCCAGGCTCCTGCTTTCAGTATGGCATGGTCCGTTCCGCAGGCGGAGCAAGCTTATGAGCCGCATTCTTATCGTCGAGGACGACCCCGCCATCCTGTGCGGATTGAAGGATAACCTGGAGTTCGAACATCACCAGGTGCTGACGGCGGTGGACGGGGAGGCCGGATACCGGTCGGTGCGCGAGCATACGCCGGACCTGGTGATCCTCGACCTGATGCTGCCGAAGCTGAGCGGATACGACCTGTGCAAGCGGGTGCGCGGCGAGGGATTCCACGCGCCCATCCTGATGCTTTCGGCGCGCTCGCAGGAGGGCGATCGCGTGGTGGGCCTGGACCTCGGCGCGAACGATTACGTCAGCAAACCGTTCTCGCTGCGCGAGCTGCTGGCGCGGGTCCGGGCGCTGCTTCGCCACGAGCGGGAACATCGGCTGGATGAAGCGCATCTGTCGGGCGAACTGGAGATGGCCGCGAAGGTACAGCAGGGTCTGTTCCCGCGCGTTCTTCCCGAGGCGCCGGGACTGGATTACGCCGGAATTTGCCGGCCCGCGCGGGGCGTCAGCGGCGACTACTACGATTTCCTGCCGCTGGGCGGCGGAAAACTGGGACTGCTGTTGGCGGATGTTTCCGGCAAGGGAATGCCAGCGGCCCTGCTGGGAGCGTCCTTGCATGCAGCGGTCCGCGCGAATGCGGCCGGCGCGGGCAACCGTTGCGGCGAGGTGCTGGCGAAGGCCAGCGCGCTGCTTTACGAGACCACTACGGCGGAGCGGTTCGCGACCGTGTTTTACGGGGTATACGACCCCGCGGCGCGGAGTCTGACTTATGCCAACGCCGGACACTATCCGCCAATGCTGGTGCGTGACGGGACCTCGATCCGGCTGGACGCCATGACCCCGCCGGCCGGCATGTTGCCCGTCTTGCCCGCGCGTCAAGATCGCGTGAAGCTTGCCCCGGGGGATTGGCTGTTGATTTTCAGCGACGGCATTCCGGAGGCGGCGGATGAAAGCGGGGAAGATTTCGGAGACCGCGGACTGCTGGAGGCTCTCGGCCGCCTGGGGAGCGGGACGGCCGCGGAGGTGTGCGCGGGCATTGTCGATGAAGTGCGCCATTACGTCCGGGAGCAACGGCAAGCGGACGACATCACGCTGATCGCGGTCAAGGTGCTGTAAGTATAGCGCCGGGCAGGACCGAAACCGGTTGCGGTAGACTGTATCGACATGCGACGTCTTTTACTGGCTACCGTTGTGCTGGCCTGCGTGGCCGGCGCGAAGACTTTTACTTTGGAACAGGTGCTCTCGGCGCCGTTTCCATCCGGATTGATCGCCTCTTCCAGCGGCGGGAAAGTCGCCTGGATCCTCAACGAACACGGCGCCCGCAACATTTGGGTGGCGTCCGCTCCGGACTGGAAGGGCGTGCGGGTCACCGCGTATAAAGAGGATGACGGCACGGATCTGGGCCAGATCCACTGGACGCCCGACAGCAAGTCGGTGGTCTACGTGCGCGGCGGCGATCTGGAATTCCTGGGCCGGCCCGACCCCAACCCGACGGCCAATCCCGCGGGAAGCGAGCAGGCCATCTGGATTGTCACGCCGGGCCAGGCGCCGCGGCGCATCGCCAATGGCCATTCGCCTACTATCTCGCCCAAAGGCGACCGCCTCGCCTATCTGCTCGCCGGGCAGATCTGGATCGCGCCCCTCAACGGAGCTGGCGGCGCCGAGTTGATGATCCATCCGCGCTCGGGCGTGACGGCTTCGAACCCACGCTGGTCGCCGGATGGTTCCAAGCTGGCGTATGTCAGCGACCGCACCACTCACAGCTTCATCGCGGTTTACGATTTCACAACCAAGTCGCTGGCCTATATGGACCCGACGGTGGACCGCGACAACAACCCGGCATGGTCGCCCGATGGCAAACAGATCGCGTTCATGCGCAACCTTTCGAACGGCGGCGGACGCGGCGGCGCGGGAACCGGAACCGGAGCGGGACGGGGGCGCGGCGCGGGAAACCCAGCCGCAGTCAGCATCGGTTCGAGCACCGGCACCGCAACCGGAACCGCAGCCCCGACCGGAATCGCAGCCGCAACCGGAACTGCAGCCACAACCGGAACCGAAACCGCAGCCGCACCTGGCACGGGCCGGGGAGGCGGCGGCGGGCGGCGCTCGGGCGAGCCATGGGCCATTCGCGTGGCCACTGTGGCGGATGGAGCGGCCCGGCAGATCTGGAAGGCCGATCCCGGACCTGGCAGTGTTTTCCATCCCATGGAGGCGGACACGCAGCTCTACTGGGCCGCCGGTGACCGCATCGCCTTCCCTTGGGAACGCGATGGCTGGGAGCACCTTTATTCGGTGGCGGTGGAAGGCGGCCCCGCGACTCTGCTGACGCCCGGCGATTTCGAAGTCGAGCACGTGTCCTTCTCCCAAGATCGCAAGGAGGCGGTATTCTCCTCTAACCAGGACGATATCGACCGCCGCCACATCTGGCGCGTGGCGATTGCCGGCGGGCCGCCCGCGGCAGTGACCAAGGGCGAGACGCTGGAGTGGTCGCCGGCACTGGCGGGTTCCGCGGTGGCCTTCATCCACGCCGATGCGCGCCGCCCCGCGCGGGCCGCCATTCAACTGGGCGCCCAGGTGCGCGACCTGGCGCCCGATTCCATTCCCGCGGATTTCCCGGCGGATTCGCTGGTAGTGCCGCAGCAGGTGATTTACCATGCGACTGACGGCATGAGCATCCACGCGCAGTTGTTCCTGCCGCCCGACAGCCAGCCCGGCCAAAAGCACAAAGCGCTGGTCTTCATGCATGGCGGATCGCGGCGGGAGATGCTGCTGGGCTGGCACTACATGGACTATTACAACAACGCCTATGGCATGAACCAGTATCTGGCCAGCCAGGGCTACGTGGTGCTCTCGATCAATTACCGCAGCGGGATCGGTTACGGGCTGAACTTCCGCGAGGCCCTCAACTACGGCCGCAGCGGCGCCAGCGAGTATCAGGATGTGGAAGGCGCGGGCCGGTACCTGCAAAGCCGCGCGGACGTGGACCCGGCGCACATCGGGCTGTGGGGCGGCTCGTATGGCGGTTATCTGACGGCCCTGGGCCTGGCGCGCAACTCGGACCTGTTCGCCGCGGGCGTGGATTTCCACGGCGTGCACGATTGGAGCGCGCGATCCATCAACGCAGCGCCGGGAGCGGCAGCCGCCGCGGCCGCGTCGACCCCGAACGATGCCGCCACGGGCGTGGCGTTTCAGTCGTCGCCCATGGCCTCGGTCCGCACGTGGCGTTCGCCGGTGCTGCTGATCCACGGCGACGACGACCGCAACGTAGACTTCTCGCAGACCGTCGAGCTGGTGGGCGCGCTGCGGCGGCAGGGCGTTTACTTCGAGCAACTGATTATCCCTGACGAGATCCACGGCTTCCTGCGGCACGCCTCGTGGCTGCGCGCGTACCACGCCGCGGTGGACTTCTTCCAGCGGAAGCTGTGAGATCGGGGGAGCCGCAGCAACAGGCTGGAATCCGGCCCGCTCAGGGTGGACGCACCGGACGAGGTTCATGCAGGAATACGACGTAGCTTTGAAGCTGCTGTTGCGCGGTTCGGCCAGGCTCACGATGCTCGCGTTGACCGGCACCACGGTTGAGGAGTGGGTAGATGTCGAACTACCCAAGGTCCAGAACACCCGCGTGGATCTTCTTGGCAAGACCGCCGATCACGGTCTCATCCACCTGGAATTGCAGAGCACCAATGAGGCGACCATGCCGCTGCGAATGGCCGAATATTGTCTGGGAGTGTTTCGGCGGTTCGAAAGATTCCCGCGCCAGGTGCTTCTCTATGTGGGCGAAGCGCCGCTCCGGATGGAAAGCGAGCTGAGCGGGCCGGATGTTTCGTTCCGGTACCGCGCCATCGACATCCGCGATCTGGATGGCGACCGGCTGTTGGAAAGCGAGAATATCGGAGATAATGCGATTGCGGTCCTGGCACGGTTGCGGGACCATAAAGATGCGGTCCGGAGGATCGTGGAGAAGATCGCCGGTTTAGCGGCGTCCGAGCGGCAGACGGCTCTGGCCCAGCTATTAATCCTGGCCGGACTTCGGCACTTGGAAGAAGCCGTCGAATGGGAGGCGCGAAAAATGCCCATTATTATTGACATCATGGAAAACAAAGTCCTGGGGCGCGAGTATAAAAGGGGCCTGCAGGAAGGTGAGCTGAAAGGCAAACTGGAAGGCGAACTGAAAGTCCTTCGCCGCCTTATCGAGAAGCGCTTCGGCGCGCTCCCGAGTTGGGCGGAAGAACGGCTTACTGGGCGATCGGCGGCCGAGATCGAAGAACTGAGCGTGCGCGTGCTCGACACCCAGAGTATGGAAGACCTGCTGAAATAGCGCGACTTGAGGCCGGCGCGTTACGTCACCTCGCACCGGCAACCGGCAGTGGTCACAACCACGCCCAACGCGCCACCGGTCCACAGGCTGCTGCGACAGTCGTGAGGCTGTTTCGCCAGCACCATCATGGGAAGCGAGCACGGAAAGTATTGCGCCCAGCCATCCACCTGTTGCGACGCCGCGACGGCGGAGAAGCCGGTTACCGTCCTCCCGATACCGGCGCCGATTCGAGCAGGGCGGAGAGCCGGCGGAAAAGCCGCGCACATCAGGCGGTCCTCAGGATGGCTTGGATGGCCGCGGTGGCCTGTTCGTATTCCGCAATCTCGCGCTTGAGCTGTTTCGCCCCTTCGCGCGTAAGCGTGTAGAAGCGGACGCGCCGTCCGGTCTCGGAAACACCCGCTTTGCCGGTGACCCAGCCTTCCAGCAGCATGCGCTGCAAGGCCGGATAGAGGGACCCTTCCTCCGCCTCCAGCACGGAGCCGGACAGCGCGCGGATGCGTTGCGCGATGGCGTAACCGTGCAGCGGGCCGCTCCGGAGCACGCGCAGCACCAGCATGACAAGCGTTCCTGGAGGCATCGGCATCCGAGGCATTGTTTATTCATATATGGAAGTCCGCCGTTCTGTCAACCAACCCGAGCCGCGCACGCCGGCAGGCGATGCTTCGGCACTTTTGCCCAGGGCTGTTAGACTACTCTGGTGACCCGTGGTACATCTCTGCGCGCTCTAACCCTCCTGCTGCTCGCCGGCGGCCCGCTTCGCGCCGTGGAGCTGCACATTCAGTTCGGCGCTCTGGAGCGCATGCTGGCCGAGCAGGTGTTCACCCAGGAGGGCCGGCGCTACGTGCACGGCAGCCAGACCACCAAGTGCAACTTCGCCTATCTCGAAAAGCCGCAGATCCGCGGCGAAGCCGGCCGGCTGCGCATTCGCGCTCGCTTTACCGGGCGGACCGCGCTGAACCTGCTCGGCCAGTGTGTCGGGCTGGGCGATGCCTTCGACGTGGTGATCCTGGCCCGGCCACTGTACAAAGCCGGAAGCATCGGCCTGGCCGACGTGGCGGCAGCCGGCGACGGCAAGACCGGCTATTACATCCGGCGTGTCTGCGAAGCCCTCCAGACCAGCCTGGCCAGGGACTTCCGCTATCCCCTGGCGGCCGCGGTGCAGAAAGCCCTGGAAGATCCCACAGGGCAGCCGGGCTACCGCCGCGAGCTGCGCAACTTCGCCGTGCCGGAGATCCGGGTAAGCGGCGACGCGCTGGTGTTGGTGCTGGATTTCGAGCTGACCGTGAAGTGATATAGCACCCGGCAGACCGGCGGAGTGGGGCAGCCGATCCTGGGGCGCCCTGCGGAGGTTGGCTATTCGGAGACCACCCGTGTGACAGACCATCGCCCACCGGCGCGAAGCACGGCGGCAAAACCGGTACTGTGCCACTTAGGGGGATGTCCCCTGGTCCCGCTGCGGGCAGCGCCAATAAACCGGTCCTGTCGCCCATTACAAGAATTATGGGCGGAATTTCCAGGAGAGTTCCTCTGGTGGCACACGGCCTCGGCCCGATCGTGCGACGGTGCGGTTGCGGGCGTTGCGGGCAGGGATGGCCCGCCTCACGACCCGCCCCGGTGTATAATCGATGCGCTTGGTAACACGCTTTCCCGCCGCGCGGCTGGCGCTTGGGGTGACGGCCGCACTGATTCTTGGATTGGTTTTTGGGCGCCCCGGCGTTCTCCGGGAACGGCCCTCGATGCCCCGTCTCTGGGTGGCGCCCGCCGAGTTGGCCGCCGACGGGTACGATACGGCCATCCTCACCATCGAATCGCGTTGGCCGGCCGCGCCGCGCATCTCGCTCGATCGCCCGCACAGCGCCCGCGTGGAAGATCTCAGCCGCGACGAGGCTTTCCGTTCGCCGGGCCGCTGGCAGGCGCGCATCCGCGCCGGCGTGCTGCCGGGCCGCGTCGCACTGCGCGTCCAATTCCCCGGCGCCCCCGCCGCCACGGCCGCCATCGCCATCTTGCCGGATTCGAGCGACTCGGCGGGCGATGGCACGCCCGACTTCCTGCGCCTCCAGGGCCGCCGCGATATCCAGGCCTTCCGCCGATGGTTCACCTTCCTGGCCGAGGCGCAATATTTTCAGGATCCCGCGCGGCGGCCGGCCGAGATCGACGATTGCGCGGCGCTCATCCGCTATGCCTACCGCGAAGCGCTGCACGCCCACGATAGCGCCTGGGCGCAATCCGCCGCGCTGCCCCTGGTGCCGGCTTTCGATTCGGTGGCCAAGTATCAGTATCCTTACACCCCGCTGGGGGCGGCCCTGTTCCGCGTGGAAGCCGGTCCCTTCCGGCCGTCCGATGCCGGCGGCCCGACTGGCGGCTCCACGCGCGGCTCCGCGGGCGGCTCCGCGCGCGGCTCCACGCGCGGCTCCGCCTTCGCCCAGTTCGCCGACGCGCGGACGCTCTGCCATCGCAACACGTATTTCATCGGCCGCGACCTGGCGCGCGCGCTGCCGGGCGATCTGCTATTCTTTCACCAACCCACCGGCCACATGGCCTTCCACAGCATGATCTATCTCGGCGAAAGCCAGTTGCGCGGCGATGGCAACCGCTACGTGCTCTACCATACCGGCCCCGAGGGATCGAACCCCGGCGAAATCCGCCGCTGGACTGTGGCCGAATTGCAGCATTACCCCGAACCCGAGTGGCGCCCGGCGGACTCCAATCCGGCGTTCCTGGGCGTGTACCGATGGAACATTTTGAGAAAGGTCGCCGATTAAATGATGCGCTCCGCCAGTATCTCGTGGTTTCGCGCCGCGCGGCTTCTGTTGCTGCTGGCCGCCGCCGCGCCGGGTCTCAGCCAGGGCGAGAAGGAGCCGTACTTCGCGCTCTCCACCAACCGCACTTTCGGCCCCTCCGCAAAGCCGTCGGTGAGCGTCAGCTCGTGGAACGTGGACCTGCTGGAGTTTCGCGTCTACCGGCTGGACGACCCGGTGCAGTTCTTCCAACAGATCGAAGATGCGCACCGGTTTGGCGGCCGCGCGCCCGCTCCGCCTCACGAACCCACCCTGCTGGAGCGCATCCACTCGTGGAAGAGCGGACTGCGCGCCAACATCCGCCGTTCGCTGCGGGCGCAGTTCACCGAGCCGCCTAGCAATCATATCGCCGGCATGAAACACGCCGCCCCGCCGGTCGCGGCCTACCAGGGCACGCAGTTCGCCGTGGCCCCCGTGCTCAACTCGCAACAACTGGTATTGAAGTTCGTGCAGCCCGTCCAAGGCCAGTCGCGCTGGCAGAGCGAAATCGTTCCGGTGGGCGTGAAGGACAAGGGTTTTTATTTGGTCGAAGCCGTTCACGGGGATTTGCGCGCTTACACCTTGCTGATGATTTCCGATATCGCGCTCATCACCAAGACCGGCAAAAACCGCGTCATCAACCTGGTGGTCAACCGCTCGACCGGAGAACCGGTGGCCGGCGCGAAGGTTTGGACGATGGCTCGCGACAAGGCCCTCGGGGAAGCCACCACCAACAGCGACGGCGTCGCCGAGCTGCCCATCAAAGACGAGCGGCCAAGCGATATTCGCGTCATGGGCCGCAGCGGCGCCGATTACGCGGTGAACGCGCTCGGAAACTATTCCTTCCAAGGCAACACGCCGGAATGGATGGGCTATGTGTACACCGATCGCCCGGTCTACCGGCCCGGCCACACCGTCCACTTCAAAACCATTCTGCGGCTGCGCGGGGCGGCGGGTTTTGAAGTGCCGGCGGGCAAGCAGGTCTCGGTCGAGATCGACGACGCCGAGCAGAAGCCCGTGTATCAGAAGATGCTCACCGCCAGCGCCAGCGGCGCCATTCACGACGACCTGGCGCTGGCGCCCGGCGCGGCGCTGGGCGATTACTACATCCAGGTGAAAGCCGGCGACAGCATGATGGGGGGCAACTTCCAGGTGGAGGAGTATAAGAAGCCGGAGTACGAAGTGCGCGTGCTTCCCGCCAGGGGCCGCGTACTACAGGGCGAGAAGGTGCAGGTGACCATCGACACGCGCTACTATTTCGGCGAACCGGTAAGTGGCGCCAAGGTGCAATACGCCGTCTATCGCGACCGCTACTATTTTCCGCTGTGGTACGACCCTTACGAAGACAGCTCCTTCGCGCCGCCGGATCAAAGCGATGACAGCAACCCCGGCGATCAGCTCGACCAGGGGGAAGGAGAACTCGACGCCGATGGCAAGCTGAATATTGAGGTGGAGACCAGTGTCTCCGATCATAAGTGGGATTACATGTACCGCGTGGAGGCGCGCGTCACCGACCAGGCCAGGCGCGAGATCACCGGCCGCGGTTGGATCCTGGCAACTTACGGCAGCTTCGCGCTCAACATCCGGCCGGAGCGCTATTTCTATCGGCCTGGCGAGAAGGCCGCGTTGATCGTGGAAGCGCGCGACTACGACAACAAGCCCGTGGCTACGCGAGCGCACGTGGAGCTGCTGGCCTGGGACCGCCACAAACACAAGGAAACCGACCTCAAGGCTTCAACCGATCTGACGATCGGCGCGGACGGCGAAGGCACCGCCAGCCTGGATATGCCCCAGCAGGGCGACACGTATCGCGTGCGCGTCACCGCACGCACGCCGGAAGGGCGCGAGATCGAGGACTACAGCTACGTGTGGGTCTCGGGCGGCGGGTTCGATTTCGAAAGCGGCCAGGACCAGGCGATTCCGATCGTCCCCGATAAGAAGCAGTACCGCGCGGGCGACACCGCCAAATTGCTGATTGTTACCGGCAAGCCCAATACGCCGGTGTATGTGGCGGTGGAAGGCCGCGATCTGCGGGAATGGCGGCTGGTGCGCTCTGCGGACAGTACGGCTACCTTCGAAATTCCCGTGACCGCGCAGGATGAGCCAGGCATCAGTGTAAGTGCCGGCTTCGTGCGCAAAGGCACTTACTATGCTGGAACTAAGTACTTGAGGGTTCCGCCGGCCGAGCATCAGTTGAATGTGAAGGTCGCGACCGATAAGCCGCAATACCTTCCCGGACAGACCGCCGAATACAGCATCGACGTGACCGGCAACGATGGCAAGCCCGTGCCACGCGCCGAGTTCTCGCTCGGGGTAGTGGACGAGGCGATCTACGCGATTGTCAAAGACACCACCCAAGACCCCATCGAGTTCTTCTTCGGCAACACCTGGAACGTAGTCTCCACCGAGATTTCCCTGGATTATTACTTCACCGGCGAGGCCGGCAAGCGCCGCATGCGCCTGGCGGAGCTGCGCGCGCCCTCGCGCCTGGCGCAGCTCAAACCCGACCGCCTGGTGCAACCCAAGGTGCGCAAGGCGTTCCCCGACACCGCCTTCTGGGCCACCGACCTGGTCACCGACGCCGCCGGGCACGCGCGCGCCAAAGTCGAGTTCCCCGATTCGCTCACCACCTGGCGGGCCACCGCGCGCGGCGCCACTCCGGACACCAAAGTGGGCAGCGCCACGCTCAAAACCATCGTGCGCAAGAACCTGATCCTGCGGCTAGCGGTGCCGCGCTTCTTTGTGCAGGGAGACGAAGTCGTGATTTCGGCGCTGGTCCACAACTACCTGCCCAACGCCAAGACCGCGCGGGTGTCGCTGGACGTGAAGGGTCTCGACTTGCTCGAGGGCGCCACCAAAGATGTTGCCATCCCCAGCCGCGGCGAAGCCAAGGTGGATTGGCGCGTGCGCGCGCAAAAAGTGCGCGGCGCCACGCTCACCGGCAAGGCGCTCACCGACGAGGAATCCGACGCGCTGGAGCTGGATCTGCCCATCGGCGTGCCGGGCGTGAAGCTTTCCGAATCGCGCGGCGGCGCGCTCGCCCCATCCGGCGCTGGCACGTCCGGCGCTTCGGCGGCCTTCGACCTGACCTTCCCCGAAAAGCTGGAGGCTGGCTCGCGCAGCCTGTCCATCCGCCTCGCGCCCTCCATCGCCGGCTCGCTCTTCGGCGCCCTGGAGTACCTCACTTCCTATCCCTATGGCTGCGTGGAGCAGACCATGTCCAGCTTCCTGCCCGACATCGTGGTAACAGACGCCATTCGCAATTTGGGCGTGAAGACCGTTTTGGATGAGGCCTCGCTGGCCGACAAGGTTCGCGACGGCCTCGACCGCCTGTACAACTTCCAGCACGAGGATGGCGGCTGGGGCTGGTGGGAAACCGACGAGAGCCATCCGTTCATGACCGCGTATGTGGTGGCTGGATTGGTCCAGGCCAAAGCCGCCGGCGTGCAGGTGAAGCCGGAGGTCATCGACAAAGGCGTGGCCTGGCTGGCGAAGGCGATCCGCGCCGATTCCGGCCTGGCTGGCGATCTGCGCGCCTACATGGCCTATGCGCTGACCGTGGCCGGAAAGCCCGACGCAGCGGCGCTCACCGCGATTTACCAGGCGCGCGCCAAGCTCTCGCCTTACGGCCTGGCGCTGCTCGGCCTGGCGCTGGAACAAGTAAAGGACGCCCGCGCCTCCGAAATCGCCGCGGCGCTCGAACAGGCCGTCCAGCAGAATCCGGACGAGGCCTGGTGGCCCGCCACCCGCGACGACCTGCTCGATTTTTCCGAGGACGCCACGCCCGAAGCCACCGCCTACGTCGTGAAGTTCCTCTCCCACCAGAGGGCCGATAGCGCGCTACTGCCCAAGGCCGCGCTCTGGCTGATGAACCATCGCAACGAGGGTTATTGGTGGACCTCCACCAAGCAGACCGCCATGGTGATCTACGGCCTCGCCGACTATCTGAAGGCCACCCACGAGCTGAATCCCGACTTGAACGTGACCGTCTCCATCAACGGTGGCCCACCGGTCGCGCGCAAGTTGGACCAGGACTCCATCGCCGCCCCGGCCGAGCTGTTACTGGACGATTCCAAGCTGCAGCCGGGTGTCAACCACCTGCGCATCTCGGCCGCGGGCGCTGGCCGGCTCTACTATTCGGCCCGCATCGAGTATTACTCCACCGAGCGAAAGCTGCAGAACAACGGCACCATATCGCTGAACATCCTGCGCGATTACTTCAAGCTGACACCCGCTAAGGACGGCGACAAGATCGTCTACGAGGCCGCCCCGCTGAACGGGCCGGTAGCTTCCGGCGATACCCTGGCCGTGCGCCTCACGGTGACTGGTTCCGAGTGGAAGTACCTGATGATCGAAGACCCCATCCCCGCCGGCACGGAGTTCATCGAGCGCGACAACCTGTATCAGTTCAAGGAGCGCCCTCCGTGGTGGCACTATTTCTTCACTCGCCGTGAGCTGCACGACGACCGCATGGCGATTTTCCAGACTTACTTCGCGCAAGGCCAGAAAGAATACTTCTACTTACTGAAAGTGGTCAACCCCGGAACATTCCAGATCAGTCCGGCGCGCGCCGTCCCCATGTACAACCACAACGTGATGGCCACCACCGACAGCCGCCGCCTGGAGGTGAAGTGATGAGCAGCCAAGCGATCGTCATTGAAAAGACGCACCTCGGCGCCCTGGCCGCCATTCACTTACCCGCCAACGCCGCGCTGCTCTGGCTGGGATATTACTGGCTGGGAGTGGGCGAATCGCGCACCGCCACATTACTATGGAGCGCGTTCCTGGCGCTGTTGCTGGCGTGCCTGGTGTGCTGGCTGCACAGCGCAACCTTCGCCTGTCTTCGCGGCGCGGCTCTGCCCGATGCATTCCGGAAGACGCTGCGCCATCTGCTTCCCGTGTTGCTCCTGGCGGTGGCGATGGTGGTGCTGTATTCGCTATTGACGCGCTGGGCCGATTACAGCCGCCAGCCGGCCTTCACAATCGCTTCCTACCTCACGCTGAAGCTCCGCAAGCCGGTGAAGCCCGCGGCGGTGCTGCGCGTCTTCGATGCGGCGCTGTGGCTGATGCGCTGGATGGTGTTGCCGGTGTTCTTGCTGCCGCTGATTTCAGGCGTGGCAGCGCGCGGCTGGGCGGGCTTCGGCGAAATCGCCCGACACGCGCGCGCGTGGCGCTACTGGATCGCCGTGCCGGTGCTGCTGGTGTGCGCCTTCTGGCTGCCGTTCCGCTTGCTCGGTTGGACCCCGCACCTCGCCAGCTTCGCCATGCAGATGATCAGCTTTTCGCTGCGCCTCCTGGCGGCCTATTTGCTTTTCGTCGGCGCCTGGCTGCTGCTGGCGTTCTTCACCGCGGGCGGCAGGCCGGTCCGCGGCCAGTCGAAGAGCGTGGCTGCGCCATAGCGTTGCGCCAGCGCGGCCACCGCGCCGGCCGCCTCGCGATGGGCCTGGCGCGCGGGCGGCGCCGCTGGTCTGTCGCCAATGGGCATCGGCCGGTGGGGCAATCCGGGCCGCTGCCATAGGCGTCAAATAAGGCCGTTGGCAAAACGACCTCGGCGGCGCGCGATCCAATCTCGGGCTCGCGTGTGGTTGCAACTTCCCGGATCGCCGTATCCGGACCGCGAGCGGCACAAGTCCGAAATGGGGACTATACTCCGAGTGTCACTTCTCAGGCTGGCGCATGCCTGATTTCGGCCTAGCTAGTTTCTGTCGCGAAACCCGTAAGCTACTGATGCGTTGAGGCTTACTTGCTCCTGTGGCATCCGGGTTCAGCAGTTGGCCCGCTCCGAGCTTAGGGGTCTCTGGCTCGGATCGTCCACC
>JBKQPR010000088.1:0-28322 GCA_052144935.1 Bryobacteraceae bacterium
GGGGTCGGTGTAATCCTTCCCCGCCCTGCCGGGTCTCCCAGGTTCCTCGACTGGTCTGTCCCTGCGCGCTGTCCCCAACCACCCCGGAAGGTCCGGCAGGTGCTTGCTCATTACTTCCCTGCCGATATCAGGCTTCATCATCTCTGGCAGACTGGCCACCTCCACTGGCGTAACGAGGCCGATTCGGGTTCACTTGCGTTACGGCTCGCAGGTTTGCTTCCCCGGTTTCCACCAGACGGATTGCTCCGACTCGCTCCGGTTCCGCTACATGTACGAATAAGCAATTTACATGGTGAATACCTTTCAATTCACAAGATCAGCCAGGCTTAGCCTGATGTACCGGAGGCGCGGAGGAAAACACGGAGAACCAAATTCCTGAGTCTTCTCAGCGTCTCCGCGCCCCTGCGCCAAAGGGCATCTGAGGCGAGCCTCTGGGTAGGCGCGGAGAGGAAAACTTTATATTCGCCAATCGAACGATTAGCCGTTTGGCTGGCGTGGCGCTGAAAGATTGTCGGCGATAAGGTGAGGACGTTCCCTGGGATTGGCGCGAAATCGAGCCACCGTGGTATTGCGCAGCCGCTTGATCAGCCCCCTGGCGGTTCCCAACGAACCTTCCAGCGCCGCGCGGACAAGCTGGCTGCGCGTCCGCACCCCGGTCTTGTGGAACAACTGCTGAACGGCAGCCTTCACGGCGCCTTCCGAGAGGCCCAGATTGTTCCCAATCTTCTTGTTGGTGAGACCCCCGAGAATGCCCAGGAGCACCTTTCGCTCCCGATCCGACAGGACATTCGCGGATTTCGGTTCGTCCGCCTGCGAGAGCGGGCCAATCGATTGATCGGCCAGGATTTGAATGGTTCTCTGGTCGAACCATACGGCGCCATCGGCGACCAGCTTGATGGCCTGGACAAGGCGATCGGGCGCCTCGGACTTCAGGAAAATCCCCGAAGCGCCGAGCTTTATGGCGAGGGCTGAGTTCCTGGCATCGGCCGCGCCGGCGACGATCAGGAAGCGGCCCTGGTAACCATTCCGGCGGGCCGCGGAGATGAATCCATCCTCGCCGGCGTGGCCCTCCATGGCGTGAACGAAATCCAGCAGTACGACGTCAACCGGGGAA
Source organism: Bryobacteraceae bacterium (assembly GCA_052144935.1). GTDB lineage: Bacteria > Acidobacteriota > Terriglobia > Bryobacterales > Bryobacteraceae > JOPF133. Next base: position 1,115 of record JBKQPR010000088.1, read on the forward strand.
GCGTTGAGGATCTCGATCGCCTCGGCGGAGCCGCCACACTCCGCTACCACCTCAAGACCGGGCTGCAACGCCAAGAGACTGGCCAGGCTTGCCCGAAACAAGGCTTGGCCGTCGAGTAAGACCAGACGGATTCGATCTCCCCCGGTTTGTTCGTTCACGCACCCTCCCTGCGGGCCGCCGGCCGACTACTCCCCGGCGTTGAATTCAGATTATGGTGAATCGCCATCTCTGCCAAGCGCTAAAGCCAAAAGATACGGCGTACTGTCGTAAGACTGCCTGGTTGACTGAAAGATTGGCAAGCCACCGATTGAGTACCTGACGATTATCTAAAGAAAGGCGCCTCTGAACGGAAGATACGTGGCGCAGCTCACTCGGACCGCGATAAGAAGAGGAGTGGGCGCCTCGTGGTCCGCTCTTTGCACTCTCCTCTACCTTATGAAGACCTCACCAAACACCGTCCGGGGAAATATTGCGAGGAGCATTGCGAGGCACTGGCGGCGCGCGTGCGGCGCCATTCTAGCCGCGGGATTGCTGCCGGCGGTAGTGAGGGCCCAGACCGCCTTTACCTGGCAGCAGATCAAGGACAAATTCGAAGCCGCCAACCCGACTCTGCAGGCGGCCCAACTCAACTTCGATGAATCCCGCGCCGCCGAAGTCACAGCGTACCTGCGCCCCAACCCGGACCTTACGGGAACCATCGATCAACTCAATCCCCTGTCGACCATGCCTTCACCGTTCCCGGGAACTTCCGTTTACAGGCCTCTTGCCAACGCGCTGCCCTTTGGCTCCGTCAGCTATCTCCACGAGCGCGACCACAAGCGGGAGTTGCGGCTGGACAGCGCGCGCAAGTCCACCGAGATTGCCGGCTCCACCTATTCGGATCAGGAGCGCGGTTTGCTGTTCAACCTGCGAAGCGCCTTTGTACAAACCTTGCAGGCCAAAGCCGTGCTGCAGAATGCCAGGGAGAACCTGGACTACTGGGATCGCGAGCTCACGGTGAATCGCAAGCGCTTCCAGGCCGGCGACCTGGCGCAAGTAGACCTGGATCGCCTGGAACTGCAGCGCGTCCAATTCGAGTCCGACCTGGAAACGGCAACTGTGAATTTACGCACGGCCAAGATCCAGATTCTCATGCTGATGAATGATCGCACGCCTCTCGAACGGTTCGACGTCACAGGACCGTACGACTTCGTCGACCACCTGCTGCCCATGGAAGAATTCCGCAACATGGGGATGGAGGCGCGGCCGGACTTGAAGGCTGCCATGCAATCGGTAGAATTGGCGAAAACCAATCATCTGCTGGCGGTCGCCAATGGTTCCACCGATCCCACCTTCACCGTGGATTTTGCCCGCAACCCGCCCATTCCCGTATATTTCGGCGTGAGCGTTTCGATTCCCCTGCGGATCTTCGACCGGAATCAGGGCGAAAAGGCGCGGACTCAAGTCGACATCGGCCGCAATGAGCGCTTGCGGGACGCCGCGCAGGCGCAGGTATTCAGCGACGTAGATACGGCCTACGTCACGTTGGTCAGCGCTGTCAACCTGTTGCGGCCGTATAGGGACAAGTACCTGAAACTCGCCGGCGACACCCGCAACCGAATCGCCTTCTCCTACCAAAACGGCGGGGCTTCCCTGCTGGATTACCTGGATGCGGAGAAGGCGTATCGCGATACACGCCTGGCGTATCTGAATCTGATTGGTTCTTACCTGACCGCGGTGGCCCAAATGAACATGGCGGCGGGCCGGGAGGTGATTCAATGAATCGCTCATTTCTTCTCGAAGCAACTGTGTGTGCGTGTGTAATTCTTTCAAGCGTCGCGTGCGGAACGCGGGTCACGGCCGCATCGTCAAAGGATGGCGATACGGGTCCGCGTCCGTCGAAGGTCGAGCCGGACATGGACGCCAGCAACTTCAAGGTGGACCATCCGGAGCAGTTTCCCCTGGCTATGGCAGGCGAGCATGTGGCCTCGCCGGAACTCGACGTGACCGGTGTAGTCAGTCCCGACGTATCGCGGCAGGTGCCGGTGCCCTCGCTCGCCTCGGGCCGGATCGTGGAAATCGATGCGCGACTGGGAGACGAAGTCAAGAAAGGGCAGCTTCTGTTCAAGGTCAGGAGCACCGACATCGCGGGCGCCTTTTCGGATTATCAAAAAGCCGTCAAGAACGAGCAGTTGTCGAAGATTCAACTGGATCGCGCCAAGCTCCTGTTCGACAACGGGGCCATTCCCAAGAGCGCTCTGGAAATCGCGCAGACCACCGAAGATAACGCCAAAATCGATCTGGAAACCACCACCGAGCACCTTCGCTTGCTGGGGTCCGACCCCGACCACCCGACCGGGATCGTGGACGTCCCCGCTCCGGTCTCGGGAGTGATTACCGATCAACAGATCGCCATCGCGTCGGGCGTGCAGGCGCTGACGCCGCCCAACCCGTTTACGATCTCCGACGTGTCGCACGTCTGGATCGTTTGCGATGTCTACGAGAACGACCTGGCGCAGGTGCACATCGGTGAATACGCGGACATCCACCTGAACGCCTATCCCAATCGGACCCTGCGCGGAAAGATCGGCAACATCGCACAAATCATGGACCCGAACCTGCGTACCGCCAAGGTGCGCCTGGAAGTGGAGAATCCCGGCCTCATGCGCTTTGGGATGTTCGTCACCGCGGCCTTCCACGGATTGACCACGGAAAAGTATGCGACCGTGCCGGCCACGGCGATCCTTCACTTGCACGACCGCGACTGGGTCTATACGCCACTCCAGGATGGGCGATTCCGCCGCGTCGAAGTGGCCGCCGGCAACACGCTCCCCGGGAATCTGCAGGAAGTCGTTTCGGGCATCAAGCCAGGCGCCCAGGTGGTCGCGAATGCCCTCGTCCTGCAAAACACCGTGGAGCAATAGATGATTAACAGCCTCGTCACTTTCGCTCTCGAGAATCGCTTTCTGGTCTTAGTGATCGCGCTGCTCTTATTTGTCTGGGGCGCCATATCGTTTCACCAGCTTCCCGTGGAAGCCTATCCGGACGTGGCCAACAACTATGTCGAGATCATCACGCAGTGGCCGGGAATCGCGGCGGAGCAGATCGAGCAGCAGGTCACCATACCGCTCGAAATCGTGATGAACGGCATCCCTGGCGTGGTCCATCTGCGCTCGTTCTCGATTTTTGGCCTCTCCGACCTGAAGCTGGTCTTCGACGACGATACGGACAACGGCTGGAACCGCGAGCGAGTCCTGGAGCGCCTCGCACAGGTCACCCTGCCGCCGGGCGTGTCGCCTCAGATGGGAACCGACTGGAGTCCGGTGGGGCAAATCTACTTCTTTACGCTCCGCAGCACCAATCCTCAGTACGACGTAATGGAATTGAAGTCCATCGAAGACTGGATCGTGGAGAAGAACCTGAAATCCGTCCCGGATATCGTCGATGTTGCTACTTTCGGCGGCCCGACACGCGAATATCAGGTGCGTGTCGATCCCAATAAGCTGATCTCCTATGGGCTAAGCCTCGCCCAGGTCGAACAACAGCTTACGAATAACAATGTCAATGCCGGCGGCAGCTTCCTCGAAGCTGGCCTGCAACAGATCAACGTTCGGGAAGTTGGGCTGGTCAAGACCGTACGCGACATCGAAAACACGGTCCTCATGACCAAGAGCGGCACCCCGCTCCGCGTGAAGGATATCGCCGTCGTCTCGCAAGGTCCCAAGATCCGTCTTGGCCAATTCGCACGCGCGATTCGCCGCGAGGACGGCAGGATTATCGACAACGACGATGTGGTTTCGGCGTGGGTGCCCATGCGCAAGGGCGCGGATGCCGAAGCTGCCCTCCGGGGACTCCACGTTAAAGTACAGGAACTGAACGATCTCATCCTGCCGCCGGGAGTGAAACTCGTTCCCTTCATCGACCGCAGCGAGTTGGTGCACCATACGACGGAAACAGTCCTTCACAACCTCACCGAGGGAATCATCCTTGTGGTGATCATTCTGCTGCTGTTTCTCGGGAATGCCCGGGGAGCCGTCATCGTCGCCCTGACCATCCCGTTTTCGCTTCTGTTCGCCGCCACGTGTTTGAAGCTGAAGGGCATTCCCGCAAACCTGCTGTCTCTGGGGGCGTTGGACTTCGGCATGGTGGTGGATGGCGCCGTGGTGATGGTTGAGAACATCGTGCGTCACCTGAGCCGCACGGAGGAGCGCTACCGAACCCCCAGAGAGAAGATCTTCGAAGCGGCGCACGAAGTGCAGCGCCCGGTGTTTTACGCCATCGGCATCATCATCACCGCTTACCTGCCTATCTTCACACTGCAGCGGGTGGAAGGCCGGCTGTTCAAGCCCATGGCCTGGACGGTGGCATTCGCTCTACTGGGCGCGCTGCTGTTCTCCATGCTGGTGGCGCCGGTGCTGGCCAGTTTCTTCTTCCCCAAAGGCACGCGCGAATGGCACAACCCCGTCATGAATTGGCTGACCGGCGCATATCGCAGCGCGCTGAGAGTGGCCATCCGGCTGCGCTGGCTCACCGTCGCCGGAGGTGTCGCCGGCCTCGCCGTGGCGCTCTACCTGTGGCTCGGGGGGGCCATCGGGTCCGAGTTTCTTCCGCACCTGGATGAAGGGGCCCTGTGGGTGCGCGGCACTCTTGCACCGAGCACCGGGCCCGCGGAAGGTATTCGCCTGGCCAACCAGGCGCGGATTCTGCTGTGCTCTTTTCCCGAGGTCACCGAGTGTACCAGTCAGGTGGGCCGTCCCGACGATGGAACCGACACGACTGGCTTTTTCAACACCGAGTACTTCGTCGGCCTGAAGCCCAAGGAACAATGGCGGCCGGGGTTCCACCAGGACAAGGACGAAGTCATCGCGTCCATGAACCGTGAACTCGTCAGGCTTCCTGGCGTGATCTGGAACTTCTCCCAACCGATTGCGGACAACATGGAAGAAGCCGTCAGCGGCGTCAAGGGACAGCTTGCGACTAAAATCTATGGGGACGACTTAGGCGTTCTCGAACAAAGGGCCGATCAGATCGTCAACATCATGCGCGGGGTGAGGGGGATTCAGGACCTGGGCGTGTTTCGCGTCCTGGGCCAGCCGAATCTGAATGTGACGGTGGACCGCCGGCAGGCAGCCCGCTTTCAGATCAACGTAGCGGACGTACAAGACGCCATCCAAACCGCGGTGGGCGGCAATGCCCTTACTCAGGTCCTGGATGGCGAGGCACGCTATGACCTGGTCATGCGCTATCTGCCGAAGTACCGCGACACAGAGGAGGCCATTGATAACATTCGCTTGCTGTCACCCACCGGCGAACGAGTGTCGCTCGCGCAGCTTTGCAAAATCGAGGAGCGCGACGGCGCTTCGGAAATCTACCGCGAAGGGAACCAGCGGTATATCGCGGTCAAATACAGCGTACGCGAACGGGACTTGGGCGGCGCCGTGGAGGAGTCGATCGAGAAGGTAAACAAGCAAGTTCAAATGCCGCGCGGGTACCACATCGACTGGGAGGGCGAGTACGAGAGCGAGCAGCGCGCCGACGAGCGCCTGCACGTCATCGTGCCGCTGACCATCCTGCTGATCTTCGTCATCCTATACGCCATGTTCCGTTCTCTCAAATGGGCGACCTTGATCCTGGTCAATGTGATGCTCGCGCGCATCGGCGGCTTACTGGCTCTCTTAGTCACGCACACGAACTTCAGCGTCTCCTCGGGGGTCGGCTTTCTGGCGCTATTCGGCGTCTCGGTGCAAACCGGCGTGATCATGCTCGAATACATCAATCAGCGGCGCGCCCGCGGCCACTCGATCGAAGAATCGGCCATAGAAGGCGCCGTCTTACGGCTGCGGCCCATCATGATGACCATGCTTGTGGCGACGCTCGGCCTGCTGCCCGCCGCGCTTTCCCACAACATCGGCTCGGACTCGCAGCGGCCCTTCGCCATTGTAATCGTCGGCGGATTGGTGGCCGACCTGGTGATGAGCATCTTCCTGCTGCCGACCCTCTATGTGTGGATGGCCAGCGATCACGATGTGCTCCCGGTGGTGGAAGCGGACTCCTTCTAGCGAGGCAACGGTTCGACGCGGAGGCGGTAGGGTAGGAGAGAGGGCGAGCACAAATGTGCGACCCACCTTCCCCTCGTCGAACCGCACAAGCAGATTTCCCGACATCCGGCTCTCCTGAAAGCATGTCGCCTCAGGCGTGCACAGGCAGTTGTACGGCTGCCAGCCCTACAGGTACACCAGCCCAGAATGCTCGATCTGCTTGGAGTAGCTGACCCCCTCCGGCGGTCGGAGGGGCCGTTGGCTGCCGCCGTCTCAGATGCTGCACGAGACGTTCGCGAACGTCCGTGGTGACCTCCCGGAAGCCCCGTCGGGGATACCCAAACTGGAAATCGTTCCGCCAGCCTTTCAGGTGCCGGTTCAGCTTTTCAATCCGTTGCGGGATGGGCTGAAAACACTGTCGATGATCGGTCATCTCGTGCAGCTTGCTCCGCTCCTTCTTCAATGCCTTCGCCGACCGGCCCACGTGCCAATATCGCCTCTCACGCCCTTGCAGGTCGCGATCGTATCGAAACGTGAACCCGGAAACTCCGGACTCGCACGAGTCGCAGCGTGCCCAGGGCAAGGAGCACCACGCGGCGGTGCGGGCGCTGGCCTGCAAATGGATTCGCATCATTTATCGATGTTGGAAGGACGGCAAACCCTATGACGAGCAGCTCTATCTCCACGCCCTGCAGAAACGCCACTCTCCGTTGCGGGCCGACCCAGCCACCGGGTTCGGGTGGAAGACGGCGGGATTTGCGAAATTCTCCAACGAAACCTCTTGACGGAGTAACTCAGAAGACTCCGCGTCGTGGTTCGCTACCCCACCAGAGCACGCACTAGAATCCACGATTTCTCGATCGCCGAGAGCCGCACGCGGCGCGTAAACACATCGTAGTTGGTTTGCTCGATCCTCTCCAGCAAGCGCGCATAGATCGAGATCAGGGCCACCAGTGACGGCCGGCTGCGCGGATGGATCAGATCCAGCAAGGGCGCCGAATCGTGGTAGTAGGCGCGCGCCCGGGCGGCCTCGAAGCGCATCATCTCGACGAAAGCCTCGGTGCGGTGGCCGGCCCGCAGATCCTCTTCGGTCACTCCGAAGCGCCGCAAATCTTCGCCGGGAAGGTACAGGCGGCCGCTCTCGGCGTCTTCGCGAATGTCCCTCAGAATGTTGGTGAGCTGAAAGGCCACGCCGCATCTCTCGGCCAGCGGCAGGGCGCTGGGGGTATCGAATCCGAAAATGTGGATGGCGGTCAGCCCCACCACCGAGGCCACCTGATAGCAATAGCGGTACAACTCGGCGAAGGTTTCAAAGCGCCGCCGGTCCAGATCGGACACCACCCCGTCGATCATTTCGCGGAAATACTGGTGCGGAATGCCAAACCGCCGCACGGTGTGGTGGAAGGCCGGCCATACCGGGTGGCCGCTGAAGCGCCCCTCGAGCGCCGCTTCCATCTCGCTGCGCCAGCCCTCCAGCGCGGCGCGCGTGGCGCCGGGTTCGTCGCTCAGGTCGTCGGAATGGCGCATGAAGGCGTAGATCGCGCACATGGCCTTGCGCTGTTGGGCCGAAAGCAGCAGGAACGAGTAGTAGAAGTTCTTGGCCCGCGTGCGCGCCACGCGCTTACAGTAGGCGTAGGATTCCTCGACCGCGCGCATCACGCCGCCCGTGAAAAAGCCGTGCGAGCCAGCGCGGCCAGCAACAGGCCCAGGCGCTCCGCCTTGGAGATCGCGGGCCGCCCCGAGAGCACGTCATACCCCCGCGCCTCGATTTTTTCGAGCACGCGCAGCCCGCCGCGGCTGAACAGATCCAGATCCAGGGCCAGACGGCGGTTCACCATTCCCACCAGCGGCAGGCCTTCCAGGAACAGCTCGCGGGCCTTCTCCACGCACTCGCGCATGGCGTCGCGGAAGGCCGGGGTGAAGCGCCCCACCGCGAGATCCTCTACACCGCAGCCGTGCCGCTCCAGCACCTCGAGCGGCATGTAGACGCGGTCTTTCCGCCAGTCCACCGTCACATCCTGCCAGAAATTAGCCAATTGCAGCGCCGTGCAGGTGGCGTCGGAAAGGCGCTGCCGGCCGGAGTCTGCATAGCCGCACAAGTGCAGCACCAGCCGTCCCACGGGGTTGGCGGAATTGCGGCAATAGCCGAACAGATCCTCCCAATCGCGGTAGCGTCCCACGGTCTGGTCCTGAACGAACGCGGCGATCAGATTGGCGAACGGCTCGCGGGGAATGCCATATTCGCGCACGGTCGCGGCCAGCGCCACAAACACGGGGTGCGACACGCGGCCCGCATACATGCCGTCCAGCTCGTTGCGCCACCACTCCAGCAGGCGCAGGCTCTCGGCCGGGTCGCCGATCTCGTCGCCCAGATCGTCCGCCCACCGGCAGTAGGCATACACGTTGTAGAAATCCTGGTGCAGGCGTTTGGGGAGCAGAAAGCTGACCACGTGGAAATTCTCGTAGTGGCGGGTGGCCAGCCAGCGCGTGTAGAGGCGCGCTTCCTCGCCGCTGTAGGTCTTTTCCAGGGCCGCCCGCGACTTCACGAATTCGGCCGGCGGCAGAAACGCGGACTCGCCCGGACCCGGCATTTAGGGGAGGATGGCCGTTTTCAGATGGCCGTTATGGCTCATCAGGTGGCGCATCACTTCCAGCAAATTGGCCAGCGGCTCTTCATTGTTGACGAAGAACGATGCGGTGATGTGTCCCTGGTAAATCAGGTCCAGCGCCTTCCGGATATATGCCGGGGTGTGGTGGAAACTGGCCTTGCAGGTAATTTCCGAGTAGTGCAGCAGCGCCGTATCCAGATTGACGGTGCTGTGGTTGGGGCAGCCACCGAAGAAATTGACGGTCCCGCCGCGCCGCACCATGTTGACCGCCCACTCCCAGGTCAGCGGCTGGCCCACCGCCTCAATGGCCACATCCGCGCCGAAGCCGCGCGTGAGGTCGCGAATCACGCCCACCGGGTTGGCTTCGTCGCTGCCCACAATCAACTCGTCGGCGCCCAGCAGCGCGGCCCGCTCCAACTGCGTCTTGCGCCGGCCCACGGCGATCACCCGGCAGCCATGGAGCTTGGCCAGTTTCACGAACATCAGGCCGATGGGACCGAGGCCGATGATCGCGATGGTGTCGCCGGGCTGCGGATTGGTCTCCTCGAATCCGCGCGCCACGCACGCCAAAGGCTCCACCAGGGCCGCATCCTGATAGCCCACGTGCGCCGGAATCGGATAGGTGTTGCGCTCCACGATGCGGGCCGGTATCCGGATATACTCCGCGTAGGCGCCGTTGTTGAACAGCAGGTCTTCGCAGAGGTTCTGCAAACCCCGCCGGCAGAAATAACATTGTTCGCAGGGCGCCGAATTCGCCGCCACCACGCGTTGCCCGACCGAAAACTTTGTGACATCCTCGCCGGCGGCGACAACATCGCCGGCCAGCTCGTGCCCGAAAACAGCGGGCGGGACGATCATCCGGGCATGGTACCCACGGCGAAAGACTTTCACGTCCGTTCCGCAGGTCAGCGCCACTTTCACTCGTACAAGGATGTCTCCGCTTTGAATCGTGGGAACGGCCACCGGCTCCACCTGCAAGTGTTCCTTGCCGTAAAGCACGGCAGCCATCATGTGGTTATTCACTATGACCACCTCTGTGGCTGAACGATTATTTTCAATGATTTAGGCCCCGGATGCAACGCCAAATCCATTCCTGAACGGATTTTAACCAACGGCAAACAATGGGAAATCAGCTCCTCCACCGGCAGTTCGCCGCTAAAAACCAGATTTGCGGACTCCTTCTGCAAGTCTACTGATGCACTATAACACCCAAAGAGGGTCCGCTCACCGGCACAAATTTCGGCGCCGGACGCCTCAATTCGATCGGTGGCCGCGGTCTGTGCGAATAGCAGGATGCGCGCGCCCGGCCGGGAACACAGTATCGCCTGCTCCACGATGCCCGGAGCCGAAACCGCCACAATCACCAAGTCCGCGCCGCGCCCGCCCGTGAGCTTGCGTACCTCGGCGGCGATGTCCGCACTGCGCGGGTCCCAGGTGAAGGCTGCGCCGCTGCGGGCCGCCAGCGCCCGCCGCTCGGCAATCGTATCGGTTGAGGCAACCCGCGCGCCGGTGCGATTCACCAGCATCGTGAACATCAGGCCGATGGGACCCTGGCCCATCACCAGCACCACATCCTCGGGCTGGGGACCGCACTCGACCACGGCCTTCAGACAGGTATTCAGCGGCTCCACCAGGGTGGCGCGCTCGTAGGAGATGCCATCCGGAATCCGCTCCACGCCGCGATCCACAATCCAGTCCATCACGCGCACGTACTGGGCGAAGCCGCCGCCGGCCGGCTCGAAGCCCGCGGTGATCCCCACGCGCTTGTAAACCGGGCACTGGGCGTAGAGCTTGCGCCGGCAGTAAAAGCACTGCAAGCAGGGAATGTGGTGAAAGGCCACCACCCGCTCGCCCGGCCGAAACTTGTTCACCCCGGCGCCTACCGCCGCCACCACTCCGGCTGTCTCATGCCCATAGACGCGCGGCGGCGCCAGCAGGTTGTATTCGATTTTCTTGAGATCCGTGTGACAGATGCCGCAGGCTTCCACGCGAATCAGGATTTCGCCGGGGCCGATGGCGGGGGTGGGAATCTCCTCGAGGCTGACGACACTCCGGCCGCGATAGACCGCCGCGTGCATGGTTTCGGGAATCTCCCTCAGGTCACAATCGGCAATCGGCAAAAAACTCCCCCAGTGCGCGTGCCGCCCGGATCGAACGGCTCCGCAGGCGAAGCAACTCCGGCAGGCGCACGGCCGGATCGCGCAAGGCTCCTAATAGAATACTCATTGTATCGAAATGCCCGTCCGGGCGCAGTGCCCGGTTAAAATCATTTGCCAGCGATTCCTCCGCCAGATCTGTCACCGATTTTACGCAGTAAAAGGGCAGGCCCAGTTCCCAAGCGCGGCCGGCCACCCCGCACGCCTCCATTTCCACGGCGCAGGCGCCCGACTCCCGCAGAAGGCGCTTTTCTTCCGCGGTCCGCGCCACGTGATCGATAGATCGGATGGCGCCGGCAAAGGTCTCAAACGGCCCTGCGACGGGCGTGGCGGGATACCGGTACTCCCCGTCGTCAATCGACGTCGCCACCACCACCTTGGCAATGTCCAGGCCCTCGTCCAAAGCGCCGCAGAATCCCGTGCTCACGACCGCTTCCGGCGCGAATTCCGCCGCCCCCGCATCCACGGCTGCGGCAGCACGCCGCCCTCCAGCCCCGTTGGCCAGCAGCAGCGCATCGTAGTCACCCAGGCGGGCGCAACGCCCCCAGGCCACGCCCAGAGGAACCGGCCCCTGGTCGGAGGCCAGCGAAAGCATGCCCGAAAACTCCATGGGATGGGCGGCCACCAGCAGGATTCTCATGGCTAGGTGGCCTGCCCAAGTCCGCCGGGGGCCAGCGAATCGCCTGCCCTACCGCCCCACACTGTCAGGCTCGCCTTCATGGTAGCGGTTGCTGGAACCACTCGACCGCGCGAGCCAGGGCGGTATCGGCCGGGCCCGGCTCGAAGCCAAGCTCCCGCCGCGCCTTCTGGTGGCTCACCCACATCTTCTTCCTCGCCATGCGGACCGCGTCCAGCGGCACCCGCGGCGCGACACCGGTAATCTCCGCCCAGGCCGTGCTGCAGGCTCCTGCGCACCAGGCCACCCAGTAGGGCAGCCGCAGGGTGGGCGCCTTGCGGCCGGTAATCCTGGCCAGCTTGCGCAGAATCTCAGCCAGTGTGAGGTTCTCCGATCCCAGGATGTAACGCTCGCCCACGCGCCCGCGCTGGCATGCCAGCCAGTGGCCCTCGGCGGTGTCGCGCACGTCCACCACGTTCAGCCCCGTATCGATGAACGCGGGCATGGCTCCGGCCAGGAAATCCGCCACGATCTTGCCCGTGGCCGTGGGTTTCACATCGTGGTCGCCTAGCGGCGCCGTGGGGTTCACGATGACCACCGGGAATCCGCCGCGCGCGAATTCCAGGGCCACCTGCTCGGCCAGGAACTTGGATCGCTTATAGTGGCCGGCCATGTCCGCGAGGCTCACGGGGGTCTCTTCGTCGCCGATCCCGCCCGGCGGAATTCCAATGCATCCCACCGTGCTGGTGTAGACAGCCCGCTCGATTCCAGCCGTGCGCGCGGCCTCCAGCAGGTTGCCCGTGCCATCCACGTTCGAGCGGTAGAGTTCCCGCGGATCGCGAGCCCACAGCCGGTAATCCGCCGCCACGTGAAACAGCAGGCCGCAGCCCGCGACGGCGCGGTCGAGTGAGGCGCGGTCGCGCAGATCGCCGGTGGCCGGTTCCACGTCGAGAGCCGCCACGTGACTGCCCGGCCGCACCAGCGCCCGCACGCGGAAACCGCGTTCCACGAGGACGCGCGCGACGTGCCAGCCGAGGAAGCCGGAGGCGCCGGTGACGAGGGCAGGTTTCATGCGAGGGCGGCCGTACCGCTTGACGCGGAGACGCGGAGACGCGGAGAAAAGCCAAGAAACAGGTCTTCTGTCCGCGCATCCGCGGTGAGCGAGGTCCGGCCACTTTCACAGCATCTTTCGCAGGTCATCGAAATTGAGGACTGAGGCGCCTTCCTCCAATAAAGCCAGGTACAGACCCGAATCGTTGGTTACTACCGAGCAGCCGCGCTGTTTGACTGCCAGGCCGATTGCCGCGTCCGTTAAGCCGAGCCGGCGATAATATGGTGACTCACACGCATCAAGGCTGGCGATAGGCAGCTCTTCCATCTGAGAGATAGTGTCATGCAGCATCTCTCTCGCAGTCTCGCGCTCCTCCTCCCCTTTCAGGTCCGTCAGGTTGCTTACTTCGGCAAGGACGTGAGCAATCGAGTATTGGCGCTGGATCGGGTCCAAAATCGCCGTTAGAAGATCCCAATCCTGAGGTGCGTAGTTGCTGGTGCGCTTAAATAGTGGAATACGGTTTCGGTTGACAAGGCCGACGACTAGCAACACCAGCAGGTTCGTGTCAATCAGAACTCCCCGGGAACGGGCGTTCCGATCGAATCGCTCAAAATCAGTCACCAGTTCGCAATCTTCATGGCAATTGGCTCCCCGGTATTGGCATCCACCAAGAAGGCTTTGTACTCCAGCGGTAAAGCAGCCCCAAGTCGCCGAGTCAGTTCGGGCGCCACCGGCCGCCGCTTCGGGAATCCGAGAGTGATGTGCCAGACCGGCCGGTCCTTATAGGCCTCCAACTCCACTTCTTCCAAAGTGTAGGGCATGTCGCCAAGCACTTCGCGGGCATACTCCTGGGCACGCGCAGATGCCTCTTGCACGGTGATCATAAGACGAAGGTAGCACAAGCCCAAAGGCGCCCGCCCTACGGCTTATTACCGCAGCATCCAGCTCAACAGCTTGAAATTATCGCTGAATTTGGCGTTGATCCCCAGCGCCGCCGAGGGTTCGAAGCCGCAGTGCATCATGCAGTGCTCGCAGCGCGGATCGTTGCCCGGGCCGTAGCTCTCCCAGGGCGTCTGAGTCATCAGATCTTCGAAGGTCTTGTAGTGCCCGTCAGTGATCAGGTAGCACGGGCCCTTCCAGCCCTTCACGTTGTAAGTCGGATTGCCCCACGCGGTACACGGCAACTCCCGCTCGCCCCTCAGAAACTCCATGTAGACGGGCGTCTGGCGGACGTTGTACTTCTTGGCGAGGCGGTCGAATTCACGGAATTTTTCGTGCACGTCGTCGCGCGTCATGAAGATCTCGCGGTCGTTCACCGCCGAGTACCCGTAGGCCGGCGCGATCTGGTGGCCGTCCAGGTTGAACTGCTTCAGATACTCGAACAGCTCCTCGATCTCCCGCATGTCGGTCTCTTTGTAGACCGTGGTATTGGTGCATACCTTGAAGCCGGCGGCCTTGGCCACCCGGATGCCTTCGATGGCATCGCGAAAAACCCCCTCGCGCTCCACCGCGATGTCGTGATTCTTCTCCATCCCATCCAGGTGCACGTTGAAGTAAAACCGCGGATCGGGGGTGAACTCATGGAGCCGCTTCTTGATGAACATGCCATTGGTGCACAGCAGGATGTGGCGGTTGCGCTCCAGAATGCCCGCCACTAGCTCGCCGATCTGCGGGTACATCATCGGCTCGCCGCCGCAGATGGAAACGATCGGCGTTCCGCACTCGTCCACCACCGACAGGCACTCTTCCAGGGGCACCCGCTCGGTGATGGTGCTTTCGTACTCGCGGATCCGCCCGCAGCCCGTGCAGGTCAGGTTGCAGGCATGCAGCGGCTCCAGCATCAGCACGATCGGAAAGCGCTTGTTGATCATGGGGTGCGGCTGGCTCTTTACGCCGGTCTTGGAGGGCAGGATGCGAAAGGGATTGGAGGCATCCGGCGCCGCCGCCACCGTCCTCTGCCACTCCGGACGCGGACGCATCTTGTTCTTGAAAATGTATCCGGCCAGGCCGGCGGTCATCGAAATCGGAAATTTCATAGTTTATCCATTCGAGCTCGTACGGACCTTGACGAAGGAAGCCAGCGCCAGCAGCGGAAAGTAATCCTTGTACATATGGTAGTTGAGATAGAACACGCGCGGGAAACCCGTACCGGTGGCCAGAGTCTCGGCCCAGCTTCCGTCCTGCCGCTGGGTCTCCAATAAATATTCGATGCCGTGCTGCACGCTCAAGCTGGCGGCGTCCCCGCCGGCGATCAGCCCCAGCAGCGCCCAGGCCGTCTGCGAAGGTGTGCTCGGGGCCGGCGTGAAAACGCGGTTCTCGTAACTGGCGCAGCTTTCGCCCCAGCCGCCATCGGCATTCTGGATGGACCGCAGCCACTCCCCCGCCCGCAGCACGTGCGCTTCCCGGTCGTCCTCGCCGGACGCCGCCAGGCCGCGCAGCGCAAAGCAGGTGCCGTAGATATACGCCACGCCCCAGCGCCCGTACCAGCTTCCGTCGGCCTCCTGATGGCGCACCAGCCACTCCACGCCGCGCCGCACGGCCGGATGACTGCGCTCCACTTCATGCGCCGCCAGAGCCTCCAGCACGCGGCCAGTGATATCCGCGCAGGTAGGGTCCAGCATGGCATTGTGATCCGCGAAGGGAACGCCGTTCAGAAACTCCCAGTTGTTGTCGGCGTCGAAGGCCGCCCATCCGCCATCGCCCGACTGCATGGCCAGCAGCCAGTCCAGGCCCCGTCGATGGCACGCCATCTGCGCCGCCGGGTTCGATCCGGCCGCCTGGCTCAGCGCCAGCATCACCATGGCCGTGTCGTCGATATCCGGATAGTGTTCGTTGTTATAGAAAAACGCCCAGCCGGAGGGTTCCGTGTGGGGCCGCTTCACCGACCAATCGGCTTTGCGCCGTACTTCCCGCGCCAGCAGCCAATCGGCCGACGAGCGCAGGGCCGGGTGCCCGGCATCCGCCTGGCTCAGCGCATACGCGCCGATGGCGGTGTCCCACACCGGCGAGAAGCACGGCATGAAGAAAAACCGCTTGCCATCGTCCACCATCAACTTATTGAACTGGCGGAGCGCTTCTACCCGGAGCGGGTGGTCTTTGGCATAGCCCAGCGAATCCAGGGCCATCACCGAATACATCATGGGAGGATAGATCGCGCCCAGTCCATCGGAGTGCCGCATGCGCTCGATCATCCACTCGCTGGCCCTGGCGATGGCCTTACGCCGCACGGCCTGAATGCCGTGCCGCTCCCACCACTTCAAGAAACTGTCGGCCGCCAAAAAGATGTTGTGCCAGGTGAACCAGTTCGGGTCCCGGTGGAATTCCGGACTCACTCCCGGCAGCCAGAGCTCATCCAGCGTGAACCCGGCCGGCGCCGGGCGCCGCGGATTGGACGCGTGCACAATGGAAAGCGACACCACGATGGTGCGGGTCCAGGAAGACATCTGGTAGAGAAACCGGAAGGGCATCAGCACCACTTCCGGCGGAATGCTGGGACAATACTGCCGCGGGTACAGATCGAACAGGCTCAGGTTGACCTTCACCCAACTGTTGGCCGCCTGGACGCCGCCCAATTCCAGAATCCGCCGGCGCAGCCGCGCCATCCGCGGATCGTCCACATCCAATCCCGCCAGCTTGAGCGCGAAGTAGGCCTTCACCGAGGCGCTCACTTCCGACGGCCCTTGGACATAAGTGTTGAACCCCCCGTCGGGCAACTGGCGGTCCAGAATCGAACGCGCCGCCTTATCGACCAGCCGCCGCGTCCGCGGATTCCATCGGCCCTTCTCCGGTGGATACAGCCACAGTTGAAACAGGATGTAGTCGGATTCGAGCGTGGTGTCGGCGGTCAGCTCCGCGCACCAGTGCCCGTCGGACGTCTGAAGCTGAGCCAGGTACCCGGCCGCCCGCCGCGCGCCCTGCCGCGCCGCCGCCTCCAGCGTATTCCCGACTTGTACCTGCGCGCTCATTGAATCGATATCATCAGTTCGCCCGGCAGGGAAAACCGCACGTCCTCTTCCACCAGCTCCAGTTCCTCCATCTGGTGAAAGCCCCATTCGCGCAGGAACTCGATCAACTCCCGCACCAGGTGTTCCGGCGCCGAAGCGCCCGCCGTAACGGCCACGTTTCTGACGCCCTCCAGCCAGAGCGCGTCCACGTCGTGGCGGTCGTTCACCAGGTACGAACGGACTCCGAAATTGTCCCCCACCTCCACCAACCGCTTGGAGTTCGAGCTGTTCTGCGAACCGACCACCAGCAGCAGATCGCAAACTTCGGAGACCGCCTTGACCGCCATCTGGCGGTTCTCGGTGGCATAGCAGATGTCCTGCGCGGGAGGTCCCTGCACCAGCGGAAATCGCTCCTTCAAGCGGGTCACAATCTCGCGGGTTTCGTCCAGGCTCAAGGTAGTCTGGGTCAGGTACCGCACGCGCGTGGGGTCGGGCAATTGCAACCGGTCGACATCCTCCACGGTTTCCACCAAGTAGCTCCGCTCCGGCACCTCGCCCAGGGTGCCGATCACCTCATCGTGATCCTTGTGCCCGATCAACACGATACTGAACCCATCGCGCGCGAACCTCACCGCTTCCAGGTGCACTTTCGTGACCAGGGGGCAGGTGGCGTCGATCACGTCCAGCCTGCGTTCGCGAGCCTCCCGGCGCACCGAGGGCGCCACTCCGTGGGCGCTGAAAATGGCGCGCGCACCAGCCGGCACCTCGTCCAGTTCCTCGACGAAAATGGCCCCCGCTTCGCGCAATTCATCCACCACATGCTTGTTGTGCACGATCTCCTTCCGCACGTACACGGGCGGGCCGTAGAGATCCAGAGCGATCTTCACCACATCGATCGCCCGGACCACCCCAGCGCAAAAACCGCGCGGCTTGAGCAGAAAAATCTTCTTCTCCGCGCCACGGTTAGGTGCGAAATGCTTCAGAGGCATAGTGTTGAATTCCTTCGATTATAGCAGGACAGTGAATTTCAAGCACTTACAAGTTATTGATGCGTCGCGCGCGGGAAGTGTTGCACGAGATGGGGGTGGTTGGGGCGGACCCCCGGGGAAGCCTTTCCCAGGGGCACCCACCCCCCGAGGCCACTTCGGGGCGGCTTGGTCTCCCTTGAGACTCCCCGGCGGGGGCCGGCCGGTACAGCGGCAAGAGGCTCATTCGGGGACCTGGGCTTCGAGAACGCTCTCCAGTTCCGGCAAAATCAGCAGATCCTTCGCGCGCCCCGCAGCGCGCTTGGCCCGGATGAGGGCCGGCAGATCGAGTGTCCTGACAGTCGCGGTCGAAGGCCGGTACCAGGATCGAACTGGCCTTCACCTCATCGCAGCTGCCTAACCCGGGGATTTCGGCCAGCAGGTCGATGGGCCGAGGTCCGTGGCGAGCGTGAAAACGGTTCCGTTGCGCAGCGTGGCATCGTCCCATGTGAAGGGCAAATCCCGTGGCACGTCCCGTAGCCGGGGATGGAACGGCGCCAAGGCCCGGGCTAGGCTTCGCAGGTTGCCGGCCTCTCGCGAGAAACAGAGATCCAAGTCGTTGGTGAGACGCGAACTGCCGTGCAGAATCGCCGGCCAGCCGCCGACGATCACGAGCTCCACCACTCCATCCACCAGCGTTTGAACCGCCGCGATGAAATTCATGGGCGGCGCCGGGCCAGGCCGCGAATCGCTTCGGCGGCTTCGGAGGCCTCGTGCATGCGGCGAACGCGCTCGGCCGGAGAAAGCCGCAATTGGTCGATCAGGAGCGTCAGGTCGATACCGAAGCGGCGGGCGGCCTCGATGGGGCTTCCTGGGCGCGGATGGCGAAGTCTCTCCTCAGCTCGGGCGAGTTGCGCGGCGGTTGGGGGACGCCACTCCTGCATAAGATTTATGATGGCGCGCTCCGCCGATGGATGCCGCGAGGAGCGTGATGCATGGTGATGCATGGCGGCCGGGGATTCGCGGCCGCCATGCCGCAAACAGGAAGCGCCGCTAGAGCTAGAAGTTGAACTTCCCCATCTGCACCAGCACGCGTCCCGAAACCGTGCCGCTCTGGAAGGACCCATAGATGCTGGCCGGCGGTGTGACATCCGTGGTAATCGTGCCAAACGCGTTACGCCTGAATCCGCCTGCGCCTCCCCTATGCACTTACAGCCATTAGAACGTAAACGTCCCGGTGACAATCGCCAGGCGTCCCGAAACCGAAGCGCCCTGGCTCGTACCGTAAATGCTGGTAGGGGGGCCCAGAGTGCTGGTGATTTCTCCGAAGGCGCCCGAGGTAACGCTTCCCGAGGGGTTGGCGAAGTTCGGGTGGTTGAGCACGTTGTAAGCCTGCATGCCGAAGACGAACTTAACCTTCTCCCGGATGGTGAAGCTTCGCTGCAGCGTCGCGTCGAGGTCGAAGTACCCGGGGCCCCGGAAGCTGTTGGGTGCGATGTTGCCCCAGTCGGTCTGGATCGGGCTCGAGATGCCCGAGCTGGGGTAAGTGGCAAAATCGGACTTTGCCAGGCAGGGCGTGCCTATCGCATTGCCTCCGTTGCAGTGGGTGCCGAAGGCGCTCGGAACCACCAGATCGGCCAGCGGGGTGAGGACTCCCGAAGCGTTGACGTCCGTGGCGATCTTGCTGTCGGTCACGCTAAAGGGAGCGCCGCTGTAGATGTACGTCTTCAGACCCACAGTCCAGCCTGAGATTAACGCGTTCACAGCCTTGTTGGATGATTTGAAGGGCTGGTTCCACAGCACATCGGCGGCTGCCTGATGCCGGTTGTCGAAGCCGAGACTGCCATAGCTGTTGCTGAGGTTGAAGGGATTTTCGTAGGCGATGGTACCCAGATCGTGGCTCCAGGTGTAGTGGATCTGGGCCGATAACCCGTAGCTGAACATGTGCCGGAATTGCAGCGTGAGAGAGTTGTAGTTGCTGATGCCGTTGTTGTAGTACTGGGTCACCGTCACGAAACGCCCGTCGGGTGCAGCCGCGGGCAGTCCTCCGTACGCGCCTCCGTAATTCTTGGTGCTGGTGGAGCTGGCGAACATATTGGCGTTCACGGTCTCCTGAATATCGTAGCCGTGGTTGGCCACATAGGAGACTGTGAACATGTTGTGAGCCGTGATCTCCTGCTGGATCTCGAAGCTCCACTCGAGCGTATGGGGGGCCAGAAAAGTGGACGGGAAGGAGGTGATGCTGGGAGTGCTGAACGTGGCCGGCTTTACCGCGGTCTGGATCTGCGCCAGGGTAAAGCCGGAGGTAAACCCAGCCTCGAATGCGTTCGCCGAAACCTGGGCAGTGTAGGCCGAGCTGGTGGGATCGGCGATAAATCCGACCGTTCCGAAGGTCAACCCGGTCGGAGCGAACTTGTTCGGCACCTGGTTGGCCAGCGTACCGCCTATGCCGTCGGTGTAATTGGTGGAAAACAGTCCGATACCCCCGCGGATGACGGTTTTGTTGTTTCCGAACGCCGGCTTGTAGGCAAACCCGATGCGGGGCTGCACGATGGGAGCTTCCGCGTGATAAAAGAGATCCGAGCTTTTCGTGAGGGTAGTGTTGTAGGGAACGCTGGTGCCGCCCTGATAGCTGGGAGAATCGAATGGCACGTTGGTGAGCACGAAGCATTTTTCGATGCAGGTGGGGTTGAAATCCTCTTCGACACGCAACCCGTAGGTCAGCTTCAGATTCTTGGTGACGGCCCATTCGTCGGAGACGTAGAAGTCGGCCGAGGGAAACCGGAAATGCAGTGCGCCGTAAAGCGGGAAAGACTGGGTGAAGCTGCTGAGGGCGTTTCCAGTGTCTCCGAGCTTCCCATTGGCGAAGTCCGACAAATCGCCCAGGCTGTAGGCGCCCAGGAAGGCGCCGGAGGCGATGCTGGTATACGTGTACTGGTCGTAGCGGGCGTTCACGCCGGCCCTGAATGTGTGCGCGCCCTTGGTCCAGGAAAAGTCATCGTTGATCTGAAAATGGCCCACGTTTCTGCCGTTGGGAAAGGCTCCCGCGCCGACTGTGGCAAAACCAGCGGGGCTGTCGCCGTTGGCGCCGCCGTCGCTGATGGCGATCGAGTCCGGCATAAGCGCCTGTGTCTTCGAGAAATCCTGGACGCCGAACAGAGCGGTGTACCACAGGTACGAGGCGTTGAACGTGTTGACCACCGTCGGACTGATGACCCAGGTATGCGAAAGGCTTCCCTGGCTGGACGGCTGATGGCTGACGGAGTTATACAGCGGATTGATCGGGCTGGTACCGGTGGCTTGAACGCCCGTATCGTAGAAGAAGCGAAGCGAAATTTTTTGACTGTTCGAGAGGTTAAAGTCAGCCCGATTAGTAAGCAGTTGTTCGGTATTGATTTCGGTATCGTTGACGCCGAAGGCCTCCGCGCAGGGGGTGTCCACGCCAAATATCCCGCCCGTTCCGGTGGGAGTCTTGTAGAAGCTGTTGATGCCGCATCCCAGGTGGTTGTTACCGTCCTGCTCCAGGCCGGGGCCGTTGGTCACCGGGATCGCGCGGTTGATTCCGGGCGAGCCTTTGATCAGGTTGAAATAGTCCTGATACAGAGGAAGCTGGGCGGCGCCGACATTCGCCAGGGTGAATGCCTGGAGCTGGGGCGACGGAAGTGAGATCACGCCGGATGCCGGAAGAACGTAGCGCAGGTTTTCGTCGTCGAAGAAGAAAAATATCTTGTTCTTCCAGACCGGTCCGCCGATCCGCCCTCCGAACTGGTGGGCATCCGACCTGCCTCTGGGAGTGCCTGAGGAGTTGCTAAAGAAGGCGTTGGCGTTGAGCTTTTCAAAGTTGAAGTTGTAGAAAAGATTTCCGTGAAACTGGTTAGACCCGGACATGCCGACCATGTTGACCTGAGCGCCCGCCATACGCCCGTATTGCGGGCTATAGGCATTCATCACAATCGCCACTTCGCCGACGGCGTTGGCGCCCAGCAGGTTGTTGCTGGCGCCCGAGTTGTTGATATTGTTGGCGGGGTCGTTCTGATCCATGCCATCGAGGGTGTAGAGGACGCTCGCGCCCGGGATGCCGTTGGCGTTCAAGTTGCTGGAGCCGCCGGTAACATTCACACGAATGCCGGGAGCGGTCATGGCCAGCGTGGTGAGGTCGCCGCCCGGCATGGGGAGATTGTCGACCTGCGCCTTGTTGAAGTTGGTCTCGAGATTGGCGGTTTCTGTTTGCAGCAGCGCGGCCTGGGCCTCTACCGTGACCATCTCCTGTGTCCCGGCAACGTTGAGCACGATGTTCATTTCCGCGACTTGGCCGACCAGCACGGTGAATTTCTCCAGGTTCGATTTCATGCCCGTGGCGGCAGCCGAAATCTCGTAATCGCCGGGCTTCAACAGGTCCAGACGGTATTCGCCGGCCGAGCCGGTGACGACCGTCCGCGTTTCGCCGGTGTCCATGCTCTTGAGTGTGACGGTGACGTTGGGCACCACGGCGCCCGAACTGTCCTTGATGACGCCTGCTACGTCGCCGGTGGTGATTGTCTGGCCGAATGCCGGCGGCGCCGCCGTAAACAGCATCGATAGAAGGCCGGCAACCGCCAGCCAGGAAGACCTGGAACTTTGTGTATCCCTCATTTGAAAACCTCCTCGGTTTGCAAGCTAACTCCCGTCAAATTGCCAAAGCCATGCGCTTCGGCTGTAATGGACTTGCAAGTATTGGCATCAGTGATACCAAAATTGCCCGTCGGATGCAATCTGGTGAAAAAAGCAACATGGCTTGACGAACAGGCGGGAAGCCGCGAAGATCCGCTGCCTGGCGGTTCCTTCCACGCACCGATAAAAACCGGCATAACGACAGAGCACGACTGCGGAACAGCCGGAAACAGCCCGCCGGAAACGCCATGGCGTTCGGTCTCCCGCATGGATAAGCTTCCGCGCGGGACCGTTCGCCGTCTCACCTCTTAGTGGATTGCGCCATTATACACTATCCGCATGCTGTGTTGGCAACCGCGCGAAACGCGACGCGGTGAACGCCTCATGTGAAGACCTCCCTGGCCTTAAACTAACCCTCGTGAAAACGGCCAAAAGCCATGCACTCCGCAATAACGGGCTGTGCAGGTATTGGGATCATTCATACCAAAGTTGCCCGCGGAATGCAACAACGCCAAAGCAAGCCTGGTGGCTTGGAGCGGCGCCGGGAAACGGTGGAGATCCCGCAGTTCCGGACGGCCCAAACTGCGGCAGCGATAGGTTGAGCGGCATCCTCTCTCCGATCTGGAAGTTCCGCGAAAGATCAGTGTCGATTATCGAAGTAACCTGGTCCGCGGAAACTATCTGGCGCAACGTTGCCCAGCCGGTCTGGCTGGTACACGTCACGCCTGAAGTGGAAGCATAGGTGGCAAAAGGAGTTTCCGGAGAGACGCGGGCACGTGCAGGACGCGGAGGCCGGATGTGGGCAAGCTAATGCTGGCCAAAGCGCCAGTGCTGGCCAAAGCGCCAGTGCTGGCCAAAGCGCTAAAGCATGTCCGGCTAGTCCCCCAGGAACTTGCCGATCGGGCGCAGGCCCTTTACGTTATCGCACACCGCTTTCAACCCGGCAGTCAGCGGGATCGCCAGCAGCAGCCCGGGCGCGTCCCACAGAAAGCCCCACAGCATCAGGGAAAACGTCACCACCAGCGGATTCAGGTGCACGCGCGAACCCACAATCTTGGGATAGAGCAGGTTCATGGCGGTCAGGTGCAGCAGCGCCACCGACGCCATCACCAGCACATACGTCGAGACCGAGTTCACGGCCAGCGCCGAGAACAGGGGGGGCGCCATGGCCAGAGGCAGGCCTACATACGGCAACAGGCTCATAAACCCGCTCAAAGGGCCGACCAGCAGCGGATAGGGCAAGCGCATCGTCCAGAAGATCGTCGAACTCAGCACCGCCATGAACAGCCCCAGCAGAAAATTCCCCACCACGAAGGCCCGCGCCATTACCGCGATGCCCTGCAGACTGCGCGCCGCCACCAGCCGGTCTTCGCCGTGGAAGAATTGCAGGAAGCTGCGGTTCATATGCTCGCTCCAACTCAGCATGAAATACACCAGAAACGGGATGAACGAGAGCATCAGCAGAATCTGGTAGAAGGAATTCAACCGCGCGTAGATGTAATCGCCGATGGGCGTGTTCTCTTCGTGGATGCGCACTTCCGGAATCGCGCCCGGCGGAAGCGGCGGCTGGGCCGGCTCCTGCTTCCGGTTGCTGCGCTTGCGCGCCTGCTCCGCCTGTTGCTGGGCCTTCAGCCGTTCCGCCTCCTGCTGGCGCTGGCGGGCCGGAACCAGCATCTGTAAGGTGCGGTCCTCCATGCCCTGGACCTTCTGGCGTACGTTGTCCACGATGTCGCCGATGCGCTGGCCATACGTAGGCAGGTCGCCATAGATCGCCGAAAGCTGCGAGTAGGCGCCCATGCCAAGGACATAAAGCAGCAGCAAGGCGATGCTGCACACCACAAAACTGGCCACGCTGCGCGGGAAGCGGATGCGCATCAGCAAGGCTACAAACGGCTCCAGAATAAAGGCGATGATCACCGCCGTGATCGACGTGATAAACAAGACCCGCCCCAGGTACAAAACCGCGATCACCACACCCATGGCGACGACGGGCATAGCCAGATGCCGCGCTTCCTGCACGGCCTTAGCGGCAGTATTAACAGGCTGGGTGACGAGCGCCACGAAGCAATCAAAACCCTGTCTCGAATGTAACATGCCGCCGTCTATAATGAAATTGAGTTGAAGCCCCCACCTCCCCGCATTCTGGCTTTGGACCTGGGCAAAAAGCGCATCGGCCTGGCCATCAGCGACCCGCTTGGCATCACCGCGCAGGGCCTGCCCAATCTGAACCGCACCAATAAGCGCGCCGATCTGGCCGCGCTGGAGGCCTTGGCCGCCACGCGCGAAGTGGGCCTGATCCTGATGGGCAACCCCATCAACATGCGCGGCGCCGAGGGCCGCCAGTCCGGCTGGGTGCGCGAATTCGCGGCCGCCCTGGAAGCGCATACGCGGCTGCCGGTGAAGCTGTGGGATGAGCGTCTCACCTCCGTGGAGGCAGGGCGCGTGCTGCGAGCGAGCGGCATCAGCATCGAAAAGCGCGCTGCCGCTGTGGACCGGCTGTCGGCGGTGATCCTGCTGCAGAGTTACCTGGACTCCCTGGGGGCGTCGTTCGGCCTCGGGCCTGGGCCGTATTTTCACCGCGGAGACACGGAGGAAACGGAGGAAAGCGCGGAGAAGAAGCCAAAACCGGGGGCACGCCATTGTCACCGCGGAGGCGCGGCGGAAACCGAGAACGCGGATGAGAAACCACACCCTGGCCCACGGAAGCGGGCCCGGCGGGACACGAATTCGCCTGGCTCCGGCGAGGCGGACGCGTGAGATTCTTTCGCACCTTGGGATTATTGGCGCTCGCGGCGCTCGCGGCGGGAGGTTTCGGCCTGTTCCGGCTGGTGCGTCCTTACCAGGGGTTTCCGCGCGAGGTATTCGTAGATTTCCCGCACGGCACTTCCAGCCAGACCCTGGCCGACAGGCTGGCGCGCGCCGGCGTGGTGCGTAATCGATGGGACTTCCTGCTGGCCCGGATGGTGGATCGGGGTCGCCTTCTCATAGCCGGCGAGTACCGCTTCAACCACGCTGCCTCCGCCATCGAGGTATACGACCGCATCGCGCGCGGCGATGTCTTCTACTATGAGCTGGTGGTGCCGGAGGGCAAGAGCCTGTTCGATATCGGCGCCTCCGCCGAGCAGATGGGCCTCTTCCCCGCGGCGCAATTTCTGGCCGTCGCGCGCAACCCCGAACCGATTCGCGATCTCGACCCACAAGCCCCCACGCTCGAAGGCTATCTCTTCCCCAACACCTACCGGCTCAGCCGCCACACCACGCCCGCCGGCCTTTGCCGACTGATGACGGACAAGTTTCGCGAGGTGTGGAGATCGCTCCACACCAGCGCCGGCGTGCATCGGACGGTGACCCTGGCCTCGCTGGTGGAGAAGGAAAGCAAGCTGGCCGAGGAGCGCCCGCGGATCGCCGCGGTTTTCGAAAACCGCCTGCGCATCGGCATGAAGCTGGATTGCGACCCGACCACGATCTATGCCGCCGTGCTGGCCAATCGCTATCGCGGCACGCTCTACCGCTCCGATCTGGAAAGCGACAGCCCGTACAACACCTACCGGCACGCCGGCCTCCCGCCCGGTCCGATTGCCAACCCCGGGCTGGCCGCGATTCGCGCCGCGCTCAGCCCGGCCGATTCCGCGGCGCTGTACTTCGTGTTGCGTCCGGATGGCTCCGGCGGCCATCAATTCTCGAATACCATCGCGGAACATAGCGCCGCGGTCGCCAGGTACCGCCGTGGCCTCGAGAAGTAAGACGGTGAAGCAGCAGTTGCGCGAGTACCTGGCGGCCGAGCGCCCGCAGGCCATCACCGGGGCCGTGTGGAAGGACCTGCTGGCGCGCCTGGCGCCGGTGTCGGAGAGCTACCTGCGCGAGCTGCTTCGAGATATGCTGCGCGATGCGGGCGCCGCGCGCGGCGTGCCTTTCGAACAACCATGGGCCGGGATTCGCCAGCACAGCTTCGAGGAATTGGAGCAGTCGCTGGGAGAGATGCTGGCGGCCTATGAAGCCGCGTGCCATGCCGGCGACCGCGACCGCGCCCGCTACTGCCGGCGCCAGGTGATCGCCGCCAAGGACCGCGCACGATTCGTGGCCCGAAGCCCCAAAACCACTGCGGACAAGAAGGCACAAAAGGAGGAGATGGCGGCCTGGATGCTGATCTGGCTGGAAACTCCCGAGGTCTTCCCGGCCTGGGTGGAAGCGCGCAAGAGGGCGGCCGGCGGCGCGCGCACCTGAGGCATCCCCGTTCCGCGGGTTGCGGATGGCCGCCGCCAGGCCGCCCCACCCCAAGCGGAACGTGCTCCACCGCGAGCGGGATCGGCCGATAATCGGCAAGTGGAGGTAGCGAATGCCCGATTGGGTGGTGTCGGCCGGAATGTGGAAGGAGATCTTCGCGCTGGGAGTTCCGCTGCTGGAGAAAATCCTGCGGCCGGTGCTGGTGTATGGGTTTCTCGTGATCGTGTTGCGCGTATTCGGGAAACGCGAGTTGGCGCAGCTCAATCCTTTCGACCTGGTGGTGCTGCTCTCTCTTTCCAATACCGTGCAGAACGCCATCATCGGCAACGATAATTCGCTGACCGGCGGACTGGTAGGCGCTTTCACGCTGCTGGCGATCAACTACCTGGTGGTGCGGTTTCTATTTCGCCACCGCCGGCTCGACCAGCTTTTCGAGGGCCGCCCGGCGGTGCTGGTGGAGCATGGCCATATCGTGAAGGACGCGCTGGCCAGGGAGCTGCTGAGCCGCGCCGAGTTGATGTCGGTGTTGCACCGCCAGGGATTCAACGGCCTGAACGAAGTGGACCGCTGCGTCCTGGAGCCAGGCGGAACGTTTTACATCCAGCGCAAGATGCCGCCCGAGGACAAGGTACAGCACCAGGAGGTGATGAACACGCTCGGCGAGCTGCGGGCCAAGCTGGATGTCCTCGCACAGTTCCGTGGCCAGGAGTGAAGGGGCCGGGTATAATCGGAATTACGGAGGAATGGCCGAGTGGTTGAAGGCGGCGGTCTTGAAAACCGTTAGCGGGGTGACTCGCTCGGGGGTTCGAATCCCTCTTCCTCCGCCAGTTATCAAAATCCGGCCCGCTGGGGGCCGAACTCCTTGCAGTTTCTATCACTTCCGGAGTTCGAAAGTCTTAATTCTTGGAATGGCTCCCGGAGCAACATCCGCAACTCGCCCCCCTTCCAAGACGCCTCCTTCAGCACGAGGTGCAGC
>JBKQPR010000089.1:0-21605 GCA_052144935.1 Bryobacteraceae bacterium
TCGAAGGCGCCTGCAAGAACCTCATCAAAGACCGCATGGAGCGCTCCGGGATGCGCTGGACCGAGCCGATGGCTGAGGCAATCGTCAAACTCAGAGCCATCTACCTCTCCGGAGACTTTGACTGTTACTGGGAATTCCACATCGAGCAGGATCAACAGCGGTTATATCCGGCCGACTGGACCGTCGTTCCAAAGTAGCCGCACCCGAATTATATTTCCTTCGATCTCAAACAGGCGGACTGGGACGAAATCGTGAATCGGAACCGGCCGAAGATCACGCCGCAGACCTCGCCGGCTGACCTGTTCGGCATCCTGAAGGCGATGATCCAGCCTTTCGGAGATGCTCATACGTTCCTCGGCGCGTCCAGGCCGCATCTTGAGTTTCACGGCATTCGCCCCGGCACCGACCGCGTCCTCACGGAACTTGCCGGGCCGGGAGGATTCCACGCGTTCCGCAAAGGCGGCATGCCCAAGCTGATGGCGGTCACCGATACCGCCTACCTTCAGGGACCGCCGCGGCAATATTGCAACGGCCAGCTTCAGTTCGGCCACATCGATGCAACCACCGGGTACCTGAGAATTCTGGCGTTCAGCGGGTACACCAAACGCGGCGGCTTCGCCGAAGGTTCAGTGGCGCTGGAGGCGGCGCTCGATGAAATTTTTCCCAGCGCGGCTCTTCAAGCCCTGGTGATTGATGTCCGCATCAATTTCGGCGGAGACGATCCGTACGGCATTTCCATCGCCTCCCGCCTGGCGCCAACCGAGTATTTGGCGTACACCAAATACGCGCGAGCCGACGCGGTCCACCGGGACCAATGGACGCCGGGTGACCCCAGCATGGTCCAACCCAGCTCACGCCCCGGGTTTCATGGACCGGTGGTGGAGCTCACCGGACCGCTCACCATCAGTGCGGGCGAAACCTTCACGCAGGCGCTGATGGGCCGCGTCCCCCACGTAACGCGAATCGGAGAGAATAGCCAGGGCGTTTTCTCCGACGTTCTGGTCCGCCGTCTTCCCAACGGATGGGTTTTCGGGCTGCCGAATGAAGTGTACCGGACGGCCGAAGGGCACGCCTTCGGCGGCCCTGGGATCCCGCCCGACATCGCGGTCCCGGTCTTCGCGGCAGCGGACGTAGCTGCCGGCAAAGATCCGGCTATCGCGAGGGCCCTCGAAATCCTCCGCGGCGGCGGCGGGTAGCGGCGGCAATGGATCGCCAACAGAGAGAGCGGCCATGCGCGCGGCGGCGCTAGGCGAAAGACGAAAGAACGCTCCCGGTGCCGGCCGCCCGTTCGGGCCTGCGATGCCCTGCGGCTGGGGCTGCGGCAAGGCTTAGGCGGGCCGGCGAGCGGCGCCGGCTTCTCCGATCGCTGCCCGGCGGCCGTGCGACCGCCAGGCCGAGCCAGTCTTGCCGTTTCCGCCCGGCGGACCGCCCGCCCCGCGGTGGGCGGCGGCCCTGCGACCGTGGGCCGAGCGCGGCGATCCGCGCGGGGGTAGCCGTCGGTGCGACGCGTTTGGCGGCGAGCTAGATTTGCGTGCGCGCACCCGCGAATGACGTTCCATGGAACGATCCATGGTGATCACATCGAACTCACCATGCACATGGTCTCCGGGCGAGTGGACAGCGGAGAAACCGAACTTGCCGGCGAAAAGGTGAACTGAACGGCGATACCCGCTCGTTTCAAAACCGGTCCTCAGGGAGAAATCTTACGGGCGACGGCCACCAAGCGGGTGGCCTCCAGATCGTAGGGCTTGCCTTGGAGTCCTCCGAACAACTCCACCTCGCAGAAGCCAGAGGCGCGCAGCCGATCTCTGAGTTCGCAGCCTGAATAAACGGCGTGTTCGAAGCGGAAAGTCTGGGCCCGGCCGTCACGCAGGATGATCCACTCGTTTTCGATGCGGCACCAGTCTTTAACAACCTTCGGGCGCTGAATCAGCAGCGATCCGTCGGCCTGCTCGGTACACATCACACTCTGCCAGACGCGAGCGAGCCGCTCCTTGCCAATCATCTCCATTACGAGCACGCCGCCGTCCTTCAGACTGGCGTGTATGTTGCGCAAAACTTGCAGATCGTCGGCTTCGTTTTCGAAATAGCCAAATGAAGTGAAGAGGTTGCAGACGAGATCGAAGGCCGCGGGGCGGCGGAAGCGCCGCATGTCCTCCATCACCCATTCGATGGCGACCCCGGCTACGGCCGCACGTTCCTGCGCCCGGTCCAGTAGGGAGGCTGTACGATCGACACCGGTGACGGCGAAACCTCGCTGGGCGAGCGCAATGGCGTGGCGGCCGGGTCCACAGCAGAGGTCGAGCGCCGCGCCGCCGGTGCACTTGGTTAAGGCAACCACTTGGTCGGCCTGCTCAGCCGCGACGGCAAAGCGCTCCGGCGGAAACATGTGCGGATACAACTCGCTCCAGAACGTCTCGTTTTCGAACCACTCCATAAAATTGAAGATAGGAACGCCGCCAGGGCGGCCGCCAGGCCACACCAGTCTTGCCGTTTCCTCCCCGCGTCCCGCCCGGTGCGCGGTGGGCGGCGGCCAGGCGACTGCGGGCCGAGAGCGGCCAGCCGCGCAACGGCGCCGGCTTCTCCGATCGCGGCCCGGCGCCCGGGCGGCGCGCATGACGATGCCGACGCAGGTCCTGACCCATGCACAAGGAACTGCCCCAGGACCACGAGCGCGCCACCGTGGGGGCGCGGCCGGCGGTCGCTTCGGAGAATCCAAACTGCCGCGATGCGGGACTGCAAGGCGGGAACGGAAGGGTCGTACCGTGCGGAGCTGGTAGTTGCTCCCACCAACAGAATGGCTGTACTTTCTCCGGCGATCAATGGAAAATAGATTGATGCGGCTGCCTCTCCTGCTCACAGCAGTATTGCCCGCGCTGGGGTTTGGCTCGGTGTTCGATGGTCCCGAGTTGCAGATTGCTCCTTCTCCTTCCGTCCCCGTGCAGGTTCGTCTTGCCGCCGGAGTGCGCGCGATTGACTCCGAGGTTTCCCCAACGGGCCCTCTCGTGGCGCTCTTAGTGTCGAATCCAAGCGGATCTCAAGAGATCCGCTTCTGGGGCATCAATCAGGAACAACCGCTGAAGGTATTTGACGTTCCGGCCGGATTCAGCGCCCGATCGCTCGCCTGGCATCCGTTGGGCGGTGCTCTCTTTCTCCTGGGCGCGCAGGGACAGCAATACGCCATTTTCAAGGTCGAAAAAACAAATGGAAATTGGGTGGCGCAGCGCATCTATGGTTCCGGACATGAGATCCGGCGCCTGGTTTCGGGACCGCGTCCATATATTGTCCGTTATGACGACGCGGGCCAGCGCCCTGTTCAGGCATATCGTCTTTTCTTTGGTTTGAAGGGGAACGATGGAACCTTCTCGATTCACTCGATCACCGAGGACGGGCAGCGTGAGTATCAGGTGGTCGGCCATAAGGAGAGCTTCACCAAATTCGCAGACGCCGGCCAGGACCCGAGCCAATTGACAGCCGTTTCGGCGCTGCCTGCTGCCTTCCATCCTGCCGGACATCTCCTTCTGTGGGAAGACGAGCGGCACTGTTTCCACGTGGCGAGTTACGATCGGGATTACTGGAGCAAGAGCGCCAAACTAACGGGGCGCGACGTTTGTGGCGGGACAATGACGGTCACTCCGAACGGCGCTGGCCTTCTCCACTGGACTCAGGGAAGCGCCGGCATTGAACTGCTCCTACAACAAGGAACGGTGCGGAGACGCGAGGCCGCGGGTTATGAAATGACCGCGACACCGTCTTCGGTGGCGGACGGCAAAGGGATTGCCGGTATCACGCGGGCGGGCGCTGGTTTTGCAGTTACCTATTTTCCCATCGACGTTCCGCTTGCCGATTCCATAAACGCCTGGATGTATCTTGAATCGCGCCAGGATGCGCAATTGCTGACCAGAAACGGCGGTCTGTTCCGCGACCTCAAAGACCAGGACCAGCTTTATTCGCTGTACGACACGGAATCTTATTATTGCGGCCACCCGGATGAGTCGACTCCCACCCGGCCGTACCTGGTAACCACGGATAGCTTTTGGGAGCTTTTCGCCGCAGCGTACGAGGGTATCTTCATCGTTCGAGAACGCCAGACGGCCATCCCCGCGTTCCGCAAATTCGTCGAGATGGCAAGTGCCAGCTTGCTTCGATCTAATCCTCAGTCTCCGTGGACCCATGTCTTTGCCGATTTGGCAGCGCTTCAGACCAAGCCTGAGACCAATGAGGAAGCCGGCCGCATTCTGAGCGCCGATGGCGCGCGGTTCTCGCCGAGTCTTGGCCAGCAGTTCGATTACCTAGAGCTGAAGCCTCGCGGCCATTACACGGCGACGCCGGAAGCGCAACGGTACTTCCGCGCCTTCCGGTATCTGACCAGGGTTTCAGCGCTGGGATGGAGCACCGATGAGCTGCGTCAGCTTCCTCCGGATGTCAAGGCCGCGGCGATGCTCTGGATTGGTTCGTATCAGGACCTGATTGCCCCGTCCAGGCCACCGCTTGTCTGGCAGGATGCTCCGGCGCCGCTGCCTTATGTGAAGCATCCCCAGACAGCCCCAGTGCTGTTCCCGCTTTCGTGGGGATTCGACAACGAGGCTTTGTTCTCAACGACGTATCATTCGGAATTGCCACAGGATGAACAAATCAACGGCCCGGGGGGATCGCGGCTCCAGCCGTCCTCGCTGGATATCGCCGCAGCGCTTGGCAGCCGCCTTGCCAGCGATCTTCTGGCGGGCGAGATCCGCCGGTATCCCAAACTGGACGCGGCGCTCGCGGACCTAGCAGTCCGTTCCGCTAACGCTCGGGCTGCTTCCAGCCCTAATCTTTATGAACGATGGATCGACGCGCTGGCCGAACAATGGGCGAATTCCACAGCTTCGCCAAATGGCGCGCTGGACAAGGATTTATGGCGCGTCAAGAGGTTGCAGACGGGGCTGGCATCCTGGGCGACGCTCCGCCATGCGACGGTGTTGGTGAATGAACGCAACTCCGCCGAATGCGGCGAGGGGGCTTTCGAATTCATCGAGTTACGCCCGCCGCGGGGTTATGTGGAACCCGACCCTCAGACGTTCGGGAAGATCGCCGGTCTGTTCGACGCCGCAATCGCGCTGATCCGTAATTCCGGGTCTTGGCTCGTGGGCGACGTCTCCTGGGGCGATTACGAGAGTCAGCAGGCCCGTGAATCGTTGCGGCAAGGTCTGCTGCGGCGGCTGGGGGAGTCGGCGGCCAAGGCGCGCTTATTTCAGGCCATCGCGGCGAAGGAGACTCAAGGGCAGGCGTTGACCTCGCAGGAATATGAAGAGATCCTCTATTTCGGCCGTGTGGCGGAACACCATTTCCTGGTGTTCAATAGCCTGGCGAACAAGGATCTGGCGCTGTCGACCCCGAATCCGATCCCCAAGATCGCGGATGTTTCCGATGTCCGCGGAGGGGCGCCGTACCTTATGGTGGGCGTGGGCCGTCCGATCGAATGGGATCACACGGTGCCGTTTTTCGGAAGGCACGAAATCGTGAAGGGAGCGGCGTATTCGTTCTACGAATTCAGTTCCAGCACCCCGTTGAACGACGCGGATTGGATGAAGAAACTTCCCACGCAACCGCATCCTTCGTGGATTGCTCCGTACATCTCGCAAAAGTCGCTATCATGTCCCGCGCGCGATCCATTCTAACCCTGGCGTGTCTCGCGGCAGTGTTCCCGCTGGTTGGCCAGCAAGAGTCTGAAGTCCGCCTCCTTTTCACAGGAGACATTCTGCTTTCCCGCCAAGTCCGCCGGGAAATCGAACTGACTGGACGATCCCCCTGGAGTGGTTTCGCCGATCTCTTCAGGAGCGCTGGTTGGATCGCAGGAAATCTGGAGGGAGCAGTGGGAACGGCGGAGCAATGCATCCCTACCGATTCGGACAGCCCGTGCTTCGATGTGCCCGCGTCGATGATCCCACTGCTCTCGAAGGCCGGTTTCCGGGCCATCGGGATGGCCAACAATCACTCGTCCGATTTGGGCTCCGCCGGGCGCACCGCCACTCGCGCGGCTTTACGCAACGCGGGCGTGGAGGCGCTTTCGTTCGAGGATTCACCGCTGTTCGTGGCGATAGGCGGACACACCGTGGCCATCGTCGCTGTTTCCACGGTGCCCGGACGAGATGGATCCCGGATAGAGATTCCATCCACGGCGCTACGCCAGAAACTTCAATTGGCCAGAAGTCTTGCAGAGTTGGTGGCCGTCTACATCCACTGGGGTAGCGAACTCCTCGACTGGCCTAATAAGGGTCAGCGTAATGCCGCGGGATGGCTGATCCAAAATGGCGCGGATTTGATTGTTGGCCATCATCCGCATGTGGTTCAAACTCCGGAGTGCATGCGGGGCAGACCCGTCTTTTTCTCGCTCGGAAATCACGTTTTCGATCAAAAATACCCGGAAACAAAGGAAGGGATCATCGCCGATTGCACGATTCGTCGCGGTGTTCTTTCTTGCGAGAGCATATCGACGTCCACGCCGCCGGCGAGCGCGATGCCACAACTCTCGCCTGCGTCCGTCTCTGTGGGCACCGAAGCTCTGAAGGCGTGCCCCGTCCCTCTTTCCCTTCCAGTGACCGTAAACGGATTCTCCTTGCGCGGGCGAACGACCGATGGCGGGGACGGCAAGAACAGGTACAGCATCGAGGGAACACGAGAAGGGATTCGTCCATGGCGATCGCAGGCTTTGCCTCTTCTGTCAGCGGAGGCCGGCAAATTGGCCGGTTCCAACGGCCCCGAGTACCTATTCACTTTGGAAGAGCATCCCTCCACAATCGACGGCGAGGAGGGCGTGCGTCCTTACGTGTATGAAGCGCTTCCGGGAGGATTGGTGGCCAGGTGGCGGGGGAGCGCTCTGGCCTGGCCCTTACTCGACGCGACCTTACTGCCCAATGGAGACGGTATAGTGTGCGCGCTGCATCGCCGCGATTCTTTTCTAGTCCTGCAGCCGAAGGCGACAGATGTTCGCACCGCGGCTTATCGTTGGAACGGATTTGGATTTTCCGGTATCGACGACACGAGCATTTTAGCGCGCTGCCGGGCGGTCTTCGGCGCCGCGGAATAAGTTTGGGCGACTGCGGTAGTCTGGTCTGGGAGATCACACCTGTAGCCGGCATCCCGGATTTCGAGTGGTGATCACATGACGACGCCGGCGCGGGGGCGAATGGCGATTCGCTGCCCGGCGCGAATGCCGGCAGCCAGGCCGAACACGTCTTGCCGTTCCGGCCTGACGTCCCGCCCGGTGCGCGGTGAGCGGGGGCCATGCGACCGCGGGGGCCCATTCACCACACCAACCTGGAAGAACCGAAGGCGTGCCGCCCGGGTTGCGTTGGTCCTCACCCGGGAACATGCGAAGCGCACCTGCAATGCCAATACAATGAAGTGTCCATGAGACAAACCTCCACGGGAAAAATCAATCTCGGCTACCTGATCTTCCTGGCTGCCACCGCGGCGTTGGGAGGACTGCTCTTCGGCTTCGACATCGCCATTATCACCGGCGCCGGTCCGTTCCTGATCCATCGTTTTCAATTGAACGACTTGAGCCTGGGCTGGGCTTTCAGTTCGCTCCTGTTCGGTTGCGTGATCGGCTCGACCTTAGCCGGGCGGCTCACGAACAGGTACGGCCGGCGGAGCATTCTGCTGTGGGTGGCGGTGCTGTTCTCCGCCACTTCCATCGCCACCGCCGTGGCTCCGAGTTTCACTACCTTCGTGCTGGCGCGTTTCATCGGCGGGGTGGCGGTCGGAGGCGCGTCCATTCTGTCGCCCATGTATGTGGCGGAAGTTTCGCCGCCTTCGCTGCGGGGGCGCATGGGGACGCTCTATCAGCTGTCCATCGTAGTCGGCATCCTGATGTCGTATTGCATCAACTATCTGCTGCGCAACGCGGGCGCGGCCAATTGGCGCTGGATGTTCATAACCGGGGTGATCCCCTCGGTGATTTTTTTCCTGCTTTTGCTGCGCGCGCCCGAAACGCCGCGCTACCTGTTTCTAGCGGGCCGGGAACGCGAGGGGTTGGCGATTCTGGAGCGCATTGCGGGACGCGCGAGCGCCGAATCGGAGGCCGTCGAAATCCGCGCCAGCCTGGCGGAGAAGCGCCACGCCTGGCTCGACCTGCTGCGGCCTGGAATCCGGCGCGCGGTGGTGGTCGGTTTTGTTCTGGCTATCCTGGTTCACGTCTCCGGGATTAACACCATCATCGACTACGCTCCTGCCATCCTGCGCTCCGCCGGCTGGAAACTCGATGCCGCGCTGTTTTCCACCTTTATCGTCGGGGTCAATAATCTCGTGTTCACCTTGGTTTCGTTTTGGGTCATCGACCGCTACGGGCGAAAGCCGCTCTACATCGTCGGATCACTCGGCATGGCAGCGGCCCTGACGCTCCTCGCCGTTACTGTAGCGACCGGCAACTTCCAAGGCGCAGTCGTGCTCATCCTGATCCTGGGCTATCTGGCGTTCTTCGCGTCGTGCATCGGCCCGGTGTTTTGGACGCTAGTCTCGGAGATCTTTCCGAACGACCTCCGCGGTACGGCCATGGCCGTGCCCGTACTCACGCAGTGGATCGCCAACGCTGTTGTCGTGCTCTTTTTCCCGTATGCGTTTAACCAGATCGGCAAGGCCGTCACATTCGGATTCCTGGCGGCGATGGCCATCGCGCAGGCCGTCGTAACCTGGCGATGGGTCCCCGAAACCAAGAATAAGACTTTGGAGGAGATCGAAAGGGCTTGGGCGGGCGAAAAGCGGCTGGAGACCGCACTGCCCGCCAAATGAGGAAGTCCAAACTCAATACACGCACTTCCGCGCTTCGTCGGCGAACGCCTCCAGCAGAGCCAGATCGGCTTCAAAGAAGTGATCCGAAGGGATCAGAACATAACCGCCACCCGCACCGGCCGCTTCGAAGCAGCGACGGACTTCGCGGCGGGTTTCCTCGGGCGTGCAGCCTTTCAGGAAGTGATACTGGTCGAAACCGCCGATCATGCAGACGCGATCCCCGATGCGGCGCTTGGCTTCGGCCAGGTTTGTATCGCCGCCCATGCCTCGGGGCGTGAACGTCTCCATGGCATCGGGCTGCATATCGGCGATGCGCTCCAGCAGCGGCATCATGCCCCCGCAGGTGTGATAGACGATCCGTTGCCCGGCGCGGTGGACCTCCTCGATCAGTTCGCAATCGTACGTTGCGACGAAACGGTCGAAGATGCGCGGTGAAATCACCGTGGACGAGGCGTCGCCGCCGCCAAGTTCGAGAATGTCGTAGCGCGCGCCTTTCAGCGACCGCACGAACACGCGCTTGCGGCGCTGTAGGATCTTGAGGAACTCATGGACCCATTGCGGGTCGTCCTGCGTTGCAAGGATCATCGCTTCGGTGCCCGCCAGACAGCAGGCGTCCTGCCAGCAGCCCGGTTGACCGAACACGTCGAAGCAGCAGATATGGCCGCGCACGATGCCACGCTCGCCCATCTTCTCAGCCGCCAGGTTGACCTCCGCGACGTCGCATTTCGGCGCTGTGGCGAACTCGCCGATCGCGTCGATGTCGTCCCTTTGTTTGATCAACGGCTCGCGGACCCAGGCCGTGTACCCGGCATCCTCGATCACCATTCTCAACTCGCTGCGCGGCGTCACGAAACGATAGCGCGTGAGTCGGCGCCCGCCTTCGGAGCAGTCCTCGAACTCGACATGCCACTCCGGAGACGACACACGCCGGCTCTCCAGGAAACCGATCTCCCCTTGCAGCGGGTCGGGGTACTCGCCGGCCTCGGCGTCCGGCATATGTGGTACGGTCCAGTGGATGGCGTCTAAACAGAAGCGGTCGAAAAACTCGCCAGCGGAGATGTTCCACAAATGCGATTTGAGGAACGCAGGCATCACGTGATGCGTGGTCACGGGCAGCCGATCCGGAATCTGGCGGCGGATCGCGCATAGCAGGCGTTGGCGGGGCGTCATGGGAGGATGCGTACGCCGCTGATTGTCCCTCGATTTCCGCGTGAAAACAACCGCTCGCGCTGTACAAGAAGGGCGCGCGTTACAACAGGCTCACTTCCTGGAGACACATGCCGTAACGGCTGCCGGGCGGATTGCTCTGATAGCCGGTCTTGAGGTAGCCGAAGCTGGTGGACGCCTGTGTCCGTCTCCTACGGCTGCTGGCGGGGTCGATCCCGACGCACGCCGGGCGGCGCGCATGACGATGGACGATGCCGGCGCGGGGGCGTACGGCGAATCGCCGCCCGGCGCCCCTGCCGGCCGCCCGGCCGACCCGCCTCGCCGTCTCCGTCCGGCCTCCCGCCCGCGGCGCGGTGGGCGGCGCCATGCGAACCGCGGCCGAGAGCGTCCATCCGCGCGGCGGCGCCGGCCGGTTGGGCTGGTGCGGCAGCAAGGTGCTGGATGGCTGTGCGCATGCGGCTGCTGGCGAGCCGATCCCGACGTGCGCCAGGCGGCGCCATGACGATGGCGGCGCGAGGGGCGCGTGGCGGTCGCGCGCTTGGGCGGCCTGCGCGTACATCGTCCTGCGATTCCGCGGCATACCGGCGCGACGTGGGTCAGCGAACAATCTGTTCAGTGATTATTGCTCGTACCAATCCGAGTGCGGCGACCATCGGCCGCACGCGAGGCACTGCGTGGAGGGCCACTGAAACAGGCACGCCGGGCACACTCCGCCGGTATCGAACGTGTTCCAGGAGTGCCCACAGGCGCAACGCCACCGGTCGTGTTTGCCGGGAGACCAATTGCACAGCGGGCAACGGACACGAGGTCCCGACCGGTCCGGGTGTTCGTCGTCTCGGACGACCGTGTCCAACCCAGGATCATCTAAAACAGTCGCGGACGTAGGGCCGCCGCCCGACAACGCGCTCATGCCTCACTATTATCGCCGCAGCCCGCGAACGTTGCCAGGGGCTAGGCGGCTACTTGCTCTGGTGATCGGCCTCTATGACAAAACTCAGTGGACGAGGCGGCAAGATCACTTACGAGTTCCAAGACATCAAGGTCTCCGTACGGAATTCGGTATCCTCAATTCGTCACGGTGGGTTCAAGGATCGAGTTTTCGTAGTCGGGCTTGGGAGCGTTCCAAATAATTATGGGGAGCTTATCATAGGTACATGACCAGCGGTCGCCTAGAAAGGCCCGGCGCGTCGATCTATTACGAGGTGACGGGCAGCGGTCCGGCACTGGCTTTTGCCCACGGTCTCGGCGGCAATCATATGTCGTGGTGGCAGCAGGTGCCGTATTTGGCCGCGCGATATACCTGCGTAACCTTCGCCCATCGTGGATTTGCGCCGTCGCGTTCCGACAATCCGGATCCTGCTGAGTTTGCCAGCGACCTCGCCGCGCTGCTCGATCATCTGGGCATAGAGGAAACCGGACTAGTCGCGCAGTCGATGGGCGGCTGGACCTGTCTCGATTTTTCGATTCGCTATCCGCATCGAGTACGCGCGCTCGTGATGGCCGCCACCAGCGGCGGCGTCGATCCCAATACGCTTGAGGCGTCGGACCTGCACAAGCTTCGGGTGTGGATGTCCTTAAATAGCGGCGTCGAAGCCGACCTATTTCGACGTGGCATTCATCCCGCCGCGGGTGAGCGCATGGCGCGCGAGCAGCCCGCGCTGGCGTTCCTCTATCTCGAAATCGATCAGATGAGCGCGGGACTCGACAAGAATGTGCTCCGAGGGAAACTCATGGCAGCGCGCACCCTGCCGGCGTCAAGGCTACGCGAGTTGAAAATGCCAGTCTTGTTCGTTACCGGCACGGAAGATATCGTGATTCCTCCGCCTCTGGTAGAAGGGCTCTCCGCGATGGTCCCTGGAGCGAAGTTGGAGATCGTTTTCGAAGCCGGGCACTCCGTCTACTTCGAGCGCGCAGAGCGATTCAATCCGGTGGTGGACAAATTCCTCATCGATTCACTTGCTAATCGCGCGCGGTAGCTTCACTATTCTCGCCGGAGGAGAGGTACGGGCATGGATTGCCGGTGACGCCTCGGCCCACTCCACGGACGTCGCGCCCAGCGGCGCCGACTTCGCCCGATTCGCCGCCCGGCGCCACGACGGGCTGCCAAGCCGAACCGTGGTGCCGGTTCCGCCCGGCGTCCGGAGTGTTACGCGGCGGGGCGGCGATCGTGCGACCGCGGGCCGCGACCGTTCATCCGCGCGGCAGCAAGCTGGCGACCGGCTCCTCGGTCTCCTGTGGCTGCCGGCGGGCCGCACCCAACGTGCGCCGGGCGGCGCGCATCACGATCCCGGCGCGGGGGCGCATGGCGAATCGCTGCCCGGCGCCACTGCCGGCCGCCCGGCCGAACCAGTCTCACCGTTTCCGCCCGGCGTCGCGCCCGCTGCGCGGTGGGCGCCGGCCAAGCGACCGCGTGCCCGAGGGCGCCCAGCCGCGCGGTGGCGCCGGCCTCCCCCGGTGAGCTGGTGCGGCAGCAAGCCGGTGGCCGGCTCCTCGGTCTGCTACGGCTGCTGGCGGGCCGATCCTGAAGCGCCAAGCGGCGCGCATGACGATGCCCGCGCGGAGGCGCGTGGCGATCACGGTTCTCGCCTAGCGCGGAAAAGAAGATCCCCAAATGACAGGCATGCAGAGTGTTGCAAATGTACCTTCGAAGTGGGTGCTAGGCCCGCCCCGGGGCCTTGTGCGCGGCGGCAAACTGATAGACGGCTCCTCGATCTCCTGCGGCTGCGGGCGGCCGATTCCGACGTGCGCCAAACGGCGCGCATGACGATGCCGGCATTCGCATGGCGGTCGGCGCGAGAGGCGGCGCCGGCTTCCCCGATCGCGGCCCGGGGCCCCGTGCCCGGCCGCCAGGCCGAACACCTTGCGCGGCGGCCAGGCGACCGCGGGCCGAGAGCGGCCATCGGCGTGGCGGCGCCGCGCGAGGCGACGCCGTTGGTGGCGTGCTCCTTGCCCCTCGTCATTGGCACAAACTTACACCGGCGAAGAGATGCCTGCGACCGGGGGCCGAGAGCGTCCAGCCGCGCGGCGCTGGCCGCGACGCTATTGGGGGCGTGGTCCGGGTGCTGGCGTTGAGCCGAATCGCCGAGCGACTTGACCAATGCCCTCCGCGCCGGAAAAAGTGGCAGGCTTTCGGGGCGTTTCACCCACGCACTGCGCAAGCCTGTTCGGGCGCGCTGGGCGAAGAAGGAGAAGGCTGAGTGAATTCGGGCTCACCAGTCGGGCGAAGCATCCTCTTCGCGACCGGGAACCCACACGACCTCGTGATATGTGCACCCACTATTTCTACGTTGAACGGAACGCGTTTACGCTTGCCTTCTGCGTTGGTGAACCTAACGGATATTCTCAATTTCCCATGGCGCTTCTTTTCCAGCAAATGCTTAAGACCGGTTAAAGTACGGCTTTGGCCAGTCCCTTCTTCTACGAGGATCGAACACTTGATCGGCTGGTTGGGGTGAAGGAAGAGAACCTCACTGGGGTCCATAGAGATCTTGGCCTCGACGGCTGGATCGAGCGGTTCGATTATCAATTTTGTGACGGGCGGCCCCTCAATGAAAAATGTCAGCGTGTCGGTCATATCTGATCTAACAAACCTGACAAATAGACGAGGAGGAGCAGCCCCGACCGGCCACCCAATGCGCCGGGCGACAGGTTCGAGGGTGAGAGTTGCGATGATTGCTGCTGTTGCTGCTACTGCTATGCAGGACCAAAAGAGAAACCGGCTCTCGAACCCTCCGACACTGGCAGCAACGCCGACGAAGATAGCCACTATGTACAAGCAGGCCGCCCTGATTCGCAATCCGCCCTACCTCCGCTTGCGTCCGGCGCGACGGAAGGGCTACGATGAAAGTGCTTACGTCTCATCGAAGAGCCCCGGCCATCGTGCCGGGCTTTTCGTTTTCAGCAGACTATTTTAGCTGGTGGCGGATTTGAGGGTGGAATGAGCACTGACAGTCTCCCTCCGAAATACAGGAAACGCTCATGGAGTTGAAGCCAGGCGATTGATGAATTCGTCCGTGATCCTGCTATTTCTACCGCCTCCAATCCAAAGGTCTCGGTCAGGCCGCGCCGGCTCTCCGACCAGTGCCCGGCCGCCAGGCCGAACCAGTTCCGTTTCCGCCCGCCGCCCGCGCCCACCATCGCCTCCGAGAGCGTCCATCCGCAATCCTCGGTCTCCTGCGGCTGGCCGGCGGGCCGATTCGCGACGTGCGCCAGGCGGCGCCGACGATGCCCCTGCCGGCCGCTAGGCCGAACCAGTCTCGCCGTTCCCGCCCGGCGGTGACAGGGCGGCGCCCGTCTTTGAGAGCGCTGCCCTCGGTCGTCAACAAGAGAAAGAGCGGAAAGGCGAGCAGGGGCTTACGTAGAATCAATAGCTTAAGCTCACGACACAGTGTGGCCGCACCGACACGCTGGAGGCAAGACCCGCCCAACGAATCCCCAAGCGCGCCGCATCGCCGAATCCGCGGCGGCCACGCCTGACCCACGATCTACGACTGCGGTACCGAGGGGCTGGTGCGCGGCAACCATGCTGGTGGACGGCCGTGTCGTCTCCTGCGGCTGCCGGCGGGCCGCGACGTGCGCCAGGCGGCGCGCATGAGGGTGCCCGGCATTCGCATGGCGCATCGGCGGCGCCGGATTTCTCCGATCGCTGCCCGGGCGCCATTGCCGGCCGCCAGGGACGAACCCGTCTCGCCGTTTCCGCCCGCCGTCCCGCCCGGGCCGCGGTGGGGCGGCGGCCGTGCGAGCGCGGGCCGAGAGCGGCCATGCGTGCGGGGCGCCGGCTTCCCCGCTCGCTGCTCGACGCTCGCCGGCCGAGAGCGGCCATCCGCGCGGCGGCCCCGAAGAGACGCCTTTGGTGGCGTGCCTGGGCACGATGCCCGCCGCGTGCGCCGCCGCCAGGGCATCGGCTATCTGAATCCCGTACTCGATGGCCTGCTTCACCGGGAGCGGGCTTTGGAGCGGCCGGCCGTCGACGAACTCCATGGCGAGGTACGGCGAACCTTGGTGGTAGCCGACTTCATAGAGCGTGGCGATGTGGGGATGGTTCAAAGCGGCCACCGCCCGCGCCTCGCGCTCCCCATGGCGGCTGAACTGGGCCTTGATGAATTTGAGGGCGACGCTGCGGCCCAGGCGGGTGTCCTTGGCTTTGTAGACCACGCCCATGCCGCCTTCGCCGAGGCGCCCCAGCACCTTGTATGGACCGATGGTCCTGCCGCTGAGGTCCTCGACCGTGGTGACGGCGCCCCTCGCCG
Organism: Bryobacteraceae bacterium; assembly: GCA_052144935.1. GTDB lineage: Bacteria > Acidobacteriota > Terriglobia > Bryobacterales > Bryobacteraceae > JOPF133. Next base: position 15,189 of record JBKQPR010000089.1, read on the forward strand.
CGTTGGCGACGGGATTGGCGGGCATGCTGCCGCCCTCGGCGTCGTGGGCAAGCAGGGATTCTATTTCCGTGCGAAGCGACTCGTCGCCGGTGCAAGCCTGGTCCAGGAAGGCGGGTCGCGCCTCTGGTGCAAGCTCGGCGGCTTGATGGAAGATCTCCTCAACGCGCTGCCAGCGGCTGTCGCTCATACCGCCCGCCAGTCCCAGGGACCTCCGCTTGTTGCTCAATCGTATTGTGCCACAAGAACCCGAGCCGCTCAATTGGCGGGAGGGGGCTGGCAGCGCCCGCTGCCAGGGCCGAGCAATGGCCTCGGGCGATGCGGGCGCGGAGGGATTCGCCTTCGATGAGTTCGCTGCGGTGGGCCGCGGCCCTGCGCCCGCCGACCGCGAGCGTCCATCCGCGCGGCGGCGCCGGCCTTCTTGATTCCCGCGCCCGCGTCCTGCCCGCGGCGCGCCGACTTCCCCGATCGCGGCCCGGCGCCCCTGCCGGCCGCCAGGCCGAACCGGTCTTGCGCTGCCGCCCGGGCGTCCCGCCCGCGCCGCGGTGGGCGGCGGCCAAGCGACCGCGGCCGAGACCGCCCATCCGCGCGGGGGCAGCCGAGCGCCGGCCGGCCGCCACGTCCTGCGCGATGCCGTGCCGCTGGGGGTGCGGGGCGCAGTTTCACGTGGCTCACCTCAGCGGGGACCTGGAGTTGCCGCCGTTCTCGCCTCCGGTCAGGCTGCCGGCTGATTGCTACAATGCCGCTTCCGCGCGTTCTCGCGTGAATCGGAAGGAGTCCGGTTCCAAAGCTGAGCTCGTAATGGGCCGGTCAGCCCAACGTGGGCCGCTAGACTGCGGCAGTATCCACAAGGAGGTTCGGCTTCAGATGGCGATACAGACGTTGTACGCCTCAAGAACTTGAGCACAACAGAACCGCTCCATCTCCACCGTGTGGAATGTATACTTGATCGAGAAAGGGTCCTGGTGGTCGCATTTTCGCTCCTGGCCCCGGTTCCAACGGCTTTCGCGCAGCAGACGCCGAGTCAGATCAAGTCGTTCTCCGTCGGGCCGGACACCCCCCTGACCTATCCCGACAATCCGGCCAATCCCGGCTACCTGACCGCTCTCCCCGACGAACACACCACCTTCATTCCGCCGGCAGCCACCGGCGCTCCCTACCTGGTCTTCGCCGCCGGAAACATATCGGGAGGGAACTGGGGGGCGGTGGTTCTTCAGACCACGGACCTGAAGACTTTTGATTTTGCGACCGCCCAAGGCTACCAGAGCGAAGTGCTGACTGCGCCCTTGCTGTTCGGGCAATGCACTGCCACTTGGGCCGGCACCTTTGACGAGAATTATGCGGCCCCTGGATCCGTGGTGCAGGATCCCACGTTGCCTGCGGGAAACCTGATAATGGTCTATGAGGCGGAGAACCACTGCCCGGGGGGAGTGAACCAAGTTCCTTTCTATGGCACAACCGGCTTTGCCAGGTCATCGGACAACGGGAAGACTTGGCCTGCCCCGGAGAACGGCGTGTTGGGCGGACCCACCCGTTATCCAGTTCTACAGACTTCCGACCCCCCACCCACCACAACACACGGGTACCTGGGCGACGCGATTCCCAGTGCGTTTGTCGACAAGGACGCGAATAACGACTACTACCTCTACATCACTTATACTTCCTATCCAACGGAGCGGACCCACGTCGCTCGCGCCCAGCTCGGCGTCCAATCCAGCAGCGGCCCACTCAATTTTCTGAAATGGTACAACGGCTCATTCAGCCAGCCGGGCATCGGCGGCTCCGAAAGTCCGGTGACCTCGTCGCCCGGCTGCCCGGGTTCTCAGTTCCAATCCGAAATCAACTACAACGACGACCTGGGCCTGTATCTGTTGATTTTCGTTTGCGAAAGCGGCTCCGCCGGCACGGTGACCATGGGCTGGTATTACTCCACCGCCACCAGCCTCGATCTTCAGGACTGGACAGCGCCCCAAATGATCCTGAACTCCCAATACACGGTGACGACACCTTGCCCCGGCCAGACCACCGGAGATCAAGTTGACGGCTTGTATCCGTCGATGATGTCACCTGGAGCCGCGGAGGGCCACACGAAGCTGACCGGATACGTCTTGTTTTTCAGTGGATGTTCCGGTGCGGGCACACGCCAGATGATGTCGCGAACGTTCACCATCACCCCCGGTCCGGCCGCGCCCGAAATCTCGCTGGTGGCCAACGCCGAAGGCGAAAGCCCGACGATCGCACCGAATACGTGGGTTGAGATCAAAGGTTCGAATTTGGCTCCAGCGGGCGATTCCCGAATCTGGCAAGGCTCGGACTTCGTGAACGGCCAAATGCCGACGCAACTGGATGGTGTTAGCGTGACGGTGAATGGCAAGAGCGCGTATGTTTACTACATCAGCCCGACGCAGGTGAACATCCTGACGCCGCCCGACACGCTGCCGGCCAGCGTAGCCGTGCAGGTGGCCAACAACGGCGCGACGAGCACGGCATTCAGCGTGGCCGCGCAGCCGCTCACGCCTTCGTTCTTCGTATTCAATGGCGGGCCGTACGCCGCGGCGACGCACCTGGATGGGAGCCTGGCGGGGCCTCCCAGCCTGTACGCAGGGCTGACCACACCCGCCAAGCCCGGCGAAACCGTGGTGTTGTATGGTAACGGTTTCGGCCCCACTTCCGTGCCGGTGGTGAGCGGGGCGATCTCCCAATCGGGAAGCTTGAGTCCGGCACCGGCGATCTCGGTGGGCGGCCTGCCGGCCTCCGTGCAGTTCGCCGGGCTGGTGGCGGTAGGCCAGTTTCAGTTCAACGTGATCATTCCGGCGGGCGTGCCGACGGGCGATGCCGAGTTGACCGCGACCTACGGCGGCCTCACCTCGCCCCTGGCTCTGCTAACGATTGCAGCGTCCGCGCCGCCCACCGCCGCAACCTTGTATGTCGCGCCCAACGGCAACGATTCGTGGACCGGCGCACTGGCCTCGCCCAATGGGGCCGGCACGGATGGTCCGTTGGCCACCTTCGACCGCGCGCGCGCCGCCGTGCGGGCGCTTAACAAGACTGGGTTGAGCCAGGTGAGCGTGCAGTTCCGCGCGGGAACTTATTTCCTGGCCGCGACCGAGCAAATGACTGCGGTCGACTCGGGCACGGCGAACCTGAATATCGTATACCAGAATTTTCCGGGCGAATCGCCGGTGATCAGCGGCGGCATCCGGGTGACCGGCTGGACGAACGTCAACGGCAACACCTGGCAGGCCGCGCTGCCCGACTCCACGCAGTATTTCGAGAACCTTTATTACAACGACGTGCGCCGCCTGCGCCCGCGGCTGGGCGGGTACTTGGGCACCTACTACCGGATTGCCGAGACGGTCTACCGGAACGCGCCCGGCCCGCCCGCGGCCACCCCGGATACCAACTGCCCGATCTACGTGAGCGGCAGCGGATGGGAGTGCTTCGACCGATTCCAGTACAACCCCGCGGATCCCATTTCGAGCACCTGGAAGAACCTCGCGCCGCCGGCGGGGAATCCGTGTGGACAGACGGCCGGGAACAGCGCCGTCGCGGGAGATATCGAACTGGTGGACTTCGAGAAGTTTGGTGTCAGCAAGCAGCACATCAGTTGCGTGGACACCACGCACCATATCGTCTACCTTGACGGCCCCACCCCCTCGAATGCGGGCTTCTATACGGCACTCGGCTATATTCCGCAGCATCGCTACCTCGTGGAAAACGTCGCCGACGCGCTCACCCAGCCGGGGCAATGGTTCCTCGACCGGTCCACCACTCCATGGACCCTCACCTACCTGGCGAACCCCGGCGAGAATCCCAACAACGACACGGTGATTGTCCCGCAGCTCTCCCCGATCCTGGTGGCGTCGAACCTCTGCTACGTGACCTTTCAGGGCCTGACCTTTGCGCACGGCAACTTCACCGTGCCGTTCGTCAACCAGACCGCGCAGGGAGGGATCTTCGCCGGCGCGGGAGACCCCTTGCAGTCGCCGGAGCCGGCGCTGACCTTCCAGAACTCGCAGTACATCACGTTCGACACGGACGTGGTGGCGCACACCGCGGGCGCCGCGCTGGAATTCCTCTCCTGCCTCGGCGCGCAATCGCCGGCCTGATGCGCAGCGCACAACGCAACCGCCGTCACCGCCAACAATACGGTCCAAAACAGCGCCTTCTACGACCTGGGCGGCACCTCCATGCGGATCGGGACGCCGGCCACCGCGGCCGATACCGACGCCAACCTGCCGCAGTACCACACCGTCCAGAACAACGTGATGGAAGGCTATGGACGGCTGTTTCCCCACGCAGGCCGGTATCACTCAATACGAAGGCCACCACAACACCTACACCCACAACGACGTTTACGATGGCTACCACATGGCCATCGGCATCTGCCTGTGCTCCTCGCTGCCTTCGGATTCGCACGACAACGTGATCTCGTTCAACCACGTGTACAACCTGTTCCAGGGGATCACCAACGACGGGGGGTCACTGTACATTCAGACCGGAAACACGGCGGGACCGACGCCCCCCGGCAACAAGATTCTCAACAACAAGGTGCACGATGTGAGCGATGCTTCCGTTCAGGATGCCGATGGCTATGGCGGCGACGGGATCTACATCGACAACCTGACTGGGTCGGTGGATGTGGAGAACAACCTGGTGTACCGGGTTTCAGACGCCACCATGAACTTTGCCGAGGCGCCCTCGGTGCCGGGCGAACCCACCACTGTCAAGAACAACATATTTGCATTTGCCCGCGGGTCGCTGATCAACGTCGGCAACCCGTATCCCTCGGGCACGGTGCCGTCGAGCGTGGAGGAGGTCTTCTCTGCCTCCAGCAATCTTTTCTACTTCGACCGCAGCACGGCCTCAACTCCCGTGTTCTACGCGCAGGGGGGATGCGAGTACAGCGGCGGCTTCCCCTACACCGCGTGGGAGGCGTGGAACAGCAACCTATATTGGCGCACCGACGGCGGGTTCGCCACCGATCCGAAGGCCTTTCATTACCAGACCGCTGCCGGCGTGGCCAATCCATGCTCGTCCGCCGAATGGGCCTTCGTAAACCTGGCGGGCTGGCAGAAGATCGGCGAGGATGTCACCAGCGTGGTGCAGAATCCCGGCTTCAACAACCCGACCTATCCGGCGGACGATTACTCCCTGCCGAGAGGATCACCGGGCGTGGGATTCGTGGTGTTCGACGCGAGCCAGGCAGGGCGGTCGAATCCGGTGATCCAGCCGCCGGCGGTTCCCGCGACGTTTCCCACCAAGACCTTCAATCCCGCCACGGATTATTGAGGAAGCGCCGGCAGGCGCCTCGCCCGTGCTCGTGTTGACGATGGTGCCCTCGACCATCTGCGCCCCGCGCGGCAGCGCCGGAGTACTTGATCTGCGCCCGAACGCCCGGGTTCACGGGCGGGCAGCGTCGAATCGTCGATCCGCGGGCGCCCCGCCGAACCGGCGGAATGCGTCGTGTCCGCGCCGGGGTGGGCGGCGGCCCTGCGACCGCGGGCCGAGAGCGGCGTTCCGCGCGGCGGGCCAAGCCAAGCGTGACGCGGCTATCGTCCACTGACACTGCCAGGATACCAGGATGGCTGCCTTCCCTTTTGCGGTGATCCTGCTTCGGTGGAAAGCGGCTCCAGATGCGCCGAACGAACCCGTTCACGAAAAGCGCGTAAAGGAGAGCGAAAGAGAGCATGGCTACCGCGTCCGCCCGCCGCGCGGCCCGGCGGCGGCCGTGCGACCGCGGGCCGAGAGCGTCCATCCGCACGGCAACGCCCCGGGCGCTGGTGCGGCAACACGCTGGTGGGCGGCTCCTCGGGCCTCCTGCGGCTGCTGGCCGGCCGATCACGACGTGCGCCGGGCGGCGCGCATGAGGATGCTGGCCCCAGGCCGACCCAGTCCTGCCGTTTCAACCGCCGTCCGGCCCGCTGGGCGGTGGCCATGGGGGTCTCCGGGCCGGGCAGCCTGTTCATCGTGGGGAGATCATCGCGGAATCCGAGGCCGCCTCCACACCGGCAGACCCTCCGCATACCGGCCGGAATCTCAAGCGGCGCTCTTGCTGGCCAAAGCCGGTTCCCCTTGACACCCCTGCCGGGCGTAAGAACCGACGTTACCAATTACGAGCGGCGGTGTCATACAGCCTCGCCGAAAGCACCCAGCGCCGAAGGCCGAAAAAGAGGGTTTCCTCGCGCGCGTAGAGGCATCGCCTTTCGTGCGCCGCCGGAGCTTTGTGGGTTTGTCTAAAATGGTTCTGAAAAGCGAAAAGCCCGGCACGGGGCCGGGGCTCTTCGATGAGACCTAGCCCTACTTTCGCAAAACTAGGCCTCGTTTTCTCATGCTGGAGGCTGTTTATCGGGGTCTGATGCACTTGGACTCCTAGATGAAAGAAGTATGGGCATCCAGCGCCCAATCTCCAGGGTCTTG
>JBKQPR010000090.1:0-13994 GCA_052144935.1 Bryobacteraceae bacterium
GTCGCCGCCATGCCGAATTGATGATAGCGCAGTTGCCCTGCGGCTTGGCGGATCCGCACGATAGCAGGCTTCCCGCGGACGAGCATGCCGCATCGTAGAGAAAATACCGCACAGCGGTTTAGTTCAACCCCCATTTAGGCGTCGCTCCCCAGAAGCCTTTAGTGCTGTATCGGAAACACTCCGACGGGATGCCCGGCGGTCAAGTCGGCGTCCCGCCCGCCGCGCGGTGGGCGGCGGCCCTGCGACCGCGGGCCGAGAGCGGGCATCCGCGCCGGCAAGTCAACTGTCGCCGTGGCGGTCGTGGCACTTCTTTCTCTGGGTGTCAGCCTCCCCGGAATGCGGGACGGGAGGAGTTGAAAAAGGCTCCGAAGTACCCTGGATAAGCTCTGGAAAACCTGTGCAAATTTCCGTTGACACTGATGAGATTCAGGATTATCCTTAGTACACTCTAGTCCTAGTCCTAGGCCTAGGGCTGGTGCAGATCGGTGGCTTCGGAGATCATCCATCCGAAAGCGCGAGGGGGTTGGAGCGCAATCCCGCCGACGTGACGGCTTCTAACGCCTGGACCCGACATCCGGGAACACCGAACACGTCACAGGTGCGTCCATCGATGTTGAGGTGGCTATCGGTGTCGGTTGGCGTCGGAATTGAGTTGATCTTTCATGACAGAGCAACTTCGGATGGCAAGTAGTCCCACCTTATCCGTTCTCTCCGTCAGTCCCCTAGAAGGGGATCACTTATCCTTGCGAGGCATCGTCGGTCATTCAACGAGGCTGTTTATCGCAGATCGTGTTCCGCCTGCACTGGCCTTCCTGCAACGGCATGAAATTCACGTTGTTCTCTGTGAATGTGATTTGACGCCGGGGACGTGGATTGACCTGCTGGATTATATCAGGCACCTGCCACATCCTCCCTCCCTGATTGTCACATCTAGGCTTGCAGACGACCGCCTTTGGGCTGAAGCTCTCAACCTGGGCGCTTGGGACGTGTTAGCGAAGCCGTTTGTTCCCAGCGAAGTCATCCAGAGCGTGAGATCCGGCTGGCAGCATTGGCACCACCAGATTCAAATACCTACTACGGCGGTGAAAGTCACGAGGACGGCAAGTTGAAGATTGCTTTGCTCGGTGACCTTAAATGACAATCCTGATCCTGGAGGACGAGCCTAGCGTTATGAATTTCACCCGCGCGGTCCTGACGCCACTGGGACATACGATTCTGGAAGCGACGACGGCGGAAGAGGCGTTCCGACGTTTTGAGGAAACCGAGGGAGGAATTGATTTGCTCATTGCCGATGCGACGTTGCCGGTAAGTTCCGGTATTCGAGTGGCGTTGGAACTTCGGTCCCTGCTCCCATATCTTCGGATCATCCTGACATCTGGATATCCGCCTTACATGTGGAACGAGCAGGATGCCGCCGAACTATTAGAACTTCCTTCGGATTCTGTTGCCACCCTGGAAAAGCCATGGGTTCCGGCACTGCTGCGGCAGACAGTCGCTCGGTTTGTTGGAATCTCCTCCACAGTGACGGCCCTTCGTAAGAAAGCGGCTGAAGATTGATACCGCTGAGTGTGTGCTTCACCATGCAAGGGAACTGAAAAGCGATTCGAGCCGGGTTCGGTCAATCTGGCAACTTGGTGGCTGCTGATCTTTCGGGTCGATTCGACCGGCACGGTGAAGACCAACGGTAGCCGGGTACTCGTTTCGTTCACGACTGTCTGGATTTGGGCGAAAGAGCAATTCCGTGGAGGCCACTCAGAGTGAATGCCATGGACCTTGAAGGAATCGTTTCGGAACTTCACGTCGAACTGGAGCAGATCGACCAAGCGATCCGATGCCTGAAACGGCTGGCACTTTCGCCCTCCAAGAGAAGAAGCAGACCAGCAAAATGTTTAGTTGAGACTAAGGCAAAGGAAAGCCCGGACACGAAAGCCAGGGAACACCGAATCGGTGCTGGTGGGCGTAGGCATACGGAATGCGTTTCAGATAATGGAGTGCCAACCTCACGGTTTGGCACCCACAAGAAAATAGCGACCAGGGCGGCAAATGATGTGATGCACAATTCCCATGGTTGGCCGGGGTCTTCGTACCGCGCCAGGCCTGGCCCCAGCGCCGCCAGCACCGCGGGTGTGGCTTTCCGGGTGAGAAAGCCCGTTCGTCCGCCGCCATCCGGTCAGTTCAGTGGTAATCACGAGTCATGGCTAAGGTGCTGATGTTTCCGAGGGCCGGCCGCAAAGGCAGGACCCGGTTTGCCAGCGGCATTGTCGAGTGGGAGTGCTGGTTAGAGAGCCGCGGTTCACTTCGCTCCTATAGGCCATTCGGCAGATGCACCAGATCCGCGTCGGCCACGCGTGCGGCCCACGATCTGCGATTGCGGTACCAAGGGCCTGGTGCGCGGCAGCAACCCGGTGGTCGGCTCCGGCGTCTCCTTCGGCTGCTGGCGGGCCGACTACGCGAGCGCTTTCCAGGATGCGCTGATGATCGGCTGCGATCCGCGCGACGGCGCCGCGCGGTGCGCTGGTGCGCGACAGCAAGCTGATGGACGGCCCCTCGGTCTCCCGCGGTTGCTGGCGGGCCGCCGACGTGCGCCAGCCGGCGCGCATGACGATGGCGGCGCGAGGGCGCGGGGCCAATCGCTGCCCGGCGCCACTTGCCAGCCGCCCGGCCGAACCAGTCTTGCCGCTGCGCGCCGGGCGGCGGCCTTGCGACCCGCGGGCCAAGAGCGTCCATCAGCGCGACGGCGCTCGGCTTCCCCGATCACTGCCCGGTCTTGCCGCCGCTGCCCGGCGGTCCGCCCGCTCCGCCGTGGGCGGCGGCCATGCGACCGCGGGCCGAGAGCACCACCCGTGCGGCGGTCCCGTTTCGCACTGCGAAGCCACCCGATCCGCGGCGGCCACGCCTACCGGCCCAGGATCTGCGATTGTGGCTGTCGGCCTCAGTGAAGATAAAGAACCCACGAAGCACCGCCTCGCACCACCGCGCCCTTACTCCGGCGGCGATTTGTAGACTCTGCCGCCTTTCATGACGAAAACCACGCGGCGCAACGCGGTTATGTCTTTCAGCGGATCGCCTCCCACCGCGATCAAATCCGCGTCCATTCCCTCCGCAACCGCGCCGATGCGGTTGGACATGTCGAGCGATTCGGCCGAAACCCAGGTTCCCGAGACGATTGCGGCGGACGCGTCCTGCCCGCCTTTTTGCACGCGATAGATCAGTTCCTCGGCATTATGGCCGTGCGCGCCGGCAACCGCATCCGTTCCGAAGACAAACTTCAGGCCCTTGATGCCCAGCGCCCGTTTGAACATCTCAAGCGACGCTGGAATGAGCCTCGTTTCCGTGCCCTTGATGCTTTCCTCGGTGAAGCCGCCGGTGCCGATGAATTTGTCCTTATTGATGACATAATTCTGCGCGACGACGCCGATATTCGGATCGAAATACGTTCCGTGCGCGGCGAGGAAACGCAGGGCTTCATCGTCGATCAGCGTTCCGTGTTCTACCGAAGTGCAGCCGGCCTGGGAGGCGCTCATAATCGCGTGCGAGCTATAGACGTGCACGAGCACCCGCAGCCCCTGCGCGCGGGCTTCCTGGCAAGCCGTGAGAATCTGCTCGTCGGTCATGGTCTGCGCGCCGCCGTCGCGGAAATTTTTCGACGCGAAAAGCTTGATCAGGTCCGCCCCGTCGGCCTTGGTTTGCCGGACTAGCTCGCGAAGCTGGTCGGGAGTTAACCGCGTATCGGTGATTTGACGAACCGACGTCAGAACGCGCGGCCCGGGCAGAACGTTGCGGTTGATGGCTTCCCGCACGTCGCGATCAATAGGGCTGCCGACGCTCTGCACCGTAGTGACTCCCGCCATCAAGTCCGCGTACGCGTTTTCGAGTGCGTATCCCAACTCGGTTGCCGGCGACTCGCCGCGCCCCCCGGCCACCTTGCCATTGGGACCAAAGTGCGACGCCAGATGGACGTGCGTGTCGATCAGGCCCGGCATCAGCGTCAATCCGCCGAGGTTATATGTCACGCCACGCACCCGTGCCGACGCCCCCACGCTTCGTATCGTACCGCCTTCAACCACCACCGTCACATTGTGCCGCACGCCACCTTTGCCGTCGAGCATGGTTGAGGCTTTGAGCAGAACCGGCTGTTCCTGGGCGAACAGACAGGCCGCGGTCAGGAGAAAAATGAAAAGGCGCATCGCGTTGTTCTCTCCAGCATACAAGCAGTGCGAAATCTGAGGTAGCCTGAAGAACATAAGATTCCCGAGCGCTTTTTTACTTTGTTCTTCCCTGGCGGTCGCTCAGGAGCAGCCGATCATAGCCGACCGCGGGCCGAGAGCGGCCATCCGCGCGGCGGGCTCGTTTCGCGTCGTAGAAGCACCAGATCCGCGGCGGCCCTGCCCGCTGGCTCACTATCTGCGAGTGCGGCACCCGAGGGCCTTGTGCGCGCCAGCAAGCTGTCGGCGGCCCCTCGGTCTCCTGCGGCTGCTGGCGGGCCGGCCCCGACGTGCGCCGGGCGGCACGTATGACGATGCCGGCGCGGGGGCGCGTGCCGAATCGTTGCCCGGCGCCAACTGCCGGCCGCCAAGGAAGAACCAGTCTTGCTGTTGCCACCCGGCCCCCCGACCGCTGCGCGGTGGGCGGCGGCCCTGCGACCGCGGGCCGAGAGCGTCCAGCAGCGCGGTGGCGCCGCCCGGTCCACTCGTGCGGCAGCAAGCTGGTGGAAGACTCCTCGGTCTCCCGCGGCTGCTGGCGGGCCGAGATCCCTGACGTGCGCGAGGCGACGCGCGTGACGATGCCGGTGGGGCGCATGGCGAATCGCTGCCCGGCGCCATTGCCGGCCGCCAGGCCGAACCAGCCTTGCCGTTTTTCGCCTCGAGCGTCGTGGGCGGCGGCCATGCGAACCGCGGGCCGAGAGCGTCGATCGGCGGGGCGGGCCCGTTGCGCACCGCCGACCCACCAGATCCGCGGCGATCGGGCAGTTCCACGGCCCGTGTTCAGCAGAGGTCCCTACCGCGACACGGTCACCTTCATCCCATAGGGCGGCGCCATCTTCGTACTTTCCGCGTTCTTGGGCGGTGCAGCAAGCAACACCACCGACTTACCACGTAAAGCGTCCAAGACCGTGAGTACCTTCTGAAACGGCACTCGGGAGTCGGCCTTTACATACACGGTCTCCGCACTCAGCCTACTTAGCGCCGCAGGATCGGTGGGTTCGGCGCCAGCAAACAGTTTCCCTTCCGCCGTGATGGCTACTACAATCGCCTGTTCCGCGTCGGCTGCCCGCATCTCGCAATTCGGGCGCGAGGTCCACGCGCGGGTCCTGTCTCCACCGGTCGTACAGTTGCAGAGCGCGCTCCAGCGTGGTGGTGCTGTCGCCCGGGGTGCCCCCCTGGGCCCTGGCGGTTCGTAAGCAGCCGCAGGAGGCCGAGCAGGGTAAACCGACAGAAGCGCAGCGGCGAGTCGTCAATGGACGCGTACCAGCGGGATGCGGAAGCGTGCTGCGCATGCAGGTCCCAGGTCAGTGCCAGCCATTACGTTGATATCAATCAAATACGAGGTCATAGGGAGTCTCGGTATTCGGGCATAACGGTCCAGGCCGGCCCTTTCCCTTGAGCAAAGGCAGCGTGACGCGCTCGCCCTTGGGTCCGGCGCGCACCGGCACGACGCGCGCGACCGGCTGGCCGCGCTTCGTGATGACGATCCCCTCGTCCGGCAGATTCTCCAGCAACGAGAGGCACTGGCGGCGGAATTCGGTGATACTGAGGTCCTTCATAGCTAAAATGTACACCGAAATGTACACAAGGTCCCGGCGGCCCCGGCGGCGTCCGCTGTCCGCCCGCCACAAAGCAGCCCTAACCCGACCCTCCCGCCCCTCGCGGGTTTGTGCATCTAACGGGGATCGGTTAACATCTCTATATAAGCGGATGCTGTCTCAAACTGGCCTTCGAAGTATGCTCCTGACAGCCGCGGCGGGTGGTGTCCTGCTCGCGGCGGATGGGCCCTCGTTCGAGAAAACGGTTCAGCCGGTCCTCGCCAAGACGTGTGCCCCCTGCCACAATGCGCAACTGGCGTCGGGCGGGTTGGATATCGCCCCGTTCACCAAGCCCGCTTCGGTCGCCGGGCAGCGCGCCGACTGGGAGGCCATTTTGGATAAACTGCGCGCCGGGGAAATGCCGCCCGCGGGCGTGCCCCGTCCGCCAGAATTGGACGCCGCCATCGCCTATATCCAGGGCCAATTCGACCAGGCCGACCGCAACGTCAAGCCCGATCCCGGCCGCGTCACCGCGCGCCGCCTGAACCGCGCTGAATACTCCGCGACCATCCGCGATCTGGTGGCCGTCGAGTTCCACGCCGAGCAGAGTTTCCCCACCGACGACCTGGGCAACGGCTTCGACAACAGCGGCGATGTGCTCACCATCTCGCCGGTGCTTATGGAAAAGTATCTGGCCGCCGCCGAGCGGATCGCGTCCCGCGCCATGGCGGTCGACCCTCTTCCCAAGCCCATCGAGCTGCAGTTCCACATCAAGGACAAGAAGATCCGCCGCGTGGATCCGAGCACTATCGAAGCCACCGGCCGGCTGGATTTCGACGGCGAGTACATCGTCCGCTTCGGCCTGCCCGGAGAGCGCGCGGCCGATGCCAAGCCCGTGACGCTGGGCTTCTGGATGGATGGCAAGCTGCTGCATACCATGCCCGTGGAAACCAAGCCGTCCGGGCTGGTGTATTTCAATCCCTACTCGGAAGAGCAGATGCGCCTCGTCCTGCCCGAGGGCCAGCACGTCTTCCGCGCCGGCTTCATCGGCGACGATTTCGTCAAAGGTCTCACCGCCAAGGAAACCTACGACAACAAGAAAAACAAGTTTCTCGATTCCATCACCTTCATCGGCCCGTATCGCCCGCAGGCCGAACCGGCCAGCCGCAAGCTGATCCTGCTCTGCGATCCCAAGACCGGGCCCGCCTGCGTCGAAAAGATCGTGACGAACCTGGCCCACCGCGCCTATCGCCGGCCGGCGACGCGCGCCGAAGTGGCTTCGCTCCTGAAGTTCGTGGCGCTGGCTAAGGCCCAGGGCCAATCCGTGGAGCAAGGCATTCAATTGGCGCTGGAGGCCATGCTGGTTTCGCCGCACTTCCTGTTTCGCATCGAGCACGACCCCGGCCCCGCCGGCGAGGCCCACCGTATCAGCGACATCGAGCTGGCCTCGCGCCTGAGCTATTTCCTCTGGAGTTCCATGCCCGACGCGGAACTCCAAGGGCTGGCCGAAAGCGGCAAATTGCACCAACCCGCCGTGCTGGATGGCCAGGTGAAGCGGCTGATCGCCGACCCGCGATCCTCCGCGCTGGCCGATAACTTCGAGGGTCAGTGGCTGGAGCTGCGCAACCTGGAAGTGGTGAAGCCCGACCCGCAGAAATTCCCCGAGTGGAGTCCCGAATTGCGCGACGCCATGCGCACCGAGACGCGCCTGTTCTTCGACCACGTGCTGCGCGAGAATCGCCCGCTGGCGGAATTCCTGGACGCCAAGTACACCTATTTGAACGCCCGCCTGGCGAGGTTCTACGGCATCCCCGGCGTGGAGGGCGACGACTTCCGCCGCGTCGACCTGACCCCCGATCGAGGCGGCGATCAGCGCGGCGGCCTCCTCAGCCAGGCCAGCGTGTTGACGGTTTCCAGCTATCCCACCCGCACTTCAGTGGTGATCCGCGGCAAGTACATCCTGGGGAACATTCTGGGAACGCCGCCGCCCCCGCCACCGGCGGATGTTCCGCTACTGGATGAGGCCGCCGTGGGCACCTCGGCGTCGCTGCGCCAGCAGATGGAAGCCCATCGCGAAAATGCCGTGTGCGCCTCCTGCCACAGCAAAATGGACGTGCTCGGCTTCGGCCTGGAGAACTACAACGGCATCGGCAAGTGGCGCACCATGGACGGCAAATTTCCGGTGGACGCGACCGGCACGCTGCCCAATGGCAAGAGCTTCAACGGCCCGGCGGAAATGCGCGCGGCCCTGCTCAGCCGCCTGCCCGATTTCGCCCACTGCATCACCGAAAAGATGCTCACCTATGCGCTGGGCCGCGGCGTGGGCCCGAACGACCGCCGCACCGTCGATGAGATCGACCGCAACCTGGCGGCCCAGGATTACCCGTTTCAATCGTTCATTTTCGAAGTCGTCCGCAGCCTGCCTTTCCAATCGCGGCATGGCGAGCTGACGATCAGCCAGAATGTAGTCAAGCCCAAAGAGGTGGTTGCCCGATGATTACCCGCAAAGCGCTTCCGCGGCGCACGTTTCTGAGAGGAATGGGGACGGCCATCGCGCTGCCGTTCCTGGACGCCATGTCGCCGGCCATGGCCGCCAGCTCCGCGCCTGCCAAGGTGCGAATGGCGTTCGTCTACGTGCCCAACGGCATCATCATGAACAACTGGAATCCGGATTACGAGGGCAAGCTCACCCAGCTTCCGCGCACCCTCAAGTCCATGGAGCCGTTCAAGGACGACATGCTGTTGATGGGCAATCTGACCCACAACACCGGCCGGGCGCTGCTGGACGGAGCGGGCGATCACGGCCGCTGCTGCGGCTCTTACATGACCGGAATTCAGGTGAAGAAGACCACCAACGACATCCGCGCGGGCGTCTCCATGGACCAGATCGTGGCCAGGCAGGTGGGCGGGCAGACGCGCTTCCCTTCGCTTGAATTGGGCCTGGAGGATGCGCGCCAATCCGGCGATTGCGATTCCGGTTATTCCTGCGCCTACACCAACAACCTGGCCTGGCGCAGCGAGACCCAGCCGCTGCCGCCCGTCCTGGATCCGCGCGCTCTGTTCGAGCGGCTCTTCGGCAATGGCGTGGTGCTCAGCCCCGAAGCGCGCCTGCGCCAGTCGCTCTATCGCCGCAGCATTCTGGATTTCGTGACCGACGACACCCGGAAGCTGGAATCCGGCCTCGGGCCCACCGACCGCCGCAAGCTGGATGAGTACCTGTCGTCGATCCGCGAAGTGGAGCGGCAGATCGAGCGCGCCGAAAAGGACAACCAGCAGATCGATCCGCACATGGAAAAGCCCTACGGCGTGCCGGCCGATTTCGCCGAGCATTTCAAGCTCATGACCGATATGATGACCATCGCGTTCCAGGCGGACCTGACCCGCGTGGTCACCTTCCTGGTAACGCACGAGGGCACTTCGCGCGCCTACCGCGAGATCGATATCTCGGACGGCCATCACCCCCTGACGCACCACCGCAATCAGCCCGACCTGATAGAGAAGGTGTCGCGGATCAATGAGTACCAATTGAAGCAGTTCGCACTGTGGATCGCCAGGATGAAGGCGATCAAGGAAGGCGACCGCAGCCTGCTGGACAATTGCATGATCGTCTACGGCGCGGGCCTTTCCGACGGCAACCGGCATCTGCACGAGGATCTGCCCACGATGATGGTGGGCCGCGGCGGCAACTACGTCAAAACCGGCCGCCGCGTGGTCTACCGCAAGGAGACCCCCATGTGCAACCTGTTCCTGACCATGATGGACCGCATGGGCGTCCACACGGAGCACTTCGGCGACGCGACGGGGCGGCTGGAAGGGCTGGACCTGACGTAACGGGTGACGTGATCACCCGCTCCGAAGCCAGCCTCCGCGGGTGCCGCCAGTCGGCGGAGCTAGATCCCGTGCGGAGAAGCCGCTCTTTCCGAGTGGCGCGTAATCCGGCCGAAGCTTCCCAGAAGAGGACTCACGGTTCGGTAGTCCTGTTCGTCTTCGTCGAAGACCTCCAGCGACTTGCGCCATGCGGCTTGCTGCTGGTCGTTGATCTCGCCCAGGTACAACACCGTCCGCTGCACGGTCCTGGAGCCGCCTGCTGGCGGCCAACCAGCGCATCGTCGCCGAGGCCGCGCCGCATGCCCCGGGCAGCCGGCGATTCTCCACCACGCTGAAGCAGCGGTGAGCCTTGCCGTCCTTCTTTCGCTTGGTGCTTGCGCAGAAACATCGGAAGCAGCAGCATGCCGGAAGTCGAGTCGAGGGCGCCCAACAGCTCAAGCGCTCTCCCGCAGCACTCCTGCCAGTTTGAGCCCCTTGCGCGCGGTGGTGCTCAGCGGAATTTCCAGGCACTCGGCCGCCCGGAACCAGCGCAGGGCGCCGGCCGCCGGGGTGCCCTCAGGGCCCACCCGCGCCGCCGCCTCCTTCACCGTGAAGGTATAGTGGTGGTGCGTGATGGTGTGGCGGAAGGTGCCCAGCGTTTTGCCCAGGCGCGCGGCCGGCAGATCGTCGGGCGAGGGGAGGTCCCAAAAGCCGGCCATGCGGCGGGCTTCGGAATCCCGGCGGCGCAGCAGGATGCCGCGGCGGCTGCGCACCACCAGCAGCACTCCCTCCAGCGCTACCGGTTCGGTCCTGCGCAGCTTCACCGGAAGCTGTGCGGCGGTCCCCTGCTCCCGCGCCTGGCAACAGGAGGCCAGCGGGCAAAGCAGGCAGAGCGGGTTTCGCGGCACGCAGACAGTGGCGCCGAGTTCCATGAGCGCTTGGTTGAACGTGCCGGGGTCGCGCGCATCGAGCCAGGATTCGGCCACCGCGCGGAAGCGCTCGCGGGTGTGCGCGCTGGAGATATCGGCGGCATCGTTTTCGACCCGCGCAATCACCCGCAGGACGTTGCCGTCTACTGCCGCGCGGGCCTTGCCGAAGGCCATGCTGGCGATGGCGGCGGCGGTGTAATCGCCGATGCCGGGCAGCGCCCGAAGAGCCGCATATTCGCCGGGAAACGCGCCCGCCGCGGCGATCTCACGGGCCGCGCGGAGCAGGTTGCGGGCGCGCGAATAGTAGCCCAGGCCGCTCCACAGCGTGAGCACTTCCTCTTCGCCGGCGCGGGCCAACGCTTCCACCGTGGGGAAACGCTCCAGAAACCGCAGGTAGTAGGGAATCGCCGCCTGCGCGCGGGTCTGCTGGAGCATGATTTCGGAGATCCAGATGCGATAGGGATCCGGACTCGCGCGCCAGGGCAGCTCGCGATGGCCGCGGCGGTACCAGGCTGCCAGCAACTTGGCCACAGGCGGCTGCTTCGGCCGTTGCTTCAGGCGTTGCTTCAGGCGTTGCTCTACTCCAGGACGCGCAGCCATTCGGCGACCACGGCGAAATCCTCGGGGCTTACATCCCAGGCTTCGAATTCCTGGTTGAGCGGCTCCAGCCGGATGCGCTCGTGGCGCCACTGGGCGTCGTCTTCCAAAATCTGGCCTTCGGAAACCTTGACGCTGGTGTACTTCTTCACCGTGTACCGGGCGGTCTCGTCCATGGCGCCGAAACGCTGGATGAGCAGGATCTTGTTCTGGCGCGACCCAACCGGGTGGAGACGAAACAGGTTCAGGCTGCCATCCGGGATGCGCGGCTCCATGGATTGGCCCACCACGTGCGCCACGAACAGATCGCGCCCGAGGCGCACGCCCTCGGGGGCCCGCACCCAATCCTCGGGTTCGGAGGGCATCTCCTCGCCCAGGCCGCCGGCCGCCGCCCGCAGGCTGTAGAGCGGCAGGTGGCTGATGTAAGGCCGCACTTCGACGGGCGCGACATGTTCGCTGTAGAGCCGGTCGAGCACGCGCGTGAACGCGTCCACCTCCACCTCCCGTCGGGCGCTCACCCGCAGCACATTGGAGAGCGAATCCTCCAGCGACTGAAGGTAGGCTTCCGCGCCGTATTCCTGGAGACGCCGTGCAATGTCCGGCTCCAGAGCGTCCAGGACTTCGGCGTCTTCCGGCGCGGCGATATCGTCGAATCGCGGGCGTAACCGCACCCAACCGCGGTCGGCCGCCGGGTCGATCAGCAGTACGCCGATGTTCTCGGGCGCCTGGCCGGGCAGGGCCGCTTCCAGGAGTGCATAACACCCCTGGCGGCGCTTGGCAATGGGGATCACGGCCGGCATGCGATTTGCGTTTCTATGGTACCTGTTCCTCTTATCGGCAGCAAACGCAAAACCCTCACTGACTTTCACGGGACTTCTGTATTCACCGCGGAGACCCAGAGAAAACGGAGGAAGCGCAGAGAAAACAAGCGTTATTCTTGCCTTTCTCCGCGCTTCCTCCGTTATCTCCGCGTCTCCGCGGTGAATACAGAGCCCCGTAAACTCAAGGCCGCTCTTGCCCGCCCGTGGCAGGCACGCTGCCAGGGACGGGGCTGGGGTAATAACAACAGCGCGCGCGAATCTTCACCGTCGGCAGGGACGGCACCTTCACGTCGATCTTGCGGAAGAGCTTGGGCTTGAAATCCGACTCGATGTCCGGAACGTAGCGCAGAATGTACTGCGTGGTGATTTCCCCGGAGATGCCGCTCACGGCGTCGATGATGCCCTTGGAAATCGCCGCGGTGTAGCCGCCCGTCCCTACCGTGATGGCGTAATTGCCGGCGTCCTGTGGATTCGACAGGTAGCCCGAAATGTCCTTGTAAGGGTCGTTGAGGGGGTAAAAGACCCGGCCGCCGGTTTCGGTGGCGAGGCGTTCCAGAACCGCCTCATCCTCATTCTCGAATCCGAACGCCTTGGTGCTCATCCCGTAGATCGTCACCAGGTTGCGCTGGGCGATTTCCAAAACCTGATCCAGACTCTTGTCCCCGACGCTGTTGTGGCCGTCACCCACCACAATCAGCACGCGGCGGGGTTCGTACGGCTCGCCGTTCACAAGCTGCCGGTTGGTGCAGGCCTTGTAGATCGCGTCATACAGGGACGCGCCGCCTCCCGGTTTCATCTTGCGCACCTTTTCGGCGATCGGCTCGGAGTCCTGCGTGGTATTCACCAGCAGCTCGGCTTCGTTGGAATAAGCGATCAGGTAGCCGCGGTAGCGGGGGTCTCCGGGAAGCAGGTTCCACACCAATTCGAGGATGGCGTCCTGATAGTTCTTCCAGTGGATCCGCATGTTGTTGCTCATGTCGACCAGGAAGCCCACCACGATCGGCTGGCGCTGATCGTGGCTGAAGAATTTGATGCGCTGCGGCCGGCCTTCGTCGAGGATCTGGAAATCCTTGGCTTCCAGGTTGGAAAGAAACTTGCCTTTATCGTCGGTCACGGTGACCGGGACAATCACCTCGGTGGCCTGGGCGGCGAAGCGCGGAGTATGCTCGTCCGCCGCCTTGCTGCCGGGAGCGCCGGACTGCGGCGTGGCCTGCTGCTGCGGCTGCTGCTGAGCGGCGGAAGCGACCAACCACAGGAGGCCGCAGAAGAAAAGCGCTATGGATAGTCGAAGCACGGGGGTTCACGCCTCTGACCTATTCTAGCAGCCATTCGCGATTTTCGCCCGGCCGCGGATCGCCGTGGTCCGCCCACGCGGCCGCGGGCAGTGGGATCCTTCAAGGCAGTTGCAGTGGCTTCATTTTGGGTGGGTACTTGTCGAACGACTTCTTGACCATGTCGTCGAGCTTGCCCTCGATTTTGTACGCGTCGCTCTTGTCCTCCCGCGCGATGGCGCGCCAGACCAACGATCGCGTGCCAGGGTCGCGCAGATCGATCACCAGGGTGCCTTCGGTAAACGGAACTCTCACCACCCGTGTGCCCCAACCTCGCCAGCCCGCCGGATAGGTTTCGACCTGGGTGCCCCTCACCGAACCGAGCGTATAGCGAACATTGAGATCGGATGGACCCGAGGGCACGAATTCGAGTCCCTTCGCCTCTAAATACTTCTGGATGTCGGCGTTCAGCCGCTTTCGGGTCAGTTCGCTGTTCAGGGCCGGGTTCTTGCTATTCAGGCGGCCGTCGCGGATTGCGAAAGTCCTGAATTTGGAGAAATCCACGGCCTGATCGGATTCGACGTCAATTTTCTGCGCCCAAGCGCTGAGGGTAATCAGCAAACCGAGTGCGAGCGTCTTCATATCCGGCGAATCTAACATACTCGGCGGCTCTATGCCACTAGGTCTTCGACCGCGAGATACTGTATTACTAAACCTTGAATTCTTTGCGCGGCGCGACGATTTTAGGCAGCCTCCTCAAGCTGGTTCAGTTGCTGCAGGCTGATACGTGCGGTTGTCTGGATGCTGAGCAGGATAGTGCGCCCTT
>JBKQPR010000091.1:0-40366 GCA_052144935.1 Bryobacteraceae bacterium
CTGAACCAAAATCCGGGGCTATTTTCATAGCCCGCCATTTTGTGACCACCACCGAGCCCACCTATCTCTCTAATCTGCTGATTCACCGCCACTTCGGCGTCGTCGAAAAGTAGTCACACCCAAATCAATTCATTGCCGCAGCTCGGGGATATCACAGCACGCGCGGAAGGTCGAAGCGGGCTGCTCAGGTGTGTCGATTCGTAGCGCAGCAGGCCGCACGGAGCGGTGAAGCGGCCCGGATCTGTAGGATCCATGGGCGCGAATTTCAGACCCACCCCGCTTTGCTAGGCTGAGAAGAGCGCCCATCGCCGACCCACATGAAAAAGCTTCTGGCACTGAATCGCAGCGAAATCGCCATCCGCATCCTACGCGCGGCCGACGAGCTGGGGCTGCGCACGGTGGCCATCTATTCCCAGGAGGACCGCCTGGCCCTGCATCGCTTCAAGGCCGACGAAGCCTACCTGATCGGCGAAGGCAAGGGACCCGTGGAGGCGTATCTCGATGTGGAAGGGATCGTGGCGCTGGCGCGGGAAAAGGAGGTGGATGCGATCCATCCCGGCTACGGGTTTCTCTCGGAAAACCCGGCCCTGCCGCGGGCCTGCGAGCGGGCCGGCATCACTTTCATCGGGCCCAGCGCGGAGCTGCTGGAACTGCTGGGCGATAAGACCGCCGCGCGGCGCCTGGCGCAGAAGGCCGGCATCCCGGTGGTGCCCGGAAGCGAAACCGCGGTGACCCATCCGAAGCAGGCGGAGAGGATCGCCGGCCAGATCGGCTTCCCCTTGATCGTGAAAGCGGCCTTCGGCGGAGGCGGGCGCGGCATGCGGGTGGTGGACCAGCCCGCCGATTTCGCGGGACGCCTGGAAGAGGCCCGGCGCGAAGCCGCGGCGGCCTTCGGCAACGACGCGGTGTTCATCGAGCGCTTTGTGCGGCGCGCCCGCCACATCGAAGTGCAGATACTGGGCGACCGGCGTGGCCACATCCTGCACCTGTACGAACGCGATTGCTCGGTGCAGCGGAGGCACCAGAAAGTGGTGGAGGTGGCTCCGGCGGTGGGCCTCGATGCGCGCGTCCGCGCGGCGCTGGCGGACGCGGCGGTGGCCCTGGCCAAGGCCGCCGGCTACTACAACGCGGGCACGGTGGAGTTTCTGGTGGACGCCGATTCGGGCGAATGGTACTTCATCGAAGTGAATCCGCGGATTCAGGTGGAGCACACCGTCACCGAGATGGTGACGGGCATCGACCTGGTGCGCTGCCAGATCCAGGTGGCGCAGGGACTCGAATTGCACGGCGCCGAGATCAACCTGCCACCGCAGGACCGCATTCCGCTGTACGGATATGCGCTGCAGTGCCGCATCACCACGGAAGACCCGTCCAACAACTTCGTGCCCGATTACGGGCGGCTCTCGACGTACCGTTCCCCTGCCGGATTCGGCATCCGCCTGGACGGCGGATCGGCCTACGGCGGGGCGGTGATCACTCCGTATTACGATTCGCTGCTGGTGAAGACCACGGCGTGGGGACGCGAATTCAGCCACGCGTGCCAGCGCATGGACCGCTGCCTGCGGGAATTCCGGGTACGCGGCGTGAAGACCAACATCCCGTTCCTGGAAAGCGTGGTGAATCACGCGGACTTCCAGAGCGGCCGCGTGACCACGCGCTGGCTGGAAGAGACGCCCGCGCTATTCCGCTTCGCCCCGCGCCGCGACCGCGCCACGCGCCTGCTCTCGTACCTGGGCGACGTGATCGTGAACGGCAATCCGTCGGTGGCGGGAAAGCCGCGGCCGGCGCGCCTCGAAACTCCGCCCGTTCCGCGGCACGATCCTTTGCCGCCGCCCGATGGGACGCGCCAGCTTCTACAGAGTCTGGGCGCGGAGGAGTTCAGCAAGTGGGCCGGCCGGCAGCGGCGCCTGCTGCTGACCGATACCACCTTCCGCGACGCGCACCAATCGCTGCTGGCCACGCGGGTGCGCACCTACGACATGCTGGCCATCGCGAATTTCACGGCTCACCGGCTGCACAATCTGTTCAGCCTGGAGATGTGGGGCGGTGCGACCTTCGATGTGGCCATGCGGTTCCTGCACGAAGATCCCTTCGCGCGACTGCGCCATCTGCGGCAGGCGATTCCGAACATCTGTTTCCAGATGCTGCTGCGCGCATCGAACGCGGTGGGCTATACGGCCTACTCCGATAACGTGGTGGCCGAGTTTATTTACGAAGCCTCGGCACAGGGCATCGACATCTTCCGCATTTTCGATTCGCTGAACTGGCTGCCCAACATGCAGGCCTCCATGGAGGCGGTGCGCAAGACCAGGTCGGTGTGCGAAGCGGCCATCTGTTACACCGGCGACATTCTCGACCCGAAGCGCGACAAGTATCCGCTGGAATACTACGTGCGCATGGCCAAGGAGCTGGAACGGATGGGCGCCCACATCCTGGCGATCAAGGATATGGCAGGTTTGTGCCGGCCGTACGCGGCGGAAAAACTGGTGAAGACGCTGCGCGAGGAAGTCGGAATCCCGATTCACTTCCATACGCACGACACCAGCGGGATCAACGCCGCCAGCGTGCTGAAGGCCGCCGACGCGGGCGTACACATTGCCGATGGCGCGGTGGCCTCCATGAGCGGGCAGACCAGCCAGCCGAATCTGAATTCCATCGTGGCGGCGTTGCAGCACACGCGGCGCGACAGCGGACTCGATCTGGAGGCGCTCAACCAGTCGGCCGACTATTGGGAGATCGTGCGCGAGTTTTACGCGCCCTTCGACACGGGCCCGAAGTCGGGCACGGCGGAGGTCTACCTGCACGAAATGCCGGGCGGGCAATATACCAATCTGAAGGAGCAGGCGGTGTCCATGGGGCTGGGCACTCGCTGGCACGAAATCGCCCGCGCGTATGCCGACGTGAACATGGCCTTCGGGGACATCGTGAAGGTGACGCCCTCCAGCAAAGTGGTGGGCGACATGGCCATCTTTCTGGTGAACCACAAGATGACCATGGAGCAGTTCGAACTGCTGACGCCCGACCATAACCTGACGCTGCCGACTTCGGTAATCGAGATGTTCATGGGATCGCTGGGTGAGCCGGAGGGAGGCTGGCCGAAGACCCTGCAGACGATCATTTTGCGCGGGGCCACGCCGCAGGGAGGCAGGCCGGGCGCGAACCTGCCCAAGGTGGATCTGGAGGAGACGGCCGCCGCGGTGGAAAAGAAGATCGGCCGGCGTCCGGAGCACGATGAGGTGCTCAGTTATCTGATGTATCCCGAAGTGTTCGTGAAATACGCGCGGGCGCGCCAGGCATATGGGGACGTCGACGTGCTGCCGACGCCGCAGTTCTATTACGGCATGGAGCGCGGCAGCGACGTGGCGGTGGAACTGGAGCCGGGCAAGGCGCTGGCGATCAAGTTTCTGACGGTGGGCGAGCCGCACCCCGACGGGACCCGCACGGTCTTTTTCGAGCTGAACGGGCAACCGCGCGAAGTGAGCATCCGCGACCGGAAACTGGAGGTGAAAGAACCGGCCAAGCCCAAGGCCGACCCCAACGATCCCGGCCAGATCGGCGCGCCGATTCCTGGGGTGGTCTCGACGGTGGCGGTGCAACTGAACCAGCGCATCAGGAAGGGCGACCGGTTGTTGGTGATGGAAGCCATGAAGATGCAGAGCACCGTGTACGCGCCCATGGCGGGGACGATCACGGAGATCTTGGTGCAGCCCGGGCAGCACGTGGAAGCCAAGGATCTGCTGCTGACGATTACGGCGGGGGAGGGGAAACTGGCGAAGTGAGGGGGCGGTCGGAACTGCTCCCTTACGGGGCGCCCTCACCTCGCCTTGGGATCTGCTGGTGGGAGAGGTTGCAGCGTTGCCCGTATCGCCTCGCGAGAGAACGACAATCACCCAGCAGACGACGTCGGGCTTTCGCCAGGACCTGGACGGATTGAGCCCGGACGACCGGGCATGCGTGGAGGCAACACTCCGCCATAGCTATAAGCTCTTGCGAGACAACCCTCGCAGTTTTTTCGCACGAGCGCAGCGTCCGCTTCCGATTCACCTAAAGGGTGGCCTTAGTTCGTCCCTCTACTCGCTGCGCGCGGGGCGCAACATCCGGCTGATCATAGCGGTCGATGACGACCCGGTTTTCGGGCGAGTCATTGTCACTCTCTTTCGTGCGGTCCGCCACGACGAAGTGGCGCGGAGCTATCGCTCCATCGCGCACCTGCTTTACGCCAATCAGATCGGTAGGAACGGCGGAGCACCGTAGGTGGCCCGCATCAGCCCGCTCTTCGACGCCTGGGGAGTAATTTATGACGCGGCTAAGCGCCTCCCAACAGAAGATCTCAAGCTGGGCTTCCTGGAGGCGCTGGCCGAACTCGAAGACTAAGAGTGCCACCGGACGTGCAAGTTTCCTAAAACTCGTCTGCATCGGGTCGTCGGTTATAAGGAGCCCGCCTACCGGGCCGATGTCGACAAGACTTCGGGCTGGCGTCTGCACCTGCAATATGAGGATGGCCAGATTCACCTGAAAGACATTATCGAGGGCCGGAGGCATGATGATGTCCTGCGGGAGATCGAGACAAAGAAGGTTCGCTACGAGAGGAAGAAGACTGGCCGGAAATAACACTACCTACGGCCCGGCCGGCAGCCGCACCGGCCGCGTCATCACGTGGTCGCCTTCAGATTTCCATGGCGGGCAGCTTTACCAGATCGTTTGCAGGCTGGAGCCGCGAATACGGCCATCGCGACTGATAACGGGCACGCCAAAATACACCGCCGTGGCCGCCACGATGCGGTCAGGCATGTCGGGAACCTCGTCGCGGGGCACCAGCTTCATGGCTTCAACGATGCCGGTAGTGAGGGGCGCTTCATCGATAACGTAATCCGCCACGCCCAGCGCCTTCCTCAGCTCGTAATAGACGGATGCCGGCTGGCGGTTCTTTTCGATCAGATACAGAATCTCGGCCAGGCTGATGACGGAAAGGACAACTTTGCGCTGACCGGCCGCAGCCTGGTCGATAAACGTCTTGGCCGGAACAGACAAGCGGGAATCGCCGAACAAATACCAGAGCGCGGCGTGCGTGTCGGCCACGGCTGCGATCATTTAGTCTTCTGCGAAGCCGCGGAACATGTCGGCGCGATTGGCGTCAATCTCTTCCGCCGATGGCGCTGGCCCATACTTAGCCAACAGGCCGTAGGCCGATTTCAACGGCTTGTTCGGTTGACCGGCTTGAGATTGCTTGGCAAGCGTTTGTAGCCAGTCTTCGAGCGTGAGGCCCTGCGCCTCGGCCTGCGCTTTGAGCGCTGCCGCCTGCTCGTCCGGAAGTTCAAGAGTCAGTATCATGAGCCAAGATCCTTTGCTGTCTCTTTCTAGGGTAGAGGATATTCGGTGTCCTGTCACGGTTTCAAGCAGGCCCGCAGGCCCGTGTCAAGCAGGCCCGGCGAACGCAGGGGGGATGGGCCTTTGAGCTGCTCCAGCGCACGGGCCAGTTGATGGGCACGCCCCTCCGACTCTTCCGCCGAAGCGGACGCGACGAATTCCGTATTCCGATCGGGAAATTTGGGGGAATCCCCCAAAGTTTTTGCTGAAACGAAAGGACTTATCGGATGTTTTGGGGGATTCCCCCAAAAATCGCCTGCTCCTCAAGCCTTAGCAAGGGAGGCCGACCGACGAAAACCGGGGTCGCTGCGAGCCTGGTCACCTCCAGAGTCGCGCGCGCAAGGTTAGGGCGCAACCGGCCAGTGCCCGATACGGGAAGGTTGACTGGAGATCTCTTCTGGCCTGTCCCGATTACCGCCGCTAGGGTCAAGGAACGCAGACGCGTACCGGGACAGGCGCACGAAGGGCAGGGCCCACAGTAGGTACCCTCCGGGCGGAGCTAAAATGGCCTTTGAAATTGCCTCGGCGGCGGCTTCCCTGCACCATCTGGCGTACCCTGAAAGAAGGAGTTCGAACAAATGGCGAGTCTCGATTGGTCGCAATGTCCCGCCGTGGAGAGCATCCCCGGCAAGGTGAGCGGTGCGTGGGTGTTTAAGGACACGCGTATGCCGGTTTCCATTGTGTTTGAAAACCTTGAATCGGGAGCCAGCATCGAGGAAATTATGGAATGGTTCCATGTCACGCGGGAGCAGGTGGTAGCCGTGCTGGAATTTGCCGCCCGCAGCCTCGATCCGCCCGCTCCAACCCATCGATCCTCCACACAGACCGTCGATGCTCGTTCTCTTTGATCAAAGTACCCCCGCACCGCTACGCTTCCATCTCAAGGGCCATGCCGTCACAGAGGCAAGAGAACGGGGATGGGATCGGCTTGCTAACGGTGACTTGCTCAACGTGGCGGAAGCGGCGGGTTTTGAAGTTTTTCTGACGGCGGACAAAAACCTGCGCTATCAGCAGAATCTGACGGGCCGCCAGATTGCCATCGTTGTAATAGGTAACGCGCAATGGCGCGTCTTGCAGCATTACGTTGAGCGAGTTGTGTCAGCCGTGGATGCGGCTAGGCCGGGCAGCTACACCGAAGTGGATATCCCTTATCGGTAACGCCCTTGTGTTCCTGAGCGCGAATTCGGCGGCGCCGGCCGCCACGCCCTTTTGCATTCCACCCCCGCCTCGCAGTATCCTCATCTCTCACCCCTCTGTCGCATGGCACGGGATCGGGAAAGGAACATTATGCGTACGCTTCGTTTGATGCTTGCCGCCCTCACTCTGCTGGGCCTCGCCGCGGCCCAGGAAATCACCACGCCCGAAAAGTTCTTCGGCTTCCAACTCGGCGCGGACAAGAAGATGGCCCGCTGGGACAAGATCGTCGAATACTACGGCGTTCTCGAAAAGCAAAGCGCCGGCCGCATGAAGGTCGTCAACATGGGTCCCACGTCCGAGGGCAACCCGTTCCTGATGGTCATCATCACCTCGCCCGCCAACTTCTCCAAGCTCGACCGCCTGCGCGAGGTCAACCTGCGGATCAGCGATCCCCGCGGTCTTACCGAGGCGCAGGCCCACGCCTTGGTGGATGAGGGCAAGGCCGTGGTGGTGCAGTCGATGAGCATGCACGCCACCGAAATCGGCGGCGCGCAGATGGCGCCCGAATTGGCCTACGATCTGCTGGCCCGCAAGGACGAAGAGACCCGCCGCATTCTCGACAACGTCATCTTCATCGAAGTGCCGTGCTTCAATCCGGACGGCGAAATCATGGTCACCGACTGGTACAACAAACAGCTCGGCACGCCCTATGAGGGAACCAATCCGCCGTGGCTGTATCAGAAGTACGCTGGCCACGACAACAACCGCGACGCCTTCCAGACCAACATACCGGACTCGCAATACATGGCCAAGATCCTCTTCACCGACTGGCGGCCCGAGGCCTATGTCGATCACCACGGCATGGGCGGCAATGGCGCGCGTATCTTCCTGCCGCCGTACGCCGAGCCCATACGCCCCTTCGCCGACCCCATCGTGTGGCGCGAGCTGAGCTGGTACGGCGCTCATATGGCTTACAAAGAGGAAGAGGCCGATCTCTCCGGCGCCATCAACGACGCCATCTATTCCGGATGGGGCCACTTCGGTTTCCACTGGATCACGCCCTTCCACAACATCGCCGGCATGTTGACCGAATCCGCCGCCGCGCGCCTGGCCTCGCCGTTGTTCATGCACCCCGACCAGTTGCGCGGCAACACCCGCAACCTCCCGGTGTACGAAGCGGAAACCATCTTTCCCAACCCGTGGCCCGGCGGCTGGTGGCACTTGCGCGACATCGTGGAGCGGCAGAAGGTCTCCGCGTGGGCCACCCTCGACCTGGCCGCGCGCAACCGCGAAACGGTGCTCTGGAACGCCTACCTCAAGGGCAAGCGCCAGACCGAACGCGGCGCCGCGGGTAAGCCGGCCGCGTATGTCATCTCCACGCTGCAGCACGATCCGCTCACCAGCGTCAAAATGGTGAACAAGCTGTTGCTGCAGGGCGTCGAAATCCAGCGCGCCGTAAAACCGTTCACCACCGCGGATGGCATGACTTATCCCAGCGGCTCGTTCGTGCTTTCGCTGGCGCAGCCGAAAATGGGTTTGATCCGCTATCTGCTGGGCCGCACGTTCTTCCCGGACAACGAATGGACCCGCAACCGCGACGGCACGCCCATTCACCCCTACGACATGGCCACCGACACGATGTTCGAGTACATGGGCGTGCGCGTCGATCCGGTAGATGAACTGAGCGGCGTGGCGCTCGAAAAGCTCTCGGGACCCGTCGAGCCGGCCGGCAAAGTGACCCGCGGCCCCAACGGGTACACCATGGACGGCCGACTGAACGACAGCTTCCGCGCCATGAACCTGCTGTTCGACAAGAATGTCGCCCTGCGCCGCATGGACAAAGCCCAGGCCGAAGCCGGATTGCATCCGGGCGATTTCCTGGTCGCCGCCGGCTCCGAGCCGGTGCTCGAAGACGTGGCGCGCCGGACCGGCGTGGATTTTGCGCCTCTGCGCGCGGCGGTCTCCAGCGGCGCGCATGAGATGAAGCGCCAGCGCGTGGCCATGTACCAGCGCTTCGGAGGCGGCAACATCGATGAAGGCTGGACCCGCCTGGTGCTGGAGCAGTTCAACTTCCCGTACACCTCCATCTTCGATCCCGAAATCAAAGCCGGCAACCTGAACGCGAAGTGGGACGTGCTCGTCATTCCCAGCGACAGCACCGCCACGATCACCGGCGAAGCGGCGGCCGGAGGCGCGGCGGGCGGGCGTGGCGGCCGCGGGGGCGGCGGAGGTGCAGGCGGAGGGGGAGCGGCAGCTCCAGCCGCGGCGGAGGGCGGCCGGGGAGCAGGCGGCGCTGGCGGTGGAGAAGGCCGCGGCGGAGGGGGAGGCCGCGGTGGGAACATGCCGCCCGAATACCGCACCGGCCTGGGCACGGAAGGCGTCACCGCGATCCGCGACTTCGTGCAGAAGGGCGGCACGCTGGTCACGCTGAACGCCGCGGCCGCCTTCCCCGTGGACCGGCTGGGTGTGGGCGTGCGCAACGTCCTCGCGGGCAAAACCACCATGGACTTCTGGTGCCCCGGTTCCACCATCAAGGCCTCCTTCGACAACACCAACCCGATCGCCTACGGGATGCCCGCGCGGGGCCTGGCTCTCTACCTCGATAGCCCGGCCTTCGAAATCACCGCGCAGGACGCCCAAAATTACGAGACTGTGGCCCGCTATGCCGACCGGGATTTGCTGGAGAGCGGCTGGCTGGTGGGAGAAGAAAACCTCGCCCGCAAGGCCGCCGTAGTCACAGCCAGGATGGGACAGGGCCGGGTGGTGCTGCTTGGTTTTCCAGTGCAGCACCGCGCCCAGATGCACGGCACATATAAGCTGCTGTTCAACGCGCTGGTGCGGTAATTGGCGCCTGGCCCTCGCCCTCCTGGTGACGCGCCACGAGACGCCAGCCTGGCTCCAACTTCCGGAATCCGTAAAACACGGTCCGCTTGTGTTTCGCGTCGAGCGTCCCCGCCGACCAGATGGAATGCACTGCTGCCTGCAAATGACGTGTCGTGCGCGACGGAATGGCCAGACGGACGGAGCGGAACCGTTTCGTGGGCAATTGGAGCGGACACGTCCACCCAACCTGCTTAGGATCGAATTGGAGCGTAACCCGCCAGTCGAAATTGGGAAGTCCTCTTCGGAACCCTGCCCCATCCCCGTAGCCGACAGGCAGGGCAAAACCGCCCGCCGCGGTCCAGCGGCTTTGGTGGGGCCGTATCCAGTGACAACAGGACCCGACGATCGCATACAGGCTCGAAGCGCCCGTCCCGCAGAGCGTCGATGCGTCCTCAGCGGCCGCGTGGAGCGCCTGCTCCCAAAGCCTCGGGTCATCCTCAGCGAGCAGACTCTCCTCGATTCGCGCGGGAAGGCCCCGCACCACGGCCAGGAGAGTATTCATGCTTCCATGTTAGCGCCAGTTGCTATCGTAGGGGTGTGAGAGCCCTCGTCAAGAGCAAGCGCGAGCCCGGCTTGTGGCTGGAAGAGATCGACCCGCCGCGGATCGGCATCAACGACGTCCTGATTCGCGTGCTGCGAACCGGCATCTGCGGCACCGACGTTCACATCTACAAGTGGGACGAGTGGTCGCAGAAGACCATCCCGGTCCCCATGGCGATCGGACACGAATTCGTCGGCCGCATCGTCGAGACCGGCTCCAATGTGGTCGATTTCTTCCCAGGCGATATCGTCAGCGGGGAGGGCCATGTGGTGTGCGGCCGTTGCCGCAACTGCCTGGCGGGGCGCCGCCACCTGTGCGCTCGCACCCTGGGAGTGGGGGTGAACCGGCCCGGAGCGTTCGCCGAATACATCGCCCTGCCTATGACCAACATCTGGCGCCACCACGAATCCGTGGCGCTGGATGTCGGGGCCATTTTCGATCCTTTTGGCAATGCCGTGCACACCGCCCTGTCGTTTCCCGTACTGGGCGAGGACGTGCTAGTGACCGGCGCAGGGCCTATCGGCATCATGGCGGCGGCGGTCGCCGTGCATGCCGGGGCGCGCTACACGGTCATCACCGACGTCAACCCCTACCGTCTGGAGCTGGCCCGAAAAATGGGGGTCACGCGCGCCGTCAACGTGCGGGAATCCACCCTCGCCGAGACCCAAAAAGAGCTGGGCATGACGGAAGGCTTCGATGTGGGCCTGGAGATGTCCGGCAATCCCGCGGCCTTCCGCGAGATGCTGGCGAATATGAGCCATGGCGCCAGGATCGCCATGCTGGGGATTCCCTCCGAGCCGATGTCCATCGACTGGAACACTGTCATCTTCAACATGCTCACCATCAAAGGCATTTACGGCCGCGAGATGTATGAGACCTGGTACAAGATGACCGTTATGCTGCAATCCGGACTGGATATCGGTCTGGTGATCACTCACCGCTTCCCTTACACGGAATTCGAGCAAGGTTTCGCCGCCATGATCTCGGGCAACTCCGGAAAAGTGGTCCTGAACTGGGAATCGTAATGAGATGACGGGCTGCCGGGGAACAACACAGGCCAAAAAACGAACAAGGGCGGTCACCCAATCGACTCGTGAACTAAAGAGCCCTCTTAACGGCCATCGTTTTGCGCGTCAAGCGCTGTGCCGGTTACCTTTTTACCCGGCTATTCCGACCGTTCGGGGTTTCCCGTACCACCTGTTCACTTGCCGTGGATGAGGCCGCCCTCATTCTGGCCCGGTTCTATATAGCACCTCCCGCCAACCTGAGTAGGCTGGCTTTTAAGAGACGGCGTTGGAATCGGATAACCGGCCCCGATTCCAATTACATTGTTGCTCCCGGCTGGTATGCTTGTCAAGAGAAACCGAAGTACCATTTTGCGAAATCGTACCTAGCAAGAAATACCCGTTTCGGCGTCCCATTTCGAGGAGACTGAGTGTTTCGGAGCCTATTCTCCAAAAAGAAGGCGGCCCTGACCGGGGCCCCCGCCATCCGCCGCATGAAAACCTACTCGGCGCAAAGCGGCTACGTGTATCAATACTTCTACGAGGGGCAGCGCGAGTTCCGCTCGGGCGCCGAGCACGGCGCCGAATACGTGTTCCGCATCTCGGCCGACCGCAAGAACTGGGAGGACACCAGCGTGCTCGTCGGCGACAGCGCCCTTCGCGCCTGGCAGGACGGGCACGGCCGCGAGCTTTCTTCCACCGAGCGCTATGCCATCGCCAAAATGGCGCTGTTCCAGGCTTTCGACGAGCGGCCCACGCCGGCCGAGATGCACGGCGAGATCCGCGTCCGCGCCGCCGATGTCGAAGGCATCGTCGAATCGCTCGGCTTGTAAACCCCAGCGTGGAAAATCTCGTCTACACGTACGGAATGCCAGCGGTCACCGAAATGTAGGACGCGGGGGATCGAGCGGGACGGCCGGTTTGTGAACTCGACGATTTCGACGACTCAAAAAGATCAAAAGCGCCGATTCGTCGTTCGGGAAAAACCAGTCTCGCGATGTTGGAAATACGGCCTATCGCCAGGTTAATGTCGCGGAGGCGCGCATCCAACTCCTCTCTAACGTACTGACGACCATCGTCGAGCTCTTGAATGGACGTTGGCGCTCGTGACGAGCCATACCCGCCTTGGGTCCGTGACCGCGTCATCGACGATTCCGACCGCAGAGTCGACGATGTCAACGTGTAACTCGTGCCGGAACGGCACGCGCAAGATGTCGAGGATGGCGGCTGTATCGAGAAAAATCAAAGGGCACGGTTGGGCCAGCACCGCCGATGCGAGGTCGGCACACGAGCGTGGCGGTTCCATCAGCCGAGTTGAGACTCGTAGACGCCCAGCAACTCGCGGGCGCGCTCGTATTCGACCGCTAAACTACTAGCCACGTCCTCGGACCATTTCTCTTCCTCGATGAGCCACCGTCGTAACATTGAGGCACTGAGCTTGGTGCCTTCGCGGTGAGCCGCGGTTACGAACTGATTCCAGCGTTCACGGTCAAGGGGATGGAGAATGGATCGATTCGCCAGAGCGGAAAAGCTGCGCAACAGCTTGGCGGTGCGTGGATCTAGGAAATCTTCGATCCGGAAATCAGCCTCTCCCAAATCGACTGAAACGCCGGCAGATCGTGCGGCAGGAACCGCAAAGCGATCATGAAACTCCTGCACAATGGCGTTGTATTGGTCGTATGTCAGCGCTGAATCGGACAGGACGTTGCTCACGTACAAATCGCCATCTGAGTTGACCAGAAAAAGCTCACTAGCTGGCCGCCAACCCGCCGCCGTGCATACAAAGCAGTACATTCTTCCGAGCGCCGGAGTGCGGACTTCACCCTCGCGCGCGTAGTCCCTCGTCCAGCCGTTATCCAGGAGGTGTTCGATCTCCGAGATAAACTGCTCTAGTACGGGCCGCGTACCGCGGAAGACAAGATCTCGAAAACCTCCATATCTCCGAGGTAATGTCCACATGACACTGCTAGCAGGTTGCGAGTCATGGCCCTGCTAACAGGCGCGGATCAGGCACAAAAAGCGAACAAATAGAGAACACATGGCGAATATCGCCTGAGGGATGAACTTCGGATCGCCCATATGGGTAAAACGGGCGAACGGAAGCGTGCAGTTGGCGAAATAAGGGCGCAGACTAGCAGAGTGTAGTCCCATGGTGGGATGGCCAGGATTTACGGCTGGCTCCCCAAAGAGGTCTGAAAAGCGGTAATTTGCCGATTTTCCGGCAATTTGCCGGGATACCGTAAATTGAACGGAAAAGAGGCATTTCTCCGCTTTCTTGCACTCCAATAAGGGCGCACACTTAGAATCGACATGAAAGCTCTGCCCCCGTCCACTCCTATTTCATCCCTGGACGCAGTTCAAGGCGAGCAAACCATCCTCCTGGCCGCGTAACGCTTACCGGCCCGCGGGATTTTTCAAGCATTTGTGTAAGGAATGGGCCGGAGGTGCGCCCAAAAAAGGGGGAATGTGGCTGATCGCGCGGAAGTTGCTCCGTCGCGTGCATGTGGATTAACAATCCTTGCAGGCCTACCCTAAGAAAAAAGGACAATTTAAGCCGATTTTGGCCGGTTGGGGACATTCTGGCGCGATCGTGCCAAAAGTGCCTCTTTTGCCCCCTATGCAGTTGACAAATAAGGGCGCACACTTAGAATCGTGCGCGTAACAACCATCTGCTAACAGGCGCAGATCAGGCACAAAAAGCGAAGAAAATACGTATGGAGGTTGAGAAGAGACCAATGATCCTGGGTCAAGACGTCGCCAACTTGGGGGACATAGGTCGTGGACGCTACCCCGCCGAGACGCCGGCTCTCTTCGACAAAAGCCAGCTCCTCGGTAGTCGCGATATTCCTGTGCCCGGTTTATGTGCGTGGGGAAGCCTGGGGAGTGGTGATGAACTTTCCCTGGGGTGCACTGGCCCGGCTGGGACTGGCGCGCGCGTACGCCCTCGAAGGCGACACCGCGTAGTGCTCAGCCGAATAAATGCTGGGAAGCACTGATCGGCCCTGGCAGCGGGAGCCAACACCCTACTCGTCGGCCACTCGGAAACAGGCGTGCCAGGAAAGTTCTTAGGGGTGTATTGGGAGTGTGCCGGCGAGTCGAGGTTCGAGAGTAGAATAGGGCGGAACGCCGGCGCATTCCCGATACACCCACTTGCACTAAGCCGCCATTTGGATTTGGCAGGGGCTTCCGGAAACTTACCGCCAAGACGACGTTACGTGCCGTGTCCTCGTCACGGAACGGGAGCCATGCGAAGAGGGTTTTTCGACCCCGCGGTGGGGCGAGAACTGTCGTGCCAGTAGTCCGGCAGCATCCCATCGCGGGACCATCCGCATGGTGTGCGCCGACGACCGGAGACGGAACGATATGCGGCCATATCGGTAGCGATCCCGCACCAGCCGGGTTGGAATAGGGTCAGCGCTTAAAAGGAAAGTATACTGTTGAGCGTGCGTAGTCTGCTCGTCCTCCTGGCATTTCCGCTCCTCGGCGCCGCGCCAACTGCCGCCTTCGTCGAACACACCATCGCTACTGGACTCCGCGGAGGCTATCAAGTCGTCGTCGCCGACCTAAACCACGATGGCAAGCCCGACCTCATCGCGCTCGCCAGCGGTATGAGCGAACTCGTCTGGTATGAGAACCCCGGATGGCAGCGACATATCCTTGCCACCGGCCAGTCCCGCATGATCAACTGCGCCGTCATCGGCAACGAAAAATCGTTCTCGCCAGCGAATTCAATAACGAAGCCAAGAACTCTATCGGCCTTGTCAGCGTTTTGCGCCCCGGCCCCGATCTGCTCCAGTCATGGATCGCAACCGAGATCGACCGTCTCACCACCAGCCACCGCCTACGTGTCGCCGACCTCTTCGGCGATGGCCATCCCGTCGTTGTGAACGCTCCACTCACCGGCGCAGCAGCAACCGCTCCCGACTACCGCGATCATACCCCGCTGGTCTACTACCGCCCCGGCGAATGGAAGCGGCGCGTCATCAGCACCGAAAACTCCGGTGTCGTGCGCGGCATCTTCATCACCGATTCCAACTGCATCCTGACCGCCAGTTTCACGGGCATTCACCAGTTCTGTGCGACCAACGCCGGCGCCTTCCAGCGCACCGAAATCGCGAAAGGGAATCCCGCGCCGTGGCCCAAGTCCGGATCCAGCGATGTCACCGTCGGCCATCTCGGCAAGACCCGGTTCCTCGCCGCAATCGAACCCTGGCACGGCAACCAAGTCGCCGTCTACACCGAGAAGAACTCCTCATGGGAACGGGAGGTAATCGACGATTCCCTGCTCGACGGCCATACCATCCAGACCGCCGATTTCAACCACGATGGCAATGATGAAATCATTGCAGGCTTCCGGGGCGAGCCCCACTCCGTGTACTTGTACACCTACAATCCCGCTGCCAAACGCTGGATGCGCTCCGACCTCGACAGTGGCGGAATGGGCGCTGCCGCCTGCGTTATCACCGACTTGAACGGAGACGGCCGCCCTGATGTCGCATGCATCGATTTCAGCCGTCTGAAGTGGTACGAAAACCGGGTCCCAAGTGAAAATGGGAACATCCCATGAACGTCACTTCTCTTGACAAGAGCAAGATCAGTGCTGCTGGAGGGCGTGCGCCCAAGCGCGCGGGAGGCGTTTCAGAAGGACGGGTATTCCGATGTTGTGTCGCATCCGAAGTCGCTGCCGGTCGAGGTTCCGTTTTCTCCCCCGCGCCGGCCTTTTCCGCCCCCAGGGAGGGGGTCCCGTCGATTTCCCTTGTGTTGTAGTGTCACATCAACGTTTTCCGCTTGCGGCGCGCCCCGTTCGAATGCATCGACACCTCGTCGGAAGACGAATGCCGAACACGACGCGCTACGCCGCACTTCCGCATGCCCACGGGGAATGCATCGCGCCGATGGCCGCTTCGACCTCACTGTTCGAAGCATCGCGGCTCGATCGACGTCGCGCCGGACGCCAGCGATCAGAAAACGCGCAGCCTTGAAACGCCCGCACCATTACCCCTCGGAGGGCGCCGGCGATTGATCCTGGGGCGCGTCGAAAAAGCACGGAAGTGTGATGGCGCGCGATATCTGGTCGCCGCATAGACCCGTCGGGCAGGATCACGACGTGGGCCGGTAACGGCGCTTCCAACTACGGATTTCAAACGGCGCCCAAAAGTGCGCGGTACGCCACCGATCTGCCCCGGGACGAGCGCGAGCCTTTGCCGCCGACGCTCAGCGGTCCGCCTGGTAGCGCGCTAAGCGGAGAGGCAATTAGAGCTACAATCGACGCAGTCCGGAGTGGCAAGGAGTAATCGCCATGAAGAATGTCGTAGTCCTGTTGGGCACTGCATGTGTCCTCGCCGTCGGTCAGACGCCCGCCCAGGGTCAAAATCGTCCCCTTCCGCAAATCGTCAAGAAAGACGAGCGCTACGCCCTTATGGTGGACGGCGCACCATATCTCATGCTGGGCGCGCAGGCGCACAATTCCAGCGGTTGGCCGGGCATGCTTCCCAAAGTGTGGCCGGCAATCGAAGCCCTTCATGCCAATACGCTGGAGATTCCGATCTATTGGGAACAATTCGAACCTAAGCCGGGACAGTTCGACTACACGGTGGTCGACACCATCGTCACCGAGGCGCGCGAGCACCATGTGCGGCTGGACCTGCTATGGTTCGGCACATGGAAAAACGGCAGCCAGCACTACATGCCCGAGTGGATGAAGGCCGAGCCGGAGCGCTATTTCCACCTGATCGACAAGAACGGACATCCGGCGGATTCGCCATCGCCCTTTTGCGCCGCGTCTGAAGAGTTGGATATCCGCGCATTCACGGCGTTCATGCGCCACCTGAAGGCGTTCGACCCGCAGCGCACCGTGATCATTGTGCAGGTGCAGAATGAGTCCGGCACCTGGAGTTCTGTTCGCGACTACTCTCCGGCGGCGCAAAAACTCTTCGATGGTCCGGTGCCGCGGGACGTACTCAAGGCCATGGGCAAGCAGGGAGACGATTCCGCGACGTGGCAGCAAGCCTTCGGGCCTGAAGCGGAAGTGAATTTCCACGCCTGGGCTGTGGCCACTTATGTCGGAAAGGTCGCGGCTGCCGGAAAGGCGGTCTATCCACTACCGCTCTATGCTAACGCCGCGCTGCGCGATCCCATCAAGCCGGGCGCTCCCGGCAGCTATGAAGCGGGCGGCCCAACGGACAACGTGATTCCCATCTGGAAGGTGGCTGCGCCGGCCATCGATATCGTCTCGCCCGATATTTATATGAATGACCCGGCTGCATATCTGAAGGTGTTGGATCTCTATCATCGGGAGGACAATCCGCTGTTCGTTCCGGAGACCAGTGGTAGCGCTCCGGTTGCCAGGTTCTTCTTTTCCGCTCTAGGTCTGCGGGCTATCGGCTTCTCACCTTTCGGTCTGGACAACAGCAACACGCCCTCCGTTCCGGCCGCGGCAGGAGCTCCGGCGCCGCAGGATCCGCTCGCCCCAACTGCGCAGAACTACCGGCTGATCGGGCCGATGATGCGGGAAATCGCGCGTCTGAACTTTGAGGGCAAGCTGCAGGCTGTCGCGGAAGTGAAGGGGACGCCTACGACCACGCTTCCGTTCGGCAAGTGGAACGCAGTGGTCACGTACGGAGGTGGAAGGAACAATCGCACGCCGGCGGGTAATCCGGAGCCGACGGGCAGGGCTCTGGTGGCGCAACTTGGCGACAACCAGTTCCTGGTGGCGGGGTACTTCTGCCAGGTCGATTTCCGCCCCATTGCCGCGGACAAGCATCGCCAATTCATGCGCGTTGACGAGGGGACTTATGAGAACGGCGTCTTCAAGTTTATCCGCATTCTGAACGGCGACGAGACCGACTGGGGACTCAATCTGCGCGCCGAACCCATCGCCTTGCGCGTCTCTCTGGGCGTCTATTGATTGGAGTTGACAATGAAGCTACCAACAGGATCGATCGCGTTTATCGCATTCCTGGCCTGCGCGCAACCGCAGGCATCGCAACCCGGACCTTACCCGTTTCAGGATCCGAAGCTGCCCATCGAGCAGAGAGTCGACAACCTCGGCTCGCTGCTGACGCTGGACGAGAAGATCGGTCTGCTGGGACAGGTCCAGCCGGCGATCCCGCGTTTGGGAATCAAGGCCTTCACCAACTGGACGGAAGGACTGCACGGTTTGGGTTGGGTTCGGGGCGGCAGCGTCACGGCCACAACTTTTCCGCAGTCGGTTGGGCTGGGCGAAACGTGGGATCCCGAAATGCTTCGCCAGGCTGGCGCCGTAGAAGGGTATGAGGCACGGGTCTATTACAAGAAATTCAACGGTGCCCGCGTGGGCCTCGCCATTCGGGCGCCTAACGTCGACCTCGCGAGGGATCCGCGGTGGGGCCGGACCGAGGAATCGTACGGCGAGGACCCGTACTTCGTGGGCAAGATGTCGATTGGCTATATCAAGGGGCTGCAGGGCGACAACCCGAAGTATCTGCTCTCGGCATCGACCATGAAGCACTTCCTGGCCAACAGCAATGAGGACGGGCGCACCAGTTCCTCCTCCGACTTCGATGAACGGAACCTGCGCGAATACTACCTGGTGCCGTTTCAGATGGGCGTCGAGCAGGCGAATGCGCAGTCGTTCATGGCGTCGTACAACGCCGTCAATAAGATTCCCGACACGGTGTCTCCGTTTATCAGGGACATCGCGGAGAACGAATGGAAGTTCGATGGGATGGTGAGCACGGATGCCGGGTCGCTTCCCAATCTCACGCGCCAGTTCCATTATTATCCGGATCCAACGGCCGCGGTTGTTGGCTGTGTGAAGGCGGGCATCAGCGTGTTTCTCGATCAATTCGCCACGTCCTTGCGGGACGCTCTGGACAAGAAGTTGCTGACCGAAGCCGATATCGAGCGCAACATCCGCGGCAATTTGCGGATGCGTATGCGGCTGGGCGAGTTCGACCCTCCCGGGCTGTCGCCCTACGATACCATTTCGGGGACCGAGGAGCCGTGGTATGGCGAGAAGAACAAGGCCCTGGCTTTGAAGGTCACGCAGGAATCCATCGTTCTGCTCAAAAACAGCGACGGCCTCCTGCCACTGGACAAGAGTAAGCTTCGCTCGATTGCGGTGATCGGGCCCTTCGGCGACAACGTTTTGATCGATTGGTACGCGGGGATGCCGCCTTATGCCGTGACGCCGCTGGAAGGAATCCGCAATAAGGTAGGGCCCAACGTGCGGGTCCGTTATGCGCCCGACGACAACAACAGTAATGCCGCCAATCTTGCCGCCCAATCCGATATCGCCATTGTGTTCGTGGGCAACCATCCTACCTGCAACGCGCCTTTCGGGCGATGCGCGTTACCCAGCGAAGGCAAGGAAGCCGTGGACCGCAAGGCCATCGAATTGGACCAGGCGCAACTCAACCTCGTCCGCAGAGTAAAGGCGGCCAATGCGAAGACCATCGTCGTGCTGATCTCCAGCTTCCCTTATGCCATCGGTTGGGTTCAGGACAACGCTTCCGCGATTCTTCACATGACGCACTCCAGCCAGGAAGAAGGCAACGCTTTGGCGGATGTGCTGTTCGGCGACTATAATCCGGCCGGCCGGCTGGTGGCCACGTGGGTCAAGTCGCTGGACGATTTGCCGCCGATGATGGACTACGACATCCGCAAAGGCCGAACGTATCTTTATTTCAAGGGGCAGCCCTTGTATCCATTTGGGTACGGCCTCAGCTACACCACATTCGAGTATTCCAACCTGCGCCTGTCGGCCGATTCGGTGAGCGCCACGGGCGAGGTGTCCGCCAGCGTCGACATCAGGAACACCGGAGGCCGCGCCGGCGACGAGGTGGTGCAATTGTACGTGAAGCACCTCAATTCCGCGGTGGAACGGCCCATCAAGGAACTGCGCGGATTTCAACGCGTCACGCTCCAGCCGAACGAAACGCGCACCGTCCGGTTCACTCTGAAAGGGACGGATCTGACCTATTGGGACGCGGGCAAGCAGAGTTTCGTGGTGGAACCGGGCAGTGTCAGCATCATGCTGGGCGGATCTTCGGCCGACGTGCGGCTGGAAAAAACGATTGCGGTGAGGGAATAATGAGAAGCTACTACTCTATGGCGGCAGCGGGGTTAGTCGCGCTGCTGGTCACTGGCGACGCACGCGCCCAACGACCACAGATTGTACTGGACAGAGATGGCAGCACGATCGCGCTCGAACCCTATTCCCCGAATATCATTCGGGTCACTCTGAGCCTCCTCAATGAACCGGCGACTTCCGCACCGGGCTACGGGTTTGTGGGGAATCCGTCGGCTGAGGGCTGGAGCCGGCAGCAGGATGCCCAGGGCGACGTGTACCGGTCCCAGCGCCTGGTGGTCACGGTGGCGGCAGCCAACCGTCCGCGACAGCAACTGGCGACGCACTTGGACATTGCCAAGTTCTTCAACGGATCGGCTCCCGGCGCGCACATCACCATCGCCACACCCGACGGGAAGAAACTGGCGGAGATGACTGGCTGGTCGATGTCGGTGCCGAACAACAAGGACGGCAACGCCAGCGTGTTGAATGACAAGCGTCCTTCGGACCCGCCGTTTTACCAGGTGGGCGCCATCTTCGTTTCGCCCGATGACGAGCATTACTACGGGCTGGGCCAGAACCAGGAGGGATTTCTCGATCACCGCGGCCACAGAATCGAATGCTGGCACAACTACACTGCGACCGCGGCGCCGAGCATCTGCGTGCCGTTTCTGGTCACCAATAAAGGATATGGAATCGTCTGGGACAATCCCTCCAGGACGGTGGTCGATCCCGGCTTTAACGAGCAGACACGCTGGACATCGGAAGTGGGCGACCGGGTATCGTTCTTCGTGATCGCCGGCAAGACCATCGACGAAATCTATGCCGGCTACCGGCAGCTTACCGGAACCACGCCCATGCTGCCGAAAGCTGCCTATGGATTTATCCAGTGCAAGCAGCGATACAGTTCGCAGGAGGAAGTGCTACAGGTCGCCAAAGGCTACCGCGACCGGCATCTGCCGCTCGATGTAGTCGTGGTCGACTGGTTTTATTGGACCCAGATGGGACAGATCGATATGGATCCCGTGAAGTGGCCCGATCCGGCGGCGATGAACCGCCAACTCCACGACATGGGAATACAGACGATGATCAGCGTGTGGCCGCGCTTTGTTCCCGAAGACCGCTACTACGACCTGTTGCTTAAGAACGGATGGCTGATACACCTTGCCGACGGTACGCCGATTAACGGGTTACCCTACGACCGCGCCGGTTCCGACATCGATACCACCAATCCGGAAGCGGCGCGCTGGTACTGGGAAACTATCCGCGACAACATCCTGAGTAAGGGCTTCGACTCGCTCTGGTCGGATGAAACCGAACCCGATCTACCCCCCAACGGCGCCTATTTCCGTGTCGGCCCCGGGACGCGCTACTTCAACATTTATCCGCTCTTTCACACCGCGGCCCTGTACGACGGCTTCCGCCGGGACCTCAAGGAGCGCGCGCTGATCCTCTCCCGAGACTCCTACCTGGGTGCACAACGGAATGGCGCCATGTTCTGGTCGTCGGATATCTACCCCACCTGGGACACGCTGAAGCGCCAGGTTCCCACCGGGCTCGATTTCACCGCGTCGGGCATGGCGTACTGGAGCAACGACATCGGCGGATGGCAATATCTGCCGGGCGAACATCATCCCGCGCACCCTCCGCTGCTCGATGGCTCGGATGCGCGCGACAACATCGGCGGCTACGAGGACTACCCCGAGCTCTACACCCGCTGGTTCGAGTACGGCGCTTTCCTGCCCATCTTCCGCACCCACGGCAGCCGTTTGTACAACGAGGTCTGGACTTATGGAAAAGCGGCCCAGCCGATTCTGGAGAAGTATCTCAAGCTGCGCTACCAGCTCATGCCTTACATCTATTCGCTGGGCTACCGCACGTACGAGTCGGGCGCGCCCTACATGCGCGCACTGTTCATGGACTTCCCCGACGACCCGAAAGTGGCCGGCATGGGCGACGAGTACATGTTCGGTCCCGCGTTTCTGGTGGCGCCCGTCACGGAACAGGGCGCGATCAGCCGTTCGGTCTATTTGCCGGCCGGCACGGACTGGTACAACTATTGGACCAACCAGCGACTCCGCGGGGGCCAGACCATCCAGGTGAGCGCTCCCATCGACACGCTGCCGCTGTTCGTTCGGGCCGGTTCGATTGTGCCGCTCGGAGAGCCAGTTGAAAGCACCAGCGGAACGCAGAAACTCGCCCACGTGCGGGTGTATCGTGGCGCTGACGCGGACTTCACGCTTTACGACGACGATGGCAAGACCTACGCCTATGAAGGCGGCGATCGCAGAATCACGCGCCTGCACTGGAATAATGCGGCCGGGCGCCTCAGTCATGAAGGAGCCCCGGCATGGACCGGTTCCGACTCTGCAATTCTGGAAATCGTCGGGCGATGAGGAAACCAATTCGAATGTGGCCGGCGCCGATCCGCGGTTCCGCAATGGCCGACGCGAATGCATCCCGTCGATGGCCGCTTCGACCGCACTGTTCGAAGTTTCGCGGCGCGATCGACGTCGCGCCGAACGCCATCGGATCAGAAAACGCGCGGCGTGAAACTCCGGCACCATTACCCCTCGGAGGGGCGCCGGCGATTGATCCTGGGGCTTCCTGGCGCGTTGGAAAGCACGGGAGCACGGTGCGGAGGCGATATTGTGCGGCAATCGCACTCCGCTGTGAATGAGAACGGATGCAGTCGCGAGATTCAAAACCACGGCTGCATTGAGCACAGAGCCAGCAGGCTCTGGCTTTCGAAGGTCGGGGGTTCTTACCGCTAACGTCTTTTGTCAGTCAACCACCGTTAATTCCGGTTGGAGCCAAC
This sequence comes from Bryobacteraceae bacterium, assembly GCA_052144935.1. Taxonomy (GTDB): domain Bacteria; phylum Acidobacteriota; class Terriglobia; order Bryobacterales; family Bryobacteraceae; genus JOPF133. The sequence goes on from JBKQPR010000091.1 coordinate 22,800, forward strand.
CGCAACGCCTGGCACCAAACTGAGTGTCCTACAAAGTCTGGTCCCAAAAATAGAACATAAAACTGCCAAAACTGGCTAAAACTGGCCGATATGTTCGATGTCGTGAGAGATACCTGCTCTGACAGCCAAGGTGCGCCCCCACCTTCATCCGCCTCGGTTCGTTGAGATCCGACCAAGCCGCGCCAGCACGGATACATTCTGGTTGCCACCTCGATTAGCCTGGTGTTCTTGTTGGGCGTGGCCGGTCTGGCCGTCGATATCGGGCGGATGTTCATCACTAAAGACGAAGCGCAGGCGTTCGTGGATTCGGCCAGCCTCCGCGGCGATGCAAATGGACGGCACTGGGCCGGGTTTTACACGCGCCACCAATGCCGCGTCTACCAATCCGGAGCATGGCAATTCAGCGACACCGCCTTTTCCAACATCACCACGACGTTCGCGACCTCCTCGGCTGGACCGTTCACCGCGAGTCCGACAGGCTCTACCTACACCTATGTCCGGGTGGCAACTACGGTGAACCTGCCCATGCCGTTGCTCCGCCCATTAGTCGGCTCCACTGCACAAGTCTCGGCTAGCGCGTTGGCCACAAAGCTGGCGACTACTAAGAATAAATGACTCTACGAAAAACTACTTCGGGTCGTCGAGGACGGTGTGCGCCGTTTCGCCGAATCCGCCGGCAAGGTGATCGAGCCGTTCCGCGAAGCCACTGCCCCGGCACGGCAATTGAGCAATTCAGAGTCTTCGGATACAATAGTCCTAATTGCTACACACGTCATTTCAAGCGCGCCGCCGTGTCCGACCAGGGGATGATGCGACGCTCTGCCACCCGGGGGAATCGAAGAGCAGGGTATGAGGACCGCTTGGACGCTCATGTTTACCGCTGGACTGCTTTGGTCGGGCTCCGCTCTGGCCCAATCCGCTACCACGGGCGCCCTCAGCGGAGCCGTCCGCCGCGGCGATGGTGCGCCCGTCGCGGGGGTCGTGATCAGCCTGACCAATGAGGCGACGCAGCAGAAGCAGGAGGCCAGAACGGGGAACAACGGCAGCTTTCAGTTCTCACTGCTCCCGCCAGGCACCTACGACGTGACATTCGCCGCACCCGGCTTCAAGACCGCGCGGATGCAGTCGGCGAACGTCAGTGTCTCGGAGTCCGCCATTCTGGACGCCACCCTGGAGCCAGGCGCCTCCTCCGAAGAAGTGGCCTGCAAGTGCCAGGTCAGCGTGGCGAACACTTCTTCTACGGGGACGTTGGTCGACCACAAGACCATCACCTCTGTCCCGCTCACCACCCGCAACTACACACAGCTCCTGTCGTTGTCTTCCGGTTCGGCGGCCAGCGTCAACAATGCGGGCAGTTTGGGCCGCGGGACCGCCAGCGTCAACGTGAACGGCAACACCAGTTCCGGCGGAGGCACTCTAGACGGCGCCAATGCACCCAGTTCCGTACCCAATCCCGACACTATTAGGGAATTGAAGATCCAGACATCTCAGTATGATGCAGGATACGGTGCGCAAGTCCCCAGCACGAGCCTGATCACCAAGAGCGGCGAGAACGACGTTCACGGAAGCGCCTGGGAGTTCGTCCGCAACGACATTTTCAACGCCAACACATTTTTCTTAAACTCCACCGGCCAGGCGAAGCCGGTGCTCAAGCAGAACCAGTTCGGCACGACCCTGGGCGGTCCGGTACGCCGGAGCAAGCTGTTCTTCTTCGGGTCATACCAGGGCACCCGGCAGCGTAACGCGCTCGATCAGACTTCCACGTCCAATCCCATCCTGCCGCCATTGACCCAAGATCGCTCCGCGGCTACCCTGGCAGCGGAATTCTGCCCGGCCAATCACCTGTCGGACGGGCAACCGGATCCGCGATACCTGACTTTCGCGGGCGGTAGGCAACTGGACTGCAATAACCAGACCACCGCTACCACTGTGCCCATCAACCCGGTGGCGTTGCGTTTACTCCAGCTCAAACAGCCCGGCGGATCCTACTACATTCCCGATCCGCAGACCATCCTGACTTCGGGCAGCAACGCCGGCTTGGGCTTTTCGACGTACAGCCTGCCCTCCAAGTATGACGAGAATCAGTTCATGCTGAACCTGGACTACCTGGTTTCGCACAGCAACATGCTCTCGGCGCGCGGCTACCTGACGCGATTCGACCAGTACCGTAGCTTCGCTTCGCCGTCCGGATACCCGGGCGCTCCCATCCTGCCTGGTGCGGGAACGCCGCAAGAACTCAGCGGAAAAGATGATGTCGCCACTTTGCGGCTGACATCCTTACTCAGCCAGCACATGGTCAACGAAGCGCGCATGAGCTTCACGCGCAACGGCATGGACGCCTGGGGCGACGGCACGCCCACGGCCGCCTCGGCCGGTATGGCCCCCGGCAATCCGTCGTTCCCGGAGCCACCTGAAATCTCCATCCTCGGGCCTCTCGGCAGCTTCCGATTGTTCGGAAACTTCGGCAATGATTTCCATACCCAAACCGACAACTACTCCTGGTCGGAGAATCTCTCCAGGGTAAAAGGCAACCACACGCTGCGCGCGGGTGTGAACATCGTGGTGCAGGAGTTGACGCGCCAGGACATGGGGTCGGCTCGAGGCAGGATTACGTTCGAGAGCTTCGAGGACTTTCTGGTCGGCCTGAGCGCCGCCGATAACCTCAGCCCTTTCGGGCGCAGCAACATCGAGACGATCTCGCTCAACCGGGGAGTGGGGCCTAATGGCGAGGTTCAATATATCTATCGCAATTTCTATAGCTCCGCTTTCCTGCAGGACGACTACAAGGTCCGTCCCAACCTCACGCTTAACTTCGGTCTTCGCTGGGAGTATATGCGGCCGGCCTCGGACACCGCCGGCACGTTGGGCAACGTGTGGCCCTCGCTGTTAGCACAAATGCCGATTCCGCCGGCTTCCGGTACGCTGATCGGGTACACCGTCGCGGCTAACTACGACCCCAATATGATCAACCCCATCACGGGGCAGCCGTTCGGCCCGCTGCCCACCGGGGTTTTCGTGCGCCCCAACGACACGGCATATGCCAATGCACCGCCGCGCGCGAATTTCGCTCCCCGCTTCGGCTTCGCCTGGCAGCCGAATGGCAACCAGGGACGCCTGGCGCTGCGCGGCGGATACGGCTGGCTCTACCAGGCCGTTCCCATCAGTGGAACCCGCAACGGAACGCCCGCGTCTTCCGCACCGCCATTCGCTCAGGCGTTCACCAACACCGACTCCGCCAATGGCGCCTCCTCGTTTGCAGACCCCTTCCCTGCCGCCACGCTGGGCTGGATTCCACGCACCCCGACCTCGATGCTCTCCGATTCGGTAATCGGGCCGGAGTTCAAAATCCCCTTGTTGCAGCAATGGAATTTCAGCGCGCAAGAACGTTTGACCAAGACGCTTTCGATCGATGCCGGCTATGTGGGCTCGCATGGAGCCCATCTTCTCGATACGCATGGGTTGAATCAGCCGCTGCTGGCCAGCACGTCCAATCCGGTCAACTGCGGGTATGATGGCAATCCGTCGGACTGTATCACGACCAACACCGCGGTGAATGCGGCTATGCGTGTTCCCTTCATGGGCGAGACACCAACCGCCTTGTCGGACACCGCTTATATCGGCGCCTCGTCCTACAAGAGTTTCCAGGCCACGTTACGGCGGCGCGCCACTGCGGGCCTTTCCTTCCAGGCGGCTTACACTCTCTCCCGCGCGGAGAGCAATACGGATATCTACAACGACCAGAGCCTTGCCTCGTTCCCCTGGGGCCGCACATCTTTCGACCGGACACAGCGGCTGATCACCAACTTCGATTATCCCTTCCCGTTCCTCGCGAAGATTCGCGGGGGCAACTCGCTGTGGCTCAAAGGTTGGACGCTTTCGGGCATCGCTACTTTCCAAAGCGGAACCCCGCTGACCCTGACCGACCCTTCGGGTGGCAGCGTCTACGGCAACGCGGGGACTTCGACGGTCACACTCTGCCCCGGCGCTTCCACGTCGGAGTTGGCGACCTCGGGTTCGACCACGTCGCGCCTCGGACAATGGATCAACACTGCGATCATCTGCCCGGCTCAAGTAGTGGGAAGCGACGGGTCAACCGGATACGGCAACACCCGTGTCGGCGTCATGGATGGCCCGGGGCAGTGGAACGTGGATATCTCGCTGGGCAAGACCACGGTTGTGGGAGGACTCCGCGAAGCGGCTACCCTGCTGTTCCGCGCGGAGTTCTACAATGCCCTGAACCATCCGCAGTTTTCGAATCCCGGCACCACGCTCGGGACTGTGACCTTCGGCGTGATCACGGCGACCTCGGTTGCGCCGCGGTTGATTCAGTTCGGTCTGAAATACGTGTTCTAAGGTGAGACCAGTGCCGAACGTACTTTCGCATCGTGCTGCGAGTATAGCTGCACCCACGCGAACCGCGCAGGAGAAGGCCACGTGTCCTGCGCGGAGAAGGAATCGCAACGATGCGAGTGCCTTTAGACTTTCAGCTCCCAACCCTTACGCTCGATCGGCTTGAGATATTTGTTGGCCTCTTCGCTGTTGGTGAAGCGCATGTTCCTGGCGTCCCACAGCAGCTTGCCGGGAACGCGCAGCGCCACCGCACCCAGAACCAGCCACTCGATGTACTTGGTGGTAACCGCGAATTCGGACACTCCCGGCGCGCCGCCCTTGCAGGCGCGAATCCAGTCCTGCTGATGGTTGACTCCGCGCGGCAGTATCTGCGGAGGCAGGCGGTAATCGGCCCACCTGGATGCGGGGAGCAGCCAGACACCTTCGCCGCGGCCGGAAGTGGCCATGTGCCCCTTGGAGCCCACGAACACGGTCCCGTTGCCGGGACCACGGTCGCCGGGCCGCTGCACGGGAGCGCGGCCACGGCCAGCCGGCGCGCGGCCGGTTTGTGGCGGTGGTGGAGCCTTTTGCCCATGAACGTCCAACTGGTTGCCGACCAGCAGCATTCCGTCGCCGCCGTCGACAAAAGCCCGATTCTTGTCCGTCGCCAGGTTGTCGGCCGGGGGCAGCAGCCTGTCGGTCTCCGCCATCCCTTCCGGATTCTTGAAGTCGCCGCGCATCGCCTGGTACGCGTGGATCGTGACCGGCGGCAGGTTGCCGCGGGCTGGAAACTCGTACACCACTTCGTCGCTAGCGGGCCAGTTGAATGCGTTCCTCTCCACCACGTTGCGGGCCTCCACGCTGATGGGGGCGGCCTGATCGAGCTTCAGCGCCAGGTGGGCCGGACCGAGGCAGTGAACCAGCCAGTCGCCCAGGGTTCCTCCGGCGGAGAAATCCAGGAAGCTGCGCCAACTCCTCATGTCCGCGTTATAGGGCCGCGCCGCCGCGGGACCCAGCCACGTATCCCAATCCAGTGCCGCCGGCACAGGCTGCTCCGGCGGACCGCTCGCCGGATAGTGGCGATCCCCGGATCCCCCACCCGTCCAAGAATGCACCTCGCGGACGTCGCCGATTTCCCCGGACCAGAAGATCTCGCAAGCCGTCTTGGTTCCTTCATGGTTGAAGCCCTGATTGCCCATCTGGGTGGCGACCTTGTATTTCGCCGCGGCCTCGGCGAGCAGGCGCGCTTCCCAGATCGTTCTGGTCAACGGCTTTTCACAGTAGACATGCTTTCCCCGCTGCATGCACTCCAGGCTCATGTGGGTGTGCCAGTGGTCCGGAACAGCTACCATCACAGCGTCGAGACTCTTGCCCTCGGTATCGAGCATCTTGCGCCAGTTCTTGTACCTCTTGGCCTTCGGATACTGTTCGAAAGTCGGCGCGGCGCGCTCGTCGTCTACGTCGCACAGCGCCACGATATTTTCGCTGGCCGCCGCACCCGGCAGAATCTGCGGTCCCCTCATGCCGAGGCCGATGACCGCGATATTGAGCTTCTCGTTAAGTGATTTGAATCCCACCGGCGGCAACGAAACCTTGTTGCCGGAACCCGCGGCGGGGACGGCCGCAGACAAAAGAGATCCGTAGAAAAAGTAGCGTCTCGAAAACCCGTGACCGCTCATGCGAAACCTCCCGATCCAAAATCGACTATTAGATCTGGTTGACCATAATTGGCCAATGTTGAGTCGATTGTACACCCAAGCGTCTTCGCGGGAGCCATTTTTTGGGGCCAGATCGCTTCCAGCAACGCAGACGTAGCGCATCGTCATCTCGGGACTAACGTGCCCGAGTAGCTTCATGAGCGCAGGCAAGCCTACCCCAGCACGTACCATCTCACTCGCATGGAAGGTGCTCAAGGCTCTGGACGCTGCGGCAGTCCGTTTACGGAGCAAATTGGGTGAGTCGCTCAGCTCGGTGCAGAAATACGCCACAGCGATCAGGAGAATTCCTGATGTAATTTTAGATAGTAAAATCTGTAAATCTGTTGTACAATCGACCCGCTAGATATTTGACCCGTTTTGTAGTCCCTGTGGGAGTTTTGTTGCTTGTTTGAGGCGTTGGGCTGCGCCAGGGTGAGCGGTGGGGTCCGACAAACTGAGTCGTAACGGAGGCGTACGGGTATCCGCGTCGACGCACCGCACTAGACACACCGCACCAGACCGTGTGGAGGCTGTCTGTGCCCGGCGCCGAGTCCCGATCCACGAGGATCGGGAGGAGGTAAAGCATGATACGCAGCACCTTGAGGAGGATCGCCGGCGTCGTCGCGGCCTTGTTCCTACTGGCGCCTTTGGCACTGGCACAGGTCACAACCGGCACGGTAACAGGACGAGTCGTCGATTCGTCGGGAGGCGTTATCCCCGGCGTGAATGTAACCCTCATCAGCGAGGTGCACGGGAACAAAAGCGCCCCGGTCTCCACCAACAGGGAAGGGGACTACGTGTTCCCGGATATCACGGCTGACACGTACACCGTCGAGGTCCGCGCCCAGTCATTCAAGACCGAGCGGGTAACGGGAATCCTGGTTACCGGCGGCGATCGCGTGGGCGTCCCGCCCATAACGCTTGTAGTAGGCGCAACCACCGAATCGGTTACGGTAACCGGCGAAGCGGCGCTTGTCCAGACCCAGAGCGGTGAGCACTCTGGCGTTATCGAAGAGGTTGCGATCGAAAGTCTGCCGATCGGCCACTCGAACTTCGCGAATGCGATCGTCTTTGCTCCGGGCGTTACTCTGAACTCGAGCGGCTACTACGGCCGGATCGGCGACCTGAACAACGAGAACAACATCCAGATGAACGGCGTCTCAGCCATGGACACGGGCAACAACGGCCAGATGCTGAGCTTGAATATCGAGTCGATCGGTGAGGTGAAAGTCCTCACATCAGGCTTTCAGGCGGAATACGGCAGAGCGAGCGGCATACAAATCACGGCCGTGAGCAAGAGCGGCACGAACGGATTCCATGGTTCGCTCTACGGTGCTTGGACCAGCTCGAACTGGAATTCCAGGACGTGGGCGAATCAGAAGAACGGAACCAAACAGGCGTATAGCTATACGGATACCTACGGCTTCACCGTAGGGGGACCGGTTTACATCCCGCATGTTTTCAATGGGAAAAACAAACTGTTCTTCTTCGTCGCCGACGAGTTCCGGCCGTCGACTACAAATGTCAACATAGGCAACTTTTTGCGTTTGCCGACGTCGCTCGAGCGTGCAGGGAACTTTTCCCAGAGCCTCAACAACCAGGGCGCCGCAATTCCTAACGTCATTGACAACACGACCGGTAACCCCTTCCCGGGCAACATCATTCCGGCCAACCGTTTGTATGCTCCGGGCGTAGCGGTGCTCAACCAATATCCGCTGCCGAATCTGCCGACAACGCCGGGGGTGTCCTACAACTATGCGGAACAGGGAGCCTCGTACTTTCAGTTAACAACGCAACCGGTTTTCCACCTCGACTACAATGCGACCTCGAAACTGCGGTTCAGCGGCGTGTTCAACGAGCAGACGCAACGCCCAGTGGTGATTCCGGGCCCGATCCCCGGCTTCGACGATTATTACACCCCGATCCCCATCATTTTCAACGTCACCGGCACCGTGGACTGGGTCATTACGCCGACGGTGGTCTTTGAGGCGACCTACGGCACCATCAAGAACCAGTTGGCAGGCGGCGGGCAGCCCAGCGGCGTCCTCGCGGATCCGGCGGCCAACCGCAGCAACACTCTGAGCGCCCTCCCGGACTTGTACCCGAATGCGGGCAAGCTGGCTACCGGTTATTACGCCTACTCGATCATGCAGACCCAAGGAAGCAAGGCCCCGGAATATAGCAACGGCACCCTTAACATTCCTCCGGCCTGGGGATGGGGAGGCCTAGTCTCCGGCGGCCCGCCGAACCTGCTCTTCCCCAGCTACTTGAACGTCAACCACACGCAGAACGTCTCAGTCAGCTTGACGAAGATCTGGGGCCAGCACACCATTAAGGCGGGGTTCTACCTCGACCACAGTTGGAAGGCGCAGAATACGGGCGCGGGGGGCGGTCTCGCGAACCTGTACTGGCAGGGCTACATCAACTTCGGAAATGACACGAACAACCCCCTGGACAGCGGCTTCGGTTTCTCCAACGCGGTCCTCGGTACCTACGACCAGTATCTGCAGCAATCGACGTACGTCGAAGGAAGCTGGCTCTACAACACCTACGACGGCTACATCCAGGACAACTGGAAAGTGACGCCCCACCTGACCCTCGATTACGGGATGCGGTTCACACATATGACGCCGCAATACGATGCGTTCGGCCAGATGTCGAACTTCTTCCCCAGCCAATACACCACGGCAAACGCGCAGGTACTCTATACCGCCGGCTGCGCCAACGGCGCTACGGCGTGCTCCGGCAACAACCGCGACGCAATGAATCCGATCACCCACCAGGTCATCACGTCGGGGGGCGCGAACTCGCAGGTGTTGATCGGGACCCCGGTTCCGGGCGTGGGCAGTCCGACGGACGGGGTCCTTTCGGCGGGTCACGGGGAAGCATTCACGAACTCCGTCTGGTCGCCGTTGGCAGTCGAACCGCGGTTCGGGTTTGCGTGGGACGTCACGGGGAAATCGTCCTGGGTGATCCGCGGCGGCATCGGACTGTACCACGACCGTCCCGATGGGAACACGGTATTCAACACGCCGGGCAACGTGGGCGTGACGTCGGCGACCGGCACAACCGTTACGGATCAGAACCTGTACTACGGGCAATTGCAGACGGTCGGCCAAGTTGGGCTCAGCCCGCTACCGGTCGGGTCGATGGTCGTTATCCAATACAACGCCAAGATCCCGGCGAATCTCCAGTATAATATGGGTGTCCAGAAAATGCTCCCCGGCGGGATCGTCGCCGATGTGTCCTATGTGGGTTACTACGCGTATAACCGCTTTGGGGCGACGCAGGGACAAGGGGTACAACTTTCGAACCAGATACCCCTCGGCACGGCCTATCTGCCGCAGTATCAGGACCCGACGCTCGGCACTTCGACCACTCCAGGGGCGACGGCTTACACCACGAATCTGCTCCGGCCGTACCAAGGCTTGGGAACAATCTCGATGAATGCGCCGAAGTTCTATAACATCTACCACTCGATCCAGTTGAGCCTGAACCGGCGGTTGAGCAACAATGTCTCGTTCATGTTAAATTACACGCGCGGAATCCAGCTCAAGGGCAACACCAGCCTGGTACAACGGTACGCGTGGCAGAACGGCGCGCTGGCGCTGCGGTCCGATGAGCAGCAGTACGAGGCGCTGAATTCGACCCTCGATCCGATACCGAACTTCCTGAAGGCCAACATCACCTGGTTCGTCCCGGCCGTGGAAGGCAGAGGTGGTTTCCTTCACCAGCTCACGAAGGACTGGCAGATTTCCTCGGTTCTGACGGCGCAATCGGGATTGGCATATACTATCGGTTACTCCTACCAAACCAACGGAGGCAATGTCAACATTACCGGTTCTCCGGACTTTGGCGGCACTCCGATTATTGGCCAAGGCATCGGCAACGGTTGCGGCACCCGGCTTGACGGGTACAATGAAAATGCTGTAACAGGACCGGGCTATGGAAGCGTCCAACTGGAGTCGGGCCGCAATTACATGCGGTACTGCCCCCAGATCATCCCGGACGTGTCCGTTGTGCGCAGGTTCCACTTCTGGAAATTCAAAGAGTCCAAAACCTTCGAGTTCCGGGGGGACATCTTCAACGCCGTAAACGCCGAGCCCATCACGGGCCGGTCAAATACAGCTACGTTCAACAACCCGACGAGCATGACCCTGGCGAACCCCGAGTACACCAATGGGGTCGTAAACTCCGGCCGCTCGCTGCCGGCGAACGCAGGCTTTGGCGCAGCTACGGGCGCCGCCACTTCCCGCAATATTTTTCTGGAGGTGCGCGTCGGTTGGTGATCGCGAGCTAAATGCTCTTTCCAGCCCGGAGGGGGCTGTGGCGTCGTTATATGACGCCACAGCTCCCTTCAAACAACGTATCTGGGCCAGTTCGCGCCAGGCAAGTCCCCCTGTGCAGCGCGGCAATGTCAGTCTGACGAACCTTCAACTGCAACATTTTCAAGATCCGGGCAGTTGTTGGAGTCTTGGCCGACCTGCTCTCCCCGGCCGGGTGGTCGTGTTTGCTCAAAGGATTTGGCGTTCGATTTCTGGGGCAGTCCAGGATGTGGCTGGGCCTTCGCGCCCCGTAGCAGCTGGCTTAATTCTCCTTGGCACTAGGTTCGACACACCGGACCTTCGGTCCGGAATCAACCTGTAGGAGCGATTCACAATGGAAAACAGACGCACATTTCTGAAGGCTTCCGCGGCTGCGGCAGCAATATCGCGCTCCGTTCTCGGAGCGAACGACAGGATTCAGATGGGGCTGATTGGCTGTGGGACTCGCGGCACAATGGTCTCAAGATTTCACCTCCGAAATAAAGACTGCGTATTCGTGGCCGCTTGCGATGTGGCCAAGACCAGGCTCGACGCGGCCATCCCGCGGCTGAGTGAGCAGGGCGGGGGCGCCAAGGTGGATGCCTATGGCGACTACCGGCGCATCCTCGAGCGCAAAGACATCGACGCCGTGCTGGTGACCACCCCGGATCATTGGCACAGCCCCATCACCGTGGAGGCATGCGCTGCTGGCAAAGACGTCTACGTCGAGAAACCGATTTCCAACGGCTTGGAACCTGCACAGAGAATGGTGGCGGCTGCCCGCCAGTACAATCGTGTGGTGCAGATGGGCGTCCAGCAACGCCAGGGAGAGGCCTTCAAAGAAGCAGCCAAGCTGGTGCAGGATGGTCTGCTGGGCAAAGTAACTCATGTGCAGTTGCTGTATGAAGGAGGATACGCCCGCACGGCCGAGCCGAACCAGGATGCTCCGGCGGATCTGGATTGGGAGATGTTCCAAGGCCCGGCGCCGCGCCACCCCTATCGGCCGAGCCGGCAGCGCTCCTGGCGCGCTTACTATGATTACGGCGGGGGCCTGGTCACCGACTGGGGCGTTCACCTTGCCGATGTCGCGCATATGTACATGAAGCAGGATTTGGGCGGGCCCATCCTGACCAGCGCCGCGGGGCAGCACGTAACTGTCTACGACCCGCAACACGAACAGATTCCGCAGGCGTTCAACATCAGTTGGCAATACGCCGACTTCATCATGACGTTTACCAACGCGGTTCTGCCCAACCAGGACTTCCCCTTCCACGGCACCTATTTCTTCGGCGCGAAGGGATGCCTGATGGTGAACCGCTCCGGTTTTATCATCCGCCCCACGCCAAGGCGGACGCCTCCGCCTCCCACTGCGCAGACTGCCCGCGCCGGTGCTGCGGCACAACAAGGGTTTGGCCGCGCGGCGGAGGACCTCGGGCCTCCCATCGAAGCCCGCGTCCGGCCGTTCGCTGAAAATTACACCGATGATCCGGATACCATCGCACACGCCCGCAATTTCCTCGATTGCGTGAAATCCCGGCAGAAACCGGTGGGCGATATCGAGATCGGATTCCACTCTTCGCTTCCGTGTCTGCTGGGGGTTATCGCAATCCAGCAGGGCCGCACCATTGCCTGGGATGGGAACTCGGCGAAAGCGGTTTAATCCGGGCGTTCAGCCTGCCGCAAGGAAGGCCTCATGAACTCTGCATCGCGACGTGAATTCCTGGGGGGCGCGGCTGCCATGTTACTGGCGGCCGGCCCCGTTTCCGGACAAGCTCAATCGGATTCTTTCGGGTTGGGTTTTCCGATCGTCGATTACCATGTGCACCTCAACACCCTGACGCTCGATGAAATAGCCGCCGGCTCGAAGGAGCGCGGCGTGAAGTACGGTGTCGCGGAGCATGCCGGCACGAAAGAAAACGACTATCCAAGAGTTTTGAAGAACGACGCCGAGATTCAGGCGTGGATCGCCCAACTCGACCCCTATCCGGTATATAAGGGCGTGCAGGCGGAGTGGATCGATTGGATGCCCTGCTTCTCCAAAGAGGTCTTCGCCCAGCTCGATTATGTTCTCACTGACGCCATGACGGTTCGCGACGCCAACGGCAATCGTCAGAAGGCCTTCACCGGTGGATACGATCCTGGCAACGACGAAGAAGCCTTCATGAAGATGTATGTCGATTGGATGGTGGAGATCTGCGAGCGCGAACCGCTGGATATCTTCGCGCATCCTACGTGGATTCCGCGCAAGTTCAACGCCGACGTTGAAAAACTATGGACCGAGGAGCGCATGCGGAGATTCGCGCGCGCCTTGAAGGTCAACGGCATCGCCTGCGAAATCGACTGCGGAATGCACTTGCCAAGCCTGGCGTTCCTGAAGATCGCCAAAGACGAAGGCGCGAAGTTTTCGTTCGGCTCCAACGGCAATGGTCCCAAGGCCGACATCAACTTCAGCGTCAATTTGGCCAAGCAGTTGGACCTGAAAGCCGGAGATATGTTCGCCCCGGCGCCTTATGGACGTAAGCCCATCCAGGTTCGCACGAAACTGAGGGTTTGATCGCCGCGGCGGTAGCTCAGCGCGGCGCATGGTTCTATAGTTTATTCACGCAGGAGGCAATAATGGAACTCCGTAGTTCTCGAACCGCCTGGTTGGCGGTGTTTCTCGTTCCGATGGCGGCTTTCGCACAAGGCGGCCGCGGCGGTGTCGGAGGCGCGGTGTTCACCGCTCTCGACTCGAATAAGGACGGCGCGGTGACGCGCCAGGAAATGAAAGCGGCGTTCGACCAATGGTTCGCCGCTGCCGATAGCGCGCACAGCGGCGTTATCACCGTGGAGCAACTGACGGCCGCGTTGAATACCGCGATGCCGCCGGCTCCACTCCCGGCGGGTTTCAACGCGCGCGGCCCGCAGAATCAGATCCCGAAGCAATCGGATGTAGACGCCATGATGGCGGTCTTCCCGAAGACTGCACCGGCGAAGCCGGCACACCCTCGCAAAGTGCTGGTGTTGTGCACGGCGAAGGGATTCGTGCATTCCTCGATTCCGCTGGCGGCGAAGATGGTGGAGCAACTCGGCGTGAAGACGGGCGCATGGTCGACCACCATCACCTACGATTCGGCCGACATCAACGCCGCGAATCTCAAGCAGTACGATTTGCTGTTTCTCGACAGCACCACCGGGCTGTTCCTGGACGATCCGAATGATGCGGCGGCAACCGCGGCCCGGCGGCAGGCGCTCCTCGAATTCGTGCGCGGCGGCAAGGGACTGGCGGGCATCCATGCGGCGACGGACTCGTACCATGGCGCTCCGGCGGGAACCCCGGGCGGCGGACGTGGTGGCAACCCGTATCTCGCGTCGCAAATGATCACGCAGGCGTGCCCCAATCACGACGGGAAGATGACGCTCGCTGAGTTTGACGCGCTGGCCGACACCTGGTTCGCCAAACTCGACACCGCCAACGCGGGGAAGGTCGCACAGGCAGATTTCAACGCGCGGTTCGCCACCGTGATGTCGGCGGCGCCGCAGATTAACCAGCCGCTGTGGCCGGAGTTCAATCACATGATCGCCGGGTATTTTAAGTTTCACTGGGTGTATCCGCAGTTGATCACGGTGAAGATCGACGACCCCAAGAGCCCGCTGACGGCGATGTTCCACGGCCAGGAATACCAGATTCACGACGAAACCTACACTTTCGCGCAGGACTCGTTCTCACGCAAGAACGTACACGTGCTCACGAGCATTGACTACGCCAAGATGAGCGACGAGGACAAAGCGAAAGAGACGAACAAGCGCACCGATGGCGATTACGCGTTGAGTTACATCCGCCGCGAGGGTCGTGGCCGGGTGTTTTACGAGGCGCACGGGCACGACGAGTCGGTCTACGCGATCGGGCCATTCCTGGAGCACATGCTGGCGGGGATTCAGTATGCGCTCGGGGATTTGAAGGCGGACGACAGTCCGAGCGCGAAGTAGGGAATGGCGCCGGGATTAATCCCGGCGCCATCTCGTGGAACGTTTAAGTCATCACCGGGAGGGCTTTTCTGGCCTCCCGGTCCGGGTCATCCTTGGCCTCGCAGGTATCATCGAGAACCATGGTTTCACCCTTGGCTGAGGAATACTTGGGCCAGTTAGGTAGCCCGCCGCCATTGGGATCGCCCGTCTTCATGAATTGCAGCAAACCGCCGGCCATCTTGGCCGACAAGGCCTTTGGTCTCGGGCCGCCGCCACTGTGAGTCAGCATCAGGTCTGTGTTGTAGAACCAGAACGAGATATCGACGCAGTGGAACGCGCGCATACGGTTGTCGAATAAGGGAGGCTGCCAAGTGAACCAATCGACAAACACCGGGGCGGCCTGTTTCGATTTCACATCCGCCAGCGCCACCACGCCTTGTCTGTTGCTGCTGGCAAGGGACCAGATTTCGACCGGCTTCTTGCCCGGGAACGCCTTCGCATAGGAATCGACGATATCCTTCGCCTTGTCGCCGAAGCCTACACCGAAGCCCGCCCGCTCCTTGAGCTTATCTACCACCCCGTCCATGGTGATCGATTCCAGCGAGGCATCATTCCAGCTCGGCGACTGCTCGTTCATAACCGAACTGATGATCATTGGCACATCGGCCGCCGTGGGTGCAGCCTCGGGGTCGTAGGGATGCTGGGGCAGAATCTTGCCGTCCACTACCGGACCGAATCCACGCGTCAGGCCGCCCCCAGGCCCTGCTTCCTTTGCCACGGCCTCTTGCGCTTGCGTCGCAATGGCGTAGAAGTCTTTCCAGGGCATGGCCTGCAGCTTATCCAACTGGCTGGGGCTCAACTTGGCTTCTTTCAGCACCGCAGCGCCCAGTTTTTCGGAATAAGCCTTCTCTCCCGACCTCCGGGATGCGCCGCTCAATACCACGGCTTTGTGGAACAATCCCTTGGCGGAAGGCATCGCAGTGAGGTTGCAGACTTTGGCGCCGCCTCCTGACTGTCCCATGATGGTGACGTTCCCCGGATCGCCGCCAAAGTTGGCAATGTTGTCGCGAACCCACTCAAGAGCGGCGACAATGTCCAGCATGCCTACGTTCCCGGATGCAGCGAACTTTTCTCCGCCCACGCCGGCAAGATTGCAGAACCCCAGAGGACCCAGCCGGTGATTGATGGAACAAAAAACGACGTTACCCAACCGGGCGAAGTTCTCGCCGTTGTAACCATCCTGTTCGATCCCATTCCCGGCCGTGAACCCGCCGCCATGGATCCAGAACATGACCGGTCTTTTCTGACCGTCGTTGATGGCCGGCGTGAAGACGTTGATCCGGAGACAATCCTCGTTTACGTCGTAATAGTTCCAATGATCCCGGAACGAACCGTATTTATTGGCATAGCGGTCATCCATGTGCTGAGGCGCCGAATTGCCCCACCAGAGCGCCGGGTACACATCCGTCCAGGGGTTGGGTTTCTGGGGAGGCATGAAACGATTTGCCCCGGCGGTATCCGCGCCATAAGGCATTCCGAGGAAGTAATTGATGCCCCGGAGCACGTATCCTCTGACCTTTCCGTACTGCGTATTCACTACCGCGATATTCTCGCCGACCTGCAGAACCGGCCCAGTCGAGCCTTCCGCCTGAGAACATCCCGTGGACGTTGCCGATGCACCGATGGCAATTCCGGACGCACCCGTCCCTATTGCCTCCATGAATTGTCGTCTGTTTACTTTCATAGTTCCAGGCCCCTTTCTCTGTTGTGAGGCCGGAATTCCACGCTTTGGCGATCCGGCCCGAAATCAGTATACATCTACACCCATCCGCGCGTAACCGAGCGTTTTACCAAGTGTTTTACCAAGATTTCTTAAATCTTTAGGCTTGAACAAGAGATTCAGATTCGTTATTCTTCTGCTAGCAGGGGAAAGGAAGACGCTGTGTCCGAACACCATTCACGAAGAAGCATCTTTCAATTGGCGGGAATGGCGGCCAGCGCCATCCTCAGCAGCCGGCGCGGGAATGCGCAAACCCAGCCGGATCTGAACAAACTGCAACCCAATCTGCAGGGCGAGGCGAAACAGAGGCCTCGCATGATTACTCCTCACCCCGATCCGTTCCCGGTGCTGGAGACGCGACCCGCGGTCGGGCTCGTCCACGGAGAGGACCGGAGGAAGAACGCTTACCAGGCGTTGGTGGCGATCGACGACCAGATCCGGCCCAAGCTCAAAACCAAGAAGTATGTCCTCATCAAACCGAATAACGTCGGGACGGTAAACCAAACCGGCGTGACGCACGCGGATACCCTCCGAGGAATCCTGGACTACCTCGCTCCGCGATTCAAAGGCCCGGTGTTGATCGGCGAATCCTCCGCGGGCGAAACCATGCAGGGGTTCGAGAACTTCAAGTACAACGCACTCGGCGCGGAATATAAGGCACAGAAGATCAGCCTGGTGGACTTCAACCAGGAAGCCAAGTACGTGATCATGCCGCTTCTGGATTTCGATCTGCACGTGGTGCCGGCGCGCTTGGCAGCACGCTGCTTTGACCCGGACGCCTTCATCATTTCGTCGGCGGTCATGAAGGTACACAATATCGCGGTAGTGAGCCTGGCAGTGAAGAACATGGTGCTGGGGGCGCCGTTGCATCAGGCGCCGAAAGAAACCGCGCACTGGAGCGACAAACGCCGGTATCACGCGGGTATCCGGCAGAGCCTCTACAACATTTATCTGACGGCGCAAAGGATGCAGCCATTCTGGGGCGTCGCCGTCATCGATGGGTTCGAAGGCGTGGAGGGTGCGTTTGGCGCGGGTGGCAGCGTGGTGCCGTCACGGGTGGCGATCGCTTCGACGGATTTCATATCCGCCGACCGGGTTGGCGCCGAAGTCATGGGCGTGGACGCCAACTGGTTGGGCTGGATGAAGTATTGCGGCGAAGTCGGCGTTGGGCAATGGGATCTCGGCAAAATCGAGGTTCGGGGAGCGCAAATCGCCGCGGTGCAGAAAAAGTACCGGCTGCACCCGGACATCGAACTCCAATTGAAATGGATGGGGCCGATGGAAGAACTGCCGCCCAATCTCGGCTGGGTGCGGCCGATTACTCTTGAGCTATGCGCCTGTACGGCCGGTGGGGTGAGGGCGGAGGCGCAGTGAACCATTTGGGGACCCCAAGAACATTGGGGTAAAACAGTAGTTCTGCCAAGATCGCAACTTCGCAGACCGACCCCAAGGAGGTCACCCAAATGGTTACAGACAGAAAAAAGGATAGCCGGAAAACGCCCGGAAAAC